>CACMFU010000005.1 GCA_902613065.1 uncultured Pelagibacteraceae bacterium | reverse complement strand
AGGTTTAGAATTACCTGATATTAACGAAAAAATAGATATTGGAAAAGGTAGAGTTATAAGAGAAGGTAAGAAAGTTGCCTTAGTAAGTTTTGGTAACAGATTAAAAGAATGTTTATTGGCTGAAGAAGGTTTAAAAAAAATGGGAATTAATCCAACAATTATAGATGCTAGATTTGCAAAACCTCTGGATGAAAATCTTATGTGGCAAGCTGCAACAAATCATGAAGTGCTAATTACGTTGGAAGAAGGCTCTATAGGAGGTTTTGGAGCTCATGTAAATCATTTCTTAAATGAAAAGAATTTATTAGATAATAATATAAAATTTAGATCAATGATTTTGCCTGATAAATTTTTAGACCAAGATAAACCAGAAGAAATGTATAAAGAAGCTGGTCTAGATGCTAAATCTATTGAAGCCAAGGTTTTAGAAACTCTAAATTCTAAAGTTTTAATTAAAAAAACTAATTAATTGCCACATTGAGCTTTATTCATTAAGTAGTGATCAAGAATTACACAATGCATCATTGCTTCGCCAATAGGCACTGCTCTAATACCTACACATGGATCATGTCTACCTGTGACTGAAATTGAAGTATTTTTTCCAAATTTATTAATTGTTTTTCTTTGAGAAAGAATTGATGAAGTTGGTTTTACTGCAAAAGAAACTATTATTTCTTGACCACTAGAAATACCCCCAAGAATTCCTCCAGCATTATTCGATTTAAATTTTGTTTTCTTTCCTGTTTGGGACATTTCATCAGAATTTTGTTCACCAGAAAGTTGAGCAGAGTTCATTCCTGATCCTATATTTACCCCTTTTACTGCATTAATACTCATCATTGCTGATGCTAAATCCATATCTAATTTTGAATAAATTGGAGCTCCTAATCCGACAGGAACACCTTTTGCTCTTACTTCAATAATAGCCCCACATGATGAACCAGCTTTTCTTATCCCAAGTAAATATTTTTCCCATAATTTTAAAACTGTTTTATCAGGACAAAATAAAGGATTTTTTGTGATGAAACTGTCATTCCATTTTTCTGTGTCACATCCTAGTATTCCTAATTGTGTAACGGCTCCAATTACACTGTACTTTTTCCCAATAATATTTTGCAAAACTTGTTTTGCTATTGCCCCTGCTGCAACTCTTGAAGCAGTCTCTCTCGCTGATTGTCTGCCTCCACCTCTATAATCTCTAATTCCATACTTTTTAAAATATGTATAATCAGCATGACCAGGTCTAAATTTATCTTTAATATTTTTATAATCCCTAGAACGCATATCTTTATTGAAGATAATCATTGAGATTGGTGTACCAGTTGTTTTGCCCTCAAATGTTCCTGATAAAATTTCTACTTTATCATCCTCTTTTCTTTGGGTTGTGAATTTTGACTGACCAGGCTTTCTTTTATTTAATTCTAACTGAATGTCTCTGATATTAAGCTTAATATTCGGAGGACAACCATCAACAACACATCCTATTGCTGGACCGTGAGACTCACCCCAAGTAGTGAATCGAAAAAATTTTCCAAATGTATTAAAAGACATTATATTATTATATAAATTATTTTGGTTAAATTATGAACGAAAAAAATTCTTTAGGGTTAGATAAATGCTTTCTAGATCTCGATAATCCAATACTATTATTCACTGAATGGTACAACGAGGCAAAGAAAACAGAAATAAATGATCCAAATGCATTAGCCCTAGGCACTATTAACGAAAAAGGTTATCCGAATGTAAGAATGGTATTGCTCAAAGATTATGGAGAGGATGGATTTGTTTTTTACACTAACTTTAATAGTAATAAGGGAAACTCTATAAAGCAGAATCCAAACATTTCGATGTGCTTTCATTGGAAAAGTTTACTCAGACAAATTCGAATAGTTGGTACTGCTGAAAAAGTTTCTGATGAAGAAGCTGATAATTATTATAAATCCAGAAGTTACGGAAGTAGAATTGGTGCATGGGCATCAAATCAGAGTTCAATTTTAAAAGATAGAGAAGAGCTAAGCCAATCTATAAAAAAATTTAAAGATCTCTATAAAGATGAAAATAATGTTCCAAGACCTGATCATTGGTCAGGATGGAGGTTAAAACACCAAGAAATTGAATTTTGGTTAGATGGTGAAAATAGAATTCACGAAAGATTAAAATATATTAAAGAAAATAATGATTGGAAAAAAATTCTCTTATCACCTTAAAATTTTCTATTAATACTAAATGAAGTTAAATTTTTGAGTATAGTTTTTTCTTCACAATCTTGAAATATACTTAATGAATTTGATGCTAAACTTATATAGTGCTCCGCTTTTTTGTAACACTCATTAATTATATTGTATTTTTTTACCAATGTAAGCACATAGTCAAATTGTTCTTTAGATCTGATATTTTGTTCAAATATTTTTTTTAAAACTAATTTTTCATCTGAAGATAATTTTTGATGTAATAGAATAATCGGGAGAGTAACCTTGCCCTCAAAGAAATCTTTCCCTATCTCTTTACCAAACATTTTTAATTCTGAATTGTAGTCTAGTGTGTCATCTGCAATCTGAAATGTTAATCCAAGGTTCTTTCCATAGAATTCTAGTGCATCTTTAAATTTATTTTCTTTATCAGTAATTATCGACCCAACTTTTGAAGATGCTGAAAATAAAGTTGCAGTTTTAGATGAAATTATATTCAAATATGTATCTTCTAACATTTCAGAGTCACCTTTATGTTGTAATTGCAAAACTTCTCCTTGAGCAATAGTTGATGATGTAGAAGATAAAAGTTTTAATACTTCAATACTTCCATCCTCAACCATCATTTCAAAACATCTACTTAATAAATAGTCCCCAACAAGAATTGATGACTGATTTCCCCAAATTTTATTTGTAGTTTTTTTGCCTCTTCTTAAATCTGCGCTGTCAATTACATCATCATGCATAAGAGTTGCTGCGTGTATAAGTTCAACACATGCAGCTAGGTTCACATCTCTACTACCTTTTGTATATCCACACAATTTAGCACACTCCAAAGTAAGCAATGCTCTTAATCTTTTACCTCCACTAGTCATGTGGTAAGCTGTCATTTCTTTAACAAGCTCAACTTTACTATCTAATTTATTAGAAATTTTGTCTTCAACTAAACTTAGTTTTTCATCAACAGAATTTAATAAATCTGTATACGCATTAGTTATTTGCTTTTTTAATTGAACTACTGAACCCATAAATTCAAAATATTACATTAAGTTTATTAATATACTTATCAATTGACGCACCTAATTCTTCAACTATAAGTAGCTTTATAATTAAGTAAAATTTTTATAATCATTTGTATGTTTTCATTTTTTAAAAAAAAAAAAATTGTTAGTCATTTAAGACTTACCGGCGTCATAGGAAATGTTGGAAAGTTTAAACAAGGAATAGAATATTCCTCTCAAGAAGAAATGATAAAAAAAGCTTTTTCAGTAAAAAAAGCAGAGGCTGTTGCAATTTCAATTAATTCACCAGGTGGTTCACCAGTTCAATCACATCTAATATATAAATTTATTAGAGAACAGTCTAAGAAAAACAAAAAAAAAGTAATAGTTTTTGCTGAAGATGTTGCTGCATCCGGAGGCTATCTAATTGCCTGCGCAGGTGATGAGATTTATGCTAATGCAAGTTCTATAATCGGATCAATAGGAGTAATTTATTCTTCTTTTGGTTTTAAAGATTTAATTCAAAAAATAGGTGTTCAAAGAAGGGTTTATACAGCTGGAAAAAATAAAAGTACTCTGGACCCTTTTTTAGACGAGAAAGAAGAGGACATTCAAAGATTAAAAAATATTCAACTGGAACTTCACCAAGAATTTATTAATGTTGTAGAGGAAAGTAGATCAACAAAATTAAACAAAACTGATATTGAACTTTTTTCTGGAGAATTTTGGTCTGGCAAAACATCTTTAAAACTTGGTTTGATAGATGGAATAGGGAATGCAGAACAGATATTGAGAGAAAAATTTGGTGAAGATGTTGAAATTAAAAAATTTGAAAAGTCTAAAGGATGGCTTGCCAAAAAACTTTCGTCTTCTGAAGACCATGCGGATAAATTGATAAGTGTTTTAGAAGAAAGATCTATTTGGCAAAAATATGGTTTCTAAAAAAAAAACAAAAAATCCAAAATCATTTATTTCTTTTCAGGATACAATTTTAAATCTTCAAAAGTACTGGTCAAAAAAAGGTTGCGTTATTTTACAACCTTATGATTTAGAAGTTGGAGCAGGAACATTTCACCCAGCAACAACTCTAAGATCATTAGGTTCTAAACCATGGAAAACAGCTTACGTTCAACCATCAAGGAGACCAACAGACGGAAGGTATGGAGAAAATCCTAATCGTTTGCAACACTATTATCAATTTCAAGTTTTAATAAAACCTTCACCAAAAGATATTAAAAAAATGTATCTTAATAGCCTTTCATCAGTAGGTATTAAATACGAGGAGCACGATATCAGATTTGTAGAGGATGATTGGGAAAGTCCAACCTTAGGTGCTGCTGGTCTTGGATGGGAAGTGTGGTGTGATGGTATGGAAGTTACTCAATTTACTTATTTTCAACAAATGGCAGGTATGGAATGCAATCCAATATCAGTTGAAATTACTTATGGTTTAGAGAGATTATGTATGTTTATTCAAGGTAAAAAAAATGTTTTTGATTTAATTTGGAATGATGAGGGAGTTTTATACAAAGATGTTTTTCATCAAGCTGAAAAAGAATTTTCAGCCTATAATTTTGAGTATGCAAACACAGATAAATTATTTAAAATTTTTGATATGCTCGAAGAAGAAGCAAAATCATTAATTGAAAAGAAAATTTCTCTTCCAGCATATGATCAATGTTTAAAATCAAGTCATGTGTTCAATATTTTAGATGCCAGAGGAGTTATAAGTGTTGCTCAAAGAGCAGAATATATTGCAAGGATCAGAGATCTGACAAGAGAAATTGGAAAAATCTGGGTAGAAACACAAAATTAAAATGTCTGAATTTTTCCTTGAATTATTTAGTGAAGAAATACCTTCCAGATTACAAATCAATGCTAGAAATGATTTAAAACAAATTTTTGAAAAATTTTTTGATGATAATGAAATTATAGTTAAAGGTAAAATTAATACTTATTCAACTCCAAATAGGCTCATTGTTCATATAAATAAGATATCTAAAGATGTAATAAAAAAAGCAGAGGAAATTAGAGGTCCTAATATAAATGCTCCAGAAAAAGCTTTGATAGGATTTTTAAAATCCAATAAAATAAGTAAAGAAAAAGTTTTCAAAAAAAGCACTGAAAAAGGCATATTCTACTTCTACAACAAACCATCACAAAAAATAAAAACATACGATTTGTTAAAAGAAAGTATTTCAAGTTTACTTTTAAAAATTTCATGGAAAAAATCAATGAAATGGGGCAATCATGATTTATATTGGGGAAGACCGTTAAAATCAATATTAGCTCTATTTGATAAAAAAATAATTGAATTTAAATTAAAACATTTACATAGTTCAAATAAAACTTTTACAGATAAAGATCTAGAAGATGAAGTAAAAAGTTTTAATGATTTTAAATCTTATATAAAATTTTTTAAACAAAAAGGAGTAACAATTGATCAAGATAAAAGGAAAGAATTTATAATTAAAGAAATAAACAAGGCAACTAATCAAAAAAAAATTCATATAAACGTGAATGAAAAACTTATAGACGAAATAATAAATATTGTTGAAAAACCAAAAATTTTAGTATGTGAGTTTAATAATAAATTTTTAGAAATTCCCCAAGAAATACTTATTATTACAATGCAGCATCACCAAAAATATTTTCCTACATTTGATAGCAAAAACAAAATAACAAATAATTTTGTAGTTGTAGCAGATTGCAATGACAAAAAAGGATTAGTTAAATTAGGAAATCAAAATGTTGTAGATGCAAGGTTGGCAGATGCAGAATTTTTTTGGAATAGAAATAAGTCTCAAAATTTAGTTAAACAGGTGTCTAGATTGAAGCAAATTAATTATTTTAAAGGGTTGGGAAGTTATTTTGATAAAATACAAAGAGTAAGAAAACTTAGCGGAATAATATCAGATGAACTTTTAATAAGTAAAGAAAAGATAGAAATTGCTTCCTCAATTTGCAAAGTAGATTTGATGTCGGATTTAGTTGGAGAGTTTCCCGAATTACAAGGCGTGATGGGTGGATATTTTGCAAGAGAGCAAGGTTTTGACGAAGAAATAAGTTTAGCTGTTTCAGAGCATTACTTGCCAAGTGGCATTGATAGTAAAGTTCCAAAAAAACCATACAGCATAGCATTATCGTTAAGTGACAAAATAGATTCTTTAGTTGGATTTTTTGGAATTAATCTCAAACCAACTAGTTCAAAAGATCCTTATGCCTTAAGAAGAATGGCAATTAGTTTATTAAGGTTAATAATTGAAAATCAAAAAAAAATAAAATTAAGAGATCTAATAAATTATTCAATAAATTTATATAAAGAACAAAATTATTCTTTTGACTCAAAATTGATAAATGATGAATTGGGAGATTTTATTTTAGATAGATTAAAAAATTATTTAAAAGAAAAAAATATTAGGTCGGATATTATTGAATGCTCCACTAATTCTTATGGAATAGATGATTTACTAAAAATTTTTAATAAATCATTAAATTTGAATAAAAATATTAAAAAAGATTTCGGTCTTGATGTTATTGCAATTTATAAAAGATCTACAAACATTTTAAATAGCGAAATTAAATCAAAACTAGAAATTGTAGGTTCTGCCGATCCTGGTCTCTTTAAAAATGATTATGAAAAAAATCTTTATAAAAAAATACATGCTATAAGAAAGTATTTTTCAAGCATAGGTAGAGACGAGGATTATGATGAAAGTCTTAAAACACTCTCAAGTGCCAAAATAGAGGTTAATGAGTTTTTTGATAATGTAATAGTTAATGATCAAGAAGAATTAATTAAAAAAAACAGACTAGAACTTTTAAAAATGTTGTGTAAAAGCTTCGATAATTATTTTAACTTTTCAAAAATAGAAGCATAAATGCCAAAATTAGTTTTTAATTTTAAATCTAAAAACACAATAAAAATAAAAAACCCAAAAAATATTTTAGGAGGCAAGGGTGCAAATTTATCAGAAATGGGAAGGATGGGTTTACCTGTTCCACCTGGATTTACGATTTCTACTGAAGTTTGTGATTTATTTTTTAAAAATAAAAAGAAATTAAAGCCTAAAATTATAAATGAAATAAATAGAGAGTTAAAAAATATTGAAAAAGATTCTGGTAAAAAATTTGGAGATTTGAAAAATCCTTTGTTGTTATCTGTAAGATCTGGCGCGAGAGTATCCATGCCAGGAATGATGGATACTATTTTAAATCTTGGACTAAATGACAAAACTGTGATTGCTTTAGCAAATAAAACATCAAATATGAGATTTGCAAAAGATAGTTATAGAAGATTTATACAAATGTATGCAAATGTTGTTATGGGTGTTGAAAGTTATAATTTTGAAGAATTAATTGAAAATTACAAACTTACAAAAGGTGTTTTGCTAGACACTGATTTGGATGAAGATGATTGGGATGGATTGATTAAAGACTTTAAAAATATTGTAAAAGAAAAAACAAAAAAAAATTTTCCTCAAAATATTAATGAACAATTACTAGGTGCAATAAGTGCAGTCTTTTTGTCATGGGAGAGTAACAGAGCAAAGGTTTACAGAAAATTAAATCATATACCTTCAGAGTGGGGAACTGCAGTAAATGTTCAGTCCATGGTTTTTGGTAATATGGGTGATGATTGTGCGACAGGTGTTGTGTTTACACGTAATCCATCCAATGGAGTCAATGAAATCTATGGCGAATATTTAATAAATGCTCAAGGAGAGGATGTTGTTGCAGGGACAAGGACGCCCCAACATATAACTAAGAAAGCTAGAAAAGACTCAAAAGAAACACTTCTTTCAATGGAAGAGTCAATGCCTAGAGTTTACAAAAATCTAAAAAATATTCTTATAAAGCTGGAGAAACATTATAAAGATATGCAGGATGTGGAGTTCACAGTCGAAAATAATAAGTTGTGGATGTTGCAAACTAGATCAGGAAAAAGAACTGCAAAATCATCAGTCAAAATTGCTGTCGATATGGAAAGAGAAAAACTCATCACGCAAAAAGAGGCCGTGCTTAGAGTACAACCAAATTCATTAGATACTTTGCTTCATCCAACTTTAGATGAAACAGCGAATTTAGAAGTAATAGCCAAAGGCCTTCCTGCTTCTCCAGGAGCAGCTAGTGGAAAAGTAGTATTTACATCTGATGAGGCTGAAAGATTAAATGGAATGATGCAAAATACAATCCTAGTAAGAGTAGAAACATCACCTGAAGATATCAATGGAATGCATGCAGCTAAAGGAATTCTTACCGCAAGAGGAGGGATGACCAGCCATGCTGCAGTAGTTGCAAGAGGAATGGGTAGACCTTGTGTATCTGGCTCAAGCGAAATAGAAATAGATTACCAAAATAAAATTTTTAAAACAAAAAATAATGAAATTAAAGAGGGTGATTTAATTACAATTGATGGGTCAACTGGTAGAATTATAAAAGGTGAGGTTAAAACTGTTAAACCCGAAATTTCGGGAGATTTTTCTAAACTTATGAGCTGGGCTGACAAATTTAGAAAACTAAAAATTAGAACTAATTCTGAAACTCCTCTTGATAGCAAAACTGCTAGAGAATTTGGAGCTGAAGGAATAGGTCTTTGTAGAACAGAACATATGTTTTTTGATGAAGAGAGAATTTTATCTGTAAGAGAAATGATTTTATCAAAATCAAAAGAAGATAGGGCTAGTGCTTTAAAGAAACTACTTCCTTTTCAAAAAAAGGATTTTATTGATATCTTTAAAATTATGAATGGTCTACCTGTTACAGTTAGATTATTAGATCCACCACTTCATGAATTTTTACCGAAAAATCAAAAAGAAATTAGTGATGTAGCAAATGCTTTAAAAATAAAAAGTTCAGAATTAGAGGGTAGAATAACAGAACTTCATGAACAAAATCCAATGCTCGGTCATAGAGGTTGTAGATTAGGTATATCATTTCCAGAAATATATGAGATGCAGTGCACAGCGATTTTTCATGCTTTAGTTGAATGTAAAAAACTCAAGATAAAATCTATTATTCCGGAGATCATGATACCTTTGGTATCTACTGAAGCAGAAATAAAAATAATGAAAGATTTAGTAATTAGAGTTGCAAAAGAAGTTGAAAACAAAACTAAAACAAAACTAAATTTTTTAGTGGGTACAATGATTGAGCTCCCAAGAGCAGCAATCAAAGCAGACGATATATCTAGACATGCAGAATTCTTTAGTTTTGGAACAAATGACTTAACACAAACAACTTTTGGCATTAGCAGAGATGATAGTGGTAAGTTTTTAAATGATTATATTGATAATAAAATTTTCGATATTGACCCATTTGTTTCTATAGACGACGGAGTTGGAGATTTGATAGAAATAGCAACAAAAAAAGGTAGACTAATTAACAAAAAAATCAAACTCGGTATATGTGGCGAACATGGAGGTGATCCGAAAAGTATCGACTTTTGTGCACGTGCTGGTTTAGATTATGTATCCTGTTCACCTTATAGAGTACCTATTGCAAGACTGGCTGCTGCTCAAGCCCAATTAAAAAAATAAAATTAATTTTTACATTTCTAATTTTAAGTCTAATGCGTCAATTGAGTGAGTTAAAGATCCTACGGAAATTCTATCCACACCAGTAGAAGAAACATTTTTTACATTCTTTAAGTTAATTCCTCCTGATGCTTCAGTTTCATAAAATTTCCTAGACATTTTGACTGCTTTTTTTAAATTTTTTGAGCTCATATTATCTAATAAAACCCTATCAAATTTTAGACCTAATATTCTCTTTAACTGAGATAAATTATCAACCTCAACTGTAATTTTTTTTCTTCCCTTTTTTTTAATGGCTCTTTGAATTAAATTTTCAAAATTTTTTTCAGAACTTATATGGTTATCTTTTATTAAGTATTCATCACTTAGGTTAAATCTGTGGTTTGTTCCACCACCTAATTTTACAGCATATTTTTGGATGACTCTTAAATTTGGGATCGTTTTTCTTGTGCAGCATATTTGAGTTTTTTTTCTAACTTTTTTTACAAACATATTTGTTTTTGTTGCTATTCCAGAAATATGAGAAACAAAATTTAAAGCCACTCTTTCACCCATTAAAATATTTCTTAGGTTACCATCAATAGTAGCGACTACCTCACCTTTTTTAATTCGGGATCCATCTTTTTTTTTATTTTTAAAATTTATTTTTTTATCTACTAATTTAAAGGTCTCTTTAGCAAAATCTATACCACCTAAAATTCCATTTTGGTTACATATCATTTTTACTTTTTTTTTAATATTTTTATCAATTAGTTCTGAAGTAATATCTCCTGATGGATATAAGTCCTCATTCAAAGCCAATTTACATGATGATTTTATGAAATTTTTACTTAATTGAATTTTAGACACAGATTTTATCTGCCTATTTCTGCCATTCTCTCTACAGATTTTCTTGCTTTTTCGATTGTCTCATTGTCCATTATTAATTCGTTAGTTTCATTTTCTAAACAATCTAATATTTTAGGCAAAGTTATTCTTTTCATATGAGGACAAAGATTACACGGTCTAATAAATTCAACATTTGGATTATCAATTTGTACGTTATCGCTCATTGAGCATTCCGTTACCATCATGACTTTTTCTGGTTGATTATCTCTTACATATTTAATCATTCCACTTGTAGAACCTGCAAAATCAGATGCTTGTATCACATCAGGCGGACATTCTGGATGGGCTATTATTTTTATACCTGGATTAGCTTTTCTAATATCATTAATTTCTTGATCATTGAATTGTTCATGCACTTCACAAGTTCCCTTCCAAGAAATAATTTCTATATCAGTTTGTGATGCTACATATTTTGCTAAAAAATCATCAGGTAAAAATATAACTTTTTTTACTCCTAATGATTCTACAATTTTTACTGCATTCGCAGATGTACAGCAAACATCAGTTTCAGCCTTTACATCAGCAGATGTATTTACATACGAGACCACTGGAACACCAGGATATTGTTTTTTTAGATTTCTAACATCATCGCCTGTTATAGACGAGGACAGTGAACAGCCTGCCTTCATATCTGGTAATAAAACTTTTTTTTCAGGGCTCATTAATTTTGCAGTTTCAGCCATAAAATGAACTCCACACATGACAATTATATCTGCTTTTGTTTTTGCAGCCTCTACCGCTAATGCTAAAGAATCCGCAGAAAAATCTGAAATGCCGTGATAAATTTCTGGTGTTTGATAATTGTGGGCAAGAATTACTGCGTTCTTCTCTTTCTTTAATTTATTAATTTTATAAATGTAAGGTGCATGTGTAGCCCATTCTATCTCTGGAATTTTTTTTGATACTTTGTTATAAATTGAACTTGTTGCTTTTTTTATTTCACTAGTAAATTCCATAAAAAAAACTTATCAACTTGAAATAGAATTGTCATTCATTTAATCTGCCGCATAACATGCGGTCATGCTGAAACTGGTAGACAGGCACGGTTGAGGGCCGTGTGGGCCTAGCCCATGAGAGTTCGAGTCTCTCTGACCGCACCAAAAACAAATATTTATTAAGGGGCGTTCTGTTGCCAGGTGCCCCAGACCCCGTAACTTAATTAATAAATTAATTAAGCTGCAAGTGCGTAACTTTCGTTAGCATTTATAAATTAGCCCTTCACGGCGGAACAATACCGAACGAAAGAATAACTTTTAGTCATCCGTCGATCCTAATTCACCCCCATAAGTTGAAAATGGTGGAGGTGGTGGGTACTGCCCCCACGTCCGTAATGGTTATTACGAAATTCGTTTATCGTCATAGTTGGAAAACCAACATTAATAATATAAAACCAAATTCAATAGATTCAATAAATTATTCATGAAGTTAACCGACGAACAAATAAAAGAAATAAAAGATCAGCAATCTCAGCAAAATTCAACAAAAAGAGTAACAGCTCCAGAACTTGAAAAAATTCTGTACGATGCAATTCCAATATTAGACCATGGTTTTATAAGAGTTGTTGACTATATGGGCGATGATACCTCGGTAGTTCAATCAGCTAGAGTTTCTTATGGAAAAGGCACAAAAAAAGTTTCAACAGATTCTGGTTTAATAAAATATTTAATGAGGCATTGGCATAGTACTCCTTTTGAAATGTGTGAAATAAAATATCATGTAAAGCTACCTATATTTATAGCAAGACAATGGATTAGACACAGAACAGCAAATGTAAATGAATACTCTGCAAGATACTCAATCTTAGATAAAGAATTTTATTTACCTGAGCCACAACATCTTGCTGCTCAATCGCAAAGTAATAGACAAGGTAGAGGTGATATTTTAGATGGAGAAAAAGCAGAAAAAGTTTTAAATTTATTAAAAGGAGATGCTGAACAAACTTATAATAATTATGAAACTATGCTTAATGAAAGATATGATGGATCAACTATAGATAAAAATGCTATAGGTTTAGCAAGAGAGCTTGCAAGAATGAACTTAACATTAAATACTTACACGCAATGGTATTGGAAAACAGATTTATTAAATCTGATGAATTTTTTGAGACTCAGAGCAGATCATCATGCTCAGTACGAGATTAGAGCTTATGCAGATGCTATGCTTGATACTGTAAAAAAATGGGTGCCAATAACTTATGAAGCCTTCATGGATTATAGGGTTGGTGGAACAGAAGTTTCAGCAAAAGGAAAAATTATTATTCAAAAACTTATAAAAGGTGAAAATGTTTCTATCGATGACACAGGTTTATCGAAAAGAGAATGGAACGAACTTATGGAAGCTTTCGATCTTAAAGATAAATTGATTTAATCTTTTCAGCTAATTTTAAATAAGTTTTAGATATTTTGTGATCTGGTTTGCTTTCAACAATAGGTGAGCCCATATCGCCTTGTTTTCCAACTTCTGGATCAATTGGTATTTCACCTAGAAAATCTTTTTTAAATTCATCAGCAGTCTTTTTTACACCACCTTCACCAAAAATTGCATATTTTTTTCCATCATCTCCAATAAAGTGACTCATATTATCTATTAACCCTAATATTTTTACTTTAAGTTTATCAAACATTCTGATTCCACGCCTTACGTCCTGCAAAGCTATTTCTTGTGGAGTAGATATAATTATTACTCCATCCATATTTATTTCCTGAGCAAAAGTTAATTGTGTATCTCCTGTACCTGGAGGCATATCAACAATTAAAAAATCTAAATTTTCCCATAAAACTTTTTGTGTAAAAGTTTTTATTGCGGAAATTACCATTGGACCCCTCCAAATCATTGGCGTTTGCTCATCTGTTAAAAATCCTATAGACATACATTGAATTCCATATTTCTTAATTGGCTTTAATTTTTGCCCATCACTTTCAGGCTTTTCATTTATTGAGAATAACTTTGGCAATGATGGTCCATATATATCTGCGTCAAGTAAGCCGACATTTAAGTCCATATTTTTTAATGCTAAAGCAAGATTCGAGGCAAATGTTGATTTTCCAACTCCTCCTTTTGCACTTGAGATTGCAATTGTAAACTTTGTTCCAATAATCGAGTTCCTTCTAAAGGTTTTTGGCTCTGTTTTTGCCTTTGTTGTGTCACTTAAACCTACTTTTTTATTGTCCATAATTTACCATTATCTTGTTTTTACTCATAAAGACACTATATAGAGTGTCGTATTATGAGTGATTTTAGAAATCAAAGCCCATGGGGAGCACCTCCAGGAGGCGGCGGTAGCGGAAATGGTGGATTTAGAAAAGGTCCTACACCTCCAAATATTGATGAAGTCATAGGTAAGCTACAATCAATAATAAACAGATTCTTGGGTGGCGGCAAAGGTGGTGCTAAGCCAATAATAATTGGTCTTATAATTCTTTTAGTTGTTTGGACTTTAAGTGGCCTTTACAGAGTTTTACCTGATGAACAAGGTGTTGTATTGAGATTTGGAAAATTTGTTAAAACTACACAGCCTGGATTAAATTACCATCTTCCTTTTCCAATTGAAAATGTCTTAACCCCTAAAGTTACAAAAGTTAATAGGATGGATATTGGATTTAGGTCAGAAAGAGACAGTGGATTTTCATCAGGGGGAGTTGCAGATGTTCCAGAAGAAAGTTTAATGTTAACGGGTGATGAAAACATAGTTAACATTGATTTTTCAGTGTTTTGGGTAATTAAAGACGCTGGAAATTTTTTATTTAAAATTCAAGATCCAGAAGGAACTGTTAAAGCAGCTGCAGAAACAGCAATGAGAGAGGTTATTGCTCGATCTGATATTCAACCGATACTCACTGAAGGTAGATCTCTTATAGAAGCTGATACTCAAGAAATAATACAAGAAATTTTAGATGAATACACAAGTGGAATTCAAATTACACAAGTTCAAACTCAAAAAGCCGATCCACCAGACCAAGTTATTGATGCATTTAGAGATGTCCAAGCTGCGAGAGCAGATATGGAAAGGTCTAAAAACGAGGCAGAAGCATATGCTAACGATGTAATTCCAAGAGCACGAGGGGAAGCAGCAAAAATTCTACAAGCAGCAGAAGCTTATAAAAAAGAAGTTGTTGCAAAGGCAGAAGGAGAAGCAAGTAGATTTTTATCAATATATAATGAGTATGCAAAAGCCAAAAAAGTAACTCAAGAAAGAATGTATCTTGAGACAATGGAAGAGGTATTGGCAGATATTAATAAAATTATAATCGATAAAAATTCAGGTGAAGGTGTAGTACCTTATTTGCCTTTGCAAGAGTTAAAGACGGGGACTAATTAGAATGAAAGCTGGAAAATTTTTATTACCAATAATAATAATAATTGCTGCAACAATTTACTTTTCAGTTTTTATAGTTAAAGAAGTTAACCAAGCAATAGTACTTCAATTTGGTGATCCAAAAAGAATTATTTCTAAACCTGGAATTAATTTTAAAATTCCATTTATACAAAACGTTGTATTCTTAGATAAAAGAATTTTAAATCTTGATACACCACCAGAGGAAGTAATTGCATCAGATCAAAAAAGATTAATTGTTGATGCATTTGCTAGATTTCAAATAATTGATCCACTTAAATTTTATATATCTGTTGGTAATGAAAGAGTTGCAAGATCAAGATTAGCTACAATTATAAATTCTAGAATAAGAAACGTGCTTGGTCAGCAAGAACTACAAACACTTTTATCAGAAGATAGAACAAAACAAATGTCATTAATTCAAGAAGGTGTAAATAATGAAGCAGAAAATTTTGGTATTAGTATTGTTGATGTAAGAATTAAAAGAGCAGATCTTCCACAAGCAAATAGTGACGCAATTTTTAGAAGAATGCAAACTGAAAGAGAAAGAGAAGCAAAAGAATTTAGAGCGAAAGGTGCAGAGATGGCAGTAACAATTACCTCAACTGCTGATAAAGAGGTAACAGTTATACTTGCAGATGCGCAAAAAAAATCCGAGATTATGAAAGGAGAAGGTGATGGTTTGAAAAATAAGATTTTTGCTGATGCCTTCGGACAAGATCCTGAATTTTTCGCATTCTATAGAGCTATGCAAGCTTATCAAAAAGCTTTGATTGGTGGCGAAACTTCAATGATACTTTCACCAGATAGTGAATTTTTTAAATTTTTCGGAAATATTGATCAAAAAGTAGAGTAATTTTAATGAGAGAATTGATCATCGCATTTGGTCTATTCCTTTTTATTGAAGGTATTCTTTACGCCATATTTCCATCAAAAATGAAAAATATGATAATTAAATTGAAAGAAGCTACTGATAATCAGCTAAGAACTGGCGGATTAATATTTGCAGTAATTGGTTTTTTTATTATTTGGTACTTAAAAAGATGAGATTTATAAAGATTTTATTAGTAATATTATTTTCAATTAATATTCAAAATATTTCTAACGCAGCAAACATGCCTGCGTCTTTTGCAGATCTTGCTGAAAAATTAATGCCATCAGTTGTAAATATCTCGACTACAACAACGATAACCACAAGATCTAATCCATTTCCATTTGAATTTCCTCCAGGGTCACCTTTTGAAGATATGTTCAAAGATTATGGAACTCCTCAAAAGAGACAGACAAGTGCACTTGGATCTGGCTTCATAATAGATGAAAAAGGAATTGTTATTACAAATAATCATGTGATTCAGGGTGCAGAAGATGTTTTTGTTAGAGTTAATGGTGAAAAAAATATAAAGGCAAAAGTAATTGGAGCTGATCCTGGCATGGATTTGGCTGTTCTTCAAATAGAGTCAGATCAGAAATTTACCCCAGTTAAATTTGGAGACTCTGATACAGCAAGAATTGGTGATTGGGTTATTGCAATTGGGAATCCATTTGGCTTAGGTGGAACGGTTACCGCAGGAATAATCTCTGCAAGAAATAGAAGCATTGGACTTTCTAGATATGAAGACTACATTCAAACTGATGCATCTATAAACCAAGGTAATTCTGGTGGTCCATTATTCAATATGGATGGTGATGTAGTTGGAATTAATACAGCAATATTAGGTCAATCAGGTTCAATTGGAATTGGTTTTGCAATACCTTCTAATAGTGCACAAAAAGTAATTAATCAATTAATTGAATTTGGTGAAACTAAAAGAGGATGGCTAGGTGTTAGAATTCAAACTGTCACAAAGGATATTGCAGATGTTGAAAAATTAGATGAACCAAGAGGAGCACTTGTTGCTAGTGTAGCTGAAAATAGTCCATCAGATAAGGGAGGAATTAAAGCTGGAGACATAATTTTAGAATTTGATGGTAAAAAAATTAACGAAATGAGTGAACTTCCAAGAATGGTGGCTGAAACAGAAGTTGGAAAAAGGGTAAAACTTAAAGTTTGGAGAAATAAACGTGAAATAACCAAGGAAATTATACTTGGAAGACTAGAAACATCTGAAGATTTTAAATCTCAAGGTTTAGTAACAGAAAAACCTAAAGAAGATGCAATCGATGGTTTGAAAATAAAAGTTAGATTGCTAAATAAAGATGACATTAAAGAAAGAAATTTACCAAAAAATACAACAGGATTAGTTATCACAGAAATCGATAAAGATAGCCCAGTTAACTATCTTCAAGTGAATAATATTATTGTTGAAGCACAAAAGAAAAAAATCAATACCATTGGTGATCTAGATAATATTGTAAAATTAGCTCTAAAAAGTAATGATAAAAGTTTACTTATTGCCATTTACAATAATAATAACCAAAGAAGATATATTGGTGTTAAACTAAATTAATGGACTTAAAGTCCAAAATAATTCTTATTTCAGGACCAACAGCATCCGGAAAATCAAAATTTGCTATACAGCTTGCAAAAAAAATAAATGGAGAAGTTATAAATGCAGATAGTATGCAAATTTTTAAAGAATTAAAAATTCTCACAGCAAGACCTCATCGAAATAATTTAAAAAACATAACACATCATTTGTATGGATTTAAAAGTGTAAAGGAAAATTACTCTACAGGAAATTGGCTTAAGGATGCCAAGTTAAAAATTACCAGTATCAAGAAAAAAAATAAAATTCCAATTCTTGTAGGCGGTACTGGTTTGTATTTTAAAGCACTTATCGATGGTATAGTTAAAATCCCAGATATTCCACCTACCTTTCGAAATAGAATAAGAAAAAAACAATCGAAAATTGGACAAATTAAATTTTATTCCGAACTTATTAAACTAGACCCACTTTGCAAAAAAAAAATTAACAAAAACGATACACAAAGATCAATAAGAGCCTTCGAAGTAAAAAAGTTTACAAATAAATCTTTGTTTGATTGGTACAGTGAAACATACTCTGATTTTAATCAGGACAGTTTTATAAAGTTACATATCGATTATCCTAGAGATAAATTAATTGAGAGAATTTCTTTTAGAACAAATGAAATGTTAAGAGATGGAGCAATAAAAGAGGCTAAGAGTTTTTATAAATTAAGAATAAAGAAAGATTTATCTTCTAATAAAGTTATTGGTCTAAGTGAGATTAAAGAATATCTCGACAAAAGAATAGATCTTACTGAATTGAAAGAAAAAATATCAATAAAAACAAGGCAATATGCTAAGAGACAGTCTACTTGGGCAAGAGGACAAATGTCTGATTGGCAAAAAATAAAATTTAATAGACTAAAATCATTTTTAAAAAAATTTCCTAAATCAGCATAGATTGCTTGACCTATTAGCACAACTTCAGCTAGATTGTCTTAATGTCAAAATTATACTCAGGAGCTGAAATCGTATTTAAGTGTATGGAGGATCAAAATGTTGATCATATTTTTGGTTATCCAGGCGGTGCTGTACTTCCAATTTATGACGAATTACAAAATTTTAAATCAATTAAACATGTCTTAGTTAGACATGAACAAGGAGCAGGTCATGCTGCAGAAGGATATGCAAGATCATCAGGTAAACCTGGTGTTATTTTAGTAACTTCAGGACCGGGTGCAACAAATGTAGTTACAGCTTTGACCGATGCATATATGGATTCGATACCATTAGTCTGTATCTCTGGACAAGTTCCAACTCATTTAATTGGTACAGATGCATTTCAAGAATGTGATACAACTGGAATAACAAGACCTTGCACTAAACATAATTGGTTAGTGAAAGATATAAATGATTTAGCCAGCACAATACATAAAGCTTTTGAGGTAGCAACTACTGGTAGACCAGGACCAGTTTTAGTCGATATACCAAAAGATATTCAATTTCAAAAAACAAAATATAAAAAACCCAAAAAAGAAAACAAATTAAATGGTAAATCTCACAATCATTTTAATCAAAATAGTATTGATCAGTTAATTGATTTAATGAGCAAATCTTCAAAACCTATTTTTTATACTGGTGGTGGAGTGATTAATTCTGGACCTAAAGCTAGTGAACTTTTAAGAGAACTTGTTTATGCAACAGGTTTTCCAATTACATCAACTTTACAAGGATTAGGGTCTTTCCCAGGTGATGATAATCAATTTTTGGGAATGTTGGGCATGCATGGAACTTATGAAGCAAATAATGCAATGCACGACTGTGATTTAATGATTAACATTGGAGCACGTTTCGACGATAGGATAACAGGAAAAATAGATGAATTTTCACCAAAATCAAAAAAAGTTCATATTGATATAGATCCATCGTCTATTAATAAGAATGTTAAAGTTGATTTGGCTATTGTAGGAGATGTTAAAACTGTTCTTTCTTCTACTTTGAAAAGTTTAAAACAAAAAAAATCAAAATTCTTAAAATCAAATAAACAACAGACTTCTAAATGGTGGGAAAAAATTCAAAAATGGAGGTCAGTTAGATCTTTAGATTATATTGGTAGTGAGGAGACTATAAAACCTCAATATGCAATTGAAAGATTATATGAATTAACTAAAAATAAAGACTCTTATATTACAACTGAGGTTGGACAGCACCAAATGTGGGCAGCACAACATTATAAATTTAATAAACCAAATCGTTGGATGACCTCTGGCGGTTTAGGTACAATGGGATATGGTTTACCAGCAGCAGTAGGTGTTCAAGTCGCTCATCCGAAAAAATTAGTTATTGATATTGCTGGAGAGGCTTCAGTTTTAATGACAATACAGGAAATGTCTACAGCGGTACAATACAACCTTCCAATTAAAATATTTATATTGAATAATCAATACATGGGTATGGTTAGACAATGGCAAGAGCTTTTACATGATAAAAACTATTCTGAAAGTTATACTGCTGCTCTACCAGATTTTGTCAAATTGGCTGAAGCATATAACTGTGTTGGTATAAGAGCAAAAACACCAGAAGAGTTAGACGATAAAATTATTGAAATGTTGAATACAGACAGACCTGTAATATTTGATTGTATGGTTGATAAAGTAGAAAATTGTTTTCCAATGATACCATCAGGAAAGCCTCATAATCAGATGATTTTAGGGCCCAAAGATCAAGAAAGTAAGAAGATTACTGGTAAAGGTAAGTCCTTAGTTTAATGCCTAATTCAAAATCAGCGTATAGTTTTTCAAATAAAAAAGAGAAATTTGATACACATATCATAGTTGTTTGGGTAGACAATGAAGCCGGTGTATTGGCTAGAGTTGTCGGTCTATTTTCTGGTAGAGGTTATAATATTGAATCTTTAGCAGTTGCTCAAGTTGATGAAAAATTAAAGATATCAAGGATAACAATTGTAACTACAGGAACACCACAAGTAGTTAATCAAATTAAACTTCAATTAAGAAAACTTGTGCCTGTTCATAAAGTTGCAGATTTTAAAAGAGAGGATAAAGCTGTCATTTTTAAGGAGATGGCGTTGTTCAAAATTGTAGGTCCAAATAATAAATTAGAGAGTGCATTGAAAGCTTGTAAAAAATATAATCCTATATTACTAGACAAAACAAAAAAATCGAATGTTATTCAAATAACAGCATTAAGACGAGAAATTGACAAAATGTCAAAGGATTTAAAAAAATTTGGATTGGTGAGTGTTTCAAGAACAGGAGCCGTAGCTATGACAAGAGGTGCAGATATATTTAAATAATTAATTAGGAGAAAAAAATGAAAATGTTTTATGAAAAAGATACTGATGCAAATTTAATAAAAGATAAAAAAATTGCAATCTTTGGATATGGTAGCCAAGGACATGCTCACGCTTTAAACTTAAAAGATAGTGGGGTAAAAGAAGTTGTTGTAGCTCTTCGAGAAGGATCTTCAAGTATTGAAAAAGCAGAATCTAAAGGTTTAAAAGTTATGAACCTTTCGGATGCTGCTGAATGGGCTGATGTTGTGATGATTTTAACTCCAGATGAATTACAAGCAACTATTTATAAAAATCATATTGAACAACGTGTAAAAGAAGGTACATCCATCGCTTTTGCTCACGGATTAAATGTTCATTATGATTTAATAAAAGCTAGAAAAGATTTAGATGTATTTATGGTAGCACCTAAAGGACCAGGTCATTTAGTTAGAAGTGAATATGAAAAAGGTGGTGGAGTTCCATGTTTATTTGCTGTTCATCAAAACGGATCAGGTAAAGCTAGAGATCTAGCAATGTCATATGCTTCAGCAATTGGAGGTGGAAGATCAGGTATAATTGAGACAACATTTAAAGACGAAGTAGAAACCGACTTATTTGGTGAACAAACAGTATTATGTGGAGGACTTGTTGAATTAATTAAAAATGGATATGAAACTTTAGTTGAAGCAGGATACGAACCAGAAATGGCTTATTTTGAAACAGTTCATGAAGTTAAATTAATTGTAGATTTAATTTATGAAGGTGGAATTGCAAACATGAATTATTCTATTTCTAATACTGCTGAATATGGTGAATACGAGTCAGGTCCAAGAATTATAAATAAAGAAGAAACAAAAAAAAGAATGAAAGAAGTTTTATCAGACATCCAGTCAGGTAAATTTACTAAACAATGGATGGATGAATGTAAAAATGGTCAGAAAAATTTCTTAGCCACGAGAGCAAAACTTGCAGAACATCCAGTTGAAAAAGTTGGCGCTACTTTAAGAGAAATGATGCCATGGATTGCTAAGAAGAAGCTTGTTGATAGCGATAAAAAATAACTTGATGTTAAAATTGGGCTAAATTTCCCAATTTATTTTGCAATCTGAGCGAGAGCATGTATTATGCTCGAGCTAAAAAATTACAATGTCAGAGAAAGAAAAATTATACATATTTGATACGACTATGCGAGATGGTGAACAATCGCCAGGCGCTTCCATGAGTGTCGAAGAGAAAATTCAGATATCTAGAGTGTTTGATGAAATGGGAATAGATATCGTTGAAGCAGGTTTTCCAATAGCATCACCAGGAGATTTTGAAGCAGTTTCTGAAATAAGTAAAATAATGAAAAACTCAATTCCATGCGGCCTTTCAAGAGCACTTAAAAAAGATATTGATGCATGTCATGAGTCTTTGAAACACGCTCCAAGATTTAGAATTCACACTTTTATTTCCACAAGTCCTTTACACATGAAACACAAACTTGAAATGACAAACGATCAGGTTCTAGATGCAATTAAAGAAAGTGTTACATATGCAAGAAACTTTACTGACGATGTAGAATGGTCCTGCGAGGATGGAACTAGAACTGATATTGATTTCATGTGCAAAACAGTTGAGCTTGCAATTAAATGTGGAGCTAAAACTATAAATATTCCAGATACAGTTGGATATTCTATTCCTGAAGAATTTGCTAAAACAATCAAACATTTAAAAAATAATGTTCCAAATATAGATAAGGCAATATTATCTGCACACTGTCACAATGATCTTGGATTAGCTGTAGCAAATGCATTAGCTGGAGTTTCAGAGGGTGTAAGACAAATAGAGTGTACAATTAATGGAATAGGTGAAAGAGCAGGAAACGCTGCATTAGAAGAGGTAGTTATGGCAAAAAAAACCAGAAACGACTTGATGCCATACAATACAGGCATTAAAACAGAATTAATAAGTAAAGCCTCTAAAATAGTTTCAAATGCAACTGGTTTTCCAGTTCAATTCAATAAAGCAATAGTTGGAAAAAACGCTTTTGCTCATGAGTCAGGAATTCATCAAGATGGAATGTTGAAGAATCGAGAAACATACGAAATTATGACACCTGAGAGTGTTGGAGTTAAAAAAACTTCACTTGTTATGGGAAAACATTCAGGGCGACATGCTTTTAAAGATAAACTATCTGACTTAGGTTATTCAGATCTTACAGATGACATCATCCAAGCTGCTTTCGGTAAGTTTAAAGTTTTAGCTGATAAAAAAAAACATATATACGATGAGGATATAGTTGCGTTAGTTGATGATAGTTTAATTGTAGATAATAAAATTAATGCAATTAATTTAAAATCTTTAAAAGTTTTTGCTGGAACAGGTGAACCACAAAAAGCTGAAATGACATTAGATGTATATGGTGATATTAAAAATACAACTGAAACAGGAGATGGACCAGTTGATGCAATATTTAAATGTATAAAAAAATTATTTCCTCACGATGTAAAATTATCTTTATACCAAGTTCATGCAGTAACCGAAGGTACAGATGCTCAAGCAACTGTTAGTGTGAAAATCGAAGAAAATGATAGGACAACAGTAGGACAATCATCTGACACAGATACTTTAGTTGCATCAGCAAACGCATATTTAAATGCATTGAATAAAATGCTTATAAAACGTGAGAAAAAAGCACCTTCTCAAAATATTAAACATCAAAAAGTGAAAGGAATATAATTAAATGTCAATGTTTGCCAATTTAAGAAAGTTTTGGAGCCAAGATATGGCAATTGATCTTGGAACAGCTAATACCCTTGTTGTCTTAAAAAGCAAAGGTGTAGTTCTAAACGAACCATCTGTTGTAGCAGTTGTTGATAACAAAGGAAAAAAATCAGTTTTAGCAGTAGGCGATGAAGCTAAAACAATGTTAGGAAGAACCCCAGGTAATATTCAAGCAATTAGACCTTTAAGAGATGGTGTGATTGCAGATTTTATAGTTACAGAGGAAATGATTAAGCATTTTATTAAGAAAGTTCATAAAAAAACTTTGGCAAATCCTAGAATTTTAAT
The DNA here is from genome assembly GCA_902613065.1 of uncultured Pelagibacteraceae bacterium. Lineage (GTDB taxonomy): Bacteria > Pseudomonadota > Alphaproteobacteria > Pelagibacterales > Pelagibacteraceae > Pelagibacter. The sequence goes on along the minus strand of CACMFU010000005.1, from coordinate 50,355 downwards.
TTGTGTACCAACTGGCTCAACCCCAGTAGAAAGAAAAGCTATTCAAGATAGTGCTTTGGCAGCAGGTGCTAGAAGAGTTCAATTAATTGAAGAGCCAATCGCAGCAGCAATTGGAGCGGGTTTACCAATTCAAGAAGCTACTGGATCTATGGTTGTAGATATTGGTGGTGGAACAACTGAAATTGCTGTTATGTCATTAGGTGGAGTTGTTTATTCTGAGTCACTTCGGGTAGCTGGAGATGCAATGGATAACGCATTGAAAGAATATATGAGAGAAGAATATAATTTAATGATTGGAGATAGCACAGCTGAAAAAATAAAAAAAGATATTGGTACAGCAATACCAACAAATAATAATACTTATGCTGTTAAAGGTAGGGATTTAAGATCAGGAACTCCTAAAGAGGTAAATATCTCAGAACAAGATACTTCAGAAGCTTTGAATCCGATACTTAAAGAAATTGTATCAGGAATTAAAAAAGCACTAGAAAATACACCCCCAGAATTATCAGCTGATTTGGTTGATATGGGCTTAACAATGACAGGAGGAGGATCGCTTTTAAAAAATATAGATAAAAGATTCTCTAAAGAAACTGGATTACCTGTAAATATTGCTGATGATCCATTGTCATGTGTTGCAATAGGAACAGGAAAGGCGTTAGACGATCAAGAAATATTTTCTACTGTACTATCTGAGTATTAAATATTATGTCAACAGAAACGAGTAGAGATGATTTCATTATTGCTATTCGTTCGGCATTTCTAAAAAAAGGAAATAGACAAAAATTTTCACTATTCACTCTTCTAATTATTTCTATTTTAGTTTTATCATTAGAATATTTTAAAACTGGTCCAGTTAACCAATTTAGATCTTTCACAAAAGATATAATATTTAGAGGTTCATATGTTGTTTCGAGCCCATTCAAATACATAAAAGATAAATATTATCTCTTTCAAGATCATATGAGTATGTATGAAGAATTTTCAGTTTTAAGAGATAAGGACCTTGACCTTAGCTCACTTAGAAAAGAAGTTGATTTTTATAAATCAGAAAATGCGCTTTTAAAAAAATTGATAGAAGAAAGAGATCTTTTTTCTGAAGAATATATGTTAACTAAAATTTTATTAGATAAACAAAGTCCTTATCTAAAGTCTTTAATAATTAACAAAGGTCAAAAAAATGGAGTTAAATTAGGATCAGCCGTTAAAGACAGGCTATATTACATCGGCAAGGTTGTAAATGTTAACTTTTTAAGCTCAAGAGTACTACTGGCTAATGATCTTAATAGCAAAATCCCGATCATTATTGAGCCAAGTGGAATTAATGCAATACTTTCAGGAAATGGAAATGATGAGTATGCGGAAATAGAGTACTTACCTAAAGAAAATCAAATAAAGGAAAATGAAATTGTGTATACCTCTGGATCAGATGGTACAATTCCAGCTTCAATTCCTGTTGGAAAAATAATTATTCAGGACAATAAAAAGTATGTAAAGTTTTTTAGTAACTTAAATCAACTAAATTATGTGCAGGTAAATAAGTAAAATGGCTAGGGGAGACATAAAATTTTATCAATTTTTGTTAAATGCTTTTCCAGTTATTTTATTATTTTTCTTTGCTTTAACAGGCTACTCATTTTCTTTCCAGATTTTCAAATTTAATATATCTTTTAATCTTATTCACTTAATTGTTTTTTATTGGGTTTTAAAGAAGCCCGAAATGCTTGGTTACGGCCTTATTTTTTTTGCAGGTGTAATCAATGATGTTGTGCAAAACTTACCAATTGGAGTTTCATCCATAAATTATCTTTTGCTCTGTGTAATTGCATCTTTTTTTAGGACAAGAACATTGGTTCCTAATTTAATTTATGATTGGATACTATTTTTTATAGCAATATTAATTGTCAACTCAATTCATTTTACAGTGTTATCTATTTTCTTTGATGAAAATATTAGGTACGGGGCATTAATGTCAGCTGCTTTTTTTTCATTTCTAATTTATCCAGTAGTGGCAAAATTATTTAATCAAATTTATTTACTAGGTTTAAAACAAAAAAATGTTGAATAGAGGAAGAAATATAGAAAAAGGCAGAGTCATAACAAGGAGAATGTTCATATTGGCTGCTGCAAAAATATTACTTTTTGCTGGCATATCATCACGATTATATAATTTACAAATTTCCGATAGAGAAAAATATGAAATTTTATCTGATAAAAATAGAATACGTGAGTGGAAAACTCCTCCTCAAAGAGGAATAATTGTGGACAACTTTAATAAAGTACTAGCAAGTAATGATAGAGTATTTCAGTTACACTTAATGTTAGATGAAATAAATGATTTTGATCTAACAATATTTAAAATTAAAAATTTAATTGAATTAGATAACTTTCAAGTAAAAAAATTATATAAAAAAAAAGAAAGATTAAAACCTTGGGATACATTAGTAGTTTCAGATAATTTAACTTGGGAACAATTCTCAAAGATTAATTTATATTTGCATGAATTAGAAGGAGCAAAACCAGTATTATCAACATCTAGATTTTATCCTTATGCAAATGATTTAGTACATGTAGTTGGATACGTTGGTGATGCTAGTCCTAAAGATCTTGAAAAAACTGAGATAAAAGAAAATTTTGTTCCAGGTCTAAAAGTAGGAAAATATGGAATAGAAAATTCACAAGAGAAAATTTTAATAGGTAACTATGGTATTAAAAGATATGAAGTTAATGCATCAGGAAAAAGAATAAGTCAAATAGATTACATTAAAGAGAGACAGGGTAATAAAGTAAAATTAACTATAGATATAGAAATTCAAAAATATGCCCAAGAGTTACTTAAGGGAAAAGCGGGTTCAATATGTGCAATGGACATATATACTGGAGAAGTTGTTGCAATGGCATCATCTCCAACATATGATCCAAACAAATTTACGCACGGAATAAATCAGAAAGATTGGCAAGAAATCAGAAATAATTCACTAAAACCTTTAATAAATAAGTCAATTGCAGGACTTTATTCTCCTGGCTCAACTTTTAAGCCATTAGTTGCGCTTGCAGCTCTAGAGTATGGAATATTAGATCCTAATAAAACAATAAGATGCAAAGGTCATAAGCATCCATATGAACTTTACGGAGTAAAATATCACTGTTGGAAAAAAGAAGGTCATGGATATATGAAGCTGAGAAATGCTATCAAACAATCTTGTGATATATACTTTTATGAAATGGCAAGATTACTTGGAGTTGATAAATTATCAATAATTGCCAAAAGATATGGTCTTGGAACCAATGTGCTTGGAGATCTTTATAATGATGAAAAGAATGGATTGGTTCCCGACACTAGATGGAAAAGACGAGAATTGGAGCAAAGTTGGTATTTAGGGGAAACAGTGATTAATGGTATAGGACAAGGCTATATTCAGACTACACCACTTCAACTTTGTCTAATGACTGCACAAATTGCAAATGGAGGATATAAAATAAAACCTCATATCATTAAAGATGATACTATAAATTATAAGGATGTAATAAATAAAATTAAATTAGATCAATCTAATTTCCCTCTGCATGAAAGAAATTACTTAGATGATATAAATGTTCAGTATTATCAAAGAATGTATCACAAAAAGTCTAATATTAATTTTGTATTAGACGCGATGTTTGGTTCTACAAACGAGCAATATGGAACTTCGTACAGATCTCGTTTCGACGATCCCAAATATCAATTTGCGGGTAAAACAGGGACATCACAGGTAAGAAGAATTACTGATCTTGATAGAGAACTCGATTTAGATACTGAACAAATTGAATACAAAAAAAGAGATCATGCATTATATATAGCTTTTGCTCCTTATAAGGATCCAAGATATGCAATAAGTGTTATTATTGAACACGGAGGATCTGGAAGTAAAGCTGCAGCACCGCTGGCAAGCAAATTAATTAAAAAGATTATTGATCGACATAAATTAAGAGAACAATTTAATAAAGGAAATACTAGTTTAGCATAATGTTAAGAGAAAGAATTCAAGCTAGCAATTATAGTTTTTTAGATAAATTAAGATCAATTGATTATTTATTAATATTATTAATTATAGCTATAGGCTCAATTAGTGTATTTGCAATTTACTCTACAGAAGGAGGAAAATTTTCTTTTTACACAAAAAATCATATAATTAGATTATCTGTATTTTTTAGTTTATTTTTAGCCTTATCTTTTGTTAGAGTCTCTACTTGGTATAAAAATGCATATTTATTTTATATTATTGGATTAATTTTATTGCTTATAGTTTTATTTTTTGGAATTTCAGCATCAGGAGCTACCAGATGGATAAACTTATACTTTTTAAATTTACAACCCTCAGAATTAATGAAGATTGCTGTGATAATATGTTTTGCAAGGTATTATCATAGAATTCAAAGCTCAGACATTCAAAGTTATAAGTTTTTGATTCAACCGATTATACTTTTAATAATTCCTTGTTATCTTGTCATTCAGCAACCAGATTTAGGGACTTCCATTTTAATCGCAGGAAGTGGCATTGCTATAATTTGGTTGGCAGGTTTAAATATTAAATATTTCGTTTACTCTGGGCTTCTATTATTAGTTTCTCTTCCGTTTGCTATTTCCATTTTGAAACCATATCAAAAATCAAGAATTTTAACTTTTTTTAATCCTGACAGAGATCCATTAGGAGCTGGATACCAAATAATTCAATCAAAAATAGCTATTGGCTCAGGTGGATTTTTTGGAAAAGGTTTTTTAAAAGGAACGCAGAGTTATTTAGAATTTTTACCTGAAAAACATACCGATTTTATTTTTACTCTTTTTTCTGAGGAATTTGGATTTTTAGGATCCATAATACTTTTATTTTTATATATTTTATTAATTTACAGAATTATTAATGTTGGTTTAGTTTCAAGAAGTTTCTTTGCGAAATTATATTGTTTTGGTTTTGCAACAGCAATTTTTCTTTACGTTTTTGTAAATATTGCGATGGTCCTTGGAATGCTTCCAATAGTCGGAGCTCCATTGCCAATTATGTCTTATGGAGGATCATCTTTATTATCAATTATGTTGGGACTTAGTATAGTAATGAGCTGTAAAATTTATAATCAAGAACAAATATCAGTCTATTAAATCAATTTTTCATACATAATATTTATTTATTATTTGAATTCTTTACATTGTGCTTAATCAAGATTAATTTTAACTGTGAAATCTTTTGTATCAAAATATTATAATTATCTAATATATATTTTGATATTATTACTTTTAATATCTTTAAAAATTAGCAATCCAAACATAGTTAAATCCGTTTCATTTTTGAGCTTTGATTTATACCAGAAAGTATTTCCGTCAAGAAAACAGAACTCCGATGTTATAATTGTAGATATAGATGAGAAAAGTTTATCTAAATTTGGACAATTCCCATGGAATAGATCAGTTTTTGCAAAAATACTGAGAAACATAAATGAAGCTGAACCAAAAGCCATTGGATTTGACGTTTTTTTTAGCGAGAAAGATAAACAATCACCGGAGGAATTTATTAAAGCTTATGATCTAAAATCTTTAGATCTAATTAATGAATTGAAAAATATAGAGAGTCACGATGAATACTTTACAAAAGAACTAGGAAATTCTAAAGCTGTTCTTGCAGTACTTGGAAGTACTGAAAAGTCATTTAAAAAATATAGTCGTGAACCTAAAGCTAGATTTTTATTTAAAGGAGGAGATCCCAATCAATTTGTTTATAATTATCCAAATTCTATTGGTTCCCTTGAATTACTTGAAAATAATGTGCAAGGGTTAGGTTCAATTTCATTTTTGGACCAAACTGATGGAATTATAAGATCTTTACCGCTGATTGTTTCATTTGATAAAAAAATTTACCCAACAATAGGTCTTGAGATGATCAGAGTTGGCTCAAAACAAAAAAATTTATTTGTAAATTTAGATGAAGTAGGAATTAAAAAAATTAATGTTAGACCACATAAAATTCCAACTGATAATAATGGATTACTTTGGATAAGATATAAATTACCACAAGAGAGTCAGTATATTTCTGCAAGCTCTGTTTTTGATGGAAATTTTGATAGATCTAGATTTGAAAATAAATATGTTTTAATAGGCGCTTCTGCTCAAGGACTTTTTGATTTAGTTAAAACACCATTAGGTATAATAATGCCAGGAGTAGAGGTTCACGCCAATGTAATTGAAAATATATTGGATAAATCTTATTTACTGAGAAATCCAGAAATTTATTTAATAGAACTTTTACTAACTATTATTTTAGCTACAGTTATATTTATTTTATCCCAAAAAATTAGACCAAAATATAGTTTACCTGTTTTTATTTTAGGTTTTTTTTCAATTGTTATAACAGGCTTTGCTTTCTATTATTTTAGGGCAGAATTGATCGATATTAGTTACCCTATATTTATTATACTCGTAACTTTTTTAACTGGTCTTTATTTTAGATTTATACAAGAGAATAAATTTGCACTAGAAAATTTAAAGAAAGAGACGAAATTATTAAGAGAAAGAGAGCTAGCTGGAGATGTACAAAAAAGCTTATTCCCAGAAATCTCTAAATATCAAAATTTTCTTTATGCCAAAAACATTCCAGCAAGAGATGTTTCTGGAGATTATTATGATTTAATAAATGTTGGTAAAAACGAGTATTATTTTTCCTTAGCAGATGTATCTGGAAAGGGAGTGAAGGCTGGAATGTATATGGCAAAAGCATCATCTACATTTAGAGCATTATCTAAATTATCAATACCACTAGAGAAAGTTGTTTATTTAGTAAATAATGAATTAGTCGAAGCTAAATTTAAAGGAATGTTCGTAACAGCTGTTTTTGGAAAATTTAACACTGAAACCGGAGATGTCACATTTGTAAATGCTGGTCATGAAAGTATTATGTTATTTGATAAAAGTCTAAATTTCGAATTTTTAAAATCTGAATTACCGCCTATAGGGATAGTTAAATATTTTACAGAAAGCATGGTAGTATCAAAAACTATAAATCTAAAAGACAAAACTTTTGTAGTTTATACAGATGGTGTTACAGAGGGATATTTAGAAAATGGAAAGGAATTGGGAGCAGAAGGTGTAGAACAGATAATCAAAAATTTAAATGAAGTAAACCCCTCAAGTATCGTTGAGGGAATTGCATCTAAATTAAATTGGGGTGCTGATAAATTAAGAGATGATATTACTTGTTTAGCATTAAATTTAGAAAATACCGAACTAGTAAAAACAAAAAAATGAAAAAAATATCATTTATATTAACTTTAATTTTATTTTTTCAAACAGGCTTAAAAGCTAAAGAAATAACTTATCAAGAAATTTTAGAGAATCCTACAGATTTAGAATTAAACTTAAATTATGCTAAGCAACAAGAAAATACTGGCAACCTTAAATTAACCATATCAACTTTAGAACGTTTAAATATGTTATATCCAGAGAATTTAGATATTAAACTTTACCTTCTTTCAATATTAATAGAAATGGACTCTAAAGTTAAAGTAGATCTAATGGTTAGAACTATGATGAATGATCCCAATACCCCTGCTGAAACAAAAAAAACTATTGCAAAATTATTAACTAGTCCATCCAAGGAAAAAGAAAGTAATTGGTTTGCTTATCTAGATTTAAAATACTTACAAACAGAAGAAAACAACGTAAGTGGTATCACTAAATCAAAAAAATTATTACAAGAAGATAATTTAATACCATACCCTGCTGTTGATGGAAGGTTGGTTGTAGAAGATGATAAGACTTTTAACAGAACTGGCGCATTAACTATTGGTAGAAACCTTAACAATAGTTCATCTGTTTTTTTTAACATAAGTTTAGATGTTAAAACTATCGAAAAAAAAGTTACTGGAGACAGCGATATAATTTCTTCATCATTGAGTTACTTTAAAATATTTGGAAATAATTATATTTCGCCATATGCATACTGGAGCAAACCTAATTACAGAAGACAAGAAGATTATGAGTCAAAAGGTTATGGTATTAACAATACTTATTTCTTTAATGAAAAGAATAATATTAATTATGGTTTAGCGTATTCAGAAACTTCATACGATAGAAGCTCTGCTTTTACAGCCGCAGATGATAATGATAGTGATGTGTATTCTAGTTTTATAAAGCACAATTTTAATTTTACAAAAAAAAGTCAACTTGGAACTAAAATAATCTTGAACAGAACAGAAGCTAAGAAAGAATTTGATAGCTATGATTCTACGGGAATTAACCTAACTTATTCTCATTTCTTACCCATAGGAACATTAAAATTAAGCAGCACATATTTAAAAAATGCATATGATGAACCTGAAACCTTTCTTAGTGTGAGCAAAATTAGAGACGACGAAAGTTTTGTTAATTCTATTTCATTGGAGGGCCAAATTATTCAACTCTTACCATTTATTAAGAAATCAAAAATTTCAGAAGGAGTATTTTACACTTTAAAATTAAGACAGTCTGATGTAAGTTCAAATATACAAAATCATGATGTAGAAAGAAAGTTTTTTACAATGGGTTTAACTAAAAGATTTAATTTAAATGAGCTATTTAAGTAAAGTATTAATTATTATTTTTTTGACATTTGCTAGTGTAGCCAATGCAAGCAACAATAGTTTTGTTGGTGTAATTGGAGCCGCAATTGGAGATATAAAAAATCAAAAAAATGAGAGCCTCTCAAATGGCTCAAAAATATTTTTTGGAGATACTATTATATCAAAAAGTAAATCAAATGCTCAAATATTATTTCTTGATCAAACTGTATTAACTTTAGGTGAGGAAACAGAACTTACTATTGATGAATTTGTTTATGATCCAAATAGTCAAGACGGTTCTTTTGTTTCAACTGTAAAAACAGGAACAGTTAAGTTCATTACTGGTCAGATAAGTAAAAAAAATCCTGATAATCTTGAGGTAAAAGTTCCAGCTGGTACTTTAGGAGCACGTGGTACAGAATTTGTTGTATTGTCAGAATCTAATAATGAAAGCACTGTTGTTTTATTAGGACCAGGTCCTAATAATACTTTAGGAATGATACCAGGAAATTTAATATTATCTGATGGAGTAAATTCAGTTGATATAACAAATCCAGGGTTTGAAGCGATGGTAAAGAATTAAATGATAAATATTTTATTTATATTAAAATCAATTATTATTTTAATAATCTTTAATTCTTATTCGTATGCGGTTGTATCCACTCCAACCCCAACGACAACTTTGAGTAAAATAGCAAATTCCATGAGTTATTCAGCAAATAATACATCTCAAAATGTTACAAGTAATACTAGCAGCACTACATCAAAATTAATAAATTCATCAAAATTAACTGCCGGCATTCAAAAGTCTGCTGAAAAATTTGGACTAACAATAGATGCTGATGCAGCAGCAATTGTTGCTAGCATCGATACTTCAAGTGTTGAGTCTATGTCAAAAGCACTAGCATCATTAGAGGATAATTATGCTCATTTGGATGATGATTATGTTCAAACAATTGATCAAGATACAATTATTTATGACAGTGACTGGGTAACATTAAGTAAAGTTACTGGTGGTTCCTTAAACTATACAAGCGATAACAATGTATTTAAATCAGGTGCATCACAACAAGTTAGATCTCAGGTATATGTTAATTTTAAAAAAAGAGATATTTTCGCAGATGTGGATACAAAAATCACAAGAGCTGTTGGAGCAGGAGGAGATTATGATTCTACTGGAGGCACTGAAATTGCAACAAGTTGGAGGACAGGTACGGCAACATTTAGTGACCTACCTATAGTAGCAACAGATGACCAAAGAATTGGTGACGGTTGGGGATCTTATTCTGCGGTATTTGGAGGACAACAAGAAAAATTCAGTACGATGAAGAAAAGTACTACAACGCTTCAAGATGCATGTACATGGTGTGATGCTGGAAGTTACTGGACTGATAAACAAAACCATATTGAGGAATATAATAATAATGTTAATGACTCCAGTTCATATGGTTCAATATATTTTTACGGTAAGTTTACTACAGCATCAGAAGGAGCAGAAGGTGTTGGAAATTTTGTATTAGAAGGCGGTTTCACAGCTGATGGAGCTTCAGAGCAAGAATTTGTAGAGTCTATTGAAAGATATGAAGCGACTGGTACACTCACAGCAAAAGCTGCAGAATAACATTAAAACTATTTTCCATCTATTACAACAATCGTTAAATCATCTTTTTGTATATGACCAGCACCAAGAATATCATCAATCATAGTTTTTAATCTCTCATTAATTGGAGTTGATTGATATTTTTTTATGTAGTTTTCAAAGCCTTCAGATCCTAACATTTCACCACTTGGATTTTTAATTTCAGTAATACCATCAGTAAAAATATACATCGAACTATTCTCAAATGACAATTTGTGCTCAGGATATTTTGTTTTAGGCATAATACCTAAAGGAGGACCAGCTTCTGAAAAATTACTAAATTTACCGTCTGCAGATAAAATCAAAGGTGGTTCATGTCCAGCACTTGATAATAATAATTCTTTTCTATTAGAATCATATATTCCAATTAACATTGTAACAAACATACCTCTCGATATGGTTTCACAAATCTCATTATTTAATTGAAATAATAAGTCTGATGCAGAAAAATTTGTTTTACTTAAACATCTATATAAACTTGATGCTTTAGACATTAAAAGAGAAGATTTTATACCTTTCCCAGATACATCCGCCACGCCAAATCCATATTTACCATCGCCCAGATCTGAAAAATTATAAAAATCCCCAGAAACAACTTTTGCTGGAATATTTATTCCTGCAACTGGGAAGTCTTCATCTTTATTTTTGGATAATAGTGATTTTTGAATTTCACCTACAATTTCTACTTCTTTTTGAATTTTGTTTTTTTCTATCATTTCTTTTGCCATTTTTGCATTTCTAATGGCTAGTGCTGCTGGAGCTGAAAGTGTTTCTAGTAATTTTCTATCATCCTCAATAAATAATTTATCATTTGTTTTTTTGTTCAAGCAGTGAATTACACCTATACATTCATTAGCAGCAATTAACGGAGAGCATAGAACAGAGTATGTATTAAAATTTGTTTTGTTATCTAAATCAAAATAAAATTCAGCTATTTCCCTGACATCTTTCCTGACATTTCCAACTCTTATACATTTTTTTTGCTGCACAGCTTTACCCATTACTCCATCTTTTAAATCTAATTCATACTCATCTAAATAATTTTGATGTAATGAAGCTATGCACTCAAATTTTTTCTTTTTATCATTGATTAAGAAAATATTCGCAGCTTCAGCATTTAATCTTGCAATAATAACTTGAAGGGCAGTTTTTAATGTATCATTCAAATCAAGAGATACAGCAAACTCTTGATTCATTTTAGTTACCAGTTCTAAGTCTTCGTTGACTTGAGAGGCCTGTTTTTCAGGTTCAATTGGTTTTTTTGATTTAAATAAAAACATTTATTTAACTAGTATTTTAAGCAATTTTTGGTAAATTTTTCAATAATGGAGATTATCATTAATAGCCCCAATTTATATGTACATTTATACGATGCAGTTCTGTTTGTTCAATATTTAGTGGATGGTTTTATAGAAATTTCCTCAAATATTAAATTCTAATAATCTTCGTGGATTTAATTTTCGTAATCATACTAGGTGCTTTATGGGGAAGTTTTGCAAATGTTTGCATTATCAGAATGCCACAAGGCAAAGGGGTAATTGTTGGAAGATCATTTTGTGTAAAGTGTAATAAAAAAATTCAATGGTTTGATAATATTCCAATTATTTCTTACTTATTACTCAAATTCAAATGCAGAAACTGCAAAACTAAAATTTCATTTCAATACTTTTTAGTTGAAACCATCAGTCTAATAAATTTCTTAGTTTTATATTTAATATTTGGAATAAGTTTAAACACATTATTTTTAATTATATTAAGTGTAGTTTTTTTAATAATTTTCTTCATTGATTTAAAACATTATATCATTCCAAATAGTCTGACATATTCGATGATGATTTTAGGTTTCATTAAATCATTTGTTCCAAATCTAGATCCGATTTTTCCTAATTTCTTAAATTCCTTAATTGGTGGATTGCTTGGTTATGGAATAATTTGGTCAATTATTTACTTTTATAGACAATTTAAAAAAAAAGAGGGTATGGGTCTAGGAGATGCTAAACTTTTTGCAGTTATTGGTTTTTGGTTTGGATGGATATCAATTCCATTTGTAATATTTCTTTCTTCTATAATTGCACTATTAAGTGTTTTGCCAGATTTGTTAAGAAGTTCAAAAAAATTATCATCACAAATTCCATTTGGCCCGTTTATTATATTGGGAACAATTTTTTATTTGGTATTTCAAGATAATTTTGTAAAATTATTGTAATAAAATTCGCAACATGATCAAAAATATAATTAATGATACTTCAAAAACTATTGTAGGCAATATTAGTAAAATAAAAATTACTTTAGCAGCAATAATATCCGAGGGCAGTATATTAATTGAGGACTACCCTGGATCTGGTAAAACTACATTTGCTAAAGCAATTACTCAAAATCTTGGTTTAAATTTTAAAAGAATACAATTTACTTCCGATCTATTACCGAGTGATATTTTGGGATTTAATATGTTATCGAATGAAAAAATGAATTTTCAAAAAGGACCAATATTTACAAATATTGTATTGGCAGATGAATTAAACAGAGGAAGCCCAAAGTCACAAAGCGCTTTTCTCGAGGCTATGGAAGAAAAAAAAGTTTCAATAGATGGTGAAAGCTATAACTTACCAGAACCATTTTTTGTTATAGCAACTCAGAATCCAATGGACTCATCAGGAACAAGTTCTTTACCTGAATCTCAATTAGATAGATTTATGATCTCATTTTCATTGTCAGAATTAAGTGAAGAAGAAAAAATTCTAATGTTAAAAAGAGAGGTAAAATTTAATGGTGCCTCTCATAAAATTGATTGGGAAGAAATAAAGAAAAGAAAGAGCAACATAATAGTTGAGGATGAAATTTATAAGTATGTAGTAGATATTGAAAACATTATTCAATCACTGGAAAATAAAATATATATTTCCGCAAGATGTATGAAGCAAATTATTGATCTAGCTAAAGGATGGGCAATAATTAACGAAAAAGAGTACGTAACACATCAAGATATTAAGGAAACATTACCATTTATCTTAAGGCATAGAATTAAGTTTTTAAGACAAGAAAACAAAGTTGATTACATTAATAAAGAAGTTTTAGAAAAGATTAACATAAATTAATGTTAGTTAAAGCTATTCAAAAATTTCCAAGTTTAAAAGATTTAATACCTTCTTTAAATCAAAATAAAATTTATATTTATCCAAATGTTAATGGTATTGTCTTAGGATTATTTATTTTTTTTTGCTTTTTGATATCTGTTTTCTATCAAATTAATTCAGGTTTATTGGTTTCTATAATTATTTTTTTTATTTTTTTTATATCTATATTTGTCTCTCATCAAAATATAAATAATTTAGAAATAAATTTTAATAAAGAATATTTATTAGAAGCAGAGCAAAATGAAATTTTAAACTTTCAAATCTTAAATTTAACTGATGAAAAAAAATTAAATATTGACATTATTCACAACAATAAAAAAATAGGTAATTTTAATTTTAAAAAAAAATTAACAGCTTTAAGATTAGATTATCAAAATTCCTTAAGAGGTGAATTTTATTTAAATAAATTAATTCTAAAATCAATCTATCCATTTGGTGTAATTAGAACAAAAACTAATTTCTATCCAAAAACAAAAATTATAGTTTACCCAAAAAAAATAAAACCCACTGACTTATTATTAAGCGAATTTGCAATTTCTAAAAATATAAAACTAGATGAGTTTGAGGGAATAGACGAATATAAATATGGTGACAATTACTCAAAAATTGCATGGAAAAAATCTACGATTGACAAAAAATATGTAAAAATTTTTAGTGACAAGAAAATTTCAAATTCAATTTTAGATATAGACAAATTTAATCACATAAATTTTGAACAACTTTTGAGTAATGTTGTTTATATAGTAAAATTATATTACGCAAATAAAGCTAATTTAACAATTAAGCACAAAGATAAATTTTTTGAACTAGATAATAATCAACAATCTTTAAATCAAATTCTAAAATATTTAGCATATGTTAAAAATTAAATTTTTAAATATCTCAATATTAACTTTTGTTTGTTTAGTATTATCTGTATTAAGTCTTTCAAGTGAACTAATATTTATTAATAAATTATATTGGACCTTACTATTCTTGGTTAGTTTAAGTTTACTGAGATATAAATTTAAATTTAAAAGTCTATTTGTTGGTTTTTTTGCAGTTGGTGCATTATATATACAACTCAACTTAGACCAGTTTGTTATATCCGATGAATTTTTTCTAAATTGTCTTGCTGTTTTGGTAATAATTAAATTTTCTGAATTAAAAGATAAAAATAATGTTTTATCATTCAACCTAATTTGTATGGTAATAGCCATAGCAAGTTTAATTAAAGGACAAGACATCCTTAGCACACTTACATCGATTACATTAATTATAGCGATTGTTGTAAATATGTACTTAATTCAACAAGATGAGATCGCTGATTTTAAAATAAAAAATTTATTTAAGTATTTAGGTTTTGGTTTAAGTATCTTTCCATTTATCATTATTTTTTATCTAATTTTCCCAAGGGCAGAATTTAATTTTAGAGTATTTGATACACCTACGAGTACGCTTGGTATTCCTGACACTATTAATCTTGGCTCTTTTAGTGAATTTTCAAACTCAGAGGAAGAAGTATTTATATTGATAAATAACAATTATAATAAAGATGAATTATATTTTAGGGTTAAAGTATTTGATTACATTAATAATAATAAGTCTTGGAGAGCATCTTCCGCATCATTTTTAAATAGTAAATTTAAAAATTCTATAAAAATAAAAGACTCAAAAAATCTTAATGAAAGTTATCAAATAATATTGGAGCCATATAAAAAAAAATGGATACCTAGCCTTAAAAATTCAAAATTAACTTCTGGTTATAGAGAAATAACTAAAGATTATTATAATGATATTTTTATAAAAAATAAATTAGTTGATAGAAAGAAGCAAATAGAATTCCAAAGATATGAAATGACTTATAATTTAAATAATAATTTAAAAAATTATTATTTAGCCGTTCCAGACAATATATCAAAAAAAATAATTAATTGGGTAAAAGAAAATAATATTTCCAATAAAGAAGATTTCTTAAATAAAATTTATTCTAAATTTTCTGATGGTAGCTACTATTATAATCTAACTCCACAAAGTAGTAATAATAATTACGAAGAATTTTTCTTTAATTCTAAAGAAGGATACTGTGAATATTTTGCCTCAACCTTTGTGCTTCTTTCAAGATTGGCAAATATACCTAGTAGAATTGTTTCCGGTTATTACGGTGGTGAATTAAATGAAATAGGTAACTTTTACAAATTTAAGCAAAAAGACACTCATGCCTGGGCTGAAGTATGGTTGGAAGAAAAAGGTTGGGTAAGGATTGATCCAACAAAGGCAATACCAGAAGAAAATGTTAAAGATACTTTGAATACTGTACTAAGCTCTGAAGATTTACCCTCTTATAGTTTATTTTCCTATTCGTGGATACAAAAAGTAAATTACTTTTTTAGTTACATAGATTTTGTTTGGTCTAGACATTTACTTTCCTATAATAATGATGAGAGGAAAAATTTTATAAAAAATATAATTAATTTTAATTTATCCTCAAATATTTTTTGGATTTTTGCTCCAATAATAATTTACTTTTCTTTAAATTTATTTTTTAATTTAAATAGCAGAAATCTTATGAAGTTGTACTTATACTGGATACTTTTAGGTAAAAGAAAAAATTTAAATATCCTAAAGTCAGATACTTTTAAACAAATATTAAAAAAACTACCTTCATCCAAAAGAAATAAATATAAAGCTTTTTTTGACGCTTTTGAGCTAGAAAGATATTCAGATAAGAAAATTGGATTAATTAAAACTTTAAAATTAATTTTTTAATAAAAGATTTCTTTCAGTTTTAAGTTTATTGTTTTCCTTAATTAATTGTATAATCATTTCTTTCATTACTCTATTTTCTTCAGTTGCCTGTCCTGTAATTTTTGCCAATCTCTCATTTTCTCTAGCTAATTGTAATTGATCAAACAAATTTTCTAGTTCTGGATCAATAGGTAGACCCTTTATTTTTTTGCTAATATTATTTTGAATTACCTTCGTTAATGAAATGCTTACTTGTCTGTCTTTAAGTCCATTTTGTTCATTAAATTCAAGATTAAAGTTTAGGCCAAAATTATCTGTATTTTTGCTGATATTTAAACCAGCTTTTACTGCTAAATCATCATCCATATAATGGGCTATATCTTTTCTTTCACCGTCTGCAACAATGTCAATTTTTTTACTCAAAGTTTGATTTAAAGAAAAACCTGTATATGGTTTAAGCACAAAACCATTTTCAAAAGATTTTGAATACTCAACGTTAAATCCACCTGATAATACTTGATCCACAGCATCATCAACAGAAAGATCCCCATCTGTAAAAGATGTTAGGTAAGTTGGAAGTCTCCTTAGACCATATTTTCCGTCAACTTCAATATTTAAACTTTGACTATCATCAATTTTGATTTCTTTAGATGCTTTGTAATTTACAGCAGCAAACTGACCTAGATTTTCTTTTGAAATAGTTTGTTGTGTTTCAGTTTCAAGATCTAAATATTTATTTTGAGTTAATCCAAAAATTGAAACGACAGAAAAATTAAATTTCTCGTAATCAATATCTTTTTTTAAACCAATAGCTAAATTTTCACTATCTAAAGACTCTCCGTTATTAAATTTTGCTTGCTGACTAGAATAACTTAAGAACGGTGTAAAGTTATCATTTTCAATTTTAAAGTCTCCGGTAACACCTGTTGTTTCATTTTTATAAATATTGTCTCTTTTTTTAACAGAATAATATCCACTAGATTTTTTTTCTTCTGAAACCGAATTAAAAATATCGTTTAAATTAGATAAAAATATTTCTGATCTATATTTTTTATTATGGCTATCAATATCTAAATCTTCACCATAAATTCTTAAATATCCATTTGTTTCAGAATTATCTGCATCTGGATTTAAATTTGAGTCTAGAATTTCATAAGTATCATTCCCACATAAATTGTTGATTACCCTCATATTTTGTTTCTCATGAATTTCTATGGTCTGATCTCTTGAAATACTACAATCTAACGTAAAATCGAAAAATGTTACGCCGGTTGTTCCGTTTTGATCACTAAGTAGAATTTTACCATCATAATGTCCTTCTCCTTTTGTTATTAAATTAAATCCCGAAGTTACATTGTTATCATCGCTTACATATATTGAATTTCTATTATTATGAGTTGTGCCAGCAATTAAACCAGAATTAATAATTGTAGCATTATTGAATGAACCATGAGATTTACCAAGTCTAATCCCATGTCTTAAACTTGTAATAGTTCCAGTGTTTGTTATTGTTGCATCTGTTCCATTGGTAAGGTAAATGGCAGGAGAAGTATTCAAATTTGCAGAAATAGTACCACTGTTTGTAATGGTTATATCGTCAGTTGTTAGACCTTGTATAGCAGTATTTCCACCATGAATAGTTCCACTATTAACAATCTCAGTGTTATCTGTTTTCTGAACTAAAACAGCAATACCACTGCTAGCATTTTCATTTTGAGCTGTATTTATTGTACCTGAATTAGTAATTTTATTTGTACCAGGGGCGTTTTTCATATTTATGGTATCACCCGTTGCACTTATCAAACCATGGTTGATTACGGTTGTATTTGATGCACCAACACCATTATTTGCTCTTACTGCTTTAGATCCACTAAATACTATTGAACCAGTTGACTTAACAGTCAGGGTTTCACTTGTCCCACAAGTTTGCACATCAGTTAGCGCGGTAGTTACTGTTTTAAGACAAGTAGCATTACCTAAAGAGCCGAATGAAAAGAAAAAGAATATACTTATTAAAACCTTTTTCATAAATATATATTTATTAATAGTTATGTCTCCAAGAACTCCTAAAGATATTTGAATCTCCTCCTGCAGCATCTAATGTAACTAAGTCTTTTTTAGATCCTAAAGATTGACCAGCGATGTTCGCAAATAATTTATTTGCAAAGACTACAATTTTTGAAAGTACTCCTTGACCAACAAATGCACATTTATTTGAATTATTTGTTGTTCGATTTAATTGTGAAGCTGTATTCGTTCCACATTCATCATCTGCAGCACAAATATATGCATTTCCAAGACTACATTTATTTTTTGATTTTGTCGGTTCGTATATTGGATAATATACAAGTCCTTTAAACACTGTTGGCTCAGCTGTTACCTTACCGTAATCTTTCAATTTTACATACCAACCTCTTTTACTGCTTTTTATACAAGCACTACCCGGAAGATTTCCTGTGGTATCTGTACAATTCTTTATAGTATCTGCACTCGATGCTTTATTGATTTTTTTATAAAAAGGATAATCAGGATCTTTTATTCCTAATAATAAATTATCTACTCCAGCTTTTGTATCATTTATTCTTTCATAGTCACCTGTTCCTGCAAACAACCATAATTGATTAGTGTCTCTTCCAATTGTTGCATCCATCGAATGGTACATATATCTTGCATTCAATTTAGATGACCCAGCACTAAATAAAGTTGTTTTGTCAAATATTTTTATTCTTTTACCAGATGTAGTTCCATCTTCAGTAGTCATATTTGTAAGATTGAATTTTGTAATTTTTCCTTCTAAATCACTTAAATATAGCAATGCACCATTAAACGTTACTCCTCTTGCAGTGTCTGGTGTTATTAATACTGGTGATCCTGGAGTAGAGTTAGCAATACCATTTCCTGGCAAATCATCGATCTGAATTACTTGATAAATACTTCCAGGATTTACATTATCTTCTAAATTGATTATATGTAAATTCGACCCAACTCCTTCATTTTGTGTTCCATATCCTCCCCCAAGTGCAGCAACATAAATGTCATCCATAATATTATCATCACCTTCGCCTTTATTAGGTATTCTAAATATTCTTGGATCTGACCATGTTTCACCTAGGGCACTGTAATCATAAGCATCATCAGGTGCTTGAACTCCAGTTTGTAAGGTTCCAGCTCTAATTCTAACACCCACTTGATCAGAATCTATTCCACCATATGCTGAGTATTGAATGGGTTTCTGGAAGGTTATTACAGTATCACCAGCACTATTTGAACTTACTGAAAAAGTAGAAATCTCTTTATCATCTTTAAATACCTGTAAATCGCTCTTTGTTACACCTTGAATTGGGAATGTCCAAGTTCTACCCTTGTAACAATAAGTAGTCGTATCTCCTTTACAAACTTTTTTTGCTGCTTGTTCTCCTTTACTTTGATCGCTTACATCATCAGTATAATTATCAGCAACCTGTATTGCTTCTGCCATTGATGCTAATGAATAAGAAGTTGCAATATAAGGATAAGTTAGAATATTTTGTGTATGATCCATTCTATAAACTCTATTATTGATAATATCATTATATATAGAGTATAAATGCTCAGGTTTTTCTGGATCAGTTATATCTAAAACACTAAATCCTGCTCCACCTCTTCCATAAGGTACAAACAGTATTGTATGCCACTGTTTAGAGTTTTTAAGAGGACTTTTAAAATACATATCATGAACTACTAGGGATCCATCAACACCAAACAATGCATTAGTACCACCTTTTGATAAATTTAAAGAGGTATTCATAATATTCGGTAAATTAGGAGCTATTAAAGGAGGGACAAAACCCCAGAGCTCTTTACCAGTCTTTGCTTCAAATGCATGTAATATTCCACTATTTGATCCAGCATAAATAACTTCTTTTCTTTGTTCATTGTCTTGAGCAAACTTGTCATATCCATTTGTATTTCTAAAGTATGCTTCTTGATTGGTTGAAACAAACGAAGTTTCTGCTGATGGTTGACCTACAACAACTAATTGAGAGTGATACACATCTCCCAAAGGATTAGTTCTAGTCTCTGTTAAATTGCAGTCTCCATCATAATCAAAATAATCTTCACCTCTTACAAAATTTATTAAACCTTTTAAATCATCAGATGTTCCATCTATTACTCCACTAGTATTAGCACAACGTCTGTTATTAGTAGATCCATCTGCATTCGCACTATCTTTGTGATAATCTAATATATCGTTTGAGTAAATAGCCATCAGATTTCCAACGTTAGTTGCATTTGCTGCAGAAAAGTTACTATAGTTTACTCTGTAATCTGTCCCTGGTATTGCACTCCATATTTTTCTAGATTGAGGCGTCGGCATCTTATCTACAGCTGACCAGTTTCCTGCACCCGCTGAAGTGTCTAAACTTCCATCTGGGTTAATTTTTGTTCTTGTGATTGTTCCAGCCCATTCTTTATTTTGTCTATAATCAAACTGAGCTTGATACATTGAACCTCCAGACTCTATTGTTGCTGTTATAGCCGGAGCTGTAAAAGACAATTTAGATGCAATAATCTGCGAGATCGCAGCTTTAAGTTGAGTTTTCAAAGACTCTGCAGTTTGAGCTACAATTGCCTTATCAGTTCCACCTGCTTTAGCAATCTCATTAAAATACTTCATTCCTCTTGAACTAATTCCAGTTCCAAAGGCAACTGTAAAAGTTTTAATTTTATGGTTTTGATATAAATTTTGAGCCATACTTTTCGCTCTACTATGATTGTACCAATCTCCATCTCCAATAACTAAAATATAGCTGTTTTGACAAGGAGAGTTTTTATCAACTGGTGATAATGAGCCGTGCAAATAATACTCTCTTGCAATGTTCATGAATGCTTTTGCGTCAGTTCCACCGCCTGGATTTACAGTGGTAATCATTTTGTCAATAGCTTGTGCTGCTCCTCTATAAATTGGGACTTTTAGACAATTATAGTTACTACAAGGTCTAGCTTTTCCAATTCCCTGCCTAATGTCTCCTCCTGACCAAGAACTAAACCCTGAACCTCCAGCAGACCACTTTGCAAAACCAAAGTTCACACCAGCAGTTAATGATGAGTCTGTTACTAAAGATTTTATAGCTGCTTGCGCTGCTTGCATTCTTGTTGTTGGAGCTCCACCAAAATTTTTGATCCATGTTCCACTAGTATCAAAAACTTGAACAGTACCTTTATTTAGATCAGAAGCAAGTAGTCTATTATTAGCTTGATCCCATCCTAATCCCCAAGGATAATAAAAATACGTTCTTGTAGCAGATGAATTTGATCTACTTCTACTTCCAAACGATGATGTCGATGAAATTCCACTGTAATTACTGTTTAATGTAAGTTTTTGCATTCTACTTAGTGACCAAGATAAAGTCCACAATTCTTGATTATTATTTGGATTAAATTGCAATCCTGTATAACTACCTGAACGGTAACTTACTCTAGCTGATTGACTTGTACTTGGACATCTTGAGCCTGAGGTACTTAAGTTATGAGTATATAAATTATTAGCGTATGAATAAACTATTTTACCATTAGCAATAGCAGAACCAAAAGCTCTATTCATCTGGGTACTATAAGAGCAATTACTTATAGAGTGATTAGAAAGATTAATTGTTTTATAACCTCTCCAACCTCCAACATAAAGATATCCAGTGCTTTGATCTATGGTCATATTATATGGATAAAACCCAACATAATATTTTTTTAAACATCTTCCGTCGCTTGCTCGTATAGCTACAACTGATCTTTCCCAATATGCTGTTGTGTAATAGACATCATTATAAGTTTCACCGCTATAAGAATATGAAGTTCTACATTGATTGTTACCTTCATATCTAGCATCACCTTTTCCAGAGACACCATTTCTCCCAAACCCAGTATCTACAGTTGCAGATCCATAAACAAATTTTTTAACACCATCTCTATAATATTGTGAAACCATAATATCACCATTGCTGTCGGCATCTGCATCGTAAGGATATCTCATACCAACACTTCCACCTCCCATTCTCCATCCCATACTTCCTGATTTATCTAACATCAGAAGAACATTTGCTGGGACATCACCAATACCTGTACCTGGAGGCAACGATTTTGAAAAAGAATTATTTGTGATTGATAAAAGCATTAAAGAGACAAAGAAAAATATTTTTTTTAATTTCATTGTTCTTCCTTAAGCTGTTGTTCCTCAAGATTTTTCACATACTCCATGAATTTATTATCTTGTTCAGGATTTGAAATATATACTTGTTCATCAATTGTAGCATCATCGTTAAGTAATCTTTGATAAATTATGAATTCATTAACTTTCTCAATTACTTCAAAACCAATATAAGATTTTGGATTATTTGAGGTATCAAAATCACCATAATTTCTTTTTACGTAATTCATTAAAGTTAACTTTTCAGAAACTTGATTTGTATAATCATTTAAAGCAATTAGGTTTATCGCTATCAGTTCATCATTTATAAATTTATATTCTATTGCAACATCTTCTAAGTTTTCGCTAGGACAAACATCTTCAGCTAAGACACCATAAATATAGAAATTTTCATATTCTGATGGAAGCGGTGGACCTGTTATCTCTAATTTCTCAAAAACTGTCTTTTTTGTTCCAAGTTTAGCTTTGAAATCACATGCAGAATAAGAATAAACAATTGATAATGAGAAAATTAATATGGATTTAATTATTATCTTCATAAAAACTAATTTATTATATTATATAATAAAGAGTGTAATCTGACATAATTATTTCGGTAAAACAACCACGCTTTCTAAACCAATAACAATCGGGTCAGCATTACCTACACCTCTAATTCCACAGCCGTGAACTCTATATGCCATACCATCATTTCCAAGGTTATTAGCGCCTTTTTTTACACTTCCACCAGATCCTCTAAAGGGTGCGGCACCAATTTTTGTTATAAAATAATCAAAATAATATTTCTGTAAATCTTCAGCTTCATCGAAATATTCTTTTTTTTTATTTTTAAATCCATCTGCAAGCATTTTTCCAAAATTGTAACTATCCGCTATGACAACATTAATTTCATTTGTGTTAATATCTGAAAAACTTTGAAAACAAATATTATCCGTCTCATAAAAATCTTTAAATGCTTTGTTGTAATTAATTTTTTCCATTTTACCTTTAAATTTTATAGTGTCATCTGGCAGCGCTCTTTTTGTCTTATCCCTTTCATGTTTGCTAGAATCCCAAGGACCAAGAAATTTATTTAATAGATATCTTTCTCCTTCTAACAATGCAGTTTCAGCAACATAGAAAGTTTGTTGATAGTCTTCCGAGCTATTATTTGAAGAATGATCTCCTGAAGCTATTATAATTAAACCACCACCCATTAATGACATTGCTAACATCAGGACTATAGATAATATTAAAGCAAATCCTTTTTCTTTATTATTTCTCATTGTAAACCTAGATTTCTGGCATGTGCTGTTACAGTGATCAGATCTCTAAAAAATCTGTCTGGATTACCTTTGTACTTTGATGTTCTTTGAACATTACTAATTGCTTGTTTATATCTTTCGGCAGCCCTTTGATAAAATGGTTTCGTTGATCTTACAGTTATTGCAACATCAACTGTTTTGATTTTATATAATTTTTCTTTTTGAAATGTAGGTGAAGGTGGGGGATCTAGTGCAAAACCATTTTCATCAATCGGAATAAATACCATGTCCTCGATATAATCTGCCACTAATTGTTTTTCAAAAGTTTCATCGTAAGCATCAGAATCTGCATTAGTGTTCCATTTATTTGCGTTCTTATCCCAAATTTCTTTTGTTTTATAAACTCCAAATCCTTTTAACAATGGATATTGCCCACTGGGTAATTTTGGTGAATTTTTATCTCTTATCTTAGACGGTTCACAATGATATTTAACTCTGTATTTTGCATATTGATATTTACCAGAAACATATTTTCCACCTCCATAAACGACTACAAGAGTATCGCACTCACTATTAAAATTCTTTGCTTTAGTTATAATTATAGGTGAATGTGCACTAGTCACTGGAATATTATCACCAAAATATCTAAAACCTGCGTTTCTAATATCTCTTACGATCATTCCAACTAAATCTCTTCCTTGATTTGAAATCTTTGCTCTATCTGAAACTTGAGAATAAGATCCACTAACAGCGTTATAGGATGTATACATCGCCCCCATCATGACTGTTGATATTATTATTCCAATTAATATTTCAACTAAAGTTACACCTGTGTTATTTTTCAGTTTCTCCATCTAATCTAATTGAAAATAAATATATTTTTTTTTTGAAGTTGGTTCTTTGTTGCCTTTGTTGTCAGTTTTCATTTTTCCAGAAGTTACGCCCACTTCCATTCTTACAAAATATCTCTCATCATAAAATCTCTCTTTTCTACCACTAGGTGTTGAACTGTATCGAGTATTATTAGTGTACATACAGGGCCTTGATTTGTTTGAAAGATTGGTTTTCGACGCTACTTGATTACTACAATAAGTAAATACCTCTAGTTTTTTTGTATCATTGGTATCATCTGTTTGGTCATTTTTAGTGGCACATTTTAATCTTCTATCTGAAAATCTGTTTTTCCATTTAAATATTTTATTCTCTTCTGCATTTTTACCTTTAGTCGACGAGCTTGTACCAGGTGAACATTTTGTAATATCAAATAAACTCGAGTTTTTTGTTATTTGCTCTTTTACAAAAGCATCTTTAAAGTTTATGCCTTTAGTTTTAGAGTCTGAATTTCTAACAGAGATAAAATCCTCAGCAACCATAGTAATCAGCAAATTTGCTTTTGTTCTTTCGCTAGAAACCCCAATTGATTGAACAGAATATTGAACCATTTGAAAAACTGATACAAATCCTATCCCCACTATAACTGTTGCAACTAGTGCCTCAATTAGTGTAATTCCTTTCTCAAACTTTCTTTTATAATCTAGTCCACGCATTTGCTTTTTCATTTAATCTATATCTTGTTATTTGTCCAAATCTTGTCCATTCTATTAGATAAGCTGGAGCCTCTAATCCGTTTTGTTTAGATGTTGGACATTTATTACTATTTCTCTTCGCATTACCTCTATTACATATAATAATATATCTACTTGAGGTAATCGTATCTACTTTAATATTAGGCTGATTATATAATTTACCCCCCAATCTGTAATGAGCAGCATTCTTTGAAAAACAAACTGAGCCAGAGCCAGAGAAATGTATACCTACCTCCAATTTCTCATGAAAATTAATTTCCTTATTTCCGTTATTTTGCCAATCATTTGATTTAACCGAACAATGTATTTCTGAAATAGCTCCAGAGTTTCTTTGTTTAACTAAGTTTGTGTAACCGCGCGTACTTAGTCCTCTTGTTATAAAATCTACTTTAGGACCACCACTTAAATTGTGAGTATAAATTGCAACTTGTACATAAGCATAACTTCCTCTTTGAACATTAGAATTAATATTTCTTAACATAGTAGTGACTTTGTCTGCAGCATTTCTTACTGCTCTATCTTTACTCCATTTTGAAAATGATGGATATCCTGCTGCTGATACTATTGCTATAATGGCAACAACTACTAGGATTTCTAAAAGAGTAAATCCTTTAATGTTCTGATCTTGCTGCACCTGGGTCTATCTTTCCTGATTTTACTAATTCCTCAAGAGATTTATCCATTGTTATCATTCCATCTCTGACTGCAGTTTGCATTATACTTGGTATTTGATGAATTTTTGCTTCTCTAATTAAATTTTGTATTGGAGCAGTACACTTCATTATTTCAAATGCACCAACTCTGCCAGCACCATCTCTTGTTTTTAATAACCTTTGCGTCACAACCATTTTCAGTGATGTAGAAATTTGTGCTCTGATTTGTTCTTGCTGCTCAGGGGGAAAAACATCAATTATTCTATTAATCGTACTTGGTGCTCCACTAGTATGCAACGTACCAAATACTAAATGCCCTGTTTCTGCAGCAGTCAAAGCTAAACTTATTGTTTCCAGATCTCTCATCTCTCCAACTAAAATAACATCAGGATCTTCTCTTAATGCTGCTTTTAATGCAGCAGCAAATGTTTCAGTTTGTTTTCCAACTTCTCTATGTGAGATTATACTTTTATTATCTGTATGAATAAATTCTACAGGATCCTCAACTGTTATTATATTTGCATTTCTAGTTTTATTAATTTCATTTACAATTGCAGCAAGTGTTGTTGATTTCCCTGATCCAGTTGGTCCAGTTACTAAAACTAAACCTTTATGGAAATCAACTATGTCATAAAGTGCTTGAGGCAAACTGAATTGGTCCATGTCAGGAATTTTGCTCTCTACTCTTCGGCATACGCAAGCTGGACCTTTTATTGTTTTGTAAAAGTTAGCTCTAAATCTTAATCCACTTAATGTTACCGATGTATCTAATTCATGTGTTTTGTTAAATTTTTCAAGTTCGTGTTCATTACAGTTCATTGATAGTAAATCTTTGAGGTCTTGAGCTGTTACCATCACATCTTCAACTTTAATAATTTCACCTGTTTGTCTATATGCTAGAGGAGACCCAGACCTAATATGGAAATCTGAAATTTTTTTGTTATCTTTTGCTAGTTGTTCTAATTTTTCAAACATTTTATATTGTTACTATAAAAATTCGTTATTTAAGACTTAATTTTTAATAAGTATATGTTGTATAACACTATTTTTATTCTAGTAAAAGTTGAGTATATAGTTAAAATTTAAATATTAAAATTATGAAAAATCCATTTTCAAACTTAAAATTATTTAATAAAAAAAGTAAAGATGGGGAAGCTGCAGCAGTCCCAAAGGCAGATAAGCCAAAAAAAGAGAACTTTTTTAGTAAATTATTAAAAAATAGATTAGGAAAATCCTCAATTAAAGGTGAGGAAATTTTAGGCGTTGAGCTTACAACATCAGAAATAAGACTTGCACAGGTTTCAAGTAATAAAGCCAATCAATGGGTATTAGACAAATTTTATGTCCATAAGTTCGAAGGCATTGATGAAAATGGAACAGTTTTAGAAAATCAAGACAAGATTGCAGAAGAATTAAAGTTAGCAATCCAAAAATCAAAAATAAATACTACTAATGCGGCAATAGCAATTCCAGTTACAAGCGCAATTATAAGAGTTGTGACTGCACCATTAATGACAGATGAAGAGCTTAAAAAAGCAATTGATACAGATTCTTTGTGGGAAAATTTGGTTCAACTGACTGATAATTTAAATGATTATTCAATTTTCCATCAAGTTATAAACAAAGATGAAAAAGGTAATACAATGGATATATTATTCGTTGCATCAAAACTTTCTGACATCAATAGTTATACAGCTATAATAAAAAAGGGAGGACTTAATGCTGTCATCATTGATGTTAAATGTTTTGCATTAAAGTCAGCTGTCGATCAAATAAATCAAATAGCAGGCTCTATTGAAGACTCGAATCTAACAGCAGTTTTGGAATTTGGTTTAGATGAGAACTACGTAATGATACTTTACGATAATAATCCGATTATTACAGATATATTTATTAGATCACAAGATCGTAAAACTCTTCAAGAAAGTAATAATCAAGATGAGATGGATGCTTTGGTCAGAAGATATATGACACAGGTAAAACAAGCCGTCCAAGATTTTGAAACCAAATATGAAAAAAGAATTAGAAATTTAAAAGTTACCTCTAATTTATCTAATGTAGAGGATTACCTGGCCAGCTTTAGAAAAAATATGGTTAATACTGGTTATAACCTTTTTAATCCTTTTGATGGAATTAAAATTCCTGCACAAATAGAAAATGATGTAAAATTTAGTAATCCATCTTATCTCTCAACAGTTATGGGTTTGGCATTTAGAAAGCTAGATGTATTTGGATACTATAAATTTGTAACTGCAGTTAAGAATATAAACTTATTACCTAATAGAGATAATATGATAGCACAAAAAAAAGCGAAAGCATTTTCAAATTTTGCGTTTAAGGGTGTTGTAGGTATAGTAGCAGCAATTTATGTCATATTATTTGGTTTATCATTTTGGCAAATAACAGATCTGAATAAAAAAATTGATGGATATGAGCAGGTAGTTCAAACTCATAGCGAAAGAACTGCTTTAAGAGATAAGATACTTAAAGAGAAGAAAATGATGGATAAATCTTTGAAATTAAGTAATTCAATTAAATCAAATAAAACTATTAGTTTTAGGGTTCTTGCACAAATAGCTTCAGCAGTTCCAAAAAGAGTAAAGTTTAATTCAATAGAGTATAATGGATCAGATTTAGTTATAATTGAAGGTACGGCATCTAGTGATCAGGATATATTGAAATTAATAAGCAACCTTAATAATAAGAAATTAATATCACAAGCCTCTTTAGCAAGTATGACTTTACCAGATCAAAATACAACACAGCTTCAAAAAGGATTTGTGATAGCATGTGTATTGGAGGCCGCATAATGGATCTTAAAAATATTACAATGGATGATCTAAAAGCTAAATTTGCAACAATTGATAAAAAAACATTAATTAAGTTTGGCTCAGGTTTTGGAGCAATATTAATTTTTCTAATTATATATTATGCAGTTTTAAATCCTATGGTTAAAGAACGTAAGGAAATATATAACGATAAAATCACAAAGGAAAATGAAATTGTTCAGTTAGAAAACAACATTATAAGTTTAAAAAAAGTTATTAAAAAAAACAAACCTGAATTTGAAAAAACCACAACACTTTTCCATTCCAAGGCTGAAGTTGAAGGTCTATATGAAAGTCTTAGTAAACATGCTGCAGTGAATGGTTTAGTTATTTCTAAAATTGAAAAAAAAGAGCCTAAACCAATTTTAAAACCAGGAAATGCAAATCAAAAAAAAGAAAATTTAAAACAATCAATGATTTCTCATTATGAAATTCCAGTAGACTATGAAATTAAAGGAAATTTTTTAGGATATATAAAGTTTAAAAGAGCAGTATCTAAGCAAAGAAAAATGTTAAACTTTGACAAGGAGACAATAAGTATAGTACAAAACGATTCAACTGGAGCGATTATAGCTAGTGGAGAATTAACAATAGTAGGTTTGCCTAATGAGTTTTTTTAGAATTTTAATATTCATGTTTTTTTTTACTTTTTCTGGATTTAGTTATTCCGATAATCATGAAACTCAAAAAGAAGAGGTATTAAATAAAGTTGAAGAAATTGCAAAAGAAATTGAAGATGAAGATGAAGTTCCACTAAACGATCCATTTGCAGGAAATGAAGGAAACAACAGCATGTCAAGTAATATCCCAGAAGATGAACAGGACAATGAGTTGAGTTTATATAATTTTAAATTAGCGGGATTAATTTCTGGGAAAGATTATAGTTACATATCTCTTGTAAATACTGCAGGAGAGGTAATGACAATTACTCTTGGTCAATATTTAGGAAAAATACAACTAGTTGATTTACGTTTAAATGAGGCAATTTTTAAAAAAGAAGACGAATCATTCATCATAATTGATTTTAATAATCAAATAAGAGAGGCAAATGAATATTAAAAAAATATTAAATATATTTGGAATATTATTTATTGCTCTTATTTTAAGTGGTTGTGGTTCTAAATATATGAAAAAGTATGACAAGCCATTTAAGCATAACGTTCCACTAATAAAAGATAAAGCAGTAGTAAACTCAGGAAAATCTGAGATTGCTAAAACACTTGAGATGGGCCCGAAACCAGTTGAAGGTGATACGAAAAAATTAGGGAAAAGAAAAAAAATTTCATCAGAGGCACAAAGAAATTATTTAATTATTTCGGATGATTATCCACTTCTTAAACAAAGAGTAACTCTGAAGTTTAAAAATTTAGATTACAAAGAAACAATGAAATTGATGGGTAAAATTGGAGAGATTAATATATTAGTTGGTGATGAAGTTGCGGGTGCAATTTCTGCAGAACTCATTGATGTACCATGGGATAAGGCATTTCAAGCTTTATTGGATATGAAAAACTTTGCATCCGATGTAGATGTTGCAAGTAATTTAATTAGAGTACATTCTCCTGATACTTTAACTTCTCAAGAACAGTATAAGTCTGAACGAGCTGCTGCTGTTAAGAAAAAAGTTGAATTAGAAGACAGTGTTGAGCCAATTTATTCAGAGATATTCAGACTTTATTATATAACTCCAGCACAAGCAAAAAAAACAGTTGAAGAGTTGTTTACTCAATCAGGTGGTGGAGATGGATTTAGCCCTATACAAATTACTGAGGAAACGACAACAAGATCAATTATTGTAAGAGGAAAAGAAAAAGATCTAGATGTTGTAGATAAAGTTATTAAAGAAATTGATATAAGAACTAAACAAGTTTTAATTGAAGCATTTATAGTCGAAGCCAACTCAGATTTTGAAAGAGCTTTGGGCACAAGGCTTGGCGGCAAGTATATGAGAGGTGGAAGAATTGCAGGTGGTATGGGAGGTGGAACAAGTGGAAATGATGCACTTGAAGACTTTGCATTAGGTGAAGCATCAGATTCGTTTACGAATTTTCCAATTTCCGGGACAACAAGCGGTATTGGAATTTTAAAAAGAACCGGATCTCTAGCACTTAAAGCAGAGATTACAGCATTAGAAAGCATGGGAATGGGAAAAACAATTTCAAATCCTAAGGTTTTCACTTTAGATAATCAACTAGCAACTGTAACCCAAGGTGAAGAAATCCCTTATCAAACCCAATCAGATGGATCAGTTTCAACTTCATTCAAAGAAGCAGCTTTAAAATTAGAAGTTACACCAAGTATAATTGGTGATGGAAATGTATTACTAAATATAAAAGTTAATAACGATACACCTAACAGATCATCTGTATCTGAAGAACCTCCAATAAATAAAATGGAAATTGTGACAAAACTATTGGTTGCAGATGGTGACATTGTAGTTATTGGTGGAATAAAGAAAAATATACTAACTCAAAATAAGGCTCAAACTCCAGGTATGGGCAATGTGCCTGTGATTGGTAACCTCTTTAAGAATAAACAAAATTCTGATAATCTTGACGAATTATTAGTGTTCATAGCACCAAGAATTTTATAATGATAAATATAAGTAGAGAGTCTGAAATAAACTTAATAAATATCTTAATTGATCAAGATATTATTTCGGGAAAAGATTTAGCAGAAATAAAAAAAGTTTCTAGTGACGGAAATAAATCTCAGCTTGATGCAGTTTTTGAGCTTAACTTAACTGATGAACAAAAAATTTTGGATTTATTGGTTCATGACCAATCATTAGATGTTGTTGATCTAACCGGAATTGCCATAACCGATGAATTAAAATCGGTACTTCCCTCTAATTACATTAACATGAATTTTATAGCTCCATTTAAAATTGATGGAAAGGTTTTACACATAGCAATTTCTGATATTTCTAAATTAAGTTTAATGAGAAATTTAAGAACAATTACAAAAATGGATATCGAACTCCATGCCGCTAAAGTCACAGATATATCAAATTTCATAAATCAACTTTTGGCTGACGGTGAAAAAACAATGTCTGATATTAGACAAACAAATGCAGAAAAAACAAAAACTTTTGATTATGACGTTGATGATCAAGCTGAGGTATTAGAAAAACCACCTGAAGAAGATATTGAAGCTATTGAGAACGAGTCTGAAGTTATAAAATTTAGTACTGCTGTTGTGGCTGAAGCAATTAAATCTGGTGTTTCCGATATTCATATTGAGCCTTATAGATTTAGTTCAAGAGTTAGATATAGATTAGATGGAATTCTCACAGAACAAGAGCACTTTAAAAAGTTTTTACATTCAAATTATGGTGCAGTTGTTACAAGATTTAAAATTATGGGTAAATTAGATATTGCAGAAAGAAGACTGCCCCAAGATGGCGCAATACCATTCAAGATAGATGGAAAAGTTGTAGACCTTCGTCTTTCAATTCTACCTACTGCTACAAATGAAAGAATTGTAATGAGGGTTTTAAATAAAGACGCTGGAGATATAAGTTTAGAACAGCTAAATTTTGAAGAAACAGATTTAAAAAATCTAAGAAAAGCTATACATGGCACACAAGGTTTAGTTCTTGTTACAGGACCAACTGGTTCAGGTAAAACAACAACTCTTTATAGTATTCTCAAGGAAGTTTCAAAACCGCAGCTTAATATTCTTACAGCAGAAGATCCTGTTGAATATGAACTTGATGGAGTAGGTCAGGTTCAAATTAAAGATGATATAGGTTTGAACTTTGCAACAGCTTTGAGATCTTTTTTAAGACAAGATCCAGAAATAATTTTAGTGGGAGAGATGAGGGATAAAGAGACAGTTGATATTGGACTTAAAGCGGCTCTTACAGGTCACTTAGTATTTAGCACACTTCACACCAATGATGCCCCGAGTACAATTACTAGATTACAAAATATGGGAACACCCGATTATCTAATAAGTGCTGCAGTAAGCTTGGTGCTAGCTCAAAGATTAGCTAGAAAGACATGTTCAGAATGTAGAGAGCCAGACAATGATATTACACCAAAAGCTTTGGCTGATCTCGGTTTTACAGTAGAACAAGCTTCTAGAGCAAAAGTTCAGAAAGGCAAAGGCTGTCCTAAATGTAAAGATACTGGTTACAAAGGTAGAATGGGAATTTATGAAATTTTAAATGTTACAAAACCAATTAAAGAAGCAATTCTTAGAAAAGCAACTACACCTGAACTAAGGGAAATTGCAGTCAATGAGGGATTTAGAACGATGCAGGATATGGGAAGAGAATTAATTTTAACAGGCGATTTAAATTTTAGAGAATTCGATAGAGTTCTATCAATGGATTAATATGTCATCAGAAACTTTTACTTATAAAGGCATCTCAGCTGGTAAGTATATTGAAGGTGAAATAGAGGCGATTAATCAAGAGGAAGCTTCTTTTAAGTTAAAAGAGCAAAAAATAATAATTACAAACTTAGTAAAAGCCAAAAAAAAGAAAGCTGCTAAAGAAAAAGGAAAAAAAGGAGGTTTTTCTTTTGGAAAGAAAGCAGTTAAGCCACAGGATGTGATGATATTTTCAAAGCAGTTCGCAACGATGGTAAAGGCTGGATTGCCGATTTTAAACGTATTATCAATGTTAAGAGACCAAATAGAACATCCTACTATGAAAGAAATTATAGAGGATATTAGAAAAAGTCTTGAGGGGGGAATAACTCTTTCTAAATGTTTTGAAAAATACCCAAAAATTTTTGATAATATTTATATAAACCTTATCAAAGCTGGAGAGGCCAGTGGTAAATTAGATGTTTTCTTACTTAAATTAGTAGATTCATTAGAGAAAAGAGAAAAAGTAAAAAAGAAAATTAAAGGTGCATTAACTTATCCAATAGTAATGTTTACTGTAGCAATAACAGTTATGGTTTTCATGTTAATAAAGGTGGTTCCAGTTTTTGCAGAAATGTATGAAGGAATGGGGGTAGCACTACCAACTCCAACAGCTGTAATTTTAAATGCTAGTAACTTTATGAGAGGAGCAGGAGGCTTAACTCTTGGGATAATTTCAATAGTTTCCTTTGTCATTTTTAAATATACGACAACAAAAATTCCAAAAATTAGATACAAGTGGCATCAACAAGTTTTGAAAATGCCTATTTTTGGAGATATGATTTTAAAATCATTAATTGCAAGAATTTCTCTTATCATGGGTAATTTAAGTGCAGCAGGAGTTAACTTATTAGAAAGTATAGAAATATCAAAACAAGTAAGCAATAATGATGTTGTTACACAAGCTTTAGAGAATGTTAAGAAAGGTGTTTTTTCAGGAGATACTTTAACAAAGTTATTTTTAAAAGAACCCGTATTTCCTCCAACTTTTAGTCAGCTAATCTCTGTTGGAGAGCAAACTGGAAATTTAGATGAAATGTTTACATCAGTATCTTCGTACTATGAAGAGGAATTTGATACTTCTGTAGAAAATATGTCTAGCATGATTGAACCAATAATGATTGTTTTCATGGGAACTATGATTGGTGGTTTAATGATAGCCATGTATTCACCAATCTTTAATGTTGGTGCAATTATTGGTCAGTAATTAATTTTTTTTGTAAGAATTAAATGATTGATCCAAGGTTTTTCACCTTCTTTAAAAACAACTGCATCCATTATTTGTTTAATAAAAAAAGTACCTAGGCCTCCAGGTTTAACATCATCAATTTTTCTGTGTCTGACATTAGAATTATCCACTGGTCTACCTTTATCAAAAAAACCTATTTCAAGCTCTCCATTATCTAGAGATATTTTAATCTCCATTTTATCATCTGTTTCCTGATTTTGGTAAGCATGCTTAACAATATTTTGTGCTGCTTCAGCAATCGCCAAAACCAATTCATCTTTTAAATCTTGGTTTAAATTAACTTTAGAAAAAACTTCTCGTGAAAACGATCGCACATCTTTAAGACTAGACGAACTAACAACAAAATCTTTTTTTTCTGAAATATTATTTTCAACTGATGAATTCATTCATCAACCCAAATTAAGAATTTGTTCAAGTTTAGCCATCATAATTACCTTTAAGACTGACTTACTAATATCTTTAAGCACAACTTTTGTGCCAAGTTCAGTTGCCTTTTGGTGACTTTCAATAAGTACTGAGATTCCAGAAGAGTCCATATATTGAACATCTTTTAAATTTAGATGAACTTCTTTTTTTGCCTCAATTAGAGGCATTATTACTTCTTTGGCTTTTTCAGTAACATCCATATCTATTTCACCGTCTAGGTGTACAATTGATACGTTGTTCTCTTCAGTTACTTTATATGACATAAATATTAATATTTATTAAATTTACTGACTAAATCAACTAAAATAGCCCATTTTGGAAGTATTAGTAATAGATATTGTCTTTTAAAAGATTTAAATTATAAGTATACAAAGTTTTTACAAATATATAGGAAGCGTATTTATGAAAAAAAATAACAAAGGTTTTACACTTATAGAATTATTAGTTGTTGTAGCAATTATAGGTATCTTAGCAGCTGTTGGAGTTGTTGCTTATAACGGATATACAACATCAGCAAAGAAAAGTGCATCGAAAACAATTCATGCATCAACAGCAAAGTTTTTAGCAGCAGAATCTAAAAAATGCGAAATGGATGTTTCTTCGATTTTTGGAGGTTTATCTTGTCCAACAAATAGAGACGGTATTTATACTCAAATATCTGGAAATTTAACAACGATATTTAAAGATAAAAACCCACACAACACTAAGACAGCAGCTCATGCTGTAAACTCTGGTAATGATATAGTATCTTCTACCAAGGGACAGACAGTTATTAGCAAGAGCGCAACTGCTGGTAGTTTATCTGTGAGTACTAAATGGGGTTCAGACTCAGGTGATGTACTAACTGAAACAGTTAGTGTTGCGGACGATTAAGATTAATAAATTTTGAATTTCAACAATACTAAAAGCTCAGGGTTTTCACTTATTGAGCTTTTAGTTGTTGTTGCAATCTTAGGAGTCATATCAACAGTTGGCTTAATGAGTTACAATGGCTACACAAAAGCAGCCAAAAAAAAAGCAGTAATAAATATAATGCAACAAGTAACGCTTGCACAAGCCGAATGGTATTCCGAAACAGGATCTTATTGGATCCAAACTTCTGCATGCACACCTAGTGCATCTACCTCAAGTGATTTAGAAAAAAACTTCATGAATGAAGCAAATCTCATTACAAAGGAACTCGGTTTTTGGGTTTGCGTTGAAGGAACAACGGCAGACTATAAAGTAAAAGCAAAATCTACAACACCAGGCAACAAATGTGCTCCGACACTAACTAGAAGCGGAAAGCTCGACACTTCTACCTGTTAATACAAATTCATGGATTATCAAAAATATTTAGAAAAAATTAAATTTATATTTTCTGGAGAATTAGAAAAAAAATTTAAAATTTATACAACTATTAGTTTAGGTTGGATAATTTTTATTGGGTATCTAACGTGGTGGAATGGTTTAAAAAGTCCTATGCTAGATAAAAGCTTTCGATGGGATGAATGGTTTTGGTTTGGTGTTGTGCCAGCTTTATCACCTTACTTATTTTATTTTATTTGGAAAAAGAAAGAGTAACAAACCTAATTTGAGCATCTAATTTCTATGATGTATATTTATTTAATTATAACCTAAGGAAATGAAATGGAGAATGTAGATCTGGAATCGGTAAAATCATTTGTAGATACCCTTTGGGTTATAGATTGTGCAATTCTTGTTTTCATTATGCAAGCAGGATTTATGTGTATGGAAACAGGTCTTTCTAGGCATAAAAATAGCATTAACGTTGCTCTTAAAAATGCAGCTGATTTTGGTTTGGCAGTTGTAATCTTTTGGTTATTTGGTTTCGGATTGATGTTTGGAAAGAGTTTTAATGGCTATTTTGGAACAGATTTATTCTTTTTTAAAACAGATCAGGCTGAATACATGACATATTTTGTATTTCAAGCAATGTTCGTTGCAACAGCAGCTACAATTGTTTCAGGCGCAGTTGCTGAAAGAATGAAATTTAATGGCTATTTGATAATAACAATTATTGCTACAGGAATTATATATCCAATAGTTGGTCATTGGGCTTGGTCCTCTAGTTATTTGAATAATATCGATGCAACAAGACAATTACTTGCTGTTACAGGACAAGTTAAAACAACTGGATGGCTGACAGATATTGGATTTGTTGATTTTGCAGGTAGTACAATAGTTCACTCTGTTGGTGGTTGGATAGCTCTTTCTGCAGTTTTAATATTAGGTCCCAGAATTGGAAAATATTCAGATGCAAACAAGGGAAAATTCACAGGCTCAAGCTTTCCTTTGGCAGTTTTGGGAACTTTAATTTTATGGTTCGGATGGTTTGGTTTTAATGGTGGAAGTAATGGAGCTATGGACGAAGCAGTTCCTCTAATTTTAATAAATACATTTCTTGCAGCTTCTTTTGGGTTATTAACTGGTCTTGGAATTTCATTTGCTTTATTTAAAAAACCAGATCCTTACTATGTAATTCTTGGACCACTTGCAGGGTTAGTTGCTATCACAGCTGGATGTAATTCAATGACATCAGTTACTTCAATATTTGTAGGAATTATAGGAGCGGTAGTTGCAATTTTTGTAAATGAATTTTTAAATAAATTTGAAATAGATGATGTTGTAGGTGCTGTCCCTGTTCATTTGGCAGCAGGAGTTTGGGGAACTATAGCAGTTGGATTATTTAGTGATCTTGAAATACTTGGAACAGGATTAACTAGACTAGAGCAAATCAAAGTACAGTTTATTGGAATTGTTTCAATCGGTGTATTTTCATTTTTTGGATCATATATTTTATTAAAAATTTTAAATTATATTTATCCGCTAAGAGTAAGCCCGTTACATGAAGAGTTAGGTTTGAATATTGCTGAGCACAATGCAACTTCTGTAGAACATGATTTAATTACTATTTTAGAAAAACAGTCTGAGTCTGGTGATTTAACTGTTAGAGGTCCACAGGATCCATTTACTGCAGGAGGTGTAATTGGACTTTATTACAATAGATTAATGAGCAAACTAGAAACTAGTGAAGCTGAAAAGAAATTATGGAGAGATAGAATATCAAATGAAGTAAAACTTGCAGTAAAAGTTCAAGAAAACTTTTTACCTAAAAGGAATTTAGAAAATTACCCTGTGCACGGAATTAATATTGCAGCTAGAGAAGTTTCTGGAGATTTCTTCAGCTTTTATCCTCATAATGATAGCGTTTACTTTATTATTGCTGATGTTGCGGGCAAAGGAATTCATGCAGGAATGGTAATGGCAAAAGCATCAACTTTATTTGAGATTATGTCTAGAGATCAAGTAGATCCAGATGAAATGATGTTTCATATGAATAACGATCTATTTTTAACCAAAACTGGAGGAATGTTTGTTACTAGTATATTGGGAGAATATAATATGAGGAATGATGAATTAAGATGGGTAAATGGAGGTCATCAACCAGCAATTATTAGATCATCATCAGGAAATTATGAACAATATGAGAGTAATTCACCACCTATGGGTGTAATACTTCAGAAGGACAAATCAGTATATAAAACTCATAAAGTTAAGCTAGATAATAACAGGTTTTACGCGTTCACTGATGGCTTATCTGAAAGCTTAAATAGTTCAGGAGAGGAAATAGGAATAGACGGATCATTAAAAATTATAGAGCAAAATTTTAATGCAGATTCTAGCAAACAATTATCAGATATATCAAATACGGTAATTAATACTGCCGGGGGCAATAAGCTAAGTGACGACTTAACCTTAATATCTATAGGTAAATAACAATCAAAGTTAAATAAACCCGCGATCAAATATCATATATAATAAGCATATCTTAGAAAATATATTTCTCTTGTGGATGAAAAAAATCTAAAGATTGGAATTATTGGTGCTGGTATACAAGGTGTTTGTAATGCTTTGTTTCTACAAAAAAAAGGTTTTCAAGTAACACTTTTTGATAGAGAAGAGCCAGGAAGTGCAGCATCATATGGAAATGCTGGTCATTTTTCTCCTTATGCGTCTGTCCCTTTAAACAGACCAGATGTCATAGCAGATGTTCCTTCAATGTTAATTAGTTCAAGAGGACCTCTAGCTTTAAAATGGAACTATGTGCCAAAAATGATTCCTTGGTTTGCTAAATTTATCTTAAATTGTAGGGAGGAAAAAATGATGCATACAGCAAAAAATATGCATCAAATTTTAGATCAATCTCTGCCAGCATTTGATGAATTATTTGATGAAATTGATTTAGATGGGTTAGTAGAAAATAATGGAATTCTTTATGTTTGGACTGACCAAAATATGAAGAGTAGAGAATTAGAAATTCGAATTAGAGATCAACTTGGAGTAAAACAACAATTAGTCAATAAAAAAGAAATTCATGATTTAGAGCCAAACTTAAAACCATTTTATCATGGTGGTGTTTTTTATGATTACGCAAGGCACGCTAGAAATCCAAGAAAAATTTTAATAAAATTATTTGAAAATTTTGTAAATAAAGGCGGCAAGTTTTTAAAATTAAATATTCAAGATATAGATTTTGATGAAGAAAAACCGGTTCTTAGAACTGAAACACAAAGATTTATTTTTGATAGACTTGTAATTGCTTGCGGGGCATTTTCAAAAAGACTAACAGACAAATTACATGAAAATATACCTCTAGATACTGAAAGAGGATATCATGTTCATTTTAAAGATTATGACCATTTAATTTCAAGACCAATTGTTTATGCAAATAGAGGTTTTGGAATGACACCAATGGAACAGGGTTTACGTGTTGTTGGAACTGTTGAATTTGGTGGGTTGGAAAACTCTCCATCAAAATCGAGAATAAAAAATTTAATACTAAATGCAAAGGATATGTTAGATGGTTTGCCAGAGCATAAAGATGAGTGGCTTGGATTTAGACCAACATTGCCAGATTTTCTACCAGTTCTAGGGCCATCAAAAAACTATAAAAATGTTTTTTATTCCTTTGGTCATCATCACTTAGGCTGGACGCTGGGCGCAATATCAGGAAAAATTATATCTAAAATGATATCAGGTGAGAATACCAACTTAGATTTACAACCATACAGTTCAATAAGGTTTAGTTAAAAGTAATCTTTTATAGTACTCTATTTAATGATTGAAAATAAAAGTAATATTATAATTGCATCTATTTTGCTTTTTTTAGCAGCTTTGTTTTGGTCTGGAAATTTTATTGTTGGAAAGATTGCAGGTTTAAATGATATACCCCCAATTTCTTTAAACATATTGAGGTGGTCACTGGCCTTTCTAATTTTACTACCTTTCACTTACAAAGAGATGCTTGAAAAAAAAGAATTAATTTTAAAAAATATCTATCTCTTATGTTTTTTAGGAATAACAGCAGTTAGTATTTTTAATTCAGCACTTTTTTATTCTTTGAAAACCACACAAGTAATTACGGGTGTACTTATGATTTCTACTGTTCCAGTTATGATAATTTTATTTTCTATTATTTTAAAAATAGAGAAAACAAATACCTTTCAGGTTTTGGGAGTTGTATTTTCTTTGTTAGGTGTATTATTTATAATTTCAAAAGCAAATTTTGAAGTCTTTAGAAATTTAGCTTTTGAAAAAGGAGATTTGTTTGCATTATTTGCAATGATATCTTGGTCGCTTTATTCAGCGCTTTTAAAGAAAAAAAATTATGGATTATCTCCGATAACTTTACTTCAAGTTGTTATTGGTCTTGGTGTAATATTTCTTATACCAATGTATGCAATAGACTATATTTACATTGGTAATCGAATTACAATTAATACAAATTTCATTCTTGTTTTATCTTATGTTGTTTTGTTGCCTGGCATCATTTCTTTCTTTTTCTGGATAAAAGGAGTTGCTTTAATAGGTGCTAATAGGGCAGGAATTTATTTACATTTAATGCCGATTCTTGCGGCAATTCTTGCAATGATAATATTTGATGAAGTATTACTATTTTATCATTATATCGGTGGAATATTTATTATTTCAGGGATATTACTTTCAAACAAAAAAAATGCTTAAAGTAGCTATACTCGACGATTATCAAAATATTTCAAAAGATTTTATAGATCTTAAAAAATTATCCTCAAAATATGAATTTCAGGTATTTAATGATCCATTTGAAAATGAAGATGATGCAATTGAAAAATTAAAAGAATTTGAAGTTCTTTTTATAATGAGAGAAAGAACAAAAATAACTAAAAATCTTATAGAACAATTAAAGAAATTAAAATTAATTGTTACAAGCGGGATGAGAAATAAATCAATAAATTTAGAAGTAGCTAAAAAAAATAAGGTTGTAGTCACTGGTACTGAAATCAATAGCAATCCAACACCAGAGTTAACTTGGGCATTAATTTTAGGACTTGCTAGAAATTTTAAAACAGAAATAGATAATATGTATCAAGGATATTGGCAATCAACCATTGGTTTAGAATTAAAAGGTAAAATTCTAGGCTTATTAGGACTAGGAAGAGTAGGATCTCAAGTTGCTAAAATTGGTAAAGCTTTTGGTATGCAAATTATGGCTTGGAGTGAAAATTTAAATTTAGATAAATGCAAAGAGCTTGACGTTTTACCTTGTAGTAAAGATGATTTAATTCAAAATTCTGACTTTTTATCTATTCATGTTCAAGGAGGAGATAGATATAGAAATTGTATTACTATTAAAGAATTTGAGAAAATGAAAAAAACTTCCTATTTAATAAATACTTCAAGAGGTGAAATAGTTAATGAAGATGATCTTATTATAGCCTTATCAACAAATATTATAGCTGGAGCAGGTTTGGATGTTTATGAAAAAGAACCTTTACCTGAAAGTCACAAACTTAGATTTGTACAAAACGCTCTTCTACTGCCCCATATTGGATATGTCACCGCTG
The DNA here is from genome assembly GCA_902613065.1 of uncultured Pelagibacteraceae bacterium. Taxonomy (GTDB): domain Bacteria; phylum Pseudomonadota; class Alphaproteobacteria; order Pelagibacterales; family Pelagibacteraceae; genus Pelagibacter. The sequence goes on along the minus strand of CACMFU010000005.1, from coordinate 8,859 downwards.
AAAATTATGCAACTTTCTACAATCAAATGATTGAAAATCTTGATAGTTTTGCATCAGGTAAACCTCAAAGAGTTATTGAATAAATTAAATTAAGACAATTTTTACAGATAAAAATTTTAATTTTTTGTGTATAATTATTTTGATGAGCAAAGAATTTAAAGCTAATCAAAACCAAAAATTAGATAATCAAGAATTGACTGATTGGTTAGACTCTCTTGATGCAGTTGTTGAAAATCATGGTAGAGAGGGTGCTAAACTAATTTTAGAAAAACTTGAGAAAAGAGCAAAAGATTTAAGAGTATTATATTCTCCAGTTCCATATTCACCATACAGAAATACGATATCTCAATATGACCAAGGAATTTATCCTGGAGATTTAGAAATCGAAGAAAAAATTACAGCAATTTTAAGATGGAATGCTTTAACTATGGTTATGAAAGCAAATAAAAATTATGGTGGGCTTGGAGGGCATATAGCAAGTTATGCATCTTTTGCTGAGGTATTTGAAACGGGATTTAATCATTTTTTTAAAGGTGGCGATGAAGCAGATTTAATTTTTTATCAGTCGCAGTGTACAACAGGGATTTATGCAAGATCTTTTTTAGAGGGCAGATTAACTAAAAATCATTTGGAACATTATAGACAAGAATTAAACGAGCAAGGACTGTCTTCATACTGCCATCCATACTTAATGAGAGATTACTGGACATTTACCACATCGTCCATGGGAATAGGTTTAGTTAATGCAATTTACCAAGCTCGTTTCATGAAATATTTAGAAAATAGAAATTTATTAAAAACTAATAAAAGAGTTTGGGGTTTATTTGGAGATGGTGAAATGGATGAACCTGAAAGTTTGGCGGGATTATCTATCGCTTCAAGAGAAAAATTAGATAATTTAACTTTTATTATAAATTGCAACCTCCAAAGATTAGATGGACCTGTAAGAGGTAATGGACAAATAATTCAAGAACTTGAGACAATCTTTAAAGCTAATGGATGGAATGTAATTAAAGTTCTATGGGGATCTGAATGGGATAAAATTTTTCAAAAAGATAAAGATCATTTGTTGTTAAAGCGTTTTGCTAAAACCGTAGATGGAAAATATCAAACATTAGGCGCAAGAGACGGAGAGTATAACCTTAAAAACTTTTTTGCGGAGGATCCAGAAGTTTTAAAATTGGTTTCTTCACTCAGTAAAGATGAAATTGATAAACTCAAAAGAGGAGGTCATGATTTTAAAAAACTTTATGCTGCCTTTAATGCTGCTGTTAAAACCAAAGGTAAACCTACAGTTATTTTAGCTAAAACAAAAAAAGGTTATGGAATGGGAAAAGCTGGAGAGTCAAAAATGACTAACCATCAGCAAAAAGAATTAAATCTTGATGCATTAAAAGAGTTTAGAGATCGTTTTCAATTAGATATTCCAGACAATAAATTAGAAAATATGGAATTTTATAAACCAGATGAAAATTCTGAAGAAATAAAATATTTAAAAAAAAGAAGGGAAGCTTTAGGAGGATCTTTACCCAAAAGAAGCTTTAAAGAAGTTGAATTAGTTACCCCAAAAATCGAAAAACATTCAAACTTTTTATTCGAAGAAAGTAATAGAGAATATTCAACAACGACTGGACTGGTAAGGTCTTTAGGAAACATAATGAGAGATAAAGAGTTTGGAAAAAGAGTAGTTCCAATAGTTGCTGATGAAGCTAGGACTTTTGGAATGGCTAATTTATTTTCACAAATTGGAATATATTCACCAGAAGGTCAGCTATATGAACCCGAAGATGCGACTTCCATTTTGAAATATCAAGAATCAAAAACAGGGCAATTATTAGAAGAAGGAATTAATGAAGCTGGAGCTATATCTTCTTGGCTAGCAGCAGCTACTTCATATAGCAATCATAATTTTCCAATGATGCCCTTTTATATTTTTTATTCTATGTTTGGTTTTCAAAGAATAGGAGATTTGATTTGGGCTGCAGCTGATCAAATGCCAAGAGGATTTCTAATAGGTGCTACAGCTGGGCGAACCACTTTAGCTGGAGAAGGATTACAGCATCAAGATGGACAAAGTCATATAATTGCTTCAACATTTCCAAATTTAAAATCCTACGATCCTTGTTTTGCAAGTGAGCTAGCTGTTATATTTGATGAAGGAATGAAAAGAATGATGACAGAATGTAAAGATGAATTTTATTACATTACAGTAAATAACGAAAAATACTCACATCCTAAAATTGATATAAAAAATAAAGATGGAATAATAAAAGGTGGCTACCTTTTTAAAGATAATTCTAATGATAAAATAAACATAAATTTATTAGGATCTGGACCAATTTTTAGAGAATGTATAGAAGCTTCTAAAATACTTAAAGATGAATATGGAATTGGTTCAAGATTATACAGCATAACAAGTTATTCAGAGTTAGAAAAAAATGCTAAATCAGTTTTAAGACAAAACACATTGTCTCCCGCAAATAAAAAACAAAATTATTTGCAGCAGCTAATTTCTAATGACGACCCTATAATTGCCACTTCAGATTATGTAAGAGCATACTCACAATTAATCTCTAGTCACATAAATAATAAGTTTTTAGCAATGGGTACAGATGGTTTTGGAAGAAGTGATACTCGAAAAAATTTAAGAGACTTTTTTGAGGTAGATAGCAAACATATAGTTGTTAGTACTTTGTATACGCTTTATGAAGATAAGAAGGTTTCATTACAAACACTAGAAAAAGCGATTAGTAAATATAATCTCAACAATAATAAAAATAATCCTTGGGAAATATAGTCCCTAATAATTTTTATGGAATTACCTGTCGTCAATCATAAAGATTATGAAGCTAAATTAAATGATGACAATAAATTTCCTATAAAAAAATTTGGAGAATTAGCTAAAGCGTTAATTAAAAATAAAATAGTTAAAAATTTCCATATCCCAGAGCCATGCTCAGTAGAAACTTTAAAAGAGGCACATACAGAAGACTATATAAATAAAATAAAAAATAAAACTTTAGATAAAAACGAGATTAGAAAAATTGGTTTTCCTTTAGTTGACAGCGTAGTTAGAAGATCTTTTATTGCAACCGGAGGAACTGTGCTCGCTACAAAGTTAGCTTTAAACTATGGCATAGCGTGTAATACTGCAGGAGGTAGTCATCATGCAACTTCTAATGAAGGAGCTGGATTTTGTGTTTTTAATGATGTTGCGGTAGCAGCCAAATATTTAACCTCAAGAGGATTAGCAAATAAAATTTTAATTATTGATTTAGATGTTCATCAGGGTAATGGCAATTCTGAAATATTTAAAAATGATAATCAAGTCTTTACATTCAGCATGCATTCGAAAACTAATTATCCGGCAAAAAAATCAGTAAGTGATCTAGATATTGAATTAGAGGAAAATTTAGAAGATAGAGAATATATTGATATTTTAAAAAATAACTTAAAATATTTAAATGAAGAGGAGTTTGATTTTGTTTTCTATATCGCTGGAGTTGATATTCACTATAATGATAGGTTAGGTAAACTAAAAATTTCTGATAATGGTATATTTGAAAGAGATGAATTGGTTATTGATAATTTTTTCTCAAATAAAATTCCTATATGTGGAGTATTAGGAGGTGGATACAACGAAGATTTTAACAAACTAGTAGAATTGCACTCCAGTTTACACAAAACATGTGCTAAGTTTTTATGATGAAAAAAAACTCAAATTTAACATTAGAACAAGAAAATATTTTATTTAAAGAAGCAACAGAACCACCAGGATCAAGCGAATTAAATAATGAAAAAAGACAAGGATCTTATCACTGTGCAAACTGCGATATAAAACTTTTTGACTCTTCAAAAAAATATGAAAGTGGGTCAGGTTGGCCTTCTTTTTACGAATCTCTACCTGATGTTTTTGAAACAAAAAGTGATCATCACATTGGATATGCTAGAACAGAATATCATTGTAAAAATTGTGGTGGTCATCATGGGCATATATTTGATGATGGACCTCAACCAACAGGAAAAAGATACTGTAATAATGGAATTTGTTTAGTATTTAAACCAAATAAATAAATTTCTCAAATTTTACAATGATTTAATAATAGTATATGAGTATATTGTGAAAAATTTATTTCTATCATTCATATTAGCATGCCTTTTAATTACGACTGCAAGTGCAAATGCTATATCTGATTATTTTTCAAATTTAATACCTGGCGATGGAGATACTGAATTAAGTATAGATCTTAGAGAAAATCATTCTGCTGATTATAGTTTGTTGTTAGTAAGAGAACTAGATGGGGAGACCAATAAAAATACATTTACTCAACTTTCTTTATTTAATACAGAAAAGGATTCTAAAGATAGAAATGTTTTGAATTTTGGAGTAGGAAAAAGGTTTTTAAGCGATGATAAATTTTCACTTACAGGATTAAATGCTTTTTTAGATTACGATGATGAGGGGAATTTAAGATCTAGCATAGGTTTAGAAGTTAGAAATGCAGTATTAGATTTTTCATTTAATAACTATTTTGCTTTAGATGATGCCGATGGTGAAAAGGTTTTAGATGGATATGATTTAAGATTAGCTTCTCAAATACCATATGTTCATTGGGCTGATATATTTATAAATTCATATTCGTGGGATGGAGTTACTAGAGACGATGTTGAAGGGTTAATGTATGGTACTGAAATGTTATTATCACCTAATATAAACTTAGAAATTGCTTTTGATGATAAAGATAAAGCGGGATTAGATGATGAATATTATGCAAAAATTATGTTTGTTCATCCACCAAGAAATAGTGCATCCATTTCAGATGGAATTAGTAGTGATATGTGGAGAGCTCAAAAAGATATGTCTGACGAAATGTTAACAAAAGTAAAACGAAATAATAAAATTATGGTAGAATTCAGTGGATCTGCCAATATTGTGAGGGCAGATTAATATGATAATATTTAGATTGATATTTACAACAATTTTACTTTTTTCATTAACAACAAATGTGTACGCAGCACTAGGAAAAGCTGCAGTATATAAAGTTACAATGAAAAAGGTTGCATTATGTACTGGAAAAGGTTCAGGTACTACTTGTTTAGGAGAAGTTGTTATTGGAACTGGTAGTAAAGAAGTTGACGTTGCTTCCGTAAATGCCGGTGCAGTTGCTGGTTCATTTGGAAATCCTGCATTGCTTCCATTAGGAGTAACATACACTCATATGCAAGTCACAATAGATAGAAAATTTACAGTCAAAACATCTGATACTGCAGGTGAAATGTTAAAGACTGATGATGGAGATGTTTGCAGAACAGTTGCAAATGCAGATGCGCAATATGCAACTGACGAAGACACGGATAAATACACACATAAAAGAGCCGTTGATGAGGGAACAGGTTCAGCATCTGCTGAGACAAGAGTATATTTAATGAATCATGGTACAAATAATGTAACAACTTGTGCAGCAACCGATTGTTCTTCAACTGGAACTACGACTTCTGGAAGTAGTTGCACATATTGTGAAGCAATGAAATCAGATTTAGACTCAAATGATACTGAACATGTTTTAATTTATGCGCTCACAAAACCATATACAGTTACTACAAAATCTCCAAAAGTAACTATGAAATTTGGAACTGCCGAAGCACTATCTGCAAGTGATGTAACAGGAACAGTATGTAATATTTGGGCTGAGGAACCAGTTTTTACTGCAACAATTGAATAATTAATTTTATTCCTTATTATTTTAAAGAAGAAAAAAGATTTCCTGATACTTCTAAAGCTCTAAGTTCTTGATAACCGCCAATATGTTCCTCATTAAAAAAGATTTGAGGGATTGTTCTTTTACCATTTGCTTTTTTTATCATTTCATCTCTTATTCCAGGACCTGTCGAAACATCGATTTCCTTAAATTCTAAATTATTTCTAGATAATAATCTTTTTGCTGCGTCACAAAAATTGCACATAGGTCCAGAATAAACAGTAATATTTTTCATTTATTTATATATAGACAAAGTTTAAAAAATTACTAGAGCAAGTAATCGTTTTTATTGATTTTTGATTTGATCAATTTTCTTGAGTATTCAAATTTTTTTCTGTGTTTTATGCTTTGTGAGTTTGCTCTTTTTCTCCAAAGTCTAAATGACGATGGCTTTAAGGATCTTCTCATTATTTTAATAACCTCACTTTCTGTTTTACCAGTTTTTTTTTCAATTTCTTCAAAAGTGATCCGATCTGCCCATGCTGCCCATATAACCCAATCTGGACTCTCCAAAGGAGGCTCAGGATTCTTTACTCTGGTTGTAGGTCTGTGACTTTTTTTCATGAAAATTCAATAAATTTTAAATATTATTTTAATGCAAATCAGTATCCTTATGATATTATCATTTTTAGATAGTCCTATCTAGCCATCTTTAGCTCCCGGTTTTTTAGGACTATCCTTGAAATGCTTCCCTTAGATTTTATCCTTTTTTTACAGATTATCATTTTTATGTTTATAACTCCAGGCACACCTAGAATTGTAATTATTTCTTACTCAATGAATTATGGTGTTCAAAAATGTATCTGGACTGCGTTAGGAGATGTAACCGCAAATATAATTCAGGCAACTCTTGTGATATTTGTTATTGGATCTTTTTTGTCGGACAATCCAACAATATTAAATACTTTAAAATGGTTAGGTATCGCCTATTTAACATATCTCGCTTATGATATTTATAAATCGAGACCTAAAGATATAAATACAAAAGATATTTTAGATAAAAAATTTTTTTCATTTTATAAAGATGGTTTTTTAGTTGCGGGAACAAGTCCTAAAGCATGGATGTTTTTTCCATTTATATTTCCACAATTTATTGATTTTAATTCCAATTATATTGTTCAATTTATTATTTTAATTACAACTTACGTTGTATTGGATTTTTTATCTTTAGTTGGATATGCTATCTTAGCTAACAAGTTAATTATTTGGATTAAGGCAAATCCAAAAATTATTAATACAATTTCAGCTTGTGTAATTATTTTTATAGCAATAATTATTGCATTTACCCAACAATACTAGGTTATATTGCGCTACTACTCACACTTGCAATTAAATAAATTTTGTTATTAATTAAATCTTATTAATTAATTAATTAAAGGGGAATAAATGAAAATAAAAAACATTTTAATTACATTTGTTTCTGCAATAGCATTATTATTTTCAACTTCTGTTGTATCTTTTGCAAAAGTTGTTGGAGATAAGATTATTTTAGGTGCTGCAATCTCTTTAACTGGTAAGTATTCATCTAATGGTGTTCATACTCAAAACGGCTATAATATGGCTGTTGATAGAATTAACAGTATGGGTGGAGTTAAAGTTGGGGGAAAAACTTATAAGTTTGACATTATTTATTATGATGATGAGTCAAACCCTAAGAGAGCAGCTCAGCTTGCAGAAAGATTAATCTCACAAGATAAAGTAGAGTTCATGCTTGGGCCATACAGTTCAGGTTTGACAAAAGCGATTGCACCAGTAACAGAAAAATATGGTGTACCAATGGTTGAGGCTAACGGTGCTTCTAGATCTTTATTTACAAAAGGTTACAAATATCTATTTGCGGTATTAGCACCAGCAAACTTGTATCTAGATGTAGCAATAAGAACAGCTGTTGAGTTAAATGGTGGTAAAGGTGTACGAATTGCACAAGCTTTTGAGCAAGATGCATTTTCGCAAGACGTAAGATTGGGTATTTTAGATGCAGCTAAAGAAACTGGATCTGAAATTATAATCGACGACAAACTTCCAAAAGAGCTTAATGATATGGCTGCTACATTGGTTAAAGTTAAACAAATGAAGCCAGATGTATTGGTTGTTTCAGGCCATACAAAAGGAGCTTTAACAGCTATAAGACAAATTTCAGAAATGAAAGTTGATGTTCCAATGTTGGCAATGACTCATTGTGATGCTGCAAAATTATCAAAGCAACATGGTAAAAATTCTCAATATGCATTATGCGCTTCGCAATGGCATAAAACTCTAACTTACAAAGATGATTTCTTCAAAGATGGTATGACTTATGCGGCAGATTTCCAAAAAGAATTTGGATATGACCCACCTTACCAATCTGCAGAATCCTCAGCTGCATTGTTAGTATTTAAAGATGCTTTTGAAAGAGCAAATACTTTTGATCAGAAAAAAGTAAGAGATGCTCTTGCTGCAACTAACATGCAAACATTCTATGGAAATATTAAATTTGCACCTGGTGGTCAAAATGTTGACAAGCCAATGGTACTTTTCCAAGTAATGTGTGATGCTGGTGGAAAGTGTGAAAACAAAGTTGTTGCGCCTTTAAAATGGGCTTCAGCAGAGTTAATTCACCCAATTCCAAAGTGGTCTGAAAGATAAAAAAAAACATCTAAGCCCCCTAGAAATAGGGGGCTTTTTTTTATAGAAATCAAAATTAAATTATGGATTTTTTAGTCTTCCAATATCCAATGATAACCATTCAAGCATGTCTTGATGGGCTTTTACTTGGAATATTATTTGCATTGATTGCTTATGGAATGGCACTCCAATGGGGTGTTATGAATATAATTAACATTGCACAGGGAGACCTTGTTATATTGGGTGGTTACATTGCATATTTTATGTATCTATATGGAATTCATCCTGCTTGGGGAGTAATTGTTTCTCCCATAATTATGTATTTTGTTGGTATTGCAATTTATAAGTTAGTTATAAATAAAGTTGTAGACAGAGATCTCTTCATTTCAATATTAGCAACTTTTGGAATTAGTATCCTTTTCATGCAGCTAATGAACTTTGCATTTGGAGCAGACGTTGTTTTGGCTAATTCTGGATACGGGACTACAATGTTGTT
>CACMFU010000004.1 GCA_902613065.1 uncultured Pelagibacteraceae bacterium | reverse complement strand
AAAACGGTTTAAAAAAAAGGCCCCGATTAAGGGGCCTTTTTGATTTAACTTAAGGGAGGGAGTTAAATTTAGTCTCTTATTGCGTAAGCTATTACACCAGTCTCAGTTACGTCTGTACCTTTCAGTTCAGCCTCTTTACTTAATCTGATACCCATAGTGTTTTTCATAATTGCCCATACAATGTATGAAACAACAAAAACAAATGCGTTGATCGAGATTACACCGATTAACTGTGCACTAAAATTTGCGTCAGAGTTTGTTAGTGGAACAGCTAATGTTCCCCAAACTCCAGCAAATAAGTGAGCTGGTATTGCACCAACAACATCATCAATCTTAAATGAGAATAATAGTTTTGTTCCAAACACTACTATCAATCCACCGATTGCACCGATGAATATTGCTGCTATAGGTGCTGGCGCTAATGGTTCAGCTGTTATTGCAACTAATCCACCAATCGCACCGTTAAGCATTTGAACTACATCAGTTTTACCATACATTAATCTAGTAATTACTGCTGCTGCTAAAACACCACCACACGCTGCTAAGTTTGTATTAATAAATATGTTTGATACAGCTACTGCATCATCGAAAGTTCCCATAGCAAGCTGTGAACCACCGTTGAAACCGAACCAACCTAACCATAAAATAAATACTCCAACTGTTACTAAAGGTATAGAAGAAGCTGCAAATGGTCTCATTGGTTTTGCTTCACCTGATTTAGCAAATCTTCCTGTTCTCGCACCTAACAACATTGCTCCTGCTAATGCTGCAGCACCACCAGTTGAGTGTACAAGAGTTGAACCGGCAAAATCAGAGAAACCTAAAGCGGCTAACCAGCCACCACCCCACTGCCATCCCATGACAATTGGATAAATGATTCCTGATAAAATTGCTGCAAACAAGAAGAAAGGCCATAATTTAATTCTTTCTGCTAACGTACCAGATACAATTGATACTGTTGTTGCACAGAATACCATTTGGAAATACCAATCCGAACCGTCTGCATATCCTGTATCAACAGCACTTGCATCAGACCACGGAGTGAATGTTCCTATATAGCCACCTTCTGGAATTCCATATGCTAGGTTATAACCTACCATCCAGAACATAATTCCAGCGATAGAAAATAATCCTATATTTTTTGCACAAATTACAGATACACTTTTTGAAGTTACCATTCCTGATTCTAGCATCGCAAATCCGCAAGCCATAAACATGACAAGAAAACCACAAACTAAAAATAGAAATGTATTAAAAATAAATCCAACTTCTGCAGAGACTGTAGATTCGGCGTAACCTACACTTGTCATATTTAGTAAGAAAAACAAACTCACTAAGGGACCGACAAGTTTTTTTAAATGTTTAGTCATTTAACCTCCATTGTTAAAAAGAGGTTCTTATAATTTTAAAATAAATAAAAACTAATGATTGTTGTTAAAAATAGATATGCAGTTTTTGCATGTAGAAACAGCCTTTATTAAGAATTTTACCATTCCTAATAAAGGCTGTTAAATGAGTTTTACTTGTTAAATACTTCTTTAAGTGCTTTAGCAGGTAAAAACTTTACCTTTTGAGAAGCAGCGATTTGGATTTGCTCTCCAGTTCTTGGATTACGTCCAATTCGGGCTTTTCTTTTAGCCACTTTATATGTACCAAAACCTGCAATCTTTACAGAATCGTCGTTTTTCAACGCATCCAGTATAGTATTCGTAATAGTATCAAAAGTACGCTCTGCATCAGCTTTACTTTGATTTAACGAACCAGCTAGCTTTGCTACTAATTGTTTTTTGTTCATTTTAGCTCCGGTTTTAAAGGTTTATAAAACTATACTTAACAAAATCATTGATAATTCAAGCTTTTTTTTAGTATATATTTTTTATTGAACAACAATATGTAGTGGTTAAAAAAGTTAGTAATTACAACGTTTTTTTAGATATTAAAAAAGCCTTAAAATAAGCCTAAATCTTTAAGGTCATTGAATGTGGCGAAAAACATCAAAGATAGCAACAAAAACATTCCGATTCGAAAAAAACCTTCCTGTGTTTTTTGACTTAAAGGACGACCTAATACTTTTTCAAATGCATAAAACATCAGATGTCCTCCATCTAATAAAGGTATTGGAAACAAGTTAATTAGTCCTAAACTTATAGAAATATATGCCATCATACTGACAAAAGGTATAATTCCAAATTCTGCTACTTGGCCAGAAATTTTAGCAATTCTAATTGGACCACCCAATTGAGAACTGTCCCCTGCTCCTGTAAACATTGATCCAAGATATTTAAGTGATGAAGTTGTTACAAAATAAACTTCATTAAATGATTGCAGTAAAGCTTGTGCAGGTCCAAGTTTTTTGTGTGTTATTTGATTGTTATAAGGACTAAGTTTAATACCTACCATCCTTTTCTTTAATTTGTTTCCTAATTCATCAACGCTATCAACAAAATTGGGCTCTACCTTTAATATTATCTCCTGGTCATATCTTGAAACTTTAAAATCGATAAATTGTGATGTTGACATTGCTATTAATTTAGAAACATCAAGAATACTCTCAACTTTTGTATTATCTATTTCAATAATAACATCATTTTTTTGCATACCGGCAACTTCTGCTGGACTATCTTTTAATACTTCATCAATTACAGCTGGTGTAAAATCTTTACCTGCAAACATGTATATGAAAGTAAAAATGACTAAAGCTAAAATAAAATTAGCCAATGGTCCTCCAGCAACAATTAGGGCTCTTTGGTAAAGAGGTTTTGTTACAAACAATTTATATTGGTCTTCTTTGCTATATTTTTTTAGTAGTTCCTCTTGATCTGCTTGTGAAAATACATTCCTATCTCCGAAAAATTTTACATAACCACCTAGTGGTATCCAACAAACTTTCCATCTTGTCCCTGATTTATCGTTCCATCCAAATAATTCTCGACCAAAACCTATCGAAAAATCTGTTACACCAACACCATATCTTTTTGCAAAATAATAATGTCCATATTCATGAATGAATACAACAACAACGATTAATACAATAAATGGTAATATAAAATTGAGCATTTATTAAATTATACAATAATTAGGTTTTTAATAAACATCAATTATTTCAATTTCCATGCAATTATTGGTGATAAAGTTGCCGCAATAAATGAACAAAATAAAAGAGATTGAGAAATATACGATGGTGCTAAATCCATTGGCAAAATTATGCCAAATAGTATTGATTTAGAAAAATCAGGACTTGGAAAAAATAATATTCCTGCAATTAATCCTATTAATATAGAAACATAAGCATTTTTTTCATCATAAGATTTTGAATAAAAAGTATAAAAAACACTTAGAACAGCCGCACAACAAAATAAATCTGCAATTAAGAATAAATAAAGAATACTAAATCCTTTTGACGCAACAAAAAAAGCTATGACCGAAAGAAAAATAACAAATTGTTTTGAGATATTTAAATGATTATTTTTTAAATTTAATACTTTATCTACATCGACTATTACCAAACTTGAAATAGCATTTATTAAAGTATCAATACTACTTATTGTTAAAGAGATAGCTAAAATTATTACAATGACTGAAAATATTATTAAATTTTCTTTTAATAAAATTGAGAAAAATGCAAGATCAGGTATTACATTAGTATCTTGAGAGACAGCCACTAAACCACTAAATCCCATAAAAAAGACTATTGGTAATATTAATAAAAATGAAAATATTAAACTTTTTTTTAAAACTTCGTAATTTTTTGCAGCATAAACTCTCTGCCAATTACCTTGATGAAAAAGATTAGTTGCAGCAACAGCTATAAAGAATGTTAAACCGGCAGTATAATTTGGGAGATAACTAAAACTTAACAAATGCGGATTATTATTTTTAATAATTTCAAAGTTAAATTCGTTTGTTTCAATTGAGGTAATAAAAATTAAACTAATTATTAAAAGAGCTGTAAATACAAAAAATTGAATATTATCTGTGATTAATGATGCTCTTAACCCTCCATATAATGTGTAAAGTAACGAACATGATATTACTATTAAAGAGGTAATCCACAATTCAGTGCCAGATATGTAATTAATTAAAAAAGCTACAGCAGTAACTTCGGCAATTAAAAAGATTGTCATATAAAAAATTGAAAAAACTAAAATAAGTTTATAAAGATTTGGTCCAAATCTTAATCTTATTATTTCAATAATACTTTTGCCTTGCGGATAACTAGTTCTAAATTTTTTACCAAGATAAATTAAAATAAAAAGCGGAAATGCAGTTCCTAGTGAATAGCCAATCACTGCGCCAATTCCTCCCCATGTTGCTGCTGATGCGGGTCCAAATAAAATCCAAGCACCAAGTGCTGAAGCAACAAGACTTGTTGTTAAGGATAAAGTTCCAATCGAACGGTTTGCAACTAAATAATTATTAAGTCCTTTAAATTTTTTTGAAAAATAAATTCCAACAAAAACAAATATTAAAGAAATTGAAATAATTAATATTATTGCTGATGATTGATTGATTATATTTAAATTATTCATTTTCCCTTTCTGAATTACCGGACAGGTTCTAAGGGTATTTCTCAGCCATCTGGCACCCCATTTACAACTTATTTCAAAGATTAAATGAAATCAATTATTAACTTAGCACTACTAACAAGAATTAAAGCGTAAATGATATTATAAAATAAATTTTCCTCAATTATTTTAAGTAATTTGTAACCTATAAAAATTCCAATAAGCGCTAGGGGAAAGAGAGTAACTGATTGATATAAAGTATCAAAATTCATCATAGATAAATAAACATACAGAGGAAGCTTAATTAGATTAACACAACTAAAAAAAATAATTCTTGTGCCAACATAAATTTCTTTTTTCATTCTTAGTGGAAGCAAATAAAGACTTGTTGGAGTTCCTCCCGCATGAACACAAAAACTTGAAAAACCGGCAATGGATGAACAAATAGCCCCTTTAAAAAAGTTTTTTTTTGCCGGTATAGTTTTTTCTTTTTTAAATAAAAAATAATGACCAGAAAATAAAAAACCCATTATTCCAACAATTAACTTAAGCAAATCCTCAGAAAAATAAGTAAATGTAAATGAGCCAATTATTATTCCAATAGCTGCAAATGGAACTATTAATTTAAGTGTTCCAAAATCAAACTCTCTTCTAAATCTATAAACTGCAATAATGTCTGAAAAAATTAATATTGGTAAAATAATTGCAAGTGCTTGATTTAATGGCATTACTACTGTCATTAATGGAACTGAAATTAATGATATTGATCCACCTAAACCTGATTTAGCAATTCCATATAATACGATAGCTGGAACAACACTAACAAAGAATAATAAATTTATCTCCATTATAAATTAGAAATATAGTAATAAAGATAAAACCACTAATATTAAAACTAATATGATGACAGCTATGTAATTGAGTTTAATTTTAAATTTGCTTAATAAAAATTCATTAATTTTTTCCCAGAAAATAATAATTAAAATTAATAGTACTGCTGGAAGAATAAATTTAATCATAAATCTATTTACATCAAAAAATACATCAATCCAAATATAACAAGTATAATTATTATCCAAATTGAAAAATTAGATATCAATTGTTTAATATTTGAGTTTGATCTGAGAAAATTAGGTAGAACTAATATTAAGACTAATAATAAAAATATTGCAGGAATTATCTGGTCAACAGTCAAATTAATTTTTTATATTATAACCTTTTTTAAGTATAATTGAGACAAGAGTTACACATACAATTAAAAATATAAACATTGTTGAAATACTTATCCAAATATCAAAATCAGAAACTCCATAAAATGCAAATCTCAGCCCATTAATTAAATATACAACAGGATTAAAATAAGTGACTGTTTGCCAGAAACTTGGGAGCATATCTAGCGAATACAAACTTCCACCTAAGAATACCATTGGTGTTATGACAATTGTTGGTATTATAGACATTTGCTCGAAATTTTTACTAAGAAGTCCAATTAAAAACCCAAACAAAGCAAAAGTAAAAGCAACTAGAATTAATAAGAAAATCATTAGTAAAGGAAACTTTACATTTACTTCTGCAAAGAAAAGTGAAGTGCAGAAAATTACTGCAGCAACAATTAAGGTTTTAGTTGCACCTGCTCCAACATAAGCAATTACAATTTCTACAGTAGAAATTGGAGCTGCTAAAATTTCATAAATTGTTCCATTAAATTTAGGAAAAAAAATTCCAAAAGAAGTGTTACTGATAGATTGCGTTAATAATGTTAACATCAATAATCCTGGAACTATATAAGAGCCATAACTAATGCCATCAATTTTTTGTACATAATCCCCTATTACCGAGCCGAATACTATAAAGTATAATGAAGTAGATAAAACTGGAGAAAGAAGAGATTGTATTAATGTTCTTCTAAATCGATCCATTTCATGAAAATAAATTGCTCTTAATGCGTAAAAATTAATCCTCATTATTTTCCTTTACCAATGTCACAAAAATCTTTTCAAGATTATTTTGCTCTGTTTTTAAATCTCTCATCCTCAAACCTGCATTTTTTAAATCTTGAAGCATCTTTGTAATACCTGTTCTTTCAGCATGTAAGTTATAGTTGTAAATTAATGAATAATTATCATTAGAGATTGATAGATTATATTCATCAAGTTCTGATGGAATTTTTTCGACTTTATCCTGCAACTCAATAGTTAATTTTTTATGACCCATCTTTTTTAATAAATCTATTTTATTATCAACAACAATGATTTCTCCTTGATTAATTACAGCAACTCTGTCTGCGATTGCCTCTGCTTCTTCAATATAGTGTGTTGTTAAAATTATGGTTACTCCAGTTTTCCTTAATCCCTCTACAACTTTCCACATATCTTTTCTCAATTCTACATCTACGCCTGCCGTTGGTTCATCAAGAAATAATATCGAAGGTTCATGAGATAATGCTTTTGCTATCATTACACGTCTTTTCATTCCTCCTGAAAGCTGATTTAACCTTAAATCTTTTTTATCCCATAAACTAAAATCTTTTAGAACTTTTTCTATATGTTGGGGGTTTGGCTTTTTTCCGTATAAGCCTCTTGAATATGAAACATTGTTAAACACTGTTTCAAATTGTTCTAGTGAAATTTCTTGGGGGACCAGTCCTATTCTTGATCTTGTTTCTCTATAATCTTTTATAATATCAAAACCATCTACTGTAATTACTCCAGAAGTTGGTTTAACTATACCACATACAATACTTATCAGTGTAGTTTTGCCAGCTCCATTTGGTCCAAGCATAGCAATAATTTCACCTTGCTTTATATTTAAATTAACAGTTTTTAAAGCGTTAAATCCATTGTCGTATACCTTTGAAAGGCCATCAATTGTTATTAAATCTTTAGTCATTATCTGAGGTCTTAATTTGATATAGAGATGTTTTTAGTGACAAGCAATATTATATTTTTTTAATCTCCAATAATTGTATGGCCATGGAGTTAAAAATCCAACTAAAAGCATTATTGGTACTACCCACCAATTTAAAATAGCTCCACCTGTTAAAATTACATCTGTGAGGTTCATGGCTATTTCCATACTGACCATTGATATAAAGCTCATACCAAGCGCAGTCTTTAATGCTTTGGAAAAATCAAGTTTTTGTCTTAGTAAAATTATAGTTTCTAAAATAATACTTGTAATCAAACCATTTATAATTGCTAAAATCATGATGGCTAAAACAGGCCAGGGAATTCCTGTTATCTGAAAATACAATATAGTTCCAAAGTCACCAATTGCACAGCCTAGTAAACACCAAGCAGTATTTTTTGCACTTCTTTTCCAAGTATGCTTGCATGACCAATTAAAATTAATTGCTTCTGAACTCATTGTTTGCTCATTTCTAAATGATATTCATAAATATCATCTTTCCAATAAGATTTAATGTAAGAAAGAATGTTATCAATACCTTCATCACTTATTTTGTCACCAAAACCCATCATCTTGCCTTCATAATTTTTTATCAATTTAGCAAATCCATACTTTATCATTCTATGTAGTAATTCATCTGTATGATGCCAAGTATGACCAGTTCCATTTAAAGGGGGTGCTTTTCTATGCCCATCTTCATCTAAACCTTGCCAATTTGTAGCTCCAGCTAAATTTGCTTGGTGACAAGAAACACAATATTGATTATATAATATCTTGCCATTTTTAATTGCTTCTAATGAATCTCTTGTTATGGGGTAGTGCGAATGAGAGAAAGCAGTATCTGCATAAAATAAAACAATAAGAGTAAAAAAATACTTTTTCATTAGTGTGGAGCCCTATATCTGCTATGACAAGCTTTACAGCTCGACCACATATATTGTTTCAAAGCTGCTCTAAAATCATCTTGGTCTTCGATAATTGAAGCTAGCTTTATCATTTGATCAGATGATTTTTTCATCAGAGCATTAAATTCATCTTTTTCTTCCCAAATAATTAGTAAAGCCTCTGTTCCATGTCCCTCTTTTGTATTTTCTGGAAATAAATTTAGTAATTCTAAATAATTATCACTCATTCTAATCATCAGTTTTTTTGAATCCTCAATTTCAACTTCGTTAAGTAAAATACTAATTCTTTTTGCTAGTTTATAATTTTGACTAAATAAAGATTTTCTTTTCTTTATTATATCTTTTGCGCTTTCTTCTGATAAAACATTAGAATTAAATGAAAAAGAAATTGCTACAATAAACATTATTTTGAAAATATTATTTATTTTTAAAAAATAGCTCATGTCGAATAGTATAACATTACAATATAGTTGGTTAGCTAAATTTTTCCATTGGTTCACTTTGCTCCTATTAATTGCTCAGATACCAATGGGGTTTATTTTGGTCAGATTAGATTTTTCGGATTTAAGAATAACTATAGAAAATGTGCATGTAATTGTTGGAATATCCATATTTTACATAACCTTATTTAGGTTAATTTATAAATTTTTTAGCAAGTCCCCAAAACTAATGCCTGAGGCATTCTTTGGACAAAACTTGATTGCGAAATTGAATCATTTCGCTCTTTATGTCGCACTTTTAACAATAACAACATCAGGCATTTTAAAAAAGCTATTTAATGGTGAAAAACTAAATTTTTTTATTTTTAAATTAAGGATTGAAGATAACTTTGATTTAGCAGATCAATTTTACAATGTTCATGTTATTTCAAATTATACATTAATAGTTTTAATCTCATTGCATATTTTAGCAGTTTTGTTTCATCAAATATTTTTGAAAGAAAACATCTTGAAAAGAATGACCAGATAATTAAATAGAGCTCATGAAAAAATGTTTTGTCTTTCTTATTTTATTCTTGATACCAAATATCTCATTTGGTTTTGAAAAAACTACAAATTTTGATTTGAAAAAATTATTAGAAATTCAAAAATCTGGTAAAACAATTGTTATTAATTCTTGGAACGAATATTGTTCAACATGTGCAGCACAAACAAAAGTTTTTGATCAAGCAATGAAAGACTTTAAAGATGTTGAGTTTTTATTCTATGAGCAAACAGAACATGAAGATATTGCTAAAGCTTTAGGTGTTAATTATTGGACCACAATAGTAGTTTTTAAAGGTGAAAGTGAAGTAGCAAGAGAAATTGGTTTAACTGACAAAGACCAAATATATAATTTAATAAACAAAGGGATATAATTCCTTTTTACCTCCCCTTTCGAGGAGGTGAATTCAACAAAAAAGAGAGAAATAAATGAATGTTAAATTCAGGAATAATTTTTTAAATTATGACTGCTATATAGAATTAATTTTTTTTTTGTCAATTTATGAAAAAGCAAGAAAAATTAGGGATTTTAATTAAGCAATGCTTTTTGGGCTGGTAAATAATCATGACCAAATACATCAGCAACAGCTTTATGAGTAACACCTCCTTTAAATACATTTAATCCTGCTTGAAAATTTTGATCATCATTTAAAGCTTTTAAGTACCCATCTTTTGCTAATTTAGATAAAAAAGGAAGCGTTGCTTTATTCAATGCAATTGTTGATGTCCTAGGAACACCACCGGGCATGTTTGCAACGCAATAATGAATTATATCATCTATTATAAAAGTTGGTTCTGCAAAAGTAGTCGGTTTACTGGTTTCAACACATCCTCCTTGATCAATTGCAACATCTACAATTACTGATCCTCTTTTCATTTTTTTTAACATATTTTTTGTAACTAATTTTGGTGCCTCAGCTCCTGGTATCAAAACTCCACCTACTAACAAATCACATTCAGAAATTAATTTTTCTAAATCAGTTTTATCACTTAAATTAGGTATTATTTTATCTCCAAACATTTGTGAAAGTTCGTTTAATCTTTTTTCAGATTTATCTACAATATTAACCTTGGCTTTCATGCCTGTTGCAATTATAGCAGCATTTTCTCCTACTACTCCACCTCCAAGTATAACTACATTTCCAGGCTCTACTCCAGGTGCTCCTCCTAACAAAAGACCACGACCTTTTTGATTTTTTTCTAAACAATGTGCACCTGCTTGTACTGACATTCTTCCAGCTACAGCGCTCATTGGTGCTAGCAAAGGAAGTCTTCCGTTATTATCTGTGACTGTTTCATAAGCGATGCATATTGATTTGCTGTCTATTAAGCCTTGTGTCAGTTCTTTTGCTGCAGCAAGATGAAGATATGTAAAGACAACTTGATTTTCTCTTATCATTTTTACTTCGCTAGATTGTGGCTCTTTAACTTTAACGATGATGTCAGAGTCATTAAATATATCTTCAGCTGTATTAACTATTTTCGCTCCACTTGATACGTAATGATCGTTTTCAAATCCTGCTTCAAAACCTCCATTATTTTCAATTAAAACTTCGTGGCCGTTTGAAGTCAATGTCTTTACACTTTCGGGAGTGAGTCCAATTCTATTTTCCTGAGGCTTTATTTCTTTTGGAACCCCGATTTTCATAGAATTAAATTAATTTTTTTTGCTTTTTGAATAGTTGGTAATACCAGTTCTTAGTTTCTCGATTATTTCATCAATATGTTTTTTTTCGCAGATGAACATTGGAGCAATAATTAAACAATCTCCAGTCGCTTTAAAGTTAACTCCTGCATCATAGCAGTGTTTGAAACATGTAAATCCTGCTGCGCCAGGTTTTTTATGCATTTTAATATCAATACCACCCATCATTCCATATCCTCTTATGTTATCAACAACATCAATATCTTTTAAAGACATTAAACCTTCTTGGAAATATGGAGATAAATTTTTTGCTCTATTAAAGATGTCATCTTTCTCAAAAATATCTTGAACCGCTAAGCCTGCAGCTACTGACACTGGAATTCCTGAATAAGTATAACCATGAAACAATTCTATTGTTCCTTTTGGAGATCCATCCATAACAGTATCGTAAATTTCTTCTTTACACGCTACTGCACCTAAAGGACTTATTCCATTTGTTGTAGCTTTAGCCATTGTAATAATATCTGGAGTAACACCGTATTCTTGCGATGCAAATGGCGAACCTGTTCTTCCCCATCCAGTAATAACTTCATCAAAAATTAATAAAATTCCATGCTTATCGCAAATTTCTCTTAGTCTTTGCAAATATCCTTTTGGTGGAACTAAAGTTCCTGTTGATCCAGCAATTGGTTCAACAATGCAAGCTGCTATATTTTCTGAACCAAAATTTGTACAAATTCTCTCAAGGTCTTCTGCCATTTCCGCACCAGTTTCGGGTTGACCTGAAACAAATTTATGCTCTGGTAAATGTGTATGTCTCATGTGAAGAACGCCTGGCATCAAAACATTGGCAAATGTTTTCACATTGTTAATCATTCCACCAACAGAAGTAGCACCGATATTCATGCCGTGATAACCTCTTTCTCTTCCAACAAACCTAAATCTATGTCCTTCACCTCTTGCTTTATGATATGCAACTGCAATTTTAATTGCTGTTTCAACAGCAGTAGATCCACAAATTGTATAAAAAATTCTATTTAAATTTCCTGGTGTATGTTTAGAAATTTTTGTTGCAAGTTCAAATGAACCACCAAAACCTTGTTGAAATGGTTGAGCATAGTCTAATTTTTTTAATTGATTTGTAATCGCATTAATTATTTCTTCTCTTCCGTGACCTAAAGGATTGCAAAATAATCCCGAGCTTGCATCTATCTGGGTTTGACCTTGATGATTTTTTAAATAAACACCTTTTGCCTCTACAATTAATCTTGGGGATTCTTTAAAATCTCTATTAGATGTAAATGGCATCCAATGTTCATTTAAAGAATTTGGTATTTGAGGTTTTTCTGAACTCATAATTATGTTTCGATTCATAGACTAAATATATAAATTAACCAGTAAATTTTAGTCATACTTGCTATGTTAAATGACCGCAACTATAGGTTGTAACTTATGACTTTTGAAGCCTGTGTAATTTATTCATCATTTACTTAAAAGAAAATTTAAACTTAAATATCGATAATTAAATTTAATTAACAGGAGAAGAAATGAAAAAAATAATTAGTTTCATTTTAGGAAGTTTATTTGCTCTAAACTTAACAATCACAGTAGCAAACTCTGCTGCGAACGAAGTTAGAGTTGCATACTTTCTAGAGTGGCCAAGTCCAAATTTAGAGGACATGCAAAAAAAGAATTTTGCTAAAGCTTTAGGAGTTCCAGTAAAATGGACAAACTTCACTAATGGTGGAGCAATGACAGATGCAATGTTAGCAGGAGATATTGATATTTCTTACTCACAAGGTTTAGTACCATTTATTAATGCTGTAAAATCAAATGCACCTATCAAATTAGTTGATATTGCAATGGAATACGGAATGGGTGGAACAACTTGTGTAACATCTAATGCATCAGGAATAACAAAAGCAAATGCAACTGAATTAGAAGGTAAAAAAGTTGCTGTTCCGTTAGGTACTATGGCTGAGTACGTTTTCGACGAAAGTATGAAAGTTGTCGGAGCTGACAGAAGTAAAATGGATATTATTCAAATGGACCCTGAAGAAGGTGCGGCTGCATTAGTAAGTGGAGATGTAGTAATGGCATGTCTATTTGGTGGTAATTCTATCAAAGCTGCAGTTGCTGTAGGATCAAGACTTTTAACTGTTCAAGAAGCAAGAGATGCAGGTATTTTAGGAATAGATATTACTTCTGTAACAGACAAGTTTATGAAGGAAAATCCTGGAATGTTGAGAACTTTTATTGAAGTAACTCATGAAGCAAATGAAAGATATAGAAATGGAAAAAGTGATATGAATTCTATGTCAAAAGCTTCAGAGATGAAAATTGCTGATATGAAAGACACTTTAAGTGGTTTCAAATTCTTAACTCCAGAAGAAACTAAAAAATCTATGGAAAGCGGAAACTTAGATGCATTCTTAAAAGGAATGGGAACTCCAGGTGGAGCAGTAGACACTAGTTTCTTACCTTTATAATTTAAAGATTAGAATAATTAAATAGGCGCCAATTTTATTGGTGCCTATTTTTTTAAGTAAATATTTTATATAAAGTCAGCTAATGAGTGATTTGATATCTCAAAATCTAAACATGATTTTTAAAACTCCAAAAGGAGAGACTGTTCATGCTTTAAAAGATTTAAATTTCAAATTAAAAAAAGGAGAACTTCTAACAGTTCTTGGGCCTTCTGGTTGTGGAAAAACAACTTTGTTAAATATTGCAGCTGGTTTCTTAAGACCAACATCTGGAAATATAACTTTGAATGGTAAAGAAATTGATGGACCTGGAGTTGAAAGAGGCATGGTTTTTCAACAAGGTGCATTATTTGAATGGTTGACTGTTGCAGAGAACGTAAACTTTGGTCTTAGAATGAAAAAAAAAGATCCTATAGAAACTTCAAAAAAAGTTGATGAGTGGCTAGAGATTGTTGGCTTAAAAGGATTTGGAAATACCCCAACATATCAATTGTCTGGAGGAATGCAGCAAAGAGTAGCTCTTGCAAGGTGTTTAATCAATGATCCTGATTTGATTTTAATGGATGAGCCTTTAGGTGCTCTTGATGCTCTAACAAGAGAAAAAATGCAATCTTTAGTTTTGAAAATTTGGAAAGAAACTGGAAAAACAATTATTTTAATTACACACTCGGTTGAGGAAGCACTACTGCTTGGTGAAAGGTTGTATGTAATGGCACCAAGACCAGGTAGGATACATAAAGAATATAATCTTCCATTTGCAGAGATGGGTTTAAAAGAAGATTTAAGAGAAATAAAAAAAAATAAAGATTTTTCGTCAAAAAGAGAAGAAATTTTATCCATGATTTGGAACATGGAGGAAGAAATTATGGGAAAAGAAAATTAAATGTTTACTCAAATAATAACAATATTAATTGTCGTATCAATTATCGGGTGCATACTTTATGGAAGACGTTTAATAAAAACTGAAAAAGTTGATGCAGTTTTTGGAAATCCAGAAAGAGCAAAAGGTGGAACTCATTGGATAATTGTCGGAAGCAGTGCAATATTGTTAGTTTGGCTTTATTATTCTTGGGATATTGCAAAAGGATTTTATCCAAAATCAGCAAATGAATTATGTCAGGTCGCAAAAATAAATGAGTCTTTATTAGGATTAAAATATCAATTTCCAATTGAAGAAAGAGAATTCAAAAGTACTTCAATAATAAAAATAGAAAATAAAAATCTTAAAAAAATAAGTTTAGAAATTCAAAATTCGCCAGATTTAAGCAACATACAGAAAACTGCATTAGTTGGTTTTATTAATAAAACAAACAAATTAATTCCATTACTTACTAACGATAATCTAATGGAGATTAACACAAAAATTAAAATAGATGAGATGACTGATGAAATTAGATTGTTAAGCACTAATTTTCAAAAGAAAGATTATCCATTTGAAACACCAGAGCAAAAAAATGAAAGACAAAAAGCAATTGCTGAGCAAGGAAGCTGGGGCATAGTAACTGTAAGTGCCGGAACAGGATCAATAGAAAATACTATTGAAGTGCCTTTAGTGCCTGAAACAGATAGAGGATTAAAATTTCACGCTGCAGCTGAACAATTAAAAAAAATTAACGATAAATTTTTTAAATTAAGAAACCATAATCCTCAATTCAAAAATGCAATAAAAGAACTTAAATCAGAGATAAAATTATATAGAAAAAATTTAGATGACACTGAGGAAGTGGCATCTACTTACGCAAAAAACATTGTAAAAATTGCAAGAAGAATTGAATTTGCAAGTATTTATCCACCAAATGCTCTTAATGAAATGCAAAATGCAATTATTGAATTTGATAATCTTCAAAAAACTGAGCAAGGGGGTTTAAGATTAATTGACATTCTTTTATTCCCTGCAGGAACTATAGTTGCAAGTGGTCCTAGTTGTTCAGAGCAAGGTTCAGGTAGATGGTTACCAAAACCCTCAGATACACTTAATAAATTTATTTTAATGTCTAAGCCAAGTGTAGGTTACAAAAATATCCCACTTCTTTGGATTGATATGATGGATGTAAGCCAAATAATTGGCTTTATATTGCCAGATTGGATAGCTGATGTTTTGCCAGGAGAATATCCGGTTCACACTAAAGATGGTGTGGTTAAGCAAAATTTTAAAGGTAAAGTTTTAAAAATTGTTACAGGTGATTTTAAATTATTTAAAATTCCTGTTCCATATGGACATATCTGGGATTCATTTTTAAGAGTTTTTCTTGGATTAGTTTTTGGAATATTGATTGGTGTACCATTAGGACTTTTCATGGGCTTAAATAGATTTGCTAAAGGTTTCTTTGATCCATTAATTGAACTTTATAGACCAGTACCTCCACTTGCGTGGGCTCCTTTAATAATCTCGGTTTTAGGTATTGATAATACTGGAAAAGTATTTTTATTATTTATGGTTTCATTGTCTATAATGATCATTTCAGCTAGAGCTGGAGCATCAGGTACACAGCTATCTAAAATACATGCAGCACATTCTCTTGGTGCTTCTAAAAGACAAATACTTAGATATGTTATTTTTCCAAATTCTTTACCTGAAATTTTAACAGGTATTAGAGTGGCGGTTGGTATGTGTTGGGGAACTTTGGTTGCAGCAGAATTTTTAGCAGGTACAACTGGAATTGGATTTGTTGAAAATGTTGCCAAAAAGTATTTTCAATATGAAGTAATTTGGATCACAATTTTTATAATGGGTATGTTGGGTCTTCTTTTTGACGTAACTTTGAGAAAAATTATAGATAAGACTATACCTTGGAGAGGTAAAGGTTAATTTCATTCTATTAATGTCTGTAAATAATACAAAAATTAAATCTATTATTAAAAAAATTTTTATAAAAAGAGGGTTGAAAACAAATCATGCTATTATTTGTGCAAATGCAATTATCAATGCAGAGCTTGTAGGTGCGCCTTCTCATGGATTGTCTCGTTTAAAAATGTATTGTGAAAGAATCTCAAAAAAAGTCATTAATCCGAGACCTAAAATAACTGTAAAAAATATATCAAAATCTATATCAATAATTGATGCTGATAATTCTATTGGTTTTGTTGCAGCAGATGAGGCTATTAAAAAAACTATTCAAAATGCAAAAAAAACAGGGATTGGTTTAGTTGCTGTAAAAAACAGCGGACATTACGGTCTATCTGGATACTACGTCGAGCAAGCGGTTAAAAAAAATTTAATAACATTCGCATTTACAAATGCTCCTCCAGCTATTGCGCCTTTCGGTGGAAAAAAATCAGTCTTTGGAACTAATCCAATATGTTTTGGAACTCAAACAAATAGTAAGGTTCCATTTATACTGGATACATCAATGTCAATGATTAATAGAGGTAAAATTAGGATTGCAGAAAAGTTAGGAAAAAAAATACCATATGGCGTTGCTTTAAACAAATTTGGTAAACCAACTACAAATGCAAAAGAAGCTCTAGCTGGGGTACAACTTCCAATAGCTGGATTTAGAGGATCTGGATTAGCTTGGATGGTAGATATTTTAACTGGAGTATTTGTTGGAAGTAATCATGGTGGCAAAGTAAAAGACCCATTTGATGATTTCTCTGGGCCACAAAATATCGGTCACTTATTTTTAGCATTTAAAGACAATCTATTTGTTAAAGATTATAAAAAAGAGATAAAAAAAAATATTAAAAGAATAAAAAAAATACCTAATTTAAAAGGACAAAAAATCTTTTATCCTGGCGAGCAAAAGTTTTTAAGAACAAAAACAAACTCTGAAAAATCTATAAAAATTCCAAAAAATATTAAAAAGGATTTAGATATTCTATTAGCTAATTAACCTGCAAAATAACCTAGTATTCCAATAGATAAACAGACTGAAAGTATTATTATTTTTGACTGAAGTGCCTCTTTTTTCTTTTCAGTGATTACTCGTTTCTTTAGAACATCTATATTTACTTTACGAGGGGACATTCGAATTACTCTTGGTTTTTTTTCAGGTATTTCAATATTAGATGTTCTGTTTAAGCTTTCAGTACTCATTAAATTATTTAATCATATAGTAAAAAAAATTTACAGAATTTAACTGTTCAAAATGGGTTGACTCAACTTTTAAAATTGTTCAAATTGGGTTTTGATACATTATGAAGCAGCTACCAAGTGTAAATTCCGAACTAGATGATGAGCTGATCGATAAAATTTTCAAAAATCATTTTGATATTTTAAGTCCTTTTTTTTTAAAACTTATGTCTGAATGGACAATCGGTGCTTATAAAGTGTTCAAAGATATAGATACTTACACAATTCTAATTTATTTGATTAGTAAGCAGTTTGATTTTTACAGACGAAATAATTTAAATATTACTTTCAATAATTTTTATAATGATAAAACATTAGAGATTGAGAAAATTAACCTTATAAGAATATCAAAGGATCTTCAAATTCCAAAAGAGAGCGTAAGAAGAAAGGTTAAATACTTAGAAAAAAAAGGAATAATTAAGAAAATAGGTAAGAAGATTAAAATAGATAGAAGTGCTTACAATTCAACACAGCCAAATGATACATTAAAAAATATATGCACACTTTTGTCTGTTTTTAGTCAAATTTTAAAAGAAGAAAAAGTTATAAAAAATGAAATGTCCAGTAATGAAATTAATAACTTAATAAAACATAATTTCTCATTTTGCTGGTATCAATTTTATAAATTTTTATTCCCTTATTGCTTAAGGTGGAAAAATTATTTTGGTGATATGGAAATATTTACTATTTTAGCAACTATAATTTTAAATAATAATTCAAAAATTGGAAGGCAATTAAAAGGAATTGATAGTTATTTAGATAAATGGAGAGATAAAATTATCAATAAAAAAATAAAAGGAATTAATGCAATGTCTATTTCTGAAATAACAGGTATACCAAGACCAACTGTTGTAAGAAAAATTAAAAAATTAACAAAAAACAAATTTATTTCTTTAGACAAAAATAAATTGATAAATTTTGATGTCAGTAAACAAAATTTTAAAGATATGTCAAAAATTCAAGATGAAAATATAAAATCAATAAATGTTTTTATAAAAAGAACCTATAATCAAATAAATCTTAATTAGAATTTTTAAGAATGTATATAAATATAAATCCAGTTATATACATTATTAAGGCATAAGCAGCTGTGGGAACCATGTAAGCGACATCATTGAAAATTTGTGTTGCTACAAATACAGCTAAAGTTCCATTTTGTAATCCACATTCTAAAGAAATACATTTTCTCTGTGGTATTCCAGTTGCAAAACCTTTTGCAATGTAAAATGCCAAAGTCATCATGACTACGTTTAATATCAAAACAGCTAAACCCGCTTGACCTAAGTATGATATTATATTTTCTCTTTCCTCAATCCATATTGCTGCAAATACAACAATAAATAAAATACCTGTAATTCTATTTACAATATTAATATTAGAGGAAATAAAGTTTTCAGCGAATCTTCTAATTATCATTCCTAGAATTACTGGCACAGATACAACTAGTGCCATTTTAAGAGCAATACCAGTCATTGTAATATCTGAAGATAAATCAGTTACACCTAATAATTTTGCTGAAGTAAAAACAATAAATGGAACAGAAAAAATACTAATTAAACTAACTATTGCTGTTAACGAAATAGATAATGCAACATCTCCATTCGCAAATTTTGTTAAAACATTTGATGTTACTCCTCCAGGAGCTGCAGCAATAATCATTAATCCTAATGCTAATTCAACTGGTAATCTTAATATTAAAAGTAAAATATAAGCGACGATTGGGAGAAGGATTAATTGACAAATTATTCCGACTGTAAAATCTTTTGGATTATTTATAACTCTTAAAAAATCTCTAGTTGATAAGCCCAATCCAAGACCTAACATTATAAGGGCTAACGCTATAGGTGCAATTTTTGTAACTATCTCCATCGTTTGTTCAATTTTAAACTATTTTTATATCGAACGTAATAAAAAATATTGATATTTAGAACCATAACAAATATTTAAACTCATATGTTATCTGATAAATCCACAGTTTGTCCTGTAAATCTACTTAATATAGCTCATCAAAAAAGAGGTGTAAAAGCAGCCATTGTAAATGCAGGTAAAAAATTACCAATGATGTCAGTAATGGATGCTGTCTCTGAAAAATTGATCACCCCAATATTAATAGGTGATAAACAAAAAATACAAGAATGCGCAGATGAGCTTAAATTTGACATATCAAATTTTGAAATAATTAATGAGCCAGTTGAAAATAATACAGCAGGAATTGCAACAAAACTTGCATCGGAAGATAAAATAAAAATTATTGTAAAAGGACATATTCATACTGATATATTGATGAAAGAAGTTCTTAAAAGAGAATATAAATTAATTGGAAAAACAAGACTAAGTCATATTTGGCATATGACATTACAAAAAGATGATAAACCATTAATCATAACCGATGGAGCATTGAATGTTTCTCCTAACCTAAAAACTAAAATGCATATTTTAAGAAATGTTATAGATTTTAGTCATAGAATTAATATTCCAAGACCAAAGATTTCTGTCCTTTCAGCAACAGAAGAAGTAATTGATAGTGTACAGAGTTCGGTTGAAGCTAAAGAATTAACTGAATTGGCAAGTAAAGAAAATTTTAATGCTGACATTTTTGGACCCTTAGCATTTGACAATAGCATTTCAAAAAAATCTGCCTCTATTAAGGGAATTGAGAATATAGTTGCTGGAGAAGCTGATGTATTATTAGTTCCAAATGTCGAAACTGGAAATGCGCTTGTAAAAATGATGATTTATTTTATGGGAGCATGTGCAGCAGGTGTAGTTGTTGGAGGTAAAGTGCCTGTTGTTATAACTAGTAGATCAGATGATGCGACAGCAAGACTTGCTTCTATAGCTGCAGCTGTTGTTGCTTTAGATTAAACTTCTGTTGAATAAACATCTTTTATAATTTAAACATTTATAAAATTAGAGGAAAGACAATGGCAATTAATTATATAAAAAAAGCTGAAAAAACTGCATTTACAGGTGAAGATGAAACAAGAACTAAAGTAAGTTCTATTTTAAAAGATTTAGAAAAAACAAAAGACCAAGGGGTTAAAGATATTTTAAAAAAATTTGATAATTATGAAGGTGATATAATTATTAGCAAAGAAAAAATTGAAGAAATAAATAAAACCTTAGATCAAAAGATTAAAGACGATATTCAGTTTTCTCATGAAAGAGTTAGGAAGTTTGCAGAACACCAGCTTGAAAATCTTGGAAAAGACTCAGAAGTTGAATTATCACCTGGTTTAATAGCAGGACAAAAATTAATACCTGTAAATACTGTTGGGTGTTATGTGCCAGGTGGAAGATATAACAATATCGCCTCTGCTATAATGAGTGTCACGACAGCAAAAGTTGCAGGAGTAAAGAATGTAATTGCAACAAGTCCACCAAAAGATTCAAATGGTGCAAACCCAATTATAATTTATACAGCTAACCTTTGTGGTGCAGATGTAATTATGAACATTGGCGGTATAGGAGCAATTGGTGCACTAGCTTATGGTTGCTTTGGTAATCCTGAAGTAGATATGATTGTTGGACCTGGAAATAAATTTGTAGCAGAGTCAAAAAGAATTTTATTTGGAAAAGTTGGAATTGATTTGTTTGCAGGACCAACCGAAATAGGCATTATTGCAGATCATACAGCTGATAAAGAAATAATTGCTTATGATTTAGTTGGACAGGCTGAACATGGTCCTGACTCTCCAGCTTGGCTTTACACTACTGATAAATCTTTATGTGATTATGTTATGAAAAGAGTTCCAGAAATTATTCAAGAACTACCTGAACATAACAGAAATAATGCTGATGCTGCATGGAGAGATTATGGAGAAGTAATTATGTGTGATACCAAAGAAGAAATGATGAAAGTGAGTGATGAATATGCACCTGAACATTTGGAGGTTCAAGCTGAAAACTTAGACTGGTATTTAAAAAATCTTAAAAATTATGGTTCTTTATTTTTAGGTGAAGAAACAACAGTTGCATATGGAGATAAATGCTCTGGACCAAATCATATTCTACCAACAAAAGGTGCAGGAAAATATACTGGAGGCTTATACGTTGGAAAATTTATAAAAACAGTCACTTACCAAAAGATGAATAAAGAATCTAACAAAGAAGTTGGTGCTGCAGCTGCTAGAATTTCTAGATATGAAGGTATGGAAGCTCATGCTAGAACTGGTGATGTAAGACTTCGAAAATATGGTTTTTCAAATTAGAGAACTTTAGTTTTCAAGATTTAAAAATATCAATTCCAATCTGACTTAATATATGCGCTAGATCTATCGGTACCCAATTTTCTCTGATTTTTCCCTCATCATGATGATAAAAATCCATAACTCTCATAGTTACTTTATTTTTATTTGAATTATATCCTAGCCAATCATTTGAATCATACACTGCTTGTATACTGTGCCATCCAGCAGTAAGTGAAAATTTACCATCTCCTAATTCACAATAATGTCCTAATTCCCAGTAATTTCTTTCTTTAAATGTTTTTCTAAAAGGAAGTTGATGATGATCAATGAAACCTTCCAAAGAGCGTGCTGTTCCTATACCGCTAGGTCCATACCAAATCATTTTTTCATGCCAAAAATCTTTTTGTGGGTGATTAATAAGTTTTTCTTTTAAATCAGAGTCAGATGATGCTTCTAATTCTGGTTTAATATTTAAACTTCTTTGCATAGTAAGAGATTGATCTAGAGTGGCTTTTGAAACTTCTAAATTGTTTTCGTAAAAATTTACACCATCTGTATTTATTGGTGTCATCCAAATGCCCTCATACCCTCTTGAAGGATTTATTGGAAACTTCCCTACTTGATTTAGAAAATTTATTGTGTCGATTAAAATGTGACTTTCAATAATTTTATCGTTTTTTAATTCGTGTATCTCACAGCATCTTAAATTTACCATTTTAAAATTTGGCTCTACATTTAGCCATTTCTTTTTAAAAATTCCTGATAAGGTAGATATTGTTCCAACTTGAAATTTATCTCTAAAGGCTCCGCCTATAACGAGTTGTTCTCTTCTCTCTAAATCAGGAAACGCATCAAAAAGTGGGGTCCAAAATTTATCCCTAAAATTAGACAAACCTTTAAATTCATTTAATGGAAAAAAACATTTAATGTTTACATCCTCGCTAAAATATTTGCTTAAATTTTCTTCTATTTTAGATGGTCCAATCTTGTAAATATTGTTCAAATAATTTCTAACTATTTGTTTATTTTGTTTATTTTCTTCAGCTGTGATTTTTAATTCTTGAAAATTATTTTGATTTTTAAGTCCTGTATCAAATTGTTCTATTTGCATAAATTGCAATTTATATTTAAATAGAGATAAATAACAAGAATATGATTGATAGATTAGCAAAATTTAATGAGCTCGTTCCGAGTAGCCTTCCTTTTGTAGAGGGTAGATTAGAAGGTCATAAAGAAAGAAAAAATTATACAATTATTGGACGTGGTGTCGCTGAAGACACCAAACAACTAATAAAAATACAGTCTTTACATGGGTATAATTTAGGAGCAGTGAGTGCTATGCCAAAAAATGGATCTGGTCTTCACAGTCATACTACGGCTGAAGTATTTGTAATTTACTCAGGTAAATGGAGATTTTATTGGGGTGCTGATGGAAAACAAGAAACAATATTAGAAGCTGGCGACATAATTTCAATGCCTACAAATATGTTCAGAGCATTTGAAAATGTTGGAGATAAAGAAAGTTTGATGTTTGTTGTATTAGGCGGAGATGATCCTGGTATAATAACATGGATTCCAGAAATTTTAAAAAAGGCAAAAGAGACTGGTATGGCATTGCTTGATGATAATTCGTTAATAGATTTAAAAAAGGTTGAAGTGCCTAACGGTAGAAAGATGATAGAGCCTATCACTCAAGATGAATTAGAAAGATTTGATAATTATTTGCCAGAAGAATTAGAAAAAAATATTTATAGAAATAAACAAAACAATATTAGCGATGAAGTTAATGGTATTAAATTATATCAAGTATTAGGAAACAAATTTAATAAAAAAACTTATGAACCTTCAATCAAACAAGATACTGGATTTAATTTAACAACATTAAATTCTATATCTGGTGAAATTAAAGGTATTGAATGTATAAAGCCTACCGTTCTTTTTGCTCAAGAAGGTAATTGGAAAATAGTAATAAGAAACTCAAATATAAAATTAGAAAAAGGAGACACTTTTTCAGTTCCTTTGAGTAGCAAAATAGATATCTCGTGTAATAATTCAGAAAATAGTATTTTAAATTTTGTTAGTCAGATCTAATGAAAGGATTTGATAGTAATTATAAAAATTTAACTGATTACATTTTAAAAATTACTAAACAAATTTGGGAAGGGAAAGATGTCGAGTCGATATCTAAATATTATTCAGAGAATATACCTGTAAGATCACCCTTTGGGATAACCTATGGTTTTAAACCTGTTATTGATGCAACTTATAAAACTTTAGACGAATTTCCAGACAGACAATTATTAGGTGAGGATGTAATTTGGAGTGGAAATGACGATGAAGGATATCATTCATCTCACAGAATTCTGAGCAAAGCTACACATTTAAATGACGGGTATTATGGAAAAAAAACAGGAAACAAAATTGTTTATAGAGTTATAGCTGACTGTGCATGTAAAAATAATCAGGTTTATGATGAGTGGATTGTGAGAGATCAAGGTGCAATGGTTCGACAGCTAGGTTATACACCTGAGCAATTTGCAAGGCATTTAATTGATAAAGAAGGTGGGGTATCTAAAGCTATCAAAGTTTTTAATAGATTTTCTGATAAAAAGTCAGATTATACTCCAGTAAAAGTAAACGAAGTTTCATCAGGTTATATATATTCCAATATTTTAAAGAAAATATTTAATAATGATTATGATTTTGAAGATTATGATAGAGCAGCCAGTCTATTTTGGCCAAGTAATAAAGTTGGAAATGGCAGTGAAGATATAATTAAATATTGGAGCTCTTTAAAAAATATATTTTCTGAAATAAAGTTTACAATCGAACATGTTGCATCATTAGATGAAAAAAATAACAATCAAAAAGCTACAATCAGATGGTTTTTAAGTGGTAAACACTCTAAAGACAGTGAAGAATTTGGCAAAAAGACTGACAAAGATTTATTTATAATGGGTATAAATCATGCTGAATTAAGAGATGATAAAGTAATAAGAGAATGGGTATTGTTTGATGAAGTGGCTATTTGGAAACAAATATTAATGTAAAAACTATGGATAAAATTAAAACCACACACGTTGGAAGTCTGCCAAGATCAAAAAAGCTATCTGAGATACTATTTAGAAAAGATAAAAATGAATTATTCGATCAAGGAGAACTTGATAAGATAATTGAAGAAGATGTAAACAAAATTGTAAAAAAACAAATTGATATCGGGATTGATATTATAAGTGATGGTGAAATGTCAAAAATAAGTTATGCTACCTACGTCAAGGATCGATTACATGGCTTTAGTGGTGAAAGCGAAAGAAGAGCTCCTAAAGACTTAGATGATTTTCCATCATATAAAGAAAAAATTGCAAAATCGGGAGGTACACCTACTTATACAAGACCGTGTTGTACTGGTGATTTAAAAATTAAAGATACTAAGTCTTTAACTAAAGACATCAGTAATTTAAAATCTGCATTAAAAAAAAATAATCATTCTCAAGGATTTATTAACTCTGCATCACCAGGAGTAATTACAAATTTCCTTCCAAATAAATTCTATAAAAATGACGATGATTATTTAGAGGCATTATCAAAAATGATGAAAACTGAATATGATGAAATAACAAATAATGATTTATTATTACAAATTGATTGTCCAGATCTTGCGCTAGCAAGACATATGACTTTTAAAAATTTATCAGATGAAGAATTTTTAGTTAGAGCAGAAAAACAAATTGAATGTCTTAATGAAGCAATCAAAGATATCGATGCCTCTAAGTTGAGAATGCATATCTGTTGGGGTAATTATGAAGGACCACATATTCACGATATTGGATTAGAAAAAATATTACCTATTGCATTAAAAGCAAATATCCAAACTTATTTAATCGAAGCCTCGAACCCAAGACATGCCCATGAATGGCAGGTTTTTGAGAACATAAAACTTCCTAATGATAAAGTAATAGTTCCTGGTGTAATAGACTCAACCTCAAACTTCGTAGAGCATGAAAATTTAGTTAAAAATAGAATAATTCAGTATTCAAAAGTAATTGATAAAAATCAATTAATGGCTGGAAGTGATTGTGGATTTAGTACTTTTGCAGGCTTTGGAAATGTTGATGAAAATATTGTTTACAAAAAATTTGAATCTTTGGTCGCAGGTGCAGAGCTTGCGTCAAATGCGATTTAAAAACATCTTTTAAATTCCCTAAGGAATATATATCCTTTCACCCATAAATTTAAATTTAACGAGGGAAAAAATATGAAAAAAATATTAATATCTTTATTGTTTCTTCTTTTTGGAACTTCTGTTTACGCAGATTGTAACATTAAGAGTGGATCAATAAATATTTTAGCTAATGATTTTCCAGCTTTAAGAACTTTCGTGGAAACTGCTAAAGGATGTAAAGGAAGTGCAGATTTTAAAGTCACACACTCATCTGAGCACAATAAAATTGCTGTGCCAGCTCTAACTGCAAATCCATCAGAGTTTTCTGCAAGAATTGCAGCAAATAGCTCTATAGTTCCTTTGATGAACCAAGACTTAATTAGACCACTTGATGATCTTGTTAAGAAATATGGAAAAGGAATACAAGATTCTCAATTGATAACAATTGATGGAAAAATAATGGCAGTTGCTTTTATGGCTAACACTCAGCACTTATATTACAGAGAAGATGTTTTAAAAGAATTGGGTATAGCTGTTCCTAAAACATATGAGGAAGTAGTTGCGGCTTCAGAAAAAATAAGAGCATCTGGTAAAATGCAATATCCTTACGCAGCAGCATACAAAGCTGGTTGGAATTTAGCAGAAGAATTCGTTAACATGTACATTGGACATGGAGGAGAATTCTTTAAAGCAGGAACTGCTCAGCCAAGCATTAACAATGCAAAAGGTGTAGCAACATTAAATATGCTAAAAAAATTAGCAGGTTTAAGTAACCCAGATTATTTAACTCACGATAGTGAAGCTATTAAAGTTGAATGGGAATCTGGAAATGTTGCATTAATGACTCTTTGGGCATCAAGATCAGGAACATTGCTTGATGATGATGGTGATGCAAAAATTACAGCAGCAACTAAATTAACTGGACCAGCAACAGTTGCTGGAGGAAACATACCAGCAGCGACTTTATGGTGGGACGGTTTCACATTAGCAAAAAATAGATCTGACGCTGATGCTGAAGCAACATTTAGAGCTTTGGCACACGCAGCTGCTAACAAAAAGATGGTTGCAGATGCAGCGGATCAAGCTGTTTGGTTAATTGAAGGTTTCAAGCCTGGACCAAAATCAATTGGAGTTATCGAAGCTGTTAAAATGAAAGCTAAACCATATCCAATGTTACCACAAATGGGTTTAATGCATGGTGCATTAGGAAGTGAGATTGTTGAATTTTTACAAGGTAAAGAGTCAGCAGAACAAGCTTTAAAAGATGTGGAAGCAGCTTACATGAGTAAAGCAAAAGAACAAGGCTTTCTATAATCTATAAATTTTAAGTGGGGATGAAAATCCCCACTTATTACATTAATGCCTAACAAAACTTTTTTTTGGTTTTTCTTGCCAACTGGATTGGCAATGATTTTATTTATAGGTCTTCCTATTATTTCAACAGGGATACAATCATTTTATGCGCAGCACGACCAAGTTGTTAAGGAAGTAAAAAAATGTGATCCTTTTGGATGTACAGTTTCTATAGTTGTTGACCAAGAAAAAACCTCTAAAATTCGAGAAGAAAAGCCTTTAGGAAAATTCAATGGATTTGGGACTTATGTAGATAGAAATCATCTTGCAATAGAAGAAATTGGAAAATTTTGGAATGAAACAAATACTTTTGGGGAATTTGTAGATCAAGTTACCAACCTACCCTTTTACAAGGCTCTAATTTTTACTTTAACCTATTGCTTGTTTGTAACGCCTAACGTCTTACTTTTAGGTTTTATAATTGCTTTAAGTCTTAATGCAGTAACTAGAAGAATTAGAGGACCACTAATATTTGGAACCATATTGCCGATGATTGTTACTCCATTGGTAGGTTCTTTAGTTTTATTTTGGATGATAGATGCAGAAGGAATTATTGGAGCGAATTTGCAAATGTTGATGGATGACCCTTATTTATCCTTAAAATCCTCAAAAACTCTTACTTGGATAACTATAATAATTTATGGAATTTGGCACCATTCACCGTTTGCTTTTGTAGTATTTTATGCAGCTTTACAAACTGTTCCTCAAGAACCTGTTGAGGCAGCTATTATTGATGGAGCATCAAGATGGCAGAGAGTAAGACATATTGTTTTACCTCATATTTATCCTGTAGTTACATTTGTTGCTCTCATATCCTTGATGGATAATTTTAGAGTTTTTGAGCCTATAATTGGTTTTAGTGCTGAAGGAAGTGCTCAATCTTTATCTTGGTTAATTTATGATAACCTCGTTAATGAGGAAGTAATATTATTTGGCTCGGCCGCAGCCACCTCAATGATGACGATAGTTGGGATAGCCATACTTTTAGCACCAGTTTTAATAAGAACATGGAAGGAATTTAGGACAGCGAGATAAATGGAATACGGACTTGATAAAAGATCAAATGCTTTAAAAATTTTTAATACAACCTTTATAATAGTTTGGCTTTTGGTTGCATGCTTTCCTTTTATTTGGACTTTCTGGGGGTCATTTAAAGTAAGAGCTGACTTTTTTTCAAGAGCTGACTGGTGGTATGCTATCACAGCATTCAATACATTGTTAGAAACTGGAGGAAAGTTTACAACAGATGCTTATAGTCAAGCTTGGACTGAAGGAGAGTTTTGGAAGGCATCTAGGAATACAGTTATAGTTACATTTTTTGTTGTAACCATTTCTCTGTTCCTCGGTACCTTAGGAGCTTACGCTTTATCTAGGTCTACAAGAAATTATGCATTTTGGATTTTAATTGCAGCATTAATTTTTAGAGCAATGCCGCATATTACATTAGTCTCTGGTTATTTATTTCCGTTTTTTCAATTACAAATTTGGGGAATACTACCGACGACCATCGTTGTTCTTGTTGCAATAAATCAACCATTTACTTTGTGGTTATTGTATTCATTTTTTAAAACTGTTCCTAAAGAACTTGATGAAAGTGCTTTAATTGATGGCTGCTCTTATTTTCAAGCATTTAGACATATCATTATGCCAGTTATGTGGCCTGGAGTAATAACTGCTGGATTATTTAGTTTAATGCTTGCGTATAATGATTTTACAGTGACAGCTCTTTTATTAAATCAGGAAAATCATACTATGGTACCCAAAATCCAAAGTTATCTTGGAACAAATCAACATGAAGGTAATTTGATGTGGGCTGTTTCTGCAGTTGTTTCGGCTACTGCTCCTTTATTTATGTTAGTTATGTTTTTCCAAAGACAAGTAATCAGTGGATTAACAGCTGGTGCTGTGAAGGGATAATGAGTTACAAAGCTGTTTTATTTGGTTCTATTGGAACTTTAGCTGAGACATCAGATCTTCAAAGAGATGCATTTAATGAAGCTTTTAAAATAAGTGGATTAGACTGGTTTTGGGATGAAGATATATACAGGAAACTATTGTCAAAATCAGGTGGAACTACGAGAATCAATGATTACGCAAAAGATACTAGTGTTGAAATAGATGGAAAAAAAATAAGAAATTTAAAAACCAAAATTTTTAATGAATATTTAAACAAACACAAAGTTGAGCCTAGAGACGGTGTAAAAGAAATAATTCAATTTTGCAAAAAGAACAAAATAAAAATTGGACTTGCTAGCTCAACAACGAGTAACAATATCAATTCTATTTTTAACTCGTTAAGAGGAAGAATTGAAAAAAAAGATTTTGATTTTATCGGCAATAATGAATTCATATTAAGAGAAAAACCATATCCCGATATTTATAATTATGCTTTAAAATACTTGAATATTAACTCAGACGAATGTGTGGCAATTGAAGATACAGAAGAAAGTTTAAATTCTGCTTTAAGTGCAGACATAAAATGTGTTGCATTTCCTGGAAAATATCACACTCAATACGGATTTGATGGGAACCATTTAAAGGTTAATAAATTATCAAAAAAAATCTTTAATAAATAATATCTCTAATAATGTAAAAAACTATACCTGACATAAATATTATAATAAAAATATTTATGTATTTCCAAAAGCTTCTATTATTTAATTTGTTTGAAAAAATCTTAGATAAGTATCCTAAAGAAAAGAAAAATAAAAAAGAAGCTATAGAAGCGCCTATTCCAAAGTAAATTTTGTTTTCAATATTAAAGGATTTTGAGAAATTTCCTAAAAAAAATACTGTATCAGAATATACGTGAGGATTTAAATATGTAAAACCTAATGTTTTAATAAAGATATTAAATGAGCTCTGTGCTATGACATTATTTTTAAATTCTAAAGATCTAAATTTAAATATTTCTTTAATTTTTCCATAAATAAAAAAAGATAAAAAAATAATTAAAAGGATATTTAAAATCAGCTCCACTACATTATTAAAATAATAAGAAAAATAATTAAATAAAAAGATTCCTAAGAAAATTAAAATCAAATCAGATAATGCACAGATTAAGCAAACTAAAAATATATATTGTTCCTTTAGTCCTTGCTCTATTACAAAAACATTTTGTGGTCCTATTGCAAAAATTAATGTTAAGCCCGTCAAAAAACCTAAAAAAAGGAAAGACATGTTTAAGAAACTGATTTTTTATCAGCAACAAAACTTACTAAAATAATTAATATTAAAAAAGGTATACAAATAATATTCATCATTTTCCATCCAATAGAATTTAGTAAAATTCCAGCAGATAAACTGGCCAAAGCCATAGTTGAAAAAACAATTAAATCATTTATCCCTTGTACTTTAAATTTTTCTTCTTTGTTATAAGTCAAAACTACTAAGCTGGTACCTGATATAAACAAAAAATTCCAACCAAGACCTAGAAAAATTAATGAGAGCATATAATTAAGATATGTCTGTTCAAATAAACTTAAAAGAACTGTAATAAAAAAAAATAAAACTCCACCATAAATTATTGCACTGTGTCCATATTTTTTTATTAAATTACCTGTTATTAACGACGGTAAAAACATTGCAACTACATGAAATTGTAATACTAACCCAGTTTCTTTTAAACTCATATTTTCCATAACATGCATACTTAAAGGTGTTGCTGTCATTAAAAATGACATAACTGCATAAGCAAAAGCAGCTGCAGTAATTGCTTGTAAAAATCTTGGTTGTAATACTATAGATTTTAAATTTCTTACATTTCCTTCCTTTAGACTATCCTCCTGAACATTTTCTACATTTTTAAAAAAAAATAAAAAAACTCCAGGCATAAAAGATAGGACAGATAGCAAAAGATAAGAACCAACATACAATTGATCTTGAATTAAATCTTTAGTGTAATTTGCAAGAGTTATACCTAAAAATGCAGAAACAATTCCTGCTAACAAGAGAGTAGAAACTGCTTTTGGTATTTTGTCTTTTTCAACACTTTCAGCTGCTGCAAATCTATATTGATGATTAAATGCAGCGCCCATTCCAAGAATTAAGCAAGATAGACAAAATAAATTAAAACTTTTCTGACTGATTGCAAAAGCAGCAAGCAGTGCTGAACAGGAACTTCCTATAGCCGCAAATACAAAACCATTTCTTCTTCCAATTTTACTCATAATATTTGCCGCTAAGACAGTAAAACTTGCAGTTCCAACTACGAATAAAGCGGTTGGTAAGGTTGATAAAGATTGATTTGAGCTAATTTGAGAACCAACTATTCCACTGAGAAATACTGTTATTGTTGCTGTGGTAAAACCAAATATCTGACTTAACGTAAGTAAGGATAAATTTCTGTTCATAATTAGCGTAAATATATTTCTACTGTCATTTAAATATCTATATAGATGTTTTGAATTTTAATATAGAAGATATTATTTAAATTATGATTGGAATATTAGGTGGCATGGGAACTCAAGCGGGCTTAGACTTTTGTGATAAGCTTGCAAAATTAAACAGAGGAAAATTAGATCAAAAATATCCGATGTTTGTCCTCTATAATAAATCAAATACACCAAGAAGAGCAGAGAATTTAAAGCAATACAAAAATGTTTTAAAAGAATTAGTTGCTGGTTGTCGAATGCTTGAAAAAAATAAATGCAAGTTTATTGTAATGCCATGTAACACAGCACACTATTGGCATGAAGATATTCAAAAAAAAATATCGGTGCCATTTCTTAGTATGCCAAAAGAGGTATATTTAAACACACAAAAAAAATTTAAGAAAAATTCAACTATAGGATTATTATGTACTGAAGCTACTTTAGACACAAAAATCTACCATAAATATTTTGAAAAAAATTATAATTTGATAAGTCCTAGTGAAAGATTACAAAAGAGTTCAGTAAATACTGCTATTAAATATGTGAAAAAAGGTAAAGTAAAAGATGCTGAAAAAGCTTTAAGACCAGCAGTAAAATTTTTAATGAAAAAAAAATGTAAAAAAATAATTCTTGGTTGTACAGAACTACCAATAGCTATTTTTTCATACAAATCTTTTAAAAAA
Source organism: uncultured Pelagibacteraceae bacterium (assembly GCA_902613065.1). GTDB lineage: Bacteria > Pseudomonadota > Alphaproteobacteria > Pelagibacterales > Pelagibacteraceae > Pelagibacter. The sequence continues at coordinate 42,863 of CACMFU010000004.1, read as the reverse complement.
GCAAAAGACTCTAAAATATTTGTTGATCCAAATCTTTTGTTAGCTCAAGTGTGTATGAAAAAATATAAAAATTTAAAGTAAATTTAATTTTTTTTATTACAAATAAAGTATAATTTTCTCGGAAATGATCCTTCTTCAAAATACTCAATAATTAAGTTTTTAAATCCATTTGTTAAATTCAGTATTTTATCTTCAGAAAAAAAATGAATAATAAAACCATCTATTTCGTATAGATCTTCTCCTCTATGAATTCCTTTTTTATAGTCTCCGTCATTAGTATTTCTGACTGTGTAAATATTTAATCCTCCAGGTTTTAAAATTCTATGAATCTCGCTATTAAGTTTGTCCAAATCTTTCAGGGTTAAAGCCATGCAATAAAGCATATGTGAATAACAAGCATCAACTGAATTAGTTTCAAATGGTAAGTCTTCTCTTATGTCAAATTTTAATGTTGAAATTGAAGATGTTAAATTTTCTTTTTTTATCTTTTCATTGATAATTTTAATTCCATTTTCACTATAGTCTAATGCTGTTACATTTATCGAATTCTTTGCAAAGTAAATGCTATCTCTTCCTAGACCTGCTCCTAGCTCAACAATTTTAGAATAATTGTTTTCTTTGAAAATATTTAAAGCTTTTTTTGCAGGTAAACTTGGTTCTAAACCAAACATCTCAGGCTTATTTGAGAAATTAGTTTCCCAATGCTGAGATTGTCGGTTTAAAATATTTTTATCCAATTTACTTAGAAGGATCTGGAACCTTTCTTAGATAAGGTTTTACAGTTTCCCATCCATCTGGATATATTTTTTTAGCTTCGTCATCTTTAATCGCTGGCAAAATAACAACATCCTCTCCCTTTTTCCAATTAGCAGGAGTAGCTACTTTATGTTTAGCTGTTAGCTGCATAGAGTCTATTGCACGCAAAATCTCTAAAAAGTTTCTTCCAGTTGCCATAGGATATGTAAGATATAATCCAATTCTCTTATCAGGTCTGATTACAAAAATAGTTCTTACAGTTTCATTATCAACTGCAGTTCTACCCATTGAGGTTGTTCCAGCATCTGCTTCCAACATATTAAACAATTTTGCTACTTTTAAATCTTCATCAGCAATAATTGGATAATTTGGTTTTGTACCAGATACATCTTTAATATCATCTAACCATTTTTTATGATCCTCTACTCCATCAACACTTAAACCAATCACTTTTACATTTCTTTTATCAAATTCATCTTTCATTAATCCTAAAGCACCAAGTTCTGTAGTACAAACTGGTGTAAAATCTTTAGGGTGTGAAAAAATAACTCCCCAACTATCACCTAACCATTCGTGAAAAGAAATATCTCCTTCAGTTGTTTTAGCTTGAAAATCAGGACACATACTATTTATTTTTAACATTGTCTCCTCCTTATAAAAAAAATATTATATGAAAGATTGTTTTACTAAGCAAACTTTTATAAAGTTAGGTATTTATGATATTTGAACAACTTTTCGATCAAAAATCTTCTACATACACTTATATAATTGCAAGTGGTGAAGGTAGAGAAGCATTAATAATTGATCCAGTCATTGAACATTCTGATGAGTATTCAACTATTTTGAATAATTTAGATCTTAAACTTGTAAAAGTAATTGATACTCACATTCATGCTGATCATATCTCAGCATTAAATGAATTAAATAAAAGAACAAACTGTATAAGAGTTATGGGAGAAAAATCTAAATCAGAAGTGATAGATCTAAGAATTAAAGATGGTGAAAAAATTAAAGTTGAAGAAGTTGAACTTCAAGCAATTTATACTCCTGGTCATACTGACTGCTCTTATAGTTTTTTGATGAATGATAGAGTTTTTACTGGAGATACACTTTTAATAAATGGAAGTGGTAGAACAGATTTTCAAAATGGTAATGCTTACGATGCTTATGATTCTATATTTAATAAATTATTAAAATTACCCGAAAAAACTCTCGTATTTCCAGCTCATGATTATAATGGCAAGAAATTTTCCACTATTGAAAATGAAAAAAATAATAATCCAAGATTACAAGTAAGCTCAAAGGAAGAATATGCGGACATAATGAATAATCTAAATCTTGCAAATCCAAAAATGATGGATGTCGCAGTACCTGCTAATGTAAAAGGGCTTACTTTAGACAATATTAATTAACTTTAAATTCCAACATTAATAACTATATAGGCAGTCTATGAATGACTATTTGCAATCAATTATTGATAGGGATCCAGCAGCAAGATCTAAGTTAAGTGTAATATTAACGTACCCTGGCGTTAAGGCTGTATTTTTTCACAGAATTGCAAATTTTTTTGCTACTGCAAAATTTGATCTTATCGCAAGAATAATTTCTCAATTTTCGAGATTTTTAACTGGTATTGAAATTCATCCAAGAGCTAAGATAGGTAAAAATTTATTTATTGATCACGGTATGGGCGTTGTTATAGGTGAAACTTCTGACATTGCAGATAACGTAACAATTTATCATATGGTTACTTTAGGTGGAATATCTCCAAGCATAAATTCCAATGATCAAAGAGAAATTAAAAGACACCCTACTCTTCATGATAATGTAGTCGTTGGTTCGGGTGCACAGATTTTGGGGCCTGTAGTTGTAGGGAAAAATGCAAGAATTGGAGCTAATGCAGTTGTAACAAAAAATGTTCCTGAAAATGCTGTTATGGTAGGAATACCTGCTAAGAATGTTGGAACAGCAACTGAAGAATTTAAACCTTATGCTGTTACAAATGGTAATGAGGAAAAAGAATAATGAAAAATTACAAGGATGATTTTATCCAATCAATTGGAAATACTCCTTTAATAAAACTAAAAGCTGCATCTGAAATAACTGGCTGTAACATTTATGGTAAAGCCGAATATTTAAATCCAGGAGGATCTGTAAAAGACAGAGCAGCACTAGCTTTAATAAGGGATGCTGAACAAAAAAAATTAATATCTAAAGGTGGAATAATTGTAGAAGGAACTGCAGGAAACACTGGTATTGGTTTATGCCTTATTGGAAATTCACTTGGTTATAAAACGATTATTGTAATGAATGATAATCAAACTCAAGAAAAAAAAGATACATTAAGAAATATTGGTGCAGATTTAAAATTAGTTCCACCAAAACCTTATAAAGATGAAAATAACTTTGTTAAGGTTGCTGCCAGAATGGCTGAAGAGCTAAAAAGTTCAAATAATCACGGAGTTGTTTGGGCTAACCAATTTGATAATACCGCAAACTCTAAAGGTCACTACCATACAACGGGTCCTGAGATATGGGAGCAAACGGAGGGAAAAGTTGATGGATTTGTATGTTCTTCTGGAACTGGTGGAACTATTGGTGGAGTAAGTAGTTTTTTAAAAGAAAAAAATAAAGATATAAAAATTTATCTATCAGATCCAAAGGGATCATCTCTTTACAATCACATTGAAAACGGCGAGTTAAAAGCTGAAGGTGGATCAATAACTGAGGGCATTGGATCCAGCAGAGTAACTGCTAATTTTGCAGAAGCAAAAATAGATGGAGCTTTTTCAATTGAAGATAAAGAATCTTTGCCAATACTATATGATTTAATCAAAAATGAAGGTTTAAGTCTTGGAACAAGTTGTGGAGTAAATATTGCAGGTGCAATTAGATTAGGGAAAAAATTAGGACCAGGTAAAACTATTGTCACTATTCTTTGCGACAAATCAGACAGATACAACTCAAAGATGTTTAATAAACCTTTTTTAATTGAAAAAGGTTTGCCTTATCCCGACTGGATATAATCACGCATACCAGCACTGTAATAAAACCATTACATTTTTAATTTAGAATGAATAATAATTATCTAATAATTAAAGGAATTTTATGAACGCAAAAGAAGTAGTAAAAAAAGGATATGAACTTTTTGGCAAAGGAGATATGGAGGGATTTATGGAAATGGTACATGATGATATCACTTGGATTTATCCTGGAGATAAGCATCCAATGTCAGGAACTCATAAAGGCAAAGAAGCATATATGAAAACCATGATGCAAGTTCCAGATCTATGGAGTAATTTTTCAGTAACCCCTGATATGATGATAAGTGAGGGGAATAAAGTGTTTGTTAAAGCAATTGCTAAGGCAGATGGCATGGATACTATTTTTGGTCATTATTTTGAAGTAAGCGATGATGGTAAACTGACATTGTTTATTGCGTTTGACGACACATTGAGCATGTTCAATGCAATGAAAAAGTAATAGTTTATGAAAAAATTATATTTTTTTTTAATTATCATATTTATGTCGAGCACAGCTTTTGCTGAACAAGGACAAATTAAACAAAACGGTTTTTTTGCAGGTACATCAAAGGTTTTAGGTGACGATAAAGGTAATTTTACAATTATCTATGATGGTATGTTGGGTTTAAAAGCATTAGATGGAACGACTTTTGGAGATAAATCTTCAATGAGATGCGTAGGTTCAATAGTTGTTTTTGCAGGAAAAGGATATGAAAGTGGTACTTGCGTAAATAAATTTGAAGATGGTGGAACAGCAACTTCGCAATATAAAGGTGTTTTTGGAAAAATGTTGAGATGGAAATATGTAAGTGGAACTGGAAAGTATGAAAATATATCAGGTGGTGGAACTGCGACTATAAAAGGTATGAATTCTGCACAAGAAGGGATAGTTCATTCTTACAATGAAATTACAGGAAATTATAATTTAAACTAAGGAGAAATATGTCAATTTTAGAAAAACTTAATAAAGCAATTTTGGAAAAGGATGGGGCTGCAGCTGGAGAGTTAGTGCATGAAGAATATAAGATGTTTTCTCATCTTAAAGGCGAATATGTGCATATGGGTAAAGAAGGTATGATAGAGGCTGTAAGTAAAGGAATGATGAGTCCTGTTAAACATAGAATTCTTTTTGAAAATGATGAGATAGGTTTTGATCATTCTTATGTGACTTATCAAGATGGAAACACAGAGGCGTTAATGTGTTGTTGGAAGTTCAAAGATGGAAAAATCATCGAAGTAGAAACAGGCGCAACAAAATTACCAAAAGAATAAATTAAGGAAGATTATGAGTGGCGCAGAAACAAAAAGTTTTGATAAACCAGATCAGGAATTTAAACAATTTGACAATGCAGACATGTACCATGTGAATGTTGGTGGACAGAGGTTAGTACAAATTAAACTTCAACCAGGTTGGAAATGGTCAAAAGATGTTAAACCAAAAATAGACTCCGACGCTGCAAGTTGTCAGGCAAATCATATTGGGGTTATTGTAAAAGGAACTGTGTTTGCAAAACATGACGATGGAACAGAAATTACTTATACCGCCGGTAGCGCTTACTCAGTTAAACCAGGTCATGATGCATGGGTAGTTGGTGATGAGCCAGTTATTGCATACGAGTTTGGTGGAGTGTGGGGCGAATAATGGTGAAGATGGTAGGTAGTTTTGAAGTAAAAGATTGGGATCACTGGAAAAAATCTTTTGATGCCCATAAAGAACCTAGGGAAGCTGCTGGTATAAAAACAGTTTATGTTGGAAATGAAATAGATAATCCAAATAAAGTTCATATAGTCATGGAGACTCCCGCAGCAGATACAATGCAAAAATTTATGCAAGACCCAGATAATGCTAAAGTAATCGAAGAATCTGGACACAAACAAGAAACAACAATGATGAGCGTTTGCTCAGATTAAAACAAACTGAAAGGTAATATGAAATACTATATGGTAACTCACACGTTTAAATCTAAAGAAATGAAAAAAAAATTTAATGAAACTTTAGGCGGAATGACTAGAGAACAAATAATTGAATCATCAACAAGTGATAAGGCCAAATGTCAAATGACATACTACACTCCTGATGAGACAATGACTATGTTCTGTCATTGGATGGCTGAAAGCACCGATGCTATTAATGAGCAACTTTCTGCTATGAATGATTTTTTTGAACCACATCAATTTACAGAGGTAAAAGAGGAAGTATTCAATTTTAATAGTTAAACAATATAGGAAAATTTATGAAAAAAATTATAGTCGTATTATTCTTAAGTATCTTTACTTCAAATTGCTTTGCAGATGGTCATGTAAAGAGAATATTATCAACAAGTGAAACTGGTATGGGAAATGAAATTGTTTATCCATCGGGTAAAGCAAAAATAACAGCTTTTGAATTTACTGTCCCTGTAGGAGCTCCAGTAAAACCTCACACACATTCCTTTCCAGTATTAATAATGATCCAACAAGGTGAAATTGAGCTTACGATGGATGGCAAAACCAAAGTTTATAAGGCTGGTGATGCATTTGTTGAAGATGTCGGTATTGCACATGAATCTCGAAATATAGGAAATGTGCCTGCTAAAGCAATAGTGGTTGCAATCGGTGTTGAAGGTCAGAAGATTGTAAATCCAGTTAAATAGAGAGGAAACAGAAATGATAATTAAAATAGAAGAAAATATAAAATCACTTTCATCATGGATGAATATGGTAAAAGCGAATGCTGAAAAAATTAAAGGATTTGGTGCTACGATTATTTTTGCAGGTGTATCAAAAGAAGACCCTACAAAATTTACTGTAATCGTTAAGTATGCAACCATGGAAGGTTTTGAAGCATTTAAAAATGACAAAGAACTTCATGCAGCAAGAGCTGAAGCAGGCGTGGATTTAGATTCAGCAAAGGTTACACCGATGCATGAAGATTTTATGGAAAATTTTAGTGGATAAACAATCAATATAAAGAAAGGATAAAATATGGAAACAGAAACACTAGTAGTAGCTCATTTAAAAGAAGGTATGTTAGAAAAATTTATGGGCTTTATGCAATCAGATGCTGGTATGGCAGAAAGATCGAAAGTTGCAAATGTATCAAAAACAATTGGAACAGTTGCACCTGACAAAAAAACAGTAATGTTTAAAATTTTTGTGACCGATAAAGCTGCCCTTAAAGCTTTTATAGATGGAAGCAATCCAGTATCAGCTCCAGTTATGAAAGAAGTTATGGAAAGTTACAGTGTCTACGAATTAAATAAAGTAGATATGTAATAATTTTTGTAATAAGGTTTGTAATGCCTTCAGGATATATCATATTAAATATTAATGTGTTAAATCCTGAAAATTACAAAGAGTATTTGGAAAAAGCTCCTCCAACTGCTCAAATGTTTGGTGGCGAATACATTATAAGAGGTGGCGAAAATGAAGTCATTGAAGGTGAGTGGAAATATCCAAGAACTGTTGTAATTAAATTCCCATCTTATGAAAAAGTTTTTGAGTGGTACAATTCCGAAATATATAAACCTATCAGACAGATTAGATTAGATAATACTGTATCAAATACATTAATAATTAAAGGAGCATAAAGGAGAAAAAAATGTCAATATTAGAAAAATATAGTGCTGCAATTAAAAATAAAGATGAAGCAGCAATGAATGAACTTTTGCATGATGATTTTAAATTCACAATGCATAAATCAGGGAGTGTTTTAACTAAAAGTGATGTTATCAAATGGGCAATGAGTGGTGACATTAAGCAAGATAAAACTAGAATTGTTTATGAAAATGATGAAGTTGGTGTTCACCATGCGTTTGTAACATTTGATGACGGTAATGTAGAAGCAGTTATGGCAGTCTACAAATACAAAGATGGCAAAATGATTAGTTTAGAAACTGGCGCAACGCCAATGCCAAAATAAGTGAACAACATAGATTTTTATTTTTCTATTGGAAGTACTTATACTTATCTTTCGGTTACTCGAGCACTAGAAGCAGAAAAACAACATCAAATTAAGTTTAACTGGACTCCTTTTAGTGTGAGAGCAATAATGAAAGAAATGAACAATGTTCCCTTTCCTAAAGAAAAAAAAAATAAAGTAGATTACATGTGGAGAGACATAGAAAGACGAGCAAAAAATTATGGATTTTTTGCCAAAACACCTGTTCCTTATCCTTTAACAGAATTTGATTTAGCTAATAAAATTGCAATATTAGGTTTAAAAAATAATTGGGGTGTAGATTACATTCAGCTTACGTATAAACGATGGTTTCAAGAAGGAAAAGAGCCTGCTGTTGAACCAAACTTGAGTGAAATCTGCGAAAAACTAAGCTTAGATAAAGAAAAGATTGTTTCAGAGGCAAGCTCTGAGGAAGTTAATAATATTTATTTATCAAATACAGAAAAGGCTAGAAAAAATAAAATATTTGGAAGTCCGTCATTTATTGTAAAAAATGAAATATTCTGGGGAGATGATAGAATGGAAGATGCAATCAAATGGTCGAAGGCAAATGAATAATATAACTGCTTATATAATTTTATTAATCGCAGTAATTCTTGGAACAGCTTCAAATAGTTTTGCTAAAAGTGCTCAAGGTTTTACATTATTAATACCTAGCATAATCACAGCAGTAACAATTGTTGGATGCATGTATACTTTGTCTTTAGTTATGAAAAGTATACCAGTTGGAATAACATATGCCTCTTTTGCAGGCTTATGTATAATTGCAACAGCTGCCGTTGGTGTTATAAAATTTAATCAAGTACCAAATTTTTATACAATAATTGGATTAATTTTAATTATCTCGGGTGTCTTAATAGTTAACTTATTAGGAACAAATAAGTGAAACCGTTATCTGGTTACATTTATTTAGTATTAGCTATATCAACAGGAATAGCTGCAAATAGTTTTGCTAAAATTTCAGATGGATTTTCAAAATTAACTCCAACGATATTATCAATAGCTTTTATGTGTATAACTATGTATGGACTTGCAAAAGCTATGTCTATGATACCAGTAGGTTTTACTTATGCCACTTATAGTGGGATAACAGTGGCTGCTATTTTAGTCTTCGGTATGATTAAATATAACCAGATACCAAATATGTATGGGTTAATTGGGATTTTTTTAATTATTATTGGTGTTGTAATGGTTAATTATCTTGGAAAAATTAATTAGCTCTTATTTAATAATAAAATTAGTACTCCTACTACAAATATAATTATCCCTAAAATTTCTGTAATTTTAACTTTTTCTTTAAACATATACTTTGAAGACACATAGCTAAATAATAATTCTATTTGGCCGATAGCTCTAACAAATGAAGATTGTATTAATGTAAAAGCATAAAACCAAGATAATGTTGCGAGAAATCCAGCTAACCCTGCTGTCAAACATTCATACTTGTTTTCATATAATTTTTTAAACTGCGACTTTTCAAATATAATTAAATAAATAGTAACTAATGTTGTTTGTATAACTAGACCAAAAAATAGTGTTGCTATAGCTTTTTCAAAGTTATTACTAAAATTTTCCAATGTTAATGCTGCTGCTCTAAAATATACAACGCTTAAACCTAGGAATAGTCCTGCAGATAAACCAATTAAAGTTGTTTTTGAAAATAAGTTTTTTAGAAATAAACTTAAATCTTTAATCGATAGTATAATTACTCCAATTGTAGATACAATAATTCCTGTTATTCCAAATTTATTTAATTTGTCCCCTATTATTAAATATTCAAAAATTGCAACTTGAATAACTTCAGTCTTGCTCAATGAAGTTCCAACTACAAAATTAGCAAATCTAAATAAATAGAGTAAAACAAATGTAAAAATTATTTGGAAAATTGAACCTAATAATACGTTAAATATAAATTTTTTTTGACTAAGGATTTCAGGAATTACATTTAAGTCTTGAAAATACAAAAAAAATAAAATTGTCCCAAATGGTAATGCAAAAGCAAATCTTACATAGGTAGATGCAATAGTTGATACTTTTTGATTAAGTTTTTTCTGTAAAGTTGATCTAAGATTTTGAAAAAAAGCCCCAGAAATAGCTACAATTATCCAATTCATTGATGATTATTAATATTGTATTTAATTTTAAAGTCGACTTAAATAGTCTCATTTAACAAAAAAGAGGGAAATAACATGAAAATCTTTAAAAGAATAATATTTTCTCTAATTTTCGTTTCTTTTGCCAGTGCAAGTTTGGCAGAAACAAAAATGAGAATTACACTTCAATTACCATTAAAGGCTCACTTAGGTCAGAACCTTTTGGTGTTTAAAAAAGAATTAGAATCAAGATCAGACATTAAAGTAGAGATTTACGACTCTGCACAACTTTACAAAGATAAAGAGGTTCCGCAAGCTGTAGGTTCAGGAGCGATCGAAGCTGGTGTTGCATCTATAACAAGATTTGCAGGAACTAATCCTGAAGTTGATGTTTTCTATCTTCCATTCTTATTTGACTCAGAACAAAAAGTAAGAAAAGCAACTCAAGCTGGATCTGAGATAAGAGCTATCCTTGATCCTGCAATAGCAAAGACTGGAGCAGTTCCACTTTATTATCAAGCTTATGGATCAGCAATAATGTTATCTAATGGTGGTCCGATGAAAACTCCGGCTGACTTTAAAGATAAAAAAATTAGAGTATTTGGAAAAACACTTGGAGCTTTTGTGAGTTCTTTAGGTGGTAAACCAGCATTAATATCTGGATCTGAGCAATATTTAGCTTACCAAAGAAATACAGTTGATGCAGGTATGACTGGTGTATCTGGTGTAAAATCTAGAAAATTATATCAAGTAATGGATACTTTAACGGTTACAAATCATGGCGATATCGAATTCGTTGTTGTTGCTAATGATAAATGGCTAAGCTCATTAACTCAAAAACAAAGAGACGCTATAGCTGAAGCATCAAAAGTAGCTGAAAAAGCTGTTAGAGATGACATGGCTAACATCGAAGCTGGCGCTTACAAAGAAGCAAAAGCAAATGGAATGAACATTGTAAATCTAAGTAGTTCTGAAGTTTCTGCTCTTAAAAAAGCATCGTCATCTGTTATTGATGATTACATTTCTAGAACAGGTGGAGCTGGTGGAGTTGGTGATCAACTTGTAAAAGCTGCAAACAAACTTTAAATCGTATAAATACCCCGCACTTAAGTGCGGGGTTTTCAAATGAATACCTACGACAAAATTGTAAAATATTCTGGCTATTTAGCTTCAGCGTTATTTATTATGATAGGCTTTATAGTTTCTTATGAAGTTATCATGAGATACATATTTAATTCACCTACTATTTGGGTAAACGAAATTTCTCGATTTTTACAAATTTGGGCTACTTATTTAGCTTTAACTTATACTTTTCATAAAAATGATTTTATCAGAATAACAGTTATATATGACAAAGTAGGAGATAAAGGAAAAAAGATATTAGATTTAATAAGTGCAATATTCATTTTAATTTTTAGTGTATTTGTACTTTATTATGGATGGTTAATTGCTTACGACTCTCTTAAAGTTGGAAGAACAAGCTCTACAATTTTAGATGTTCCATCCTTTCTTACAGAATTTGCAATACCATTATGTTTTGCATTTTTGGTATTAAGAGTGCTTTTTGAAGTACCTAAATACATCAAAGATATAATTAAATGACAGTAGCAATAATCTTATTTTTGTTATTTTTTGTGCTTTTTTTAGGAGTACCAATAGCATTTGGTTTAGGTTCTATAGGATTGGGTTTAATGTTATTTGGAGATATTTCTCCTTTAATGATCCCACAAACTTTTTACAGTGTGGCAGATAACTTTATTTTATTAGCTGTTCCGATGTTTTTGATGATGTCTAATATATTATTAAAAGCAGGTGTTGGAGAAGATCTTTTTAATTTTGCTCAAAGCTGGGTTGGAAATTTTCCAGGCGGTTTAGCAATAGCAACTATAGTTTCTTGCAGTATTTTTGCTGCTATATCTGGATCATCAGTGGCTACTGCAGCAACAATCTCAACTGTAGCATTTCCTGCAATGATTAATAGAGGTTATCACAGAAACTTTACTTTAGGTATTTTGGCAGCGGGTGGAACTTTAGGGATTTTAATTCCTCCATCAATTCCAATGATTGTTTATGCATTTGTTGTTGAAGAGTCTGTACTAAGTATGTTTCTTGCAGGAATTGGGCCAGGAATAGTTTTAGCATTATTTTTTATTATCTTTTCAGTTTTTTACGTGAAATTTTTTAATAAAGAAGTTCAAAATGTATCCAGTACTTTAGAAGAAAAAATTAAATACACAAAAAGAGGTTTACCAATATTATTAATGGCCTTCATCATGCTAGGTGGAATTTATGCTGGAATTTATACACCAACAGAAGCAGGTGGTATTGGTTTTTTAATATCATTTATCTATGTTGTGGCTAAAAAAAGATTAGATTTTAAAGGTTTTATCGAAGCTGGTTTGGAGACAATGAAAACTACAGTTACTATATTTATAATTATTGCAGGAGCTAAAGTTTTTGGTAAAGCAATTTCTCTTTATAGAATTCCTCAAGATTTGTCATCTTTCATAGTTACTAATATTAATGAGACTGGTCTATTTATACTTGTTGTTTGTATTACTTTGTTAATCTTAGGATTTATAATGGAAACCCTTTCATTAATTTTAATCATGATGCCTATATTTTCGATTTCAATCGCTGCAATGAATATTGATTTAATTTGGTTTGGAATAATTTTTACATTAATGATTGAGTGTGCATTAATTACACCTCCGGTTGGACTAAATATTTATGTTCTCCAAGCAATTGGTAAAGCAAAAATGTCAGAAATAGCCAAAGGTGTGATACCTTTTGTCATTATAATGTTATTTACAGTATTTGTTATTTACTTATTCCCTGACCTAGCATTATATATACCTTTTAAATTATAAATATGTTTTCAAAAATAAAATCAAAAGATAAAGCAGAACAACTAAGACAATTATTAAATGGACCAGAAATAATTGTGATGCCTGGATGTTTTGATGCATTATCAGCAAAATTAATTGAAAGAGAAGGTTTGAAAGTTGGATTTATGTCTGGCTTCAGTGTTTCATCAACAAAACTTGGTATGCCGGACACAGGTTTAATTTCTTTTTCTGAAATGGCAGAACAAGTAAGAAATATATGCAATGCAACATCAATTCCAATAATATTTGATGGGGATACTGGATATGGAAATTCAGTAAACGTATTTAGAACTGTAAGAGGGTATGCGGATGCAGGAGCAGCTGGTGTGATGATTGAAGACCAAAAGTGGCCAAAAAAATGTGGTCACACAAAGGGAAAAGATGTTGTCGATCTTGATGAAGCAAACTCAAGAATTAAAGCTGCGGTGGATGCAAGGGAATATGGAAATAAAGATATCTTAATAATGGCAAGAACTGATGCCATAGCAACTAGAGGATTAGATGATGCAATTAAAAGAATGCAATCATTTTCAAAACTTGGTGTTGATATTTTATTTATTGAAGCTGTTAAAAATAAAGAAGATATGAAAAGAATTATCAAAGAAGTTCCAGGTCATCATATGTTAAATTTGATCGAAGATGGTGAAACCCCATTGTTAGAAATTAATGAAATACAGGAAATTGGTTATAAAATTGCTGTAATGCCTTTAACCCTAATGAGTGCGTCAGTAAAAACGATGCAAGAATGTTTGAATAATATGAAGAATAAAGTTTATAATAAAAATGTTTCTAAATTTTCAGACTTAAGAGATATAGTTGGCTTCAACGAATATTACGATATTGAAGACAAATATAAATAATGTTTCCAAAAAAATTTTCTAAAATTCTTTTTGTTTTTTTTATGGGTTTAGGAATGAGTTTGTTAATGACCCTAATTATTACATTTATCAATACAGGTTATGATGAATTTTATTACAAAAGATTTTTCAAAGCTTGGTCTATTAGTTTGCCAGTTGCATTAGTTGCAACGACTTTTGTTGCACCATTGGTTAATAAATTAGTGGAAAAAATTACTAAATAGAGAGGATGTCATATGAGTGAAAATATAGCTTTTATAGGAGTTGGTAATATGGGAAACCCAATGGCCTGTAATTTAAAGAATGCTGGAAAAAAAGTTAAGGTTTTTGATGTTTCTAAAGAAATGATTGATAAAGCAGTTGAAAATAATCTTGATGTTGAGAAGGATTTTGGAAAACTAATCAATAGTGAAACGTCTGTAGTAATCACTATGTTACCCGAGGGAAAACATTCAAAAGAGGTTTATTTAAAAGAAGATGGTGTTCTAGATAAAGTTTCTAAAAATTGTCTACTAATAGATTGCTCAACAATCGATATAGATACCTCTAAAGAAATAGGAAAGAAAGCAAATGAAAAAGGTATTAAGATGATTGATGCACCAGTAAGTGGTGGAGTGATGGGTGCACAAAAAGCAACTTTAAATATTATGGTTGGTGGATCAAATGATGCATTTAATCAAGCTTTACCTATTTTAAAATTAATGGGTAAAAATATTTATCATGCTGGAGAGATAGGAAGCGGAAACGGTGCAAAAATTTGTAACAACATGTCTCTTGGAATAACAATGATTGCTGCTTCAGAGTCATTAATGTTAGCAAGAAGATTGAATATAGATATAAAGAAAGTTCATGAAATTATGAAAAATGCTTCCGGAAATAGTTGGCCTATTTCAGTTTATCCACCTTTACCTGGATTAATTGAAGGAACTCCATCTAACAATAAATATAAGCCAGGCTTTTCTGCAGGTATGATGAACAAAGATTTAAAACTTGCAAATGAATGTGCTAAAAATGCAAATGCATCTACTCCATTAGGAGAGATGGCATTAGAAATATATTCAAAATTTTGTGAGGATGGAAACAGTTCGAAAGATTTTTCTGCTATATCAAAGGTAATTGGTGGAGATGCTTGGGATTATCCAATAGAATAATTACCAAGAGGAATTTGGACTCTCCAAAAATTTTAACTCATCCGGTGTAGATTTTCTCCCCATAACTTTATTTCGATGCGGATATCTATGAAATCGTTTAATTGCAGCTGTATGATCTTTCCAAAATTTTTTTATCTCATTATAGTTTGGATGATTAGATAAATAGTTATCTAACAATTTATATGCTCTATCATGATCTATAACTTCTTCACTGTGAATGTATGGCAATAGCATGAAAAAACGTTGATATTCATCCATTTGATCAAGATACCCGTTATAGACTGCATCATTTACAATCAGTCTTGCTTTATGATCAAACTCAAAAGCTTTTTTATCATCTCTATATAAATTTCTTGAAAATTGATCCAATAAAATAACTAAAGCTAGAGTACTTAATGGTTCATCTTGCCAATCATCATATTCATTTAAAGTAGCTTTTTCATGATCATCTTTGAATTTGTCTCTAATCAATTGATCAAAATTATCATCTCTTTTAAATCGCTTTTCAACGACCATATCATCAAACCAAAAATCTAATATTGCTTTGGCTCTATCATTCATAAACTTTGTCAACTTTTACCTGATATGATTCAACAAGTCTGTTAGTTTCATTTGCCATTGCTACAACTGCAATAAGTTCGCTTAACATCTCTGTAGTAGCACCTTTAGATTTAGCAGCGATACTGTGAGATTTAATACAATACTCACAACTATTTGTCATTGAAACTGCAACATAAATAAGCTCTTTTGTCATTTCATCCAAAGCACCTTTTTTCATCACTTGCTGTATAGAAGTCCAAGTTCTCTCTAAAGTTTCTGGATTGTTGGCCAACATTTTCCAAAAATTGTTTATGTAGTCTGTATTTCTCTTCTTTTTTATATCTTCAAATACCTCTTTCACTTTTCCTGTAGCATCAGCTTCTTCAATCATATTAAAAACTGCCATTTCACCTCCTTAATTGTAAATTGTTTCTATTTTAGGCATTAATCTTAATAATTCCTTAGTATATTCATGATTTGGATTTTTAAACAACTCTTCCGTCTCAGACACCTCGCATAGTTTTCCATTCCTTAAAACTCCAATATCATCACACATTTGTCGAACAACTGGTAGATCATGACTTATAAAAAGGATAGTTAAATTAAGTTGTTCTTGTAAATCTTTAAGTAAATTTAGTATTTGAGCCTGAATACTCACATCCAAAGCAGATGTTGGCTCATCACAAACTAATAATCTTGGTTTTGTTGCTAATGCTCTTGCAATAGAAATTCTTTGTCTCTGTCCTCCTGAAAACTCATGAGGATATCTTTCGGCTGAAGACTTGGATAACTCCACAGAGTCTAAGAGATCATTTATATACTCATTTAATTCATTAGAGCTAATATTTGCATCATGTAACTTTATAGGTTCAGCAATGATATCTTTAACCTTAAGCCTACCATTCAACGAAGAGTACGGATCTTGGAATATCATTTGAATTTGTTTTCTAAATTTAAGTAATTCTTTGTTACTTTTTATATTATTAATACATACATCATCAAAATAAATTTCACCTGAGGTGGGTTTAAATAAATTAACAATCATTTTTGCAATTGTAGTTTTTCCACTGCCACTTTCACCAACAAGTCCAAAAGATTTTCCCTCTTGTATATTAAATGAAACAGTATCAACTGCTAATACATTATTTTGAGATTTTTCTGTAAAAAAACCTTCATTAAAAGTTTTACAGAGATTTTTTATTTGAACTAAATCTTTTTTTAAAATCTCTCTTTTATTCCATCTGTTTAAAATTTTTAAATTAATGTTTTCCTGGTTATTGCTTTCTTTCTCTATAATTTTAAATCTGGATATTTTTTTATTTGTGGGTGGAACAGAACTAACTAAACTTTTCGTATAAGTTTCTTTTGGCTCTGTTAATATTTGCTTTGTTGTTCCCAATTCTACCAAATTACCATTTTTCATGACAGCAACTCTATTGGTAGTCTCTGCTATAACTCCCATATCATGTGTAATTAATATAACTGCTAAGTTTCTCTCTTTAGTCAGTTTTTTGATAAGTTCTAATATTTGTGATTGTATTGATACATCAAGTGCAGTTGTGGGCTCATCTGCAATTAACAACTCTGGTTCACAACATAGAGAAAGTGATATAACAACCCTTTGTCTCATACCTCCTGAAAATTGATGAGGATAATCATTAAATCTTTTTTCAGCATCTTTTATGCCTACTTCTTTTAAAAGATTTATTGCTTTTTCTTTTGCTTTTGAGTTACTGAGGTTTAAATGAGTTTGGATTGTTTCAATAAGTTGTTGTCCAATTGTTAAGATAGGATTTAAAGATGTCTGAGGATCTTGAAAAATAAATCCAATTTTTTTTCCTCTTAAACTTAGAATATTTTTTTTATTTTCATGAATATTTATGTCGCTTAAATAAATTGATCCTTTAGATACTTTCCCTGGTTCGTCAATTAAATCAATTATTGCATTTGCTACAGTACTTTTTCCAGACCCAGATTCCCCGACTAATCCTACAATTTCTCCTCTTTTTATCTCAATATTAATATCTTTTGCAGCATGAACTGTCTCTTTTCTCAATTTATAATCTACACTTAAATTTTGTATTTTTAAAAAACTCATTTTTTCAATTTAGGATTAAGAGTGTCTCTCATCCAGTCTCCTAATAGATTAATGGAAAAAGCCAAAACAACTAAGAATATTGCTGGAAAAAAAGTTATCCACCATTCACCAGAAAATAAAAAGTCATTTCCAAGTCTTATTAATGTTCCTAAAGAAGGAGTAGTTGGAGGAACGCCAACACCTAGAAAACTCAATGTGGCTTCTGCAATTATTGCTAATGCAAGACCTATAGTTCCTATAACAAGTACTGGTCTCATAATGTTTGGAAGAATATGTTTAAACATTACTATAAAATTAGAAACTCCAATAATTGTTGATGCTGAGACATAATCTTTATTTTTTTCAACTAAAGTTGCTGCTCTTGATACTCTTGCAAACTGTGGCCACTCTGAAATACCAATTGCAAAAATTAAAACATATATTGCCATCTCGTCATGAAGTTCACGCGAAATTATACCTCTCACAATACCATCAACAAGAAGTGCCATCAAAATACTTGGAACTGTTAACTGAACATCAGTTAATCTCATAACAATCATTTCATACTTACCACCAAAAAAACCAGCAGTAAGACCTAATCCAACTCCTAAAATTAAACTAAATAAAATTGCTGAGAAACCAACAATCAAAGATATTCTAGATCCATAAAGAATAGTCGATAACATATCTCTTCCTTGTCCATCAGTACCAAGTAAAAATTCTACTTTTCCTTCGCTAGTCCAAGATGGTGGGGTGAATGCATCCATTAAAGATAAAGAAGATGGGTCGAATGGATTATAAGGTGTAATAAATTCTACAAAAAATGAACAGAAAAATATTATTGCTAATAAAATCGAAGAAACTATTGCTGTAGGAGATTTTATAAAACTAAAATAAATTTCACTATCTTTTATTTTATCCCAAGTTGTTAAAGCTTTATTATCCACTAGCTGAATCTCCTTTAACTCTAATTCTTGGATCTATAAAGTAATACAAGATATCGACTATAAAATTTATCATTACAAAAACGAATGCTATAAATACTAAATATGCTGACATAATTGGAATATCTACAAACTGAACAGCTTGAATAAAAAGAAATCCCATACCTGGCCATTGAAATACTGTTTCCGTAATTATTGAAAAAGCAATTAATGTTCCAATATTTATTCCAGCAATAGTTATTACTGGAATTAGTCCATTTTTAAGTGCGTGCTTATAATTAATGCTTTTTTCATTAATGCCTCTAGCTCTTGCAAACTTTATGTAATCAGTCTGAAGTATTTCCATCATTTCAGCTCTGACGAGTCTTATTATATAGGTCATTTGAAAAAGACTTAAAGTAACTGATGGTAATATAATTGCTTTTAAACCTGATATGGTTAAAAAGCCTGTCGACCAAAATCCTAGATCTACCACCTCACCTCTTCCAAACGATGGTAGAACGCCTAATATAACTGCAAAAAGATAAATAAATAAAATACCAATTACAAAAGTTGGAAGAGAAACACCTAATAAAGAAACTGCTAAGATAAAATCACTCAAAAAACCTTTTCTTTTTATGCCTGTATATACTCCCAATAAAGTACCAGAAACCAATGCAATTAGAGCAGATATTAAAACTAATTCAATTGTTGCTGGTAATCTTTCAATGATTAATTCAGATACAGGTCTTCTTAATTGATAAGATATTCCAAATTCTCCTTTAGAGGCATTAATTATAAACCTAGTAAATTGTACATGAATTGGGTCCATTAAACCCAAGGTTTCTCTTAACTCAGCTCTTTCTTCATCTGATGTTTCCTCACCCACCATATTATTTATTGGGTCTCCTACAAAATTAAAAAGAGAAAAAGATACAAAAGCTACGACAAGCATAACCATTGCAGATTGAAACAATCGTTTAAAAAAATACTTTATCAATTTATGAAATTTTATTTTTATACAAGCCCTTTAATTAAAAAGGGCTTGTAATAAATTATTTAGTCAAAGCTCGCAAAACGGAATAACGGCTCGTTATTCGGTCTTATCGGAACATTAACATCTTTTTTTGCAGCCCAAGATATAACTTGGTGATGTAAAGGAAGATAAGAAATATCATCTTTTACTATTTTCCAAGCTTTAGCTATCGCAGCATTTCTCTTATCTAGGTTAACTTCACCTTCCATAACTCTTATCGCAGCATCTACATCAGAGTTGCTAAAGTTAACTCTGTTCCAGCTTGCTCCACTTTCATATAAGTAATGGAAAACATAATGACTATCTAAAGTTGGAACTCCCCAACCTAACATATAAAAGTCACCTTGATTATCTTTTAGTTCTTTAAAGTGCTTACTTTTTGTTTGGGCAAATAAATTTACTTTAACACCGATTTTACCTAACATACCAACAACAGCTGTGCATATAGCTTCATCATTTACATATCTGTCATTTGGACATCTAAGCTCAACTTCAAATCCATTCGGATATCCAGCATCAGCTAGAAGTTTTTTTGCAGCAGCTACATCATAAGGAAGTCTTTTATCAAGTTCCTCTGTGTATCCATTAACACCTGGAAAAGTAATTATTCCAGCAGGTTCACTTAAACCTCTCATTACTTTTTTCTTAATTGCCTCAATATCTATAGCTTGATAAAGAGCTTGTCTAACTGCTTTCTTTTTGAATGGATTATCACCTGTATTACCTGTTCTAAGTTTATCTGCTCCCTGATCCATACCAAGGAATATAGTTCTCATTTGAGCAGTGCTTTCAACTTTGTGAGCAGGTGAATTTTTAATTCTAGCTAAATCTTGCACAGGTGCATCAGTAACAACATCAATTTCACCAGATAAAAGAGCTGCAACTCTAGTAGCTGCATTTTTTATAGGTAGTAGATGAATTTCAGTTACTTTATCATCTTTCATTGTTCCCCACCATTTTTTATTACGTTTGAAAACTGTTTTAGTGTTTGGTTCTCTTAATGTAATTTTAAATGGTCCAGTTCCCATAGCATTTGTAGCTGAAAATGTTTCTTGTCCAGCATCCCAGTTTTGCGCCATGACTGCAAAATTCTTTTCACTCCATTTTTTTGACATTATAAAAATGTTTGAAAGTTGGTTTAAAAGAATTGGATTTGGTTTACTTGTTGTAATTTCTACTGTGTAGTCATTAACTGCTTTTACACCTGATACTGTACTAATATATTCTTTAAAATCAGATGTTCTCTGTTTTGCTCTTAAAATACTAAATACAACGTCTTCAGATGTAAATGGAGTTCCATCAGAAAATTTAACATCTTCTCTTAATTTAAAGATCCAAGTATTAGGACCTTGAGTTCTCCACTCTGTTGCTAGTTGAGGTCCAATTTTCATATCTAATCCTCTGGTAACTAGAGCTTCGTATACTTGTCTAGATACTTGAGTAGTAGGACCTTCGTTTTGAGCATGAGGATCAAGTGTTAAACTATCACCCTGCATTGACCATTTAATAGTTTTTGCAAATACTTGTGTTGGAGCAAAAGCTAGAAAAAAAGCCAATAAAATTTTTATAAAATACCCATACTTCATTTCTCTCTCCTATATTATTAAAATAAAAATCTAACTTATTAATTATGTAAACTAAAGTGATTTAATTCACTATTTTTTTGAAGTTTTCGTAAAGAATTTTAGAATATTTGTTCATAGATTGAATGTTGTCTTTCGCATCACTATCAAATTTATCAAGAGCTCCTTGTCCTAACTGACTCTCTAAAGCAGACTTATATTCAGGCACACATCCCCATTCTCCTACAGTGGTATCTTTTATCTCTATGTGAAATTGAATACCGTAAGCATGTTTTTTGTATTTAAAAATTTGGTATTTCGTTTCAGGAGATGATGCTAAAAGAGTTATATCATTATTATTTTCTAGATTTTGAACTTCATATGAATGCCATTGGAGTGATTTAATAATATCAGGATATTCTTTAAATAATAAATCGTCCTTTTTACTGTTTAAAAAATTAATGTCTAAAATACCTATCTCTGGATTTTTTGATTTAACTACTTTACCTCCAACTACCTCTCCTAATAATTGACAACCTAAACAAAAACCTAAATATGGTTTATTTAAGTCTACTACAAATTCTTTGATTTTTTTTTTCTCTTCTATTAACCAAGGGTAATCTTTTTCCATCCAAGTATCCATTGGTCCGCCCATACAAAACATTGCATCAAATCCAGTTAAATCATCAGGTATTTTTTCTCCTTCGTCAAGTTCTACAGTTTTAATATGAACTTTATCCTTTAACATTAAATCTTTAATATAACCAGGATCCTCAATTTTAATGTGTTGAAGAACAATTATATTTTTCATGTAGCTGGCTTGAGTAATTTTAAAATTTTTTTATGATTTGATAAATTATTTGAAACAATTATGTTTCCACCTAATGAAGCATCTTTATTATCCCATGTAGTAATTATTCCACCTGATGCTTTAATAATTGGTATTATCGGATGTATGTCCCAAATTTTGTTTGCACATTGAGCTACAATATCTAGTCTTCCCTCTGCTAATTGGCAATATGTTAGTGCATCGAAACATGGAAACTGCATTCTCTTGATAAATTTCATTATTTTTTTTTGTTTTTGAAAAGATAAAGTTCCGTGAAAAGCAGCAGCTAATTTCAAATAATCAAATTTTATTTTTTTGTTTACTTTTAATTTTCTTTTTTTTCCATTTTCAAACATAAAAGCAGATTTATCATCTTGATTTAAATAGTATCTTTTCATTCTTGGAAAATTTGCTAAACCAACTATAGGGGCGTCGTTATAATTTAGAGAAATTAAATTGCTCCATGTAGGATTTCCAGCGACAAATGATCTTGTCCCATCAATTGGGTCAATTATCCATGAAAATAGACTTTTTGTTTTTTTTGCACCAAACTCTTCACCGATAATTTGATGATCTGGGAACTTATCATTAATCTTTTTTCTTATAAATTTTTCAAAAGCTTTATCAGCACTGGTAACGGGATCATAACCTTTACCTTTTAACTTGTTATTAATTGTAAAAGTTTTGTTAAGTTTAGTATAATAAAAATTAGTTAAATCCTTAGCAAGCTTATTCAAAAAGGTGTAATAAATCTTGAAATCTTTTGTTTTTTTGAAGGTCATTTATCTGATGAGTAATAGTTAAAATATACTACTAGTTCAAATAAAATATCTTGAAAATTTTAGAATTTGATAGAAGAATCCAGATAGATGAAAATAGAAATCGATTCTAAAAAAGTATTTATAAATAGTGGGAATAATAAAGAAGAAATACATCCATTTTGGCTTAGAGAAAGAATAAATAACGAAGATGCTCTGGATAAAGGAAATCAACAAAGATTATTTGATCCAAATTCTATAAATACTAACATTGATATAGAAAAAATTGAGAATGAAGATGGATTACTTAATTTATTTTTCAATGATGGAACCAATTATAAAATAAAAGAAGATCAAATATTAAATGAGTATAAATCGCAAAATTTTGATCCTATTTCAATTGATAAAATTAAATGGGATTCAAATTTTAATAATTTTCAAAAATTTAAATTTGAAAATGATATTTTTGAAAAAAAAAACATGTATGATTTATTAGTATCATTCTATAAATATGGTTTTGTAGTTTTAACTAATGTTACAACTGAAGATAATTTTATTATTAAATTTGCAAATTCAATTGGCAGTGTCAGAAGAACTAATTTTGGGGAATTTTTTAATGTAAGATCTGTGCCTAATCCAAATGATTTAGCTTATACATCATTAGCATTATCTCCACATACAGATAATCCGTATAGAAAACCAGTTCCTTGTGTTCAATTATTGCATTGTATTACAAATAATGTGAGTGGAGGAAATTCTACCTTGGTTGATGGTTACACAGTAAGTGAAAAAATCAAAGAGGATTATCCAGAATATTATGAAATTTTATCTTCAGTTAAAGTAAAATTTAAATTTATAGACAATACAGTTGTTCTAGAAGATATGTCTGAGTTAATTAAATTGGATGAAAAAAATAATTTTAAACAAGTTAGATTTAGTCCAAGATTAGATTATGCTCCGATATTAGAAAAATCAAAATTGGATTTATTCTATAAAGCTAGAAATAAAATTTCTGAATTATATAACTCTGATAAATATAAAGTTGAATTTAAATTAGAAACTGGAGATTTATTAATGATGGACAATCATAGATTACTTCATGGAAGAACAAAGTATGATGTTAACGAAGGTGATAGATATTTACAAGGATGCTACATTGATTTCGACAGTACAGAAGGTAAACTTAGACATTTAAAAAGAAAATTTAATCTTTAAATAATTCTTTTATTTTTTCTTCAGCGTTTTTTATCGACTTTTCATAATCTAAAGCCATTTGATCTGCTGCAACTATATCGATTTTTTTAATACCAAAAAAATTTAACATATGTATTAACCACGGAGTTAAAAAGTCTTCTTCACCTTGTATTTTTGTTCCGCCAGAAGTAATTACTAAATATACCTGCTTATCTTCTAATAAACCTTTTCTTCTTCCGTCATCCCCATATTTAAATGTCAATTTTACTCTGGCTGCAAGATCAGCCCAAGCTTTAAGGGTTGCTGGTGGGCCAAAATTATAAATTGGCACTGATATAATAATTACATCACATTCTTTTAACTCAGATACTAACTTATCAGATAATTCAAACATTTTTTTATGTTCATCTGTTTGCTCATTCTCTGGAATTTTCATTCCAGACTCAGTTAAGCCAGAAATAAAAAGCATTTCGTCATCTAGGTCTCTATAAATGACCTCATCATTATCTTTTTTAACTTTATCAAGTATTTTTTTTGCAAGCATCCTTGAGGTAGAACCTTCTTTTCTAGCACTGCAATCGATTTGATATATTTTCATTTTTATCCAAGTTTTTGAAGTATAGGAAAATACTTTAATATGTAAAATCCTAAAGCTTGCAACTGGTTTGTAATCATTAATATTCCTGTTATCAATAATAATCCTCCACCAACTCTTGAAATAGTTATCATTTTTGATTTTAGATTTTTTGTAACAACCATAAAACGTTGAATCAAATAACCTGATGCAATAAAAGGCAGTGCTAAACCAAGTGAATAGAACACAAGTAACAATATACCTCGGTTCAAACTTTGCTCAATTGAAGCTAGAGCTAATATTGATCCTAAAATAGGTCCAATACATGGAGTCCATCCAAATCCAAATGCCATACCAACTAATATTGAGCTAAAATTTCCTGATTTAATCTCAGTATTAATTCTTTTTTCATAATTTAAAAACTTAATATTAATTAATCCCATAATATGAAGGGAGAAAATAATTATAATACTTCCTGCAATAATTCTTAGTTCAAAAGAGTTACTTAAAATTAAAGAACCTAAAAAAGTTGCGGTAGCTCCAAAGCTTATAAAAACAATTGAAAAACCAAAAGTAAATAAAACTATAGGGAATATATTAATCGTTTTTTTTTCTAATAATTCATTTAAAGAGCTTCCAGAAATATAAGATATATATCCAGGTATTAATGGAAGTACACATGGAGACAAAAAGCTTATCAATCCAGCTCCAAATGCAACAAATAATTCTATCATTTAACCAGTATTTTTCATTGCAGCTGAAATACCTGCAATAGATGTTAATAATGCATCATTAAGATCATTTTTTTTATCTGAATTTAATTTTTTGTTTTTAATTTTATTCATAACTACTGCTTGAATTATATTTAAAACTTCTGTGTAAATATTCCTTACAATAACTCCTGATCTAAATTTTTTTCTTTCATTTATAATTTCTTTTGGCGTAATCTTTTTATTTAATTTCTTAATAACTTCGAATTGGAACCTAAGTTTTTTTCCAACTCTTTTTAAATCTTTGTCTGCTAAATACTCCTCATATATTTTTGAAATATCTGGGTCCACTTTTGAAATTACCATATCCAAGATATCCATCATTGAATTGAAGAAAGGCCAATTTTTTTCCATATCTATTAAAGTTTTCTCAAATTTTTCTATCGATGAATATCTTAAAGCTTCTGCACTTCCAAGCCATGCTGGGAGCATTAGTCTTATTTGTGTCCATGCAAATACCCAGGGTATTGCTCTTAAACCTTTGATATTATCAATATTCTTTCTTTTAGACGGTCTTGATCCAATTGAAAGTTTTCCTAAAGACACATGTGGCGTAACGGTTTTGAAATATTTAATAAAATCCGAACTTTGATTAATATTTTTTCTATATGAACTTTTTGAAATATCAGACATTTTTTCAATTAGATTTCTCCATTCTTTTTTAGGGACTGGCGGTGGGTTTAATGTTGCCTCCATTACCGCTCCTATATAGCTACATAAATTGTAAATTGCTAAAGGTTGATATCCATATTTCTGTTGAATTACTTCTCCTTGATCGGTTATTCTAATTTTTCCATTAACTGTATTTGGCGGCTGAGATTTTAAAGTAGCTTGAATTGGGCCTCCACCTCTACCTGCTGAACCACCTCTTCCATGAAAGAAGGTAACATCTATTTTATATTTTTTAGCAATTTTAATAATTTCTTCTTGAGCCTTATATTGATGCCAACTTGCGCAAATTTTTCCAGCATCTTTGCTTGAGTCTGAATATCCAATCATGACTTCTTGTTTATTTTTTATTAAATCTCTGTACCACTTTAATGAAAACAAGCTGGCCATTATTGATTTTGCGTTAATTAAGTCATCTAATGTTTCAAATAAAGGGACAACTCTTAATTTGTTTTTAATATTTGCTTCTTTTTGCAAATATAAAACGGAGAGAATGTCAGATGCAGATGATGTCATTGAAATAACATAAGCCCCTAAACATTCAGGCGGCTCTTCAGATAAAATTTTAAATGTTGACCAAACTTCTTTATTTTCTTTATTTTTAAAATTAAAATTTTTTATGAAATTTGATTTTTTTTTCATCTTAGATGATAAAAATTTAATTTTTTCCTCCTCACTCCATTTTAAATAATTAAGTTTATTTTTTTTCTTAATAAGTTCATTAATTAACTGTGAGTGTCTAGATGACTCTTGTCTAATATCTAGTTTTGCCAGATTAATTCCAAAACATTTTGCTCTTCTCATTAAATCTAATAATTCACCACTTGATATATTTTCACTTTGATTTTCTTCTAAGGACTCACGGATAATTCTAAGAGGTTTTAAAATTTCCTCTTTTGAGTTTAGCAATTTTTTGTAGTCCAAAGGTTTTTTGTTCACTATAAACTGTTCAATTGCTCGATGAGTAAATCGCATTTTATCTCTTAAAGGTCTTAAGAAAACTCTGTAAGGTTCAAATGATTTTCCTGTAAGTTTTTGAATTTTTTTTGAACACTTTTTCATTGAATATGATCTAATTAATTTGGTAAGTTCTTTTTCATACAATTTTGCCGCTTCCCATCTTGATAATAACAAAACTTCTTTTGTTACTTTTGAAGTTACATTTGGATTTCCGTCTCTATCACCTCCCATCCATGATCCAAACTCAATAGGATTAAAATTTTTTGGCAAACCTTTACCCATATTTTTCAAAAATATATCATTGAGTCTTCTGTAGACTTTTGGAATAGTTTCCCAAAGACTATCCTCTATTATTGCAAGACCCCATCGCGCTTCATCGGCTGGAGACGGTTTTGATCTTTTTAAGTCATCTGTATTCCAGATAATGGTAAATTCATCATGAATTTTTTTATTTAAAGATTTTATTTTTGAAGAGTGATCTTTAAATAACTCTCTATCCTCAAGTATTTCTGTAATTTTATGGTATTTTTGAATTAAAGTTCTTCTTTTGACCTCTGTTGGATGGGCTGTCAAAACTATTCCAATATTTAAATTTTTTGCAAAACTATATATTTTATTATTATTAATTTTTTTATTTTTAAATAATTTCTCAAAAATTTCTTCTATAAAAATATTTTTTTGATTTTTGCCGTCTCTTTTATTTTCATATTGGTTTAGTTGTCTAGATGCATCAATAGACTCAGCTAGATTTATAAAATTCATAAAATGATTAAATGCTCTTGCAAGCTTGTAAGTATTTTTAGGATTAATACTTTTTATTTCACTAGAAATTTTTTTATATGATTTTTTTTGGATTTTATTTGCTTTTGATAACTTTCTAATTTTCTCAACAAGATTATAAAAGCTTTTACCTTCTTGTTCTTTAATTACATTTCCTAATGAATTTCCTAAAAACCTAACATCCTCTCTTAATGATTTTGTAGGAATTCTTTCGTAGTATAGGTCTCTTTTGATCACAATTTATTATATCAAAAAAGAGATTATATTTGGATTAAATTGCTACTACTTTTGATTTTTGTTCACCAAGAAGTTCTATTGAAAGCCTCATTTCATCACCTGCTTTTAAAAATTTTTGTGGCTTCATTCCCATTCCAACTCCTGGGGGTGTTCCTGTGGTAATGATATCTCCAGGTTGAAGAGACATATATCTGCTAACATATGAAACAATATGATCTACATTAAAAATCATTGTTTTTGTATTACCCGTTTGCATTCGTTCACCATTTAAATCTAATTCCATATTTAGGTTGTTTACATCATTAATCTCATCTTTGGTCACAAGATATGGACCAACAGGACCAAATGTATCGTGCGACTTTCCTTTTACCCACTGTCCCATTTTTTCTATTTGCCACTCCCTCTCACTTACATCATTCACTAAACAATAACCTAAGATATAATCTTGTGAATTTTTCTCTGGAATATTTTTAGCATTTTTTCCAATAACTAAACCTAGCTCAACTTCCCAATCTAGTTTGTTTGAATAGCTTGTAATTTCAATATCATCATTTGGTCCATTGATTGAACTAGTGGCTTTCATAAATACAATTGGTTCTGTTGGTGGTTTTGCTCCAGTTTCCGCTGCATGGTCAGAAAAATTTAATCCAATTGCAATAAATTTTCCTGGTTTAGTTATGCATGAACCAATTCTTGTATTATTTGAAATCTCGGGCTGTGATGATAAATCAATTTGTTTAATTTTTTCAAATGTTTCAAAATTTAAATGAGTTGGATCTAAATCAATTATATGTTTGGATATATCTCTCAACTTTCCATCTTTATCTAATATAGCTGGCTTTTCTTTATTTTTTTCTCCTACTCTTAGTAATTTCATTTCATCTCCAATAATTATTTATAGCTTTTGTATAACGAACTATGATCATAATTACCTAAACCCTTTTTAACAAGTTTATTATACATTTTTTTTACTATTTTAGATAAAGGTAATTCTAACTTTTTATTTTTTGCACAATCAAGGATGTTATTCATATCTTTTAATTGCGAAAAATTTTTTCCTCTTGGTTTAAAATCATTTTTGATCATTCTTAGTCCGTGAGTTTGCAATACTTTACTGTCAGCCCATCCTCCTTTCAATGCTTTGAGAATATTAATTGGATTTACGTTATTTTTTTGTGATAGTTTAATTGCTTCTGCAACAGATCCTATTGTAATTCCAACTATAATTTGATTAGCTAATTTTGCTATTTGACCTGCGGAATTTTTTCCAACTAAAACTGGATTGCCTAATTTCTTAAGTACATTTAAATTTTTAGAAAAAACTTTCTTATCTCCACCAACCATTATGGCGAGCTCTGCATTCTCTGCACCATTGGTGCCTCCAGAAACTGGTGCGTCTAAAAAATTAATTTTATATTTTTTTAATAATTTTGATAAATTAATTGCTGTTCTAGGATTTGCAGAACTCATATCAATGACTGTAGATCCTTTTTTTAAATTTTTTAAAAATTCTGAATTAAAATATATTTTTTTTATAGCCTTATCATCAGACAACATGGTAATTATTAGATCCTGGTCCGTAACAACTTCCTTTAGAGAGTTACATACTTTCGCACCAAATTTTTTTAGTCTAATGGCTTTATTTTTAGTTCTATTAAAAACTTTAACTTCATATTTTGATTTTAGAAGATTTTTAGCCATTGGAAATCCCATTAAACCTATTCCAATAAAACCGATTTTATATTTTTTCATTATTTAAATTTATATTGTATCGTTAGATCTTCCTAAATCTGCAGCTCCTCTTACGCCACTAGAATCTCCATGAATATTTTTTAAAACTTTAGTATTTACAGTGTCACTAAATACATATTTTTTTAATTTTGAATTTATATTTCCATAAATCTGCTTCATATTGGAAACACCTCCACCCATAACAATTGCACCAGGATCAACAATATTAATTACAGTGGATAAGCCTCGTGCTAAGTAATCTAAGTATTGAAATACAAATTCTAAAGATTTTTCATCTCCTTTGTTTGCATTTTCTTGAATTATTTTAGCATCTAAATCTATTTTATGAATGTCATAAAAATGTTTTGAAAACCCAGGACCAGATAAGAATGTTTCAATGCATCCTTTTTTACCACAATAACAATCGTGCCTTTTCCACTTATCATTTGTTCCTATTGGCATTTGATTATGTCCCCATTCCCCAGTTATGTTATTAAATCCATTAACAATTTTATTATTAATAATTAATCCTCCGCCAACACCTGTTCCAATTATAACTCCAAATACTATTTCATAGTTAAGACCAGCTCCATCAATTGATTCAGATAAAGCAAAGCAATTAGCATCATTTTCAAGAAATATTTTTCTATTTAGCCTAAGCTCAATATCCTTTTTTAAAGGCCTATCATTTAACCAGGTTGAATTACCACCCTTTATACAATTTGTTTCTTTTGATAAAGCTCCAGGCGAGCCTACACCAACACTACAACTTTTTTTGTATTTATCTTCTAAATAATTTACAAGTTCACATACTGTATCTAAAGTTCCATTATAATTTTTTGGTGTTGTTCTCCTAATTCTCTCGAGCTCTTTTCCATTTTCATCAATAATGATTGACTCTGTTTTGGTTCCACCTAAATCAATACCAATATGCATTTTAATATGAACTTGATTGCTTCCAGATGTTAATATTACCATCTTTTGCGGTTTTATTAATTATTTTCATTTCAGAAGTTGTAAAATTAAGTTTGTTTAGACTTTCTAAATTTTCTTTTAATTGATTAATATTTCTAACTCCTATTAGAGCGGATGTTACATAATTATTTGATAGAACCCAAGAGATTGCCATTTGAGATAAAGATTGCCCTCTTTTAATTGCAATCTTATTTAAATCCGAAACAATCTTTAAATTTTTTTTTGTTATTAAAGATTTATCTAAGTATGATGTTGTATCGCTTGCTCTTGAAACTTTAGGTATCTTTTTTAAATATTTATCTGATAGCATTCCTTGAGCTAGCGGAGAAAAAGCAATACATCCAATTTTTAGTTTTCTTATTGTCTTAGTCAAATCTTTTTCAATCCATCTATTTATTAACGAATATGATGGTTGATGAATAAACAATTTAATATTTCTTGATTTTAAAATTTTGTAGATTTGATTTGTCTTTTTGGAGGAATAAGATGAAATGCCAATATATAAAGCTTTACCAGATTTATAAATAGTTTCTAAAGCATCTGCTGTCTCTTCTAAAGGTGTATTTGGGTCAAATCTATGTGAATAAAATATGTCAAAATAATCAACTTTCATTCTTTTTAAACTTTGATCACAACTCGCGATAATATGTTTTTTTGATCCCCATTCTCCATAAGGTCCTTCCCACATATCATAACCAGCTTTAGATGATATGATGAGTTCGTCTCTATATTTTTTTAAGTCTTTACTTATTATTTTTCCAAAATTACTTTCTGTGCTACCATATGGAGGACCATAATTATTCGCCAAATCAAAATGAGTAACACCTCTATCAAAAGCGTAAAATAGGATTTTTTTAATATTTGAAAGTGGGATTTTGGCACCAAAATTATGCCAAAGACCCAAGCTGATTAAAGGTAATTTTACACCGCTGTCACCGCAAGTCCTATATAACATATTTGAGTATCTATTTTTAGATGCAGAGTATTTCATAAAAAAAATATTAAATTAAATACATTAATAAGTAGCTCTTCCCCCACTTAGATCAAACACTGCAGCAGTCGCAAAAGAGTTTTCTTCACTAGCTAAATAAGTTACTAAAGAAGCCAATTCATTAACTTTTGCAAACTTATTTCTTGGAATCTTTGAAAGCATGTAATTTATATGTTCTTCAGTCATTTGATCAAATATTCTTGTTTTTGCAGCTGCCGGTGTTACACAATTTACTGCTATATTTTTTAATGCTAACTCTTTTCCTAGAGATTTTGTTAAACCAATAACCCCTGCTTTTGATGTGCTATAAGCTCCAGCGTTAGGATTGCCTTCTTTTCCAGCAATTGATGCAATATTAACTATTCTTCCATAATTATTTTTTTCCAAATAAGGAACAACTGCTTTGCAACAGTAAAATACTGCATTTAAATTTAATTGAATAACTTTTTCCCACTCTTCAATAGGATATTCTGCAACTGTTTTATTCATGCCTGTTATCCCAGCATTGTTTACAAAAATATCTATTTTATTATGTTCAGTCTCAATATCTTTTAAGCTTTTAGAAATCTCTTCAAAGTTACATACATTTACAATTTTATAACTTATGTTTTCTGAATTTATTTTTTCAACGGCTTTCTTTGCTTCTTGTTCATCAATATCCCATATAACAACTTTTGCACCTGATTGAATGAATCTTTCCGCTATTGCAAATCCAAAACCCTGAGCACCACCTGTTATAACCGCAACCCTATTACTTAAATCAAACTTTATCATTTTTTTTCTTTCTCTTTATTAATGGAAAACTTAGAGCAATTAAAGATAAAACAAAAAATGTTAATGCAATAGGTCTTTGAAGAAACATTAACCAGTTTCCATCGAAAATAACAAGCGATTGTCTTAAAGTTCCTTCTACCAATTCACCCAAAATTAAACCTATAATTACAGGTACAACTGAAAATCCATATCTTCTCATAAAGAAACCAATAACTCCAAATAATAGCATCAACCAAACATCAATAATTGACTGATTTAAAGAATATGTTCCGCAAACAGAAACCGCAAAAATCATCGGCCATAATAATTTATTCGGAACTAAAGTTATTCTTGCAAATATTTTAGCTCCAAAAAATCCTAATACGAAGAATAAAATATTTGCAATTAGCATTGATCCAAATATTCCATAAAGAAACTCAGGTTGCTCTCTAAATAAATCTGGACCCGGTCTTACACCATGTATGATTAATCCTGTAAGTATTACTGCTGTAGTCGCACTACCAGGAATACCTAAAGCTAGCGTTGGAACCATGGCTCCTCCAGTAGCAGCATTATTTGCTGCTTCAGCTCCAGCTATTCCTTCAATTGATCCTTTTCCAAAATCCTCAGGTTTTTTTGACCATCTTTTTGCTTCAGCATATCCTATTAAAGATGCAACAGTTCCTCCCTCTGCTGGCAAAACACCAATAAATGATCCTATCCCACTAGATCTTATAATTGTTTTCCAAGTTTTTTTATAATCATCGATTGATGGAAGTTTAACTGCCTTTAAAGCTACTCTATTAAATATTTGATTTATTAAAGTAGATTGAGTTAACATTTCACTAATAGCAAACAAACCTACTACTACTGGAATAAAACCAATACCTTCAGTCAATTCATTAATTCCAAATGTAAACCTATCTATAGATGTCATAAAATCTTTACCAACAGTTGAAATTAGAATTCCAAAAGCACCAGCAATTAAATTTTTAATAGGACTGCCTTCACCAATTGATGCAAGCATAGTTAATCCAAAAATTGCTAGCGCAAAATATTCAGGTTGACCGAATTCGTAAGCTAAATTTGCAAGTAAAGGAGCAAAAAATATAAGAACTATAACACTAGCAATTCCACCAATTACGCTTGAAACAGTAGCCATACCTAAAGCTCTTCCAGCTTCTCCTTTTTGTGCTAAAGGGTAACCATCTAAACATGTGGCTGCTGCTGCAGGGGTTCCAGGGGTATTTATTAAAATTGCAGTAATTGCACCTCCATAAGTTCCTGCACAATAAATTGCAGTTAGTAAAACAATTGCAGATAGTGGATCTAGCGTCATCGTAAAAGGTAATATTAAAGCACCGCCTGTTGTTGGCCCTAGTCCAGGAAGAACTCCAAGAATTAATCCAAAAATTGTTCCAAAAAATAAAACAATTAACAATTTATAACTAAATAAAGGAGCAAAGATTAAACCTAAATTTTCCATTTTATCCGTAATAAAGGTTTGTAATAATTCCAGGTGGAAATCGTAATCCTAAAATTGTTTCAAAAAATACAAAAACAATTAAAGGAAATATAATTGATACGATTATTAAATAGGCAACTCTTCTTTCTCCCCAAAAGTAAGAAACTATGATTGAAAGTAATGCTATGCCTAGAAAGAAATCTAAAAATTTTGAAACAGTTATAAAAACAACAAATGAAAGCAAAGTGATGTAAAATGAATTAGGTAATTTTTTTTCATTTTTCCAGGGATTTTTAAGAGAAATAAAATAAGTTAATAAAGTTAGCGCAATAATTAAAATTAATAGGGCCTTTGGAAACGTTGCTGGCTGTATACCTCTATTTAATATAGGAGGCACTATGTCAAAAGTAAACGTAAAGTATAATAGAATTGAAGAAATTAATATTATTACAGCTGAAACAATGAATGAACTTTTAAAAAAAAGGGACAAACTTTTGTTTGTCCCTTTTTCGTTATGTACATCATTCATTTAAATGTACAAAATTTATTAATTAATGTAACCCAATGCTTTGAGTTGAGCTGTCATTTCAGCAAGCATTTCTTCCATTTGCTTGCCCCATTCATCTGCGCCTACAACACTAGTTTCATCAAGACCAATTTCTGTTAGGAAATTTTTATAGTAGTTGTGGCTCATAGCTTTCATCATTCCAGCTTCTAGTTGTTTAACTCTGTCTGCTGGAGCACCTTTTTTAGTTACGAAACCTCTAACAGTAGATAAAGAAACAGGTATCCCTAATTCTTTTGCCGTTGGAGAGTCTCCTATTTTAGCCATTCTATTATTTGCTAATACAACTGAAACACAAAGTTTGCCTTCATTAATTTCAGTTAGGGCCTCACCTAAATTTAAAACTCCTACATCAATATCTCCCTTGATTAGGTTAGTTTTAATTGGCGCAACACCTTTGTAAGCAACAATAGTTGGATCTTTTAATCCACCTTTTTTAGTAAATGCAATTGCACTAACATCATCAATTCCACCAGTGTGAGTTGTTCCATATTTTAGTGATTTTGATTTTTGAGTGCTAATAAATTTCTTAGCATCTTTGATGTCATTATTACAATTAACAACAAATAGTTGAGGATCATCAGTTCCTCTAGCTAGCGGTTGCATATCGCTTATTTTGACTTTTGTTTTACCTAAAGCCATTGATACTGCGTGACCAGTAGTCCAAGTCAAAGTGTGATTACCGTCAGCAGGAAGTGTCATCATGTAGTCCATAGATGCAGCTCCACCACCACCTTTTTTGTTAACTAATTGCATGTCTTGTTTTAAAACTCTTCTTGCTCTTAACAACATCATTCTCGTAGTAACATCTGTTCCACCACCAAAACCAGCATGAGTAATTGCTTGTATTGGATGACCATCTGCTTTTGCAGATGTAATCATAAGTGGAAGTGCTACAACAAAAAATTCAGTTACTAAAAAAGCAGCAGCTAAAAATAGTTTAAAGCTTTTTTTCATTATTTCCCTCTTAAGTTAATTTATATTTAAATATTTAATCATAATCTGTTAGAAACAGTAAGAAAAAAAATGACAAATAAGAAAAAAAATATTGCTTTATTGCTTGGAGATCCATCAGGTATTGGACCAGAACTTATATCAAAACTTTTGACCCAAAACGAACTATCGAATGCAAACATTACTATAATTGGTGAAAAAAATATTTTAAATGCTGGAGATAAAATTTCAGGAAATAATTCAGACCTAGAAATTGTTACTGATTTTGATGAAATAAATTTTGATAAAAAAAGTAAGTATTTTTTAGATATCTCTAAGGGTAAAAACAAAGATTATAATTTATCAGAATGCTCTGCCGAATCTGGAGAAACTGTTTTAAATGCATTAAATTTAGCACTAGAACTTGCGAAAGAGAAAAAAATTGATGCTATTAATTTTGGTCCTTTTAATAAGACAAGCTTAAAATTAGGTGGATGTAAATTTGATGACGAATTACATCATATGGCTGATAAATTAAATGTAAAAAGTTTTTTTTGTGAATTTAATGTAGTAGATAATTTTTGGACTGCACGAGTGACATCTCATATACCTATCAAAGAAGTTCCAGAACATATTAAGAAAGATAAAATAATGGAGCCAATAAAATTGATTAATGAAGCAATGAAATTAAACGGTATAGAAAATCCAAGAGTTGCGGTTCAAGCTCTTAACCCTCATGCAGAGTTTGGTAATGAAGAAAAAGATGAGATAATACCAGCAATAGAGGAAGCAAAAAAACTTGGTATTAATGCTGATGGTCCTTTACCGTGTGATACTTCTTTCATTACAGCATTTAAAAATAAAAATCATGATTGCATTGTTGGAATGTATCATGATGCTCTACAATCTGGACTAAAAGCTTTTGGATTTGATAGAGGGGTAACAGTTCAAGGTGGTCTTCCAATTCCAATAACAACACCTGCGCATGGAACTGCGTTTGATATTGCTGGAAAAAATCAGGCAAATTTGGAGCCAACATTGCAATCGTTTAAAATTGCATTAAGAATGGCTCAAAATTTAAATTAAATGTCTAAAATTAAAGATATAAGAACAAAAGTATATCAATGGAATGGTAAAACAGTTCCTCCACAAAATAATTTTTGCACAAATGCATCAGATTTACTTTATGAAAAATCAGATGCCATGGGTTCTTTCAGATTTCATGAATGGTTAATTTGTGAAATTGTAACTGATGATGGTCATATTGGAATTGGTAATGCAGCTCTTGCACCTCAATTAGTAAAAAAAACTATTGATGAGTATCTTAAACCATTAGTTATAGGAGAAGATCCTTTTGATTACGCTTACATCTGGGAAAAAATGTATAGAAGAACTCATGCATGGGGAAGAAGAGGTTTGGGTATGGTTGCAATATCTGCAATTGATATTGCTATTTGGGATATATTAGGAAAGTTAACTAACAAACCCGTATTTAAATTGTTAGGGGGTAGAACAAAAGAAAAGATACCTGTTTATGCATCAAAACTTTATAGCCAACCTATCAAAGATTTACAAAATGAAGCTGAAAAGTATAAAAAACAAGGTTTTAAAATGTTTAAAATGAGATTTGGTTGGGGACCAAAAGATGGTCCTGAAGGTATGAGAAAAAACATTGAACTTGTAGAAGCTGTAAGAGAAGTAATCGGGGATGATACTGA
Source organism: uncultured Pelagibacteraceae bacterium (assembly GCA_902613065.1). Lineage (GTDB taxonomy): Bacteria > Pseudomonadota > Alphaproteobacteria > Pelagibacterales > Pelagibacteraceae > Pelagibacter. The sequence continues at coordinate 6,115 of CACMFU010000004.1, read as the reverse complement.
CTTAATGTTAGAATGTTATATGGGTTGGAACCTAGATTATTCTAAAAGAATGATACCTAAATTGGTAAAATTTAATCCAAGATGGTTAGAAGAACCTGTTATTGCTGATGATATTCATGGGTATGCGGAACTGAATAATATGAACGCTATACCAATTTCTGGGGGAGAACATGAATTTAATCTATTTGGTTTTAAACAATTGTTAGACCTCAAAGCAGTTAGCTACATTCAATATGATAATAATAGAGTTGGTGGATTTACAATCGCTCAGAAAATAAATGCTCTTGCAGAGGCTTATCAAGTTCCAGTAATTCCACATGCAGGTCAAATGCATAACTATCATTTAACAATGTCGAATTTTAATTGTCCTATCTCAGAGTTTTTTCCAGTTCATGATGTAGAAATTGGTAACGAACTATTTTATTATATTTTTGAAGGTGATCCTGCTCCAATAGATGGAATGATAGATCTAGATGATAATGTTCCTGGTCTTGGGCTTAAGATTACAGATAAATATAAATCAGAATTTAAAATTATTGAGTAATTAATAATTTTCTACTTCATTGATACTTGGCATTGAATTTGCAGCCCCTTCTTTAGTTGTAGAAATGCCAGCAACTTTATTAGAAAATTCTAATGCATCAACAATTTTTAACGATTTAGCTAATGCCACACTAAAAGCTCCATTAAATGCATCTCCTGCTCCAGTAGTATCTTTTACATCGTCTTTTAATTTATGAGCATCTACAAAATGGCTTTCGGTTCCATTTGAAAAATAAACTCCTTTAGAACCTAGAGTTATTAGAATATTTTTGACTCCTTTTTTTAAAAATTCTTTAGCTGCATTTTCTATTTCAGATTTTGTTTCTATTTTCTTTTCTAAATAAAAACTAGCCTCAGTTTCATTTGGCGTAAAATAGTCTATGTTTTTAAAGTCATTGTCAGATATTTTTGAAGCCGGAGCTGGATTTAAAATTGTAATTGATCCAGTATCTTTAGCTTTTTGTAAAGCATAACTAGTAACATCATATGGTGTTTCTAATTGTGTTAAGAATATATCTGACTTCTCGATTGCTTTTAAATTATTATCTATATCAGAACTATTTAAAGTGCCAGCAGCGCCTGGTATAATGTTTATTGCATTATCACCTGTATTAGCATTAATCATAATACCAGCAACACCAGTTGAGTGATTTTTGTCTTTAATAATATAATCGGTATTTACTCCAGAGGATTTATATAAATTTAGTGCCATTTCAGCATTATTATCATCACCTATTTTTGTAATAAAACTTATGTTTCCGCCAAGTCTTGCTGCAGCAATGGCTTGGTTAGATCCTTTTCCACCAGGTCCTATTAAGTGTTTTGTTCCTAAAATAGTTTGCCCCACTTCAGGAATTTTTCCACCGATAAAACATAGATCTGCAACAAATACTCCAAGTACACATATAGATTTCATTTAACTAAGACCAGACTTTACCATCAGGAAGAATAACTCCTTTAGTAATAATAAAACATCCAAAAGGTCGGGCATCTGTAGTGGTTACAATACAATATGCTTTTTTTGCTTCTTCATAAAAATTTTGTCTTGAAATTGATCCAACTTTCCATTGAGGACCAGAATTATTTTTTACTGCTTCAATAAATTCTTTATGAGTTTCAGTTAGTTCTTCTGGTTTGTCATCTACTTCCATTCTAAGTGCAGGTGAGCCCCCTTGTGATACGGTAAAACTATCTAATGGAAAAACAGATAAAATTGCATTTGCTGCACTTTTAATATCTACCCCATCCAATCGAATTACGTTTTTATTCATAGAATTTGCGGGAAAATTAGCATCAGCAAGAATAATTTTCTCGCCATGACCCATGGATCTTAAATTAAAAAGTAATTCAGGGCTTAAAACTGGATTAATATTTATTAACATTTTATAACTATATTATATTCTATTTTAGATTTCTAACATTACTTGAATTAATTAATTTACATAATTTTTTTTATCAAAAATTCTGAAAATATTTTCTTTGTACTTATTTATTCATTGAATTTAAAATGTTATGTTATAACATAACAAATAATATATAAAAATTAGGAGAAAATATGAAAATTGCTTATGTATTTAAAACAAGTATGGCTAGTACTTTCCAACTTGCTACAATGATATTGCCACAACTGGAAAAAAACTCTCACGTAGTTGATGTTGCTGGAATGTTTTTTTTTGATGATAACCTTTTTTGTTTAAAAAAAGGAGATCCCATCGGTGAAAGATTAGCAAAAATTGCTAATGAGAAGAAAATGCTGTTGATGGTATGTGATGCCTGCGCTGTTAGACGAGGTTTTGCTGATGGAACTTTAGAACAATGCGGAAGTGGAGATGTTAAAGCAAAAGGTTTGGTTGATGGTGTGGTGGCCGGATGCTTTCCACAATTATATACTGCACTTGGATCAAATCCACCTGATCAAGTAATCACTCTTTAAAATAAATAAAAAAAAAGGGTGGAATAAAACTCCACCCTTTTTTAAATGTTATAAACTAATGATTATTTAAAATCGTTAGCGTTTTCTTTTGTTACTAATTGTGTTCCAGTATCAATGTTTGGATCAATACTTCCACCATTAGCTAGCTCAAGTGCATATTTAACACCGTAAGCACCCATGTTATATGAGAACTGAGCAATAGTTGCAGTCATTTCACCTTTTAAGATACTTGTAGCAGCATCTGGAGTTGCATCAAAACCAACAACAACAACATCATTCATATCTGCATCTTTAAGAGCTTGCATAGCACCTAAGCCCATATTGTCATTTGAAGCAAATATTGCTTTGATGTTAGGATTTTTCAAAATAATAGATTCAGTAACTGATCTACCTTTTGCAGTATCCCACTCGGCTGTTTGTGTAGCAACTATATTTAAACCACAATTTTTAAATCCTTTAATTGCACCGTCTCTTCTTAGTAAAGCTGTTGATTGAGACTCTATTCCAGTCAAAATTGCAACATCTGAACCTTTTGGAGTTTTGTCACAAATGAATTTAGCAGCTAATTCTGCTCCATTCATATTGTTAGTTCCAATAAAAGTAACACCTTCATTGATTCCTTTTGTATCTACGAATACAACTGGAACACCACTTTTGATAGCGTCATCTACAATTGGAGCAAATGCATTTGGATCTCCTGGTGCAAGAGCTAAAGCATCAACACCTTTAGCAAGTTGGTCTTCCACTTGGTTAATTTGTGCTTGAACATCACCTTCTTGAGGTGGCGCAACCAAGATTAACTTAACACCTAATTTTTTAGCTTCTTCTTCAGCACCTTTTGTAACTGAAGCCCAGAAAGGATTTCCAGACCCAGGACCTTTAATACTGAATAAGATTTTTTTACCATGACCATCAGCAAAAGAAGCTGAAATCATGCTTATCGATAAAAAAATTGCTGATACTAAAACAACAATTTTTCTTGATAGTTCTCTCATAAATTTCCCCTTTAATAATTATTAAAGCTTAATTTAATAAAATTTTTAAAAAAAATTCAACTGTTTACAGGGTCTCTTATGATAGCACCTATTCAACTTTGACGTGTTTATTTTCTCGTGCCGAAATCTCTTCTTAAAACATCCACGTAAACCGCTAATACAATGATCGAGCCAATCAATACTTGTTGCCAGAAAGAACTTACATCCATCAAATTAAGTCCATTTCTTAAAATTCCCATAATCATTACTCCAGCAAAAACTCCAAGCACAGTTCCTCTACCACCAAAGAAACTAGCTCCACCAATTATACATGCTGCAATAGCGTCCAATTCAGATTGTAATCCTGCATTAGGATAACCAGAGTCTGTTCTTCCTGCTAAAATTAATGCTCCAATACCTGATAAAAATCCACAAAGTGAATAAACAATTATTAAAATTTTATTAACATTAATTCCTGAAGCTCTTGCTGCGCTTGGGTTGCCACCAATTGCATAAATCCACTTTCCTGTTCGACTATGATTTAAGAAAACCCAAAAAACAAAATATACAACAGCGATTAAAACTAAGCTTACGGGGAGATATTGAGATTTCTCTAATCCTAACCAAGTAAGATCAATTCTACCATGACCTAAGTACCTAACTTCATCGGTAAATCCACTTATGGGTGTTCCGCCTGATATTAAGTTTCCTGTTCCTCTAAAAATATAAAGAGTTCCTAAAGTCATTATAAAAGGATGAGGCATTCTTAAAAGTGTTATCCCCAAACCATTTATCAACCCACATAAAAATCCAGCAAACAAAGGTACTAGAACAACTATAAACCAAGGTGCTCCAGCTTTAGCTACTATAGCTAAAATCATCAATGAAAGCATCATTATTGAGCCAACTGATAGATCTATACCCGCAGTCACAATCACCATAAAAACACCTAAAGCTAACATTGATTGCCAAGATATTTGTTTGAATACGTTTGTTACATTTCTCCAAGACAAGAAGACATCTGGTTGCAAAATATGCATTACCAAGATCATGATAACTAATAATAGTAAAATCCCATATTTTTCAAAATATGGAATAAGTTTTACATATAAGCTATCTTGTTTTTTTTCCTTATCGTCCATTTTATTTTTTTCCCATAATCCAACCAATGACTTCATCTCTTGAAGTTTTATCTAATTGAGACTCAGCAAAGTTTGTTCCTTGAAAAAGTGCCATTACTCTGTCGCAAACAGTAAAAATATCATCCATTCTATGACTTATTACTATAACACCTACGCCAGTACTTTTTAATTTATTAATTAAGTCTAATACTTTTCCAACTTCTTTTATTGCTAAAGCAGCAGTTGGTTCATCCATTATTACAACTTTGGCATTAAATGCTGTTGACCTAGCTATTGCAACCGCTTGTCTTTGTCCTCCAGATAATTCCTCTACTTTCTGATCAGCACTTTTAACATTTATTTTTAGTTTCTCTAAGTGTGCGCTTGTCATTTCTTGAATTTTTTTAAAATCTAGAAATTTTAAAAAGCCAATATTTTTTGTTGGCTCTCTTCCTAAGAATATATTTTCTCCAATAGGTAAATTACCTGCCAATGCAAGATCTTGATAAACCATTTCTAAACCTAAATTTTGAGAGTCTTTTGGACTATCTAATACGTGTTCTTTACCCTCAAAAAATAAAGCACCTGCACTTGGTTTGTACAAACCAGATAATACTTTCATTAGTGTAGATTTACCTGCACCATTGTCTCCCACTACACCTAAACATTCACCTTCGTGCACTTTTAAATTTACATTTTCTAAAGCAGTTATTGTTCCAAAATACTTTGTGATACCTTTAGCCTCTAAGAGCAATTTATTTGTTGAAGTCATTTAATTTAAATTAAAAAAAAAATTAATTAATTGCAACAGGTTTTGACCTTAAAAGATGAACAGTTTTTCTTAGAGCTCTTTTACAAAATCTTGGATTAAGATTTTTTGAAATTAATTTCATATCTTCAAAAACAATATTGCCCATTTCCTTGAATGCCTCGTCTAAAGCACCCGCTCTATGTGCAGAAAATAAAACATTTTTTAATTTTCTTATTGGGTCATTTTTTTTAACTGGTTCTTCCGGAAAAACATCAAGCGCTGCATAAATATCACCTTTTTTAAGCCTATTTTTTAAATCTTTAAAGTTAACAACTGCAGCTCTACTCATTAGTATAAAAAGTGAGTTTGATTTCATAAGATTGAGTAATTTTTTATCAATCAGTCCTTTGTTTTTTGTAGTAATTGCAGCGAGCACATAAATAACTTCACATTCTTTAAACATTTTTTTTAAAGTAATTGGTTTAAATCCTTGATTAATAATTTTTTTGTTTGGTATCCAAGGATCATAGATATTTATTTTGCTCGAAAATGGTTTTAATAATGGAACCAAAGCTTTTCCTAGGTCTCCAAATCCCAATAATCCAATTCTTTTGTCTGATAACAATGAAGACTTAAGATTTCCATCTAATCCGTACTTTTCCTTTTTATTAATGAAATCCTGATTTGCTCCATGAATATTTCTAAGAAGAGAGAGTGTAAATCCAAGTGCAATTTCTGCGACTGGTTTCGAGAAAACGGGTGAAGTTGCAATAACATGAATGCCTTTATCAAA
>CACMFU010000003.1 GCA_902613065.1 uncultured Pelagibacteraceae bacterium | reverse complement strand
AACAGGAAATAATTTTGGAGCAATATTGGGGGGATTTGTAGTTTGGTTTTTATGGGTTGAAGCAGCTCCAATTGCATTATTTTTAATTAATTTGTTTACATCTCATCTTCCAGAAACTAATGCAGTAAGAGTTCACTTAATTGAAAGTGCTCCATATTTTAGATTCTTAGTTATTGGAATTGGTTTACTTTTAATAATGCGTTATAGACCTCAAGGAATTATTCCAGAAAAAATTATTAAACAATAATGTATTATATTTTATTAGGTATTGTTTTAGGTTTAATATTTTATTTATCTGATAAATATTTATTTTAAAACCCCAGTTAAGAAACTGGGGTTTTAATTTCTAATTATCTTTGCTTTTTGTCTTTAAACTTTCCACCTTTTATTTCTTTTTCAATAAAAGATCCAAAAGCTTCACCGACATCTGTAAATTCAACAGCTGTAGCACCTTCATAATTTACTGCCTTTCCTTTAGCTAATAAATCAAGTGCTTTTTTTAATTCGCCGGGATAAATTTTTGTTCCAGGAGCATTGGCTACTGACATTACATTTTTTTGAACAGTCATTCTGTCAGCTTTTCCACCAGCTTGCATTGCAAGTGTGATCAAGGCTGCTGCATCATAACTTTCACCTGTGTAAGGACCTGATGAATCAATACCACCAGCACTAGCAACTTCTTTAAATATACCAGCACCTTTACCCATTGATCCTGGTAAAGATCCAAATGATTTATTTAAATCTTTTCCAAATCTGTCAGTAAGAGAGTCACCAATCATTCCATCTGAAAGAACAAAAGTATCAAATGATCCAGAGTCTAATGATCCTTGAATAATGCTACCACCAGCTTGATCTAAGTAACCTAAAACAGCAAGAGCATCTCCACCTGCTGCTGCAAGTGTCGCTACTTCTGCACCATAGTCACCTTTACCTTCTTCGTGTGCTGTAACAGCTGTTACTTTAATACCATGAGCTTTAACTGCAGCTACATAAACATCAGCTAAACCTTTTCCGTAGTCATTGTTAGTATGAGTTACAGCTAATGATTTAACTTTTCTGTCCTTTGTAATATCGGCTAAGACTTGTCCTCCTCTAGCATCTGATGGAGCAGTTCTGAAGAAATAACCATTATCATTAAGATCAGTTAATCCTGGAGATGTAGCTGATGGTGAAATCATAACAACACCATTTGGCACAGCAACATTAGTTGCTATTGCACCTGTAACACCAGAACAATCAGCACCCATAATAGCAACAACACCACCTGAAACTAAACCTTCAGCAGCAGTTGTAGCAGCAGCAGAGTCGACACAAGTTGAGTCAGCTCTTTCTACAGATATTTTTTTTCCACCTAATAATGAGCCAGAGTCTGAAGCTTCTTTAAAAGCAAGTTCAGCAGAAGCTGCCATTGCAGGTGTTAGGGTTTCAATTGGACCAGTAAATCCTAAAATAACACCCATTTTAATTCCATGCCCATCTGAAAAAGCTTTTGAAGTAAAGCTTAAGATAAACACGAATATACCTATTAGTAATTTTTTCATATTTTCCCTTTAATTGTTAACAATTTATATTTTTAAAATTAAATCTTATTAATTTAATTTTTCAATGGGAAAATTATCAATTTTACCGCGTAATATTAATAATTTATTAACAAAAATATATTTTTTAAAAACTTGCTGACCCAGTTAAAAGAATATCAGTATTTAAATCTCTATTTTTAATATGTCCAATATCATCGGTAATCACAGCCTTTAATCCTAATTTAATATTTTTATTTATAGATTTTTTATAACTTAAAGTTACATCTTTTTGTCTTCCCGAAGGACTTAAATTAATTTTATGGTCTTTAAATGGTATTATTCCATTCTTATCGGATAGACCAATTAATCTTAAATTCATCTCTCCTTTTTCAACTCTATTTGGCTGGGAAAATGTTAAGTTAAACTTATCATTTCCATAAATATTATTTACTTCATAGTCAATTTCAAAACTTGTACTCATTACATTTGTAGATCCTAGAATAAAATTGTTATTATTATTTTTAAAATTTGAAAAACCAAATGTATTACTAAATGATAAATTACTATTTTTATTGAAATTTTTTAATAAATTTATTCCATAAAAGTTTGTAACATTCTCATTTTCAAATCCAAAAGCACCACTAGACTTAGAGAGTAGAAAACTCTCTTTTTCTTTTAATATACCAGTTGTGAGTGAAAATTGTTCAAATACATTATTGTTTAAATTTAATGATGCTGCAAATGTCTCTATTGGTAATATGATATCATGATTTATATTTGTTAAAGGATTTAATTTTGAATTATTGTAACTTAAAAATAAATCATTTCCTGAAATATAAAGTTTCTGATTTAAACCTAGTCCATTATTTTCTGATAGAAATGGGTTTGTATAAAAATTATTTTTTGGAATAGTATTTTGAATAGCTAAATTTGGATTATCTAATGTGATGCTTGATCCATAATTAAATTCATCTTTAAAATTAAATAATTCTCCTTTTAAAATATTTTTGTCCATTTTGTTTAAAGTGTCAAAATTAGTCAATTTTTCAATTTCATTATTTAAGTTGATTTCTATTTTTTGGTTTTCTAAATTTTCTTCGTTTATAAAATCTGATAAATATATTTTGAAACCACCATGAAGAGCATCGTAAGCGTAGGTATATTTATTTTTTAGTCCATTAGAAATTGAATTCCCCAGTGAGATAGATGATGTAAACGATGTTTGTGAAACTGGATATTTCTTCATTGCTGAAAAAGGCATAGCATTACCAGAACCGCCACCTCCTCCTGATCCTCCGCCTCCAGATCCGCCTCCACCACCAAATGACAAAGGATTTTTACTAGTGGTTATTGGTGACAAGGCTGCGTAGAGATCGGGAACGCCATGACCCCATGTATCATTATAACCGTGTTTAATAGATGCTCCATGAGTAGTAAATGTTGTATTTCCTGAAGGCGTAAACCAAGCATTGTTTGCAGATGCTAATAATCTATCAGTTAGTTGTTCTGGAGTGTGATTTGGAAAAGCTTGACCAAGTAAAGCTATCATTCCTGAAACTTGGGGAGCGCCCATAGAAGATCCACCATTAACCATCCATTGACTTGTTCCTCCAGTGTCAACGTATCCAGCTGCTCCTATTTCTTGGTCATCAACTACTAAACACCATTCTTTGGCGTTTCCACAAGGATTACCTAATCTATTAAAATCAGACTCTGTAGCTCCAGTTAAGGATGTACCAGTGAATTCTGCCCACATAACTGACAACCAAGCATCAGATAAATCAACTGAGTCTTGCACCCCATCAAAATAAGCAGGCAATCCTCCTTCTAAACCAACATCACTATCATTTACATAATTAGAACTTGCCCAGACAATTACTCCATTATTTTGAAAATTATCCATTGCTGTAATGTAACTTGATACAGCCGCTGAACCTCCCCAGTTATTTGCTAACTGCTCTCTAATAGTAACCCCATTATTAGTTGCGGCCGTTTTAACTTCGTCAAATGTTAATGCACTTGTGCATGAACCTCCACTACAATTTTGTTGTATTCCCCAGCTATTATTAACAACTATAGGTGCATGATTAGTTCTCGCAGTATCATAATCAGTGGCCAAATTTGCATAAGAACTTGTATCAAAAGATGCAAGTACAAGATCTGCATCAGGGGCAACTCCATGAGTTGTTCCATTGATATCACCTGCAGCAATGCTAGCTACATGATCTCCATGATTAGTTGAACTATTACTTGGTGTTGTTACATCAATAACTGTAACAGTCTTATTAGCATAGGTATCATGAGCAGGAGTAAATTTATCATCTATAATAAATATAGTTTCACCCTCTCCAGTTAAATATTGTCCTCCACTATCTTTGTAAGAATGAGCTTTATGTAAATTAAATAATTCATAAGGATGTACATTATTACTTGATTGATCAACTGTTAGCCAAGCAGATCTATTTTTTATTGTATTTTGGACAGTCGTATCTTCAGAATAAGCAGTTGAATTACATGCTAATACATAATCATGTATAGTTATAGTAGTACTGGTATTTCCAGTTGAAGACACATCCGATGTACTTGCTGTCAAAATAACTGTTTCAGACGTTTCATTCGTTGTGTCATTTACTGGAGATAGAGTTATTGAAGCAGAAGTTCCGCCAGCTACAATTGTTGATGTAGTAGAAGACAAATTAAAATCAACACCATCTGTAGCTGTTCCTCCTGTACTGTAAGTAATTGAAACGTTAGATGTATGAGCTTTCGTCAAATTTGCTGTAAATGTGATAGATGTACCACATTCACTAATACTACTTGATGATTTGGAGTATGAAATAGTAGCAGGACCAGAAGATCCTCCACTTCCTCCACCACCCCCACCTCCACCAGCACCTAGAGCAACAGCACCAGCAAGCCCAACTAAAGCAACTGGATTATTCATCACTGGTGGATTTGAATTAAAAATAATATTTAGTTCTAAGGGATCAAATGAATTATAAAGATTTAACAAAGCTTCTTGCCGCTTAAATTCTGAAATATAGTTTCCTTCTAAAGCTAAACTGTTAATGTCCTCCGTTAGCGCAAAGATATCTTTTGGGTTATTTCTTATATGATTATTTAATTTTACAAAATCATTATTTGTTAATTCAATTTTATTTTTTTGAATTTTATTTAGTTCAATTTTTTCTTTGTAATTCTCGAGATAATTTTCAGATAATGCTGTTGGTCTATCAAATATGTCTTCATCTGCTTTGTTCTTAAATTCAGGAGAAAAAATATTATTTAAAATATCACCTAAGTCTTTTTTTTTGTTAAAATCTTCTATGTTTAAGTTAACAATATCGTTTATTATTCCATTTTTATTATCTATTATCCTGTAAACTTTTTTATCTACTTTGATATTTTTTTTATCAAAACATTTTTGTAGATTGTTTAGAAACATTTCATATTTATAATAAGTGTCAACACAATCTCTCAGCTCAGAAAAATTATTAAAATTTGATGAATAACTTGAACTATAAATATTAAAAAAAACTGTAAAAAAGAATATAAAAAATTTAAATTTCATTATAAAATTTTATCATAGCAAGACTAAATTTAATAAATAATAAAATTATTATTAACTACCTATTTGGAGTATCCGTCACAATCATTTGACCCCGCACCTTCTCTCTATAATAAATATAGACACCAGCAAAGATAATTATTGATGCCCCAAGGAACGTTCTTAGCTCAGGCACTGTTTCAAATAATATGTATCCTGCAATCATCGCAAAAATTATATAAGAGTATTCAAACAAAGATACAATTGATGGTGAGGCAATACTATAAGCTGAAAAGACACAAAAGAAAGATATAGACGCAACTACTCCCATTACAAAGACATATGGCCATGAAGCAGAAGGGTTAGTAAACCATTCTCTCACAATAAATTGTAAAGTAGGATCAGAAAAATTATTAAATTTTCCATCTCCACTAACAAGATAAATAATTAAACTAACAACGACTGCAAAAATATAAAGCAAGGTCATTTGAGTATAAATATTATCTTTATCAGAGGTATATTTTGTAATTGTCATCGAACATGCATAACAAAGTGCACAGCCAACAGGCGCTAATTTGAAAAAGTTAAATTCTTCAAGTGTTGGATTAAGTACAATTAATACCCCTATAAAACCTACAACAATTGCACTCCATCTTCTAATTCCAATTTGCTCCTTTAAAAAAAATTTAGCAAACATAGACATAAAGAAAGGACATGAGAAAAATAAAGCACTAACCATCGCTAAAGACATAAAGGTTAAAGAAATATAAAAAAAAGCAAATCCAAAAAAGAAACAAACAACCCTTACTAAAGTTAAAAAAGGATAATGAGTTTTAAGAGTAAATTTTTTTTTTGTTATTAAAAAAAAAGATATGAGAATAGTTGCTTGTATTAAAGTTCTTCCCAAATATAACTCAAATAATGCAATATCTTCAAAAATAAATTTTATCAATGAATCTTGAATGGAAAAAAAGGCCATTCCAGTCATAATAAAAAAAATACCCTTTGTATTATCGTTTGTTTGCATATCGCACCTATATCAAAAAAACTTTAACCTTCATAATTAATAAGATACTCTAAAAAATATTTATGGAAGATTTTAAACCAATTTCTGGTAGCTGTATTTGTGGAGAAATTGAATATACTATTAAATCTAAGCCTTTATTTACACATGCTTGTCATTGTAAAGATTGTAAGAAAATTACCGGATCATCTTTCGTTGTTAATACAAGTATTTTTGAAAATTCATTAGATATTAAAGGTGAGCTTTTAAAAAAGAAGTTAATTGCAGGCAGTGGAAAAAGCTGCAAAGTTTACTTTTGCAAAAAGTGTGGTGTTTACATTTATTCTGACTATGAATTCGCTGTTAAAAGGATAAGTATCAGAACAAATACTTTATCTAATCCAGAGCTTTTTCCACCTCAAGCACACATATTTGTTAAAAATAAAGATCCATGGATAAATATTGCAGACAAAGATATTTGCTATGATGAGATGTATGACCCAAAAATTGCTTGGCCTAAAGAAAGTTTAGATAGATATAAAAAATATCTTGAGACTAATTAAGGATAAAATCTGCTGCTCTTTCACCTATCATTAAAGTTGGTGCATTTAAATTACCACTTGTAATCTCTGGCATTATCGAGGCATCTGCAACTCTTAAATTTTCTAAACCATGAACTTTCAATTTTTCATCAACTACAGCCATTTTGTCCACACCCATTTTTAATGTACAGGATGGATGATAAGCTGTTTCGGCTTTTGATCTAATATACTCTGTAATTTGCTCATCATCAGTTGCATTTTCACCTGGACCTATCTCTCTTCCAGCGTAAGGTTTCATTGAATCTTGACTTAAAATCTTTCTAGCTACACGAACACACTTAATTGTTTCTTTTAAATCATATTCATCTTCTAAATAATTAAATTGAATTTTAGGGTAATCGTATGGATTTGAACTATTTAATTTAATATGTCCTCTACTTTTAGGTTGATTCAAACTTGCGTGTAATTGATAACCATGTCTGTCAGGATCAACTAATCCATGATCGATTACAAATGCTGGAAAAAAATGAAATTGAATATTTGGATAGCTTTTGTCTTCTGAAGATTTGCAGAAACCACCTGCTTCTAAAAATGAAGTAGAACATGGACCACTTTTTGAAAGAAACCATTGAATACCAATTTTAAGCATATTTATTTTGTTAACATAAGAATAAAGTGTATCTTTAGTCTTACATTCTTGCTGAATGTAGGTTTCTAAATGATCTTGTAAATTTTGACCTACTCCCTCTAAAGAGTGTACAACATTAATTCCTTTATCTTTTAAATCTTTTTCAGGTCCTACACCTGATAACATTAATAGTTGCGGTGAATTGATTGAACCCCCACTTAAAACAACTTCTTTGTTAGCATAAACCTTTGTGACTTTATTTTTGATATTTACCTCTATTCCAACTGCTTTTTTTCCCTCAAAAATAATCCTTTCAGCAAAAGAATTGGTAAAGACTTTTAAATTTTTTCTTTTTTTTGCAGGTTCTAGATAATATTTAGAAGCGCTAGCTCTTTGACCTTTATGAATTGTAATATCATACATTCCAAATCCTTCTTGATCTTCTCCGTTCATGTCATTATTTTGTTTATACCCCGCTTCAACAGAAGCGTTAATAAAAGCGCCAAACAAAGGATTTTTATTTTTGGATTGATTTACTGGCAAAATTCCCTTTCCACCTCTGAATTCATTCTCTCCTTCAGACCATGTCTCAATTTTTTTAAAAAACGGTAAAACATTTTCATAAGACCATGATTTCAAGCCAAATGAGGCCCATCTCTCATAGTCGTTTTTGTTTCCTCGAACATAAACCATTCCGTTATGTGCAGAACAACCACCTACCATTTTTCCTCTTGGGCAAAATAATCTTCTATTATTTAAATTAGGCTCTGGTTCTGAATAATATTTATAATTATATTTGGGATCGTGCATTGCATATAGAATTGCCAAAGGCATATTAACTTTCCAAATATCACTAGATCCACCTGCCTCAAACAAGGCAACATTAAATTTCCCATTTTCACTTAATCTATTTGCAAGAACACATCCTGCTGTACCAGCTCCAACAATTATGTAGTCAAAATTCATTTACTTTTTAAGTTTATCTGCAAGTACTAATTTATCTGATTTAAAACTATTTTTATTTTCGTTAATAAAATCATCCATAATTTTTATTTTATCTTCTTCAAATTCTGTAACTTTTCTTTTTTCAAGATCAATATAAAGAGATATACTTTCTGTAGTTGCAGCAAGTTTTCCTGTTTTTTTTTCGATCATCTCACATTTTAAATGTAATCTTTTCTTATCATGATCAAAGAAAGTGCAATAAACATCAACTTCTTCATTTTCTTTAACTTCATTGTCGTAAGTTGTTCTTGTTTCAACCACCATTGTACTTCTTTTATTTATTTGTGCTTTAGCTCCGCCCATATCAAATTTATTAAGCATTGTTTCCCATGCTTCATCAAAAATTAAAACATAATAAGCCATGTTCATATGCTCATTATAATCTGTCCAATCTTTTATTATTTTTCTCGAAGCTAAATGAAATGCCATTTTATTAGCTTTTATTTATTTTATCTGCTACTAACAATTTTCTTTGCATCTCTCTTAAAACAGGTCTTTCTATCAATTTACCATCTATTACAACTAAACCTGTATTTGCTTTTTTAAATTGATCCATAATTTTTTTAGCTTTATTTATTTCTTCCTCTGTTGGAGTAAAAATTTTATTTAAAATACTTATTTGTTTCGGATGAATCGATCCTTTTCCAGTGAAACCTAAATTTTTGACAAACTGTGCTTCTTTTTTCATTCCTTCCATATCTTCTAAATTTAAATAAGGAACATCAATAACATCAACTCCTTTACTTGCGCCAGCATGAACTAACCTTGATCTTGCATAAACTAAATTCTCTAATTTGTTTTCCACTCTCAATTCTGCTGCCATATCCTCTCCACCAAAATATAAAGCAACTATTCTATCGCTAGAATGTGCAATATCATAAATACTTTCAAGAGCTTGATTAGTTTCCATTATAACATGAAGATCAGTATCTAAACCACAATCAGTAAGCATGTCATCAATAAATGTAATTTCGTCAGGTGTTTTAACTTTAGGCAACATTATAGCTTTAACCTTTAGTTTATTTGAAGCAATAGCTTCTAAGTCTAAAAGACCATTTTTAGTTCTTTGACAATTTAATCTAACAACTAGTTCAACATCATTTTTTACCTCTAGTGACTTTAATGCTTCAATAGTATTTTTCCTTGCCTCGTCTTTATCTTTCATGGCAATTCCATCTTCTAATTCTATACAAACCATATCAGCTCCTGAAGCCAAGGCTTTTGGAAACATTTCTGGTTGAAGACCTGGTGTAAATATAAAGCTACGTCTAACCCTTAGTTTATTTAAGTCCATTTAATTTTTATTTCCTATAATTATTGATGATATGATATTATATTTTTCTAGAAATAAAAATGAACAATAAGGTCTTCATCTCATGTGCAGTTACAGGATCTGGTGATACAGCAAGTAAACATCCTGATTTACCTAAAACACCAGAGCAAATTGCAAAAGCAGCAATAGAGTCTGCTAAAGCTGGTGCTGCAATTGCCCATATCCATGTCAGAGAGGAAGATGGAACTCCAAGTAGAAGACTCGAGCTTTATAAAGAAGTGGTTGACAGAGTGAGATCATCTGAAACTGATGTAATTCTTAATCTCACGACAGGCATGGGCGGTGATTTAGATATCGGTCAAGGCACGAACCCTTTAGAATTTGGTCCAATGACAGACATGGCAAATGTAATGGAAAGAATTGCTAATGCAGAACAATTTCTTCCAGAAATATGCACACTTGATTGTGGAACCTTAAATTTTGGAGATAGTTCAGTTATCACAGTCAACACACCTAACGATTTAAGAAAAGCTGCAAAAAAACTTCAAGAAATAAAAGTTAAACCTGAAATAGAAGCTTTTGATTTAGGAAATATGTGGTTTGGAGCTCAATTATATAAAGAGGGATTATTAAGTGATCCACCTCTTTTTCAAATGTGTTTAGGAATTCCATGGGGAGCACCGGCAACACCATTAGCTATGCAAGCGATGAAAGATATAATGCCTAAAGAAGGTATATGGTCAGGTTTTGCAATATCTAAAAACGAAATGCCATATGTTGCTCAAACTGTAGTAATGGGAGGTAACCCAAGAGTTGGTTTAGAGGATAATTTATATTTATCCAAAGGTAAATTGGCAACAAATCCTCAATTAGTTGAGAAAGCTATAAGGATCGTCACAGATCTTGGTGTAGAAATTATGTCACCTTCAGAAACAAGAGAAAAATTAAAGCTTGTAAAACACAAGTAATGTCAAAAATTAAAACTGTAGGAATAGTTGGAACTGGCGTCATAGGGACTGGCTGGATAATAAGAAATTTAGCTCACAACAAAATTGTTCATGCATATGATCAAAACAAAAATCTCAAAAACTATGTTTTAAAAGAAATAAAAAGAACTTCAAAAAGTATAAAAAAACTTTTTGGAAAAGAAATTTTAATTAAAAATTTAATATTCTTTAATTCTTTGGAAAAGGCTCTTTTAAATGTGGATTTTGTTCAAGAAAGTGTATTAGAGAATTATAAAGTTAAAACTGATTTAATCCAAAAAATCTCTAAATATGTAAAATCAAATGTAATTATTTCTTCAAGTTCGTCAGGTCTTTTGCCCTCTAAAATTTTTTCTAAGAGTAAAAATCCTCAAAGAGGCATAATTGGACATCCATTTAATCCAGCGTATTTATTGCCAGCAGTTGAAATAGTTCCTGGAAAAAAAACTACAAGAAAGTTTCTTTCAGATGCAAACAAATATTACAAATCAATCTCAATGAGGCCAATCATGCTTAAAAAAGAATTACCAGGTTATTTGTCGGATAGACTTCAAGAGGCATTGTGGAGAGAGGGTCTACATATTATTAATGAAAATTATGCAACAACACAGGAATTAGATCGTGCAATAGAAGATGGACCAGGTCTTAGATACTCAATAATGGGCACCTTTTTAACCTTTCATCTTGCTGGAGGTAATGCAGGAATGAAACATATGTTAAAGCAATTTGGTCCAGCCTTAAAATTACCTTGGACAAAATTAAAAGCTCCAAAGTTAACAAATAAATTATCTGATAAACTTATATCAGGCACAAAAAAACAAGCTAAAGGTAAATCAATTAATATGCTTTCAAATATCAGGGACCAATATTTAGTTGATGTATTAAAAATTAGAAAAAAATATGAGAATAAAATTAGAAATTGATGAAAGAAAAAATTTTTATAAATAAAACTGGTGGATGTATCTGTGGAAATATAACTTTTAAGGTTAAGCTTGATGAAGTCCCTTTAGTTTTCAATTGTCATTGTATTGATTGTAGAAAAAAAATAGGAGGAATAATGACAATTATACTACTTAGAGATGGAGCACTAGATATAGATAAGTCTAAATTAAAAATTTATGAACATGAAGGTGGCAGTGGTAATAAAATTAAAAAACATTTTTGTGGGAAATGTGCTGCTCCTATTTTAACTTATGTAGAAAAGTATAAAAAATACTATTTATATGCAGGTTTACTAGACGACATAAGTTTTTTAAATAAAGCAGAGAACATACATTATAAAGAATCTCATTTTCCATTTATGGAAATAAGCGAAAAAAATATTAAAGTTTAATAACTAATGCATTCTTAAAGTATTGCCGTCCACAGCAATTACTTGTCCCGATATCCTTGGCGCATCATTCGAAATTAAAAAGCTACAAATCCTTCCAATATCCTCTTCATAAACCCAGGTATTCATTGAAGTCATTGAAACAAATTCTTTTTCTATTAATTTTTTTGAAACATTTAAAAACTTCGATTTATCCCTTATAACTCTACCCATTCTATCTCCCTTAATTGTTCCAGGACAAATAGCGTTTACTCTAATTTTAAATTTTCCTAGTTCCATTGCCAGTGTTTTGGTTATGCCAACAACTGCCCACTTACTTGCACAGTAAGGAGATCTTAATGGAAATCCAAATATTCCTGCGGTTGATGATAAATTTATTATAGCTCCACCTTTATTTTTTTTTAGCAATGGAATTGAATATTTTGAAAAATAAAAATGGCTAATAACGTTAACTTTTAATGTATTTTCCCAATCCTTGCTTTTTAATTTTTCAAGTGTCCCAGTTGGTCCAGCAATTCCAACATTATTTATTAAAGCATCAATTTTTTTTGTTTTTTTTAATATTTTGTTAAAAAAATTTTTTACTTGGTTTTCATCTGAGGCATCGCACTGAAATACAAATAATTTTTTATTATTGAGCTTGTGTTTCTTGCACTTATTCAGAAAAGTTGGATTGATATCACAAAGATATACTATTGCACCTTTATCTAAAAATATTTTTGCCGAACTCCATCCAATACCCGAACCTCCTGCGGATATGATTATTTTTTTATTTTTTAAGGTTATGCTCATTTTTAATTTTAAAAGATAATTCAAACTGTCAAATCTTCCAACTATTAATATGTCAACTAATAATTGAATTGAGCATTAAATTATTTTATATTGATATTGATTATGAACTCAATTTCAAAAATCTCAAAAAACGGGACTTATCTTCACGTAATTTGGGATGACGGGAAAGAGAGTAAATTTAATTATATGTGGCTTAGAGATAATTGCCCTACAGCACACGATAAAGATTCTAGGCATCGAATGTTTAATATTTTAGATGTATCAGAAAATATAAACCCAAAAAAATATAATCTTAATAGCGATGGTAAATTAGAAATAGAGTGGAGTGAGGGAAATCATGTAAGCCATTATGATATTAGTTGGCTTAGAGAAAATTGTTACACAATTAAAAATAACGAAGAATACAAATCACCTTATCAATTATGGGATGGCAGTTTAGAAAAAAATATTCATAGTATATATATAGATCACAATGAAATTATATCATCCGAAGAGGGATTAGTTAAATGGTTAGAGCTTCTTCATTATAAAGGAATAGCAATAATTTATAATGCTCCAGTAGAAAAAAATTCAGCGTTCCCTGTTTTAAACAGAATTAGTCACACAAGAGAGACATTTTTTAAAACACCTTTTGAAGTTATAAATATACCAAAACCTAATAACTCAGCTTATACAGCTCATGCACTTCAAAATCATATGGATTTACCATGGTTTGAAAATCCTCCTGGGTATCAATTTTTACATTGTTTAGTTAATTCAGCAAAAGGTGGTGACTCATCAGCAGTAGATGCATTCGCTGTTGCAGAATATTTAAAGAATAACGACAGAGACACGTTTGATACACTTACAAAGATTCCTTTAAAGTTTAGAGATAAAGATTACACACAAGAAGCTCATAGAAGCTTTTATGGCACTGCAATAAGTCTAACAAAAGATGGTGATTATAATGATGTTAGATTTAGTACTGCAACCATGGATGCATTAGATTGTCACCCAGATCAAATGGATAAAGTTTATAAATCTCATCATAAATTTGGAAAACTTTTACACGATGACAAATTTCAAATTAAATTTAGGCTAAGACCAGGAGATATATATACATTCAATAATAGAAGAGTGCTTCATGGAAGAACTGAATTTGATCCAAATTCTGGACACAGACACTTACAAGGTTATTACATGGATAGAGATGAAATTGTGGGTAGATTAAATTATCTTAAGAAATAAAAAAAAGGGCTTTGAAAATCAAAGCCCTTTTTATCTAATTTATTTTAGAGTTATTATGGAAGCCAACTTTTCCATTTGTCTGGATTATTGTCTAACCACTCATTAACAACTTCTTTTACATCTCTTTTCTTAATATCAACTTCAACTAACATTTTAGCTTGGTCAATATTTTGTAAAGACATTTTTTCAAAGAACTTTTTAGCATCAGCATGTTCTGCGCTAGCAAAAGTAGCTGGGTTTCCGTAGTTCATCGTGTAATCTTTAGCCCAACCAGTTGCTGGCCATGCAGCAGTTCCACAATCTTTCCAGTTATTTGCTTCAGTGAAGCTTTCACAATTTTTGTGTTCTGGAAGTTGTACACCAACCATATCATACTCACCAAAGAACCAATGTGGTGACCATAGATAAAGTAGGAATGGTTCTTTTCGCATGTAAGCAGCTTTTGCTTCTGCGATAGCAGCAGCCTCTGTTCCAAGTTCATCAGCTTGGAAGTCTATTCCTAAAAGATCAAGTCTTTTTTGGTCATGACAGTTCCAACCTGCAACCGGACATCCAATAAGTCTACCTTTCTTACCACTTTCAATTGTTGCAAATTTTGCTTTGTGTTTATTTAAGTCTTTCCAAGTTTTAATACCTAGTTCTTCAGCAGCATATCTTGGTATCCAGTAGTCTGACATACCGATTATTCCTGCTGTTCCAAGTAAGTCTACACTTCCATCACCATTGTATGTTCCAACGACTTTACCTTCGTATATTAAGTCCTCTTTTAACATAACAGTGTCAGCTTCAGCGTAACTTGGCCAACTTTCGCAAGCGAAGTCTAATTCACCTGCAGCGATTGCTTCCCATAAACCAGTTCCTGAAGGAAATACAGTTTGTTTAATTTTGTATCCCATTTCTCTTTCAAGAATTGCTACGGCAACTTCGCACGTAATTATCCCACCAGTCCAATCTGCTATAGCTGCGTGAAGTCTTTTGGCTGCATTGGCTTGACCAAAGCTTCCAATTAACAGAGCTACAGAAAGAATTAGTGCTGATATCTTTTTTGATAACTTCATTTATTTCCTCTCTTTTTAATTAATTAAAAACACATTTTAGATCAAAATGTATTGGTATGTAAACCTTGCAAATAGTACTATTTGTCTTAGCTTATTAAGCCTAAAGCTTCTCTTTGTTTCTTAGTCCACGCAAGTGTAATTCTATCAATAATAATAGCCAATAATACTATTCCGATACCAGCTGCTAATCCTCTTCCAGTATCTGATCTCGCAAGACCATTAAATACTTCTAAACCTAAACCCTTACCACCAATAAGTGGTGTAACTATTTGCATAGCAAAAGCCATAATTACAGTCTGATTAAATCCAATAACTAAACTTGGAATAGCTAAAGGAAATTTAACTTTATTTAATGTTTGAATAAGTGTTCCGCCAAATGATCTCGATACTTCAGAGTAAGTACCAGAAACCTGTGTTAAACCTAGTGATGTTAATCGAATTATTGGTGGAATTGAATATATGACAGTTGCAAGAACAGCTGACACTGTTCCACCACCAAAAAACATTAGAACAGGAATTAAATAACAGAAATAAGGAAGTGTTTGCATTGCATCCAACACAACGTTCTGAATATTTCTAAATCTTTCATTGTAAGATGCAATTATTCCAAGAGGAACTCCTATAACAAAACACAGCACAACAGACACAAGTACTGATGATAAAGTTATCATTGATTGTGTCCATATTCCACATGCACCGATAAATAGAAGAAGGACCGCAGTAATTATTGCAAATCTTATTCCAACAGTTACATAACCTAAAGCCGAAAATACTGCTAATGTATACCACCAAGGTATTTGAGTTAGAAAAACATCCAAAGGTCTTAACAAATTTAAATAAACAAAAGCTCTTAAACCTTTTGCAAAAGAAATAAATCCTGGATTTACAGTCAAGCTTTCCACTGCATTAGTAATTGGTTGTCTTATTGATAATTTCCATTCTTTTGGAAATGTTCCTATTTCTAAAAAGTAATGATCAATAAATGCAATTAGAAATAAAACTAAAAAATAAGGAATAACATAATATCTTTTGCTAATAAATTCACCGATGTTTTCTGCTGTAGATTTATTAAAAATTGAAACTACGACTTTAAATACTGTTGCTATAGCAGATGTAACTGTTTCACATATGATTTTTAAAATTTTATTTCCAAAACTTAATGGCATTTCTAAAATTTTTGCGATTTGATATTTTTCCCAACTTTGAGGAAGTAAATAAAATCTTTGAACATCTGAAGGAAGTCTTTCTTTATCTTTGCTAAACGCTAAACTAAATCTATCAAACATTATCGCCATAAATAAAATACATAGCCCACCTTCCATTGCCCAGCCAACATCCAATCTTCTTATTGCTTGCCAAACTTGACCACCAATACCTTCGGCACCTATAAAACATGCAAGAACTACTAATGCCAATGCCATCATTATTACTTGGTTAATACCCATCATTATACTTGGTAAAGATAATGGAATTTTAATTTTAAATAACAGCTGAAGTTTACTTGAACCAAATGAAGTTGCAGACTCTATAGTTTGAGCTGGCACTTGCCTTATGCCAGTATTCGTTAATCTTATTATTGGAGGCATCGCATATATCATGGTAGCTAATATTGCTGGCGCACCTCCAATCCCAAAAAAAAATAATGCTGGGAATAAATACACAAATGCTGGCATGACTTGCATAGTATCTAATACTGGCTTCATGAAATTTTCAAATCTATTACTTTGTGAACACAAGACACCCAGTATAAATCCAAAAAATACACACAATAAAACTGAT
The DNA here is from genome assembly GCA_902613065.1 of uncultured Pelagibacteraceae bacterium. Classification (GTDB taxonomy): domain Bacteria; phylum Pseudomonadota; class Alphaproteobacteria; order Pelagibacterales; family Pelagibacteraceae; genus Pelagibacter. Next base: position 95,144 of record CACMFU010000003.1, on the reverse strand, counting down.
AGACCCATCAATGCAACTGTTTGTAAGGATGGTTCCCACATTCCTGTTGCTCCCCAAAAATAAACTACAAAAGAAGAGTAAATTCCCAATCGCAATCCACCTGCAATTATGCAGGGTATAACAATTATTGCAGCTATCAAAATCCAAGGAGACTCAAGCAAAAAGTCTTCTAAAAAATAATAAGTTTCTTTTATATAGCTTGCTATAATTTTAGTGACCCATCTGTAATTTTTTTTTAAATAATCTTCTCCATCGTTCACCCAAGCTGTAAATGTAAATTTATCAGTGACTTCTTTAGGAAATTTTGAAGGCCCTTCACTTTGAGTAGATAGCCAGAGTGCTACCAAAAAAACAACTCCAATAATTACATAAGTTATTATGTTTTTTGATTGATTTGATTTATCTATTAAATCAGTTCTAGTAGCCATGTCTGCAAGTTAAAATAAATAATTTTACATTTAAAGTAAAATATTGTCTATTTTTGGGGTAATATTATTTATTAAAAATGGCTGTAGAACAAAAAATCACTTGTAAAAATATATGGAAGTTATTTGGACCAGACGAAAAAAGAATTATTAAAAACCTTGATAAAAATTTAAGTATTAAGGAAGTTCAAGAAAAGACAGGACATGTTGTTGCTGTAAAAGATGTCAGTTTCTCAATTCAAAAAGGTGAAACATTTGTAGTAATGGGATTATCTGGTAGTGGAAAATCAACACTAGTGAGATGCATTTCGAGATTGATTGAACCAACAGCTGGCATAGTGAAAATGGATGATGTTGAAGTTACAAAAATGAGTGCAAGTGAATTATTAGAATTAAGAAGAAATAAAATGAGCATGGTTTTCCAACATTTTGGTTTATTTCCTCATAGAACAGTCCTAGAAAATATTGGTTATGGATTAGAAGTAAGGGGAACAAAAAAAGATATAAGAACAGAAAAGTCAATGGAAGTTTTAAAAATGGTTGGCTTAGATGGTTGGCATAATAATTATCCAAGAGAATTATCTGGAGGTATGCAGCAAAGGGTAGGACTTGCAAGAGCACTAGCTGTGGATCCTGAAATATTAATTTTTGATGAACCTTTTTCAGCATTGGATCCTTTGATTAGAAGAGAGATGCAAGATGAGCTTTTAAAGATCCAAGAAAAGCTTCAAAAAACTATGGTATTTATAACTCACGACTTTTTAGAGGCAATTAAAATGGGAGACCACATTGCAATCATGAAAGATGGAGAAGTTTCTCAAGTGGGTACACCTGAAGAAATTGTATCTAATCCGAAAGATCAATATGTTAAAGACTTTTGTGAAGATGTTCCTAAATATAAAGTATTAAGTGCAGGCAAAGTTATGAGAACTGAGTGCTGCAATGAAACAAAAAATTTATTTGAGAATGGAAAAGATAATATTTTAGATAATTCTAAAATTGAAAATTTGATAGATAGGCTAATTGATAATGATAAAACTTATCCAGTAGTTTGTAATGAAAGTGGAAAGCTATTAGGTGAAATAGACAGAGTAATAGTCATGAAATCTATGAGATCAAATCAATAAATTTGCTTATTACCTTCTATTGATTTCTTTTTAATATTATCTCTCCATATAATAATCATACCAGCAAAAATAATTACTATTACTCCAGGAAATAGTTGGCTCCATGGAGCTTCATTAAAAAAAATCCAACCAAGAATAAAAGATGACGGTATCCCAAGATACTCAAATGAAGCTATTTTACTTGCTGAAATTAAACGGTAAGAATAAATAAACAATATTGCAGCTGTACCACCCAAAACTCCAGTCATTGTCATCAAAATAAAATCTTTAAAATTTTTAATTTCAACATGTCCTGTAGTTACAAAAAATAAAAGTAAACCACCAATGACATTAAATATTAATGTGTATAACTGAATTTTTGCAGTTGAATGATTGCCTTGAATGAATTTTAAAATTATGACAGTGAAAGCCCATGCTATAGCGGTTAGAATTGGAAAAATTGAGTACAAACTAAAAATTTCACTTGTTGGTTTCATTATCATAACTACACCAACAAAACCAATTATAACTGCTGACCATCTGTAAATACCAATTTTTTCACTCAATAAAATTATTGATAGTATTACTATGAAGAAAGGTGATGAAAAGGTTAGCGTCATTGCTGTTGCAAATTCCAGATTTACTACTGAGATAAAAATGAATACATTCATAGAAAGAAAACATATTCCTCTCAAACAACTCAATATCAAAAACTTATTTCCTAAGTTTTTGAATATTGTTGAAAATTCATTTGTGAATAAGATCAATAATAACAAAGGTATAATTGCTGCTACATTTCTAAATAAAGTTAATTGAATTATTGAGTATTCATCACCTAAAAATTTAATAATAACCATGTAAAGATCTATACATAAAATTGCTAAGAGCATTGTAGCAATTGCTAAATATGTTTTTTTTAGATCTGTTTTTTCAGATGAAATTTTCATTTAATAATATTGAAATTAGTATAAGTTTTTAAAATATTATGCAAAATTTTAAGCTTAATGAAGAATTTTTATTAAATAATCAGGATTGGACATTCCCAACTTTTACAGCTTATGGACCTGGAAGATTTAAAGAAATTGGAAAGTTTTGTAAAAATTTTAAAATAAATAATGCATTAATCGTTACTGATAGTGGTAGTGTAAATTTACCATTTATAAGTGATTTACAAAATTTACTTAATGACTCAAAAATCAAATCAGATATTTATTCAAATATATCGCCAAATCCTAGAGATGATGAAATAGATTCTGGATGTAAAAAATTTCGTGAAGGCAATCATGATGCAATAATTGCAATAGGCGGTGGAAGTGCAATGGATGGAGGAAAAGCAATTTCTCTTACAGTTGATAGCGGTGTGCCGTTATGGGATTTTGAATTTGAAAAAGAGCCACCAAAACTAACTATGGAAAATCCTTTTCCAAAAATAATTACTATTCCAACTACAGCAGGAACAGGTGCTGAAACTGAAGTTACTGCCATGGTCACTCATCTTGAAAAAGGAATGAAATTTTGTTTATGGCATCCAGATGCCCGACCATGTTTAGCTTTAGTAGATCCAGAGCTAACTTTAAAATTACCAGCTAATCTTACTGCTTGGACCGGTATAGATGCAATGATACATGCAATTGAAGGTTATAGTGTTCCTATGTTTCATCCACTTTGTGATGGTTCTGCATTAGAAAGTTTAAATTTAATTTCAAAATCACTTTATGCAGCTGTCGAAGAACCTGATAATCTTTTAGCGAGAGGAGGAATGATTATAGGATCTTATTTGGGTGGAATAGCTTTCTTAAAAGGCCTAGGTTTAGTTCATGCAATTTCGCACATGGTTGGTGCTGAATATAATACTCATCATGGATTGACTAATGCAATTATACTTCCTGCAGTCATGAAATATAATTTACCTGGATTAGAAGAAAAAGTAAAAAGAATGTCAGAGGCCATGCAATTTGAAAACCATTCAATTGAAAGTTTTCAAGACAACTTAAATATAATTCTAGATAGATTAAAAATCCCTAAAGGATTAAATGAATTAGGAGTGCCAGAAGATTGCCAAGAGAGAATAGCAAAGAAATCAATGTTAGACCAAGCTTATGGACAAAATCCTAAAAAGGCATCATTAGATGAGGTCAAGACTTTAGTTTTAGAGAGTATTAGACAAGCAAGATAGGTTTAATTAAGTGCTTGAGAATTTTTCTGTACATCAAATAATTTCAAAAATAAAAAAAAGAGAAATTAAAATAGTAGAGGTACTAAATTTCTATTTAGATAGAATAAAAAAATTCAATCCAAAATTAAATGCTATTATTTCACATATAGATGAAACAAAAATTACTGAAGAAGCAAAATTAAAAGATGAAAATTTTAATAGTGATAATGACAAAGATGATATTTATGGACTTCCAATTGCTGTTAAAGAATTATTTGATATTAAAAATGAGGTAACATGCTATGGGTATAAAGAGTTATTAAAAAATATACCAAAAAAGGACTCTTTATTAGTAGATAATTATAGAAAAAACACAATTTTAATTGGTAAAACAAATCTCTCTGAATTTGCTGTTGGTTGTCATACTACTAACAGAGTTTATGGAGCAACTTCAAATGTTTATGATCATAGTAAGTCAGCGGGAGGGTCTTCTGGTGGTGCAGCAGCAGCTGTTGCAGCAAATTTAATTCCTTTTGCAGATGGCACAGATATGATGGGATCTTGTAGAAACCCAGCAGCATTTGCAAATATTTATGGATTAAGACCAACACCTGGTGCGATTGCAGAAGATAGATTTGAAATTAAAAATTTAAAAGATTTTCCTTTAATATATACAACTGGATGTTTTGCTAGGACTCCCAATGACATGGAATTTTTATTTAACTATATAAAAGGGAAGAATGTAAAGGATAAATTATCTTTCGATCTTGAAGATATAAATATTAAAAAACTTTCAGATTTAAAAATTGGATGGTGCATTGATCTAAACGAACAATATAAGTATGAAGATGGAATCATCGACTTATGTGAAAATATTTTAAAAAAATTACAATCAAATAATTTAAATATTGAAGATTTAAAAACTGAAATTAATTCAGAAGAATTGTGGTATTCTTGGACAATATTAAGAGCCAAATTTTTGTATGAAAACTTTTTGTTATATAATTTAAAAAATTTAAATGAATTACCTTCTCAAGCATATTGGGAATATGAAAAAGGGAAAAGCATCAAAACAAACGATGTTTTAAAAGCAATAGAAATAAGAAATAAATATATGGATAAAATACAAAACCTATTTAAACATTATGATTTTTTAGCATTACCTTCGGCTCAACTATTTCCTTTTGAAAAGAACCTAAACAATCCAGAATTTATCAATGATAATAAAATTGACACTTATCATAGATATATGGAAGTCTATACATTATCAAGTTTGCTTGGTTTGCCAACTATATCTATTCCAGTTGGTTTTAATAATAAAGGGCTACCAATGGGAATGCAGATTATAGCAAATGTTAAAGAAGATAATAAACTAATTAACTTTGCCAAATCTTATGAAGAAATTTTTAACTTTTCAAAATTTAAACCAGAATTAACGGAATAATAATGACCAGACACCCTCATCATTTTAAAATTTCATTTGCATTAGCTATTGCTGCTGGTTCATGGGGAATTTATTGGTTACCTCAAAGAATACTAGAAGATGGAGGTTTGACTGGTGGCTGGGGAACAATATCCCAAATGGTGGTTGGAATATTAATATTATCACCAGTCGCAATTTGGAGAGTTATAAAAGGAAAGTCTATTGGATTGGAATTTCCTCTGACTGGTTTTTTTGTTGGAAGTGGATTTGTTTGTTATGCTCTTAGCTTTCTTCTTACTGATGTAGTTAAAGCATTAATCATGTTTTACATGATACCTGTTTGGACAACAATATTTGAAATTATATTTTTAAAAAAGAAATTTGGTTGGAAGAGGGTAATCACATTAGGTTTGGCACTAGGAGGTTTATGGATTGTATTCAGTCAAGAAAATATAATCCCATTACCTCAAAATGCAGGGGATTGGTTGGCTCTTGCTGGGGGTGCACTATTTGGTGCTGGTTTAATTAGAATGGAAATAATTAAAACAGATGGAGTCTTTCCAATTATATTCACATTCTTTTTTTATGGAGGTTTAGCCAGTATACCTATTGGGTTATTCTTAGTAGATTATTTAGGACCAGTTCCATCAGTGGAGGTTATCATGTCAATGTCCACTTTTTTATTACTTATCTCGATATTTTATTTTATTCCTACAGGAGTAATAATCTTTTGGGCTCCAAGCAAACTAGGAGCCGGCTTATCATCTATTTTATTTTTAGCTGAAATAATTGTTGGTGTTGTTAGTGCTAGTATTTTAACAAATGAACCTTTTGGTTGGAGAGAAACAATAGGTAGTATTCTAATAATTCTTGGTGGTGTAATTGAAGTTGTATATGTTCCAAAGTCAGAGAAGAAATTAGCATAATGGATATTAATGAATTATTGAAATCAAAAAAAAAAGTCTTCTTAGATGGTGGAACAGGCTCAGAAATTCAGAGACTTGGCGGAACTATGGGACCAGCTTTTTCTGGTTTAGCAAATGTTTTCTCACCAGAAATAGTAATCAAAGTACACGAAAGTCATATAAACGCCGGATGTGATATGATAACAACCAATACTTTTGGAACTGCAAGGCATTGTCTTGAGCCTTCAAATTTAGGAGATCAGACTATAAAAATTAACATTGATACAGTTAAGTTAGCAAGACAAGCGGTCAAAAATTCTGGAAAAAAAATTAAAATTGCAGGAAGCATGTCAACATATTTAGCTTTGGCTGAAAATGAATTTAGACCTGACACAAAATTTGTACCATCATTTGCAAAAGAAGAAAAAAATTATAAAGAACAAGCGAAGGTATTAAAAGAAGAGGGAGTCGAAGTGCTTATTCTTGAAATGCTTTTAGATATTGACCATGCTAAAATTTTGCTTAATGCAGCTTTGGAAACAGGTTTACCTGTCTGGGTTGGATTAAGTTGCTGCATAAGTAAGTTTGATGAAACCGTAGTAGGTAGAAATTTTAGAGCTGAAAAAGAGAGATCTATTATATATGACCCTTTAAAATATCCTGACGTGCCAAAATTCCTTCCTGAAGATAAAATTATAAATTTCGCTGAAATAATTAATTCACTCAAATCTATCGGTGGAGATGTTTATGGCATTATGCATAGTTGGTTTATTGATACAAAGGAGGGAATGAAAGTTTTAAAATCAAATTGGAATGGGCCAATTATGTTCTATCCAGAAATTCATAAATTTGACACGAGTACTATGCAAGCATTAATAACTGAAAATGAAATTGAATTTGTTGATAAGTGTTCTGAGTTAATAGACGATCAGGTAAAAATTATTGGGGGTTGTTGTGGCGTCACAGATAAACATTTAAAATCCTTGATAACAAGATTTTCTTAAATTAGTAATCTTTACTAATTATTTGGTCTATCATATTTACCATATCTTTTTTATATTTTTCATTTGTTGCAGATTTAGTCTCTAAGACAGAAAAAAATGCAGCAACAACTTTTGTTTTCAAATTTATTCCTAAAAATTGGCCCCCATACCCAGAGTGACCAATCCAGTTACCGCATTTCATTAATGAATTAACATAACAGACAAATTTATCTTTAGATAATTGAATGTATTTGGGTCCCTCACTATTAATAGTTTTACTCAAAAAAGTTTTAGAACCAATATTTTTTCCATTTATACCTTTTCCAAACCTAGAAAAAAGTAAACCCATTCTTAAAAAATCTCTTGTAATTAAACTTCCGCCTCCAGACATCCACGGTGTTCCAAATCTATCTGTTCCTATATACAATCCTTCTTCAAATCCTGTTGCTTCAACTGTTTCCAACAGCCATTGTCTTAAACTTTTTTTACTTACTTTTTCTACAATTAGTCCAATAACATCGGTATTAGCTGATTTATAATGCGCCAGATCGGTATAATTTTTTAAATCTCTGCTTTTTAAAGATTTAATTGAATTTAAATATTGTTCCTGGCTTTGAATGTTTTTGCCTTTAATCGGCAGTCTCCATCCTCCCACAGGCTCATGTAAAAATGAAGACGAATAAGCTTTTGTATAATCTTCGCTATATAGATTTACAATGTTCATGTCTAAAACATCTTTTACCTTTGCATTTGCATAACCACTGCCAATTTTTGGCAAGTAAAATGAAATTTTCTTATTTAAGTTAATTAGTTTTCTGTCTATCAGCTCTCCCACAAATAAATGTATAAACATTTTTGTAATTGACATAATTGTTTGAGGCTGATTTGTAGAAAAGTCCTTTGCGTACTGCTCGAATAAAATATCCTGATCTTTACCAACTATTAAAGAGCAAAAAGCTTTATTTTTAGTTACCTTTTTTACTAAAGATAATTTACCAATTCTCTTATTAATTTTTTTTTTTAATTTTAAAACAAAATCTGATCTAAGGTATATTCCATATCTATTAATTTTATATAAATTTCTAAAACCCAACCTCCTTTTATTTGGGAGATTCCATTGAGCTTTATTATCTTTTCTTGTAACTAATTCTGGATTTTTTTCTGAAATAATTTTTTTCAAATTAGTACTTTTTATCCAAACTTAAGAGATTTATTTTTCTCGTACTTTTGATGATAGCCTTCTGCTTTACAATAGTTTTTTTCTTTGGAAACTTTTGTAGTAACTTTTCCATCTAATTTCTCATTCATTTCTTTTAAAATTTTCTCTGCTGTATTTTTTTCATTATCATTATTATAAAATATCTCAGAGCGATATTGAATTCCTACATAAGTTCCTTGTCTATTCTTTTGAGTTGAGTCATGGAGTTTAAAAAATAATCTGACCATGTCTTCATAGCTTAAAATATTTTCATCATATTGAACTTTGACTACTTCTATGTGACCTGTATCCCCACCACAAACTGCTTTGTAAGTAACATTAGGATCATCACCTCCGCAATAACCACATTCGGTAGATAATATTCCTTTTATACCATCGTATTTAGTTTCGTCCCAAAAACAACCAATACCACCAATAAAAGTTTTCATAATTTTACAATATATTATTACTTCAAAATTGAAACAGCTTTTATCTCTTCAACTCCTATACCGCAACAACCACCAACAATTTTTACACCTTTGCTAAACCATTTTTTTGCAACTTCCAAATAATCATTGGGTGAAAAATCATCCACAAACTTCCAATTTGGTTTTTCGTAATAGCCTTTGTTAGGGTATGCACCAATAACCCCATTATAATTTTTTAATGCAGTATCTAAAGCTGCACTTGTTGTTTTAATATCTGAGTGAGCAATTAAAATTGGCCCCTTATGTAATTTACTAAAATTTTTCAACGATACTTCTAAATCCTCATAAATTTCAGTTTTATTCTTCACATCATCATAACCAAGTGTAATATTTTTTGTATTCTGATCTATTACACAGGAAATAGAAAGCCAAACAGGCAACTTTATATTTGAAGAACACTCAAGCATAGTCTCCACGATTTCTGCTTGAGATGTCATTGCTTCTAAAATTATTAAATCAACACCCTCATTTGATAAAATTTTAATATGTTCATTAAAACATGGCTTCATGTTCTTTGTTCCAAGTTTAAGAAAACTTCCATAACTCGAAACACTTCCCGCTAAACAGATGTTCTTTTTTGAATTATTAATTGCTTGTTTTGCAATTTGAACTGCTTGTTTATTAAATAATTCAATTGAGTCTTCATATCCGTGTTTTCTAAGAGAAATTGGAGTTGTAGCATAAGTATTTGTTGTAATAACATCAGCACCTGCATCAATATAATTTTCATGAACCTCTTTTAGAAATTCTGGGCTATCTACTGAACATTTTCCACACCAGAGGTTTTGATCCATTTTAGCTCCTTTTTTTTCAAGCTCAGCACCTATACCTCCATCAAGTAAAATAATTTTTCCTTCATTGATTTTTTCTTGAATTAAATTGTAAGACATTAATTGTTTGTGAAAGCACAAATTTTATTATTATCAAGATCTCGAATATAAGAATAGTAAACTCCAGAACCTTCTGGTCTTTCACCTCCAGCTCCTTCACTTTTTCCACCTGCCTTAAGTCCAATCTCATGAAACTTATCAACTATATCTCTAGATGATGTAATAAATGAAACTTGCGTTCCATTTCCATTAGTTGCCTCTTTCATATTGACAGGTTTGGTCACATAAAACTCTATAGTTCCATCGCCATTTTTTTCTGTGTAACCAGCGCAAACTTCATCTTTATAATTTCTTTCTAGATTTAAAACTTTTAAGACTTCATCATAAAAAATTATTGCTTTTTCTAAGTTATTGGTTCCTACCATTACATAACCAAGCATTTTAATTTTTCCATTCAGTAATAGTTTTTACCTCTAGATATTCATGCAATCCCCAGGTTCCACCTTCACGTCCATTTCCAGATTGTCTATACCCACCAAAAGGAGTCCCAGAGTCAGCTGCTTTATGATTTACATACACAATTCCGGACCTTAATTTTTTTGAGACTCTTTTTGCCTTTTCATTATCCTCTGTTTGTAAATAGTTTCCTAATCCATATTCTGTATCATTTGTAATTTGGATAGCTTCTTCTTCATTTTCAAAAGGAATAATCGACAATACTGGTCCAAATATTTCCTCTTTAGCAATTCTCATATTATTATTAACATCAGTGAATACTGTTGGTTTAATAAAATAACCTTTCTTTAGATCTTCAGGTTTGTCAGGACCACCTGCTACTAAAGTAGCACCTTCTTCAATTCCACTATTTATTAAAATTTGAATTTTATCAAATTGAGTTTTTGAAATTACAGGCCCAATATGGTCACCAGCTTTTGAAGCAAGATCAACTTTAATTTTATTTGCTTCATCTGCAGCCTCTTCAACAGCTCTTTTATAAATTGATTTTTCAACAAGCATTCTAGTTGGGGCATCACAGGATTGACCTGAATTACTCATTACGTTTCTAATACCATCTCTGACTGCATCAGGATATGCATCAGCAAAAACAATATTTCCACCTTTACCACCAAGTTCAAGACAAACTCTTTTTATAGTTTCAGCAGCATTCTTTGTAATTAATTTTCCAGCTCTAGTAGATCCTGTAAATGAGACCATATCAACATCAGGATGTCCTGACAGGTCAGTTCCAACACCAGGCCCATCACCATTTACCAAATTAAATACTCCAGCTGGAAATCCAGCCTCATCTATCATCTCTGCAAATAGCATTCCTGACAATGGTGCAATTTCAGATGGTTTAAGTACCATTGTACACCCAGTAGCAAAAGCTGGAATTACTTTTAAAGCAATTTGATTTATAGGCCAATTCCAAGGTGTAATTAATCCGCAAACTCCAATTGGCTCATATACAATATGATTAGTAGATCCTTTATCAAAACCTGGTTCGAATTCGAATTCTTTTAATCTTTTTATAAAGTCTTCGATATGACCTGCGCCAGAAGATGTTTGATTAGCTGAACACCAATCTTTAGGACAACCAAGCTCTGTAGTAATAGCATCAGTCATATCATCCCATCTAGAATTATAAATTTTTAATAATTTTTCTAATAAATTTAACCTTTCTTCTTTTGAAGTTTCTTTCCAAGTCTCAAATGCAGATTTTGCTGCTTTGACTGCAGCATTTGTATCATCAGAACTTCCAAGACTTATAATTGCACAAACTTCTTCTGTTGATGGATTAATAACTTCACATTCATTCTTGTTTACTGGCTCAACCCATTTGCCATTGATATAAAATTTTTTTTTATCGATCATTTATATTTCAAAATTAATTTTTCTTATTATACGTTTATTTACTATAACCATTCAAGAAATTAGATACAGTTTTTAAATTTTAATGATTAATCAATATGTGGTGGTATATTGTATTTATGAAATCACAAAAAATAGAACCAAAGTTTGAAAATAACCAAAATCCACGTATTGGACTTATCGCTTTAGCAACCGATCTAGTGATTGAAAAAGATTTTATAAGTGTAATTAAAGATAAAAAAATAGATTTATTTGTAAATAGAATAGAATGTTATAATCCCTTAACCAAAGAGAATTTGATCAAAATGTCAGAGAATATTACTCAAGTAACAAGAGATATCTTGCCAGAGCAAAAATTAGACTGTGTTGTATATGCTTGTACATCAGGAACTATTGCAGCAGGGTACGATAATATTAAAAATAAAATACAAGCAGCAAAACCTGAGGCAAAACTTTCAACACCAAGTACAGCAGCTTTGAAAGCATTGAAAAAATTAAATATTAAAAAACTTTCTATATTCACACCTTATAGTAAAAAAGTTAACGATGATGTTGTTGATTATTTTAAATCATCTGGTTTTGAAATCACCTCAAATTCATACTTTGATATTCATTCTGACATGGAGATTGGTAAAGTAGATCAAAATTATCTGTTTGATGTGCTAATAAATTTAGATGTAAGTGAGGCAGATGCTTTATTTGTATCTTGCACCGCTTTACCAGTTCTTCCTTTAATACAAAAATTAGAAGATAAACTTGGAATACCAGTTCTTTCAAGCAATCAGGCTTTAATCTGGGAATCTTTAGAAAACATAGGTGAAAATAAATCTGTAAAAGGATTTGGAAGACTGTTTGATTAATTTATGTCCTTTTCAAAAGAAGAATACAAACAAAGACTATTAAAAGTTCAATCTCTGATGAGAGAGAAAAAAATTGATTTAATCATTTCTCACGACACAAATAATATGAATTATCTTACAGGCTACGATGCTTGGTCTTTTTATTATGCACAATGTGTATTAGTGCACGTTGATTCAAAAGAGCCAATTTGCTTTGTTAGAGATCAGGATGCAGGTGGGGCGTACATAAAGACCTATTTAAATAAAGACAATATTATTGTTTATGATGAGAGTTATATTCATACTTGGCCAAAACATCCCTATGATTACTTGACCAAAGTAATTAAAGAAAAAAAATGGGATAAACTGTCTATTGGAGTTGAAATGGATGCTCATTATTTCACAGCTTTTTGTTATGAAAAGATTAAACAGGGGTTACCAAATGCAAACATTATAGATTCTGATCGACTAGTTAATTGGGCTAGATTAATTAAATCTAATGCAGAGATAAATTATATGAAGTCTGCTGCTTTAATTTCTCAAAAAGGAATGCAAACTGCAATGGAAGTAATTAAACCTGGTACAAGACAATGCGATGCTGTTGGAGAAATTCAAAAGTCTTTATTTTATGGTACAGAAGAATTTGGAGGTGAATATTCTAGTATCGCAACGCTTCTTCCAACTGGAAAAGGTACATCTGCTTCACATTTAACAGCAACCCAAGATAAATTTATTGAAGGTGAAGCAACTATAATTGAACTTTCAGGTGTTTATAAAAGATATCACGCACCTATGGCTCGAACAATTCTATTAGGTAAACCTGATCAATTAAAAATAGATACAATGAATAAAACTATAGAAGCTTTACAAGCTGGAATTAATGCTACAAAACCCGGAAACACAGCAAATGATGTTGCCCAAGCCTTTTGGAAAATTTTAGATAAATATGGTATCGAGAAGAAATCAAGAACGGGTTACTCAATAGGTATTGGATATCCACCAGATTGGGGAGAGCATACTTTAAATATTTATAAAGGCGATATGACAGTACTTGAACCAAATGTTTGTTTTCATATGATTGCAGTAATGCAGTTTGGTGATTGGGGAGTAGAAGCATCTGAAGCAATCCGAGTTACCGACAAAGGTTGTGAATTATTCTGTAAATTTCCAAAAGAGCTACATATTAAGAACTATTAGCTATTGATAATTAACTTCTTAAATGTTTTAAACACTAGATGTCTAAAAATACAGAATTCGTTAAGTTCGATAAAGTTGACAAAAGTTACGATGGTAAAGTCTTAGTAGTAAAAGATTTAAATCTTAATATCTCAGAGGGCGAGTTCATTACTATGCTTGGTCCATCTGGTTCAGGAAAAACAACTTGTCTGATGATGTTGGCTGGATTTGAAACACCAACCAATGGTGAAATCTATTTAGATTCTAATCCTATTTCAAATATTCCACCACACAAAAGAGGAATTGGAATGGTTTTTCAAAATTATGCATTGTTTCCTCATATGACAGTTTATGAAAATCTAGCATTTCCTTTAAGAGTTAGAAAAGTTCAAAAAGATGAGATTGATAAAAAAGTAGATAAAGCTTTATCAATGGTTTCTTTATCAGGATTTGAAAGTAGAATGCCAGCGCAATTATCTGGTGGTCAGCAACAAAGGGTAGCTGTTGCAAGAGCTCTAGTATTTGATCCAGCAGTAGTTCTAATGGATGAACCTCTTGGAGCTTTAGATAAAAACTTAAGAGAAAGTATGCAATACGAAATTAAACATATTCATGAAAATATTGGTGTTACTGTAGTTTACGTTACACACGATCAAGGAGAAGCATTAACAATGTCAAATAGGATCGCAGTTTTTAATGATGGTAAAGTTCAACAATTATCAAGTCCTGATAAATTGTACGAAGAACCAGTTAATTCTTTCGTTGCAGAGTTTATAGGTGAAAATAATACATTTGGAGGAGAAGTAACTGACATTTCAAAAGATGTTTGTAAAGTTAAACTACAAAATGGAGAAATTTTAGCTAATCCAGTTTCGGTAACTTCCAAAGGTGATAAAACAACAGTTTCAATAAGACCTGAGAGGGCATTGATAAATCCAAAAGATAAAATGGATAATAATCAAACGGGAAAAATCGAAGAAGTTATTTACCATGGCGATCACACTAGAGTAAGATTAGATCTTTTAGGCAATAAAGAATTTATTTTAAAAGTTCCAAATAGCTCAAACGAGTTAGATTTAAAATTAGGTAATGAGATTAAAGTAGGATGGAACAGTCAAGACGCAAGAGCTCTAGATCCTAAATAATTTCTTAAATATCCCAGTATTCCTATAACAAAATGGCCTGTTGACTCTGAATATCGTTTTTGTTGTACTTCGCTTATATAAATTAATTTATATTAAACGTTTAAACGGAGGATAAATGAAAAAATTAAGTAAATTATTACTTGCTCTTTCTTTTGCTCTTTCAATAACTTCGTCTGCATTTGCGGTTACAGTAGCATCTTGGGGTGGAGCTTATACAGAGTCTCAAAAGCTAGGGTATGGTGATCCAACTGCAAAAGCTCTTGGTGTTGATATCAACTGGGTAGACTATTCAGGTGGATTATCTGAGATTAAAGCTCAAAAAGAGGCAGGTGCAATTACTTGGGATATTATCGATGTATTCGCATTTGATACTATCAACGGATGTGACGAAGGAATTTTTGTCGAATTCGATTTTGACAAAGACTTCCCTGCAGCTCCAGATGGAACTCCTGCAAGTGAAGATTTCTTTGCTCCAATGCCGAGTAAATGTGCTGTAGGAAACATTTTATATTCTTGGAACTATGCTTACAACGTGAACAATGTTGACGGCACACCATCGACTATAAAAGATTTCTTTAACACTAAAAAATTTCCAGGAAAAAGAGCTATTTACAAATCTGCTCTAACAAACCTAGAAATAGCATTAGCTGGTGACGGTGTTTATATGGGTAAAGGTGGATCAGAGATCTACAAATTACTAGAAACTGAAGCTGGTGTTAATAGAGCTATGAATAAAATTAAAGAGCTTTGTACAGATCCAAATGGTGGATGTGTATTCTGGTCTGCAGGTGCTCAACCACCAGAATTATTAGTATCTGGTGAAGTTGTTATGGCAACTGGTTGGAATGGAAGATTCTTTAATGCTGAAATCGGTGAAGGTGCTCCAATTAAACAAGTATGGGATGGACAAGGTCTTGACTATGAATATTTCGCACTTGTTAAAGGTGGACCAGATGAAGCAAATGCTAAAAAAGCTTTAGCAATGATGACTAACACTGAAATGTTAGCTGGAAGTGCTAAATATATTGCATATGCTCCATACAGATTATCATCTTTAGAAATTATCAAAGCAAATGAGCCTTGGTACAAAGATGGTAAAACTGAAATGATGCCACAAATGCCAACTGCTCCTTCAAACACTAAAAAATACTTTTTAGTTGATCCATTTTTCTGGGCTGATAACGGTACAGAACTTGGTGAGAAGTGGGAAGCTATGAAAGCTGGTCTATAAAAGAGTATAAAAGACTAGAATAATATAATATATATAGGGCGACTTTTTTAAGTCGCCCTTTTTATTTATGAGCAGCGAAACAAAACAAATACTTACAACTGACGGAATTCCTTTAGAGATAAGTTTAAAAAAAGCTGAAAGAAAAAACAAAATTAGAGCATTTTTACTTGTTGCGCCATTACTACTTTTTTTGATTATTACTTATATTTTTCCAATCGGAGAAATGTTTACAAGAAGTATTGATGATAAAATGATTACAAACATGCTTCCAAAAACATTTAAGTCTATGGAGACATGGGACGGTAAAGAACTTCCATCTGAAGAAGTATTTGCTTCATTTTTATCTGATTTTAAAATTCTTGTAGAAAAAAAAGAACATGGAAAACTAGCTCAAAGACTTAATAAAGAAAAAAATGGGTTCAACACCATCACAAAAAAATTATTCAGACAGGTAAAAAGAAATAAAATTGACGAAACACAAAGTATTAAAGAACAAATAATGAAAGTTCATAAGAGATGGAGAAATGTAGAATATTGGCAAGCTATTAAAAGGACTGCACCTCCTTACACTTCAGCTAAATATTTAAAAGCTATGGATATGTATTTGAATGAAGATAACAAAATTACTCAAGTTAGTGAAGATAGAAGAATACATAGAATTTTATGGTTGAGAACTGTAGAGGTTGCTTTCTTTGTTACTGTATTCTGTTTCTTAATGGGTTACCCAATAGCCCATTTACTAGCAACACTTCCAATGAAGTATAGTAATTTATTAATGATTTGTGTTCTTCTTCCGTTTTGGACGTCGTTATTAGTTAGAACAGCTAGCTGGATGATTTTGCTTCAACAGCAAGGAGTAGTTAATGATTTCTTTGTATTGATTGGCCTTGTGTCAGACGATAATAGGCCAGAAATGATGTACAACAAAGTCGGAACTTATGTTGCTATGACACAAATTCTATTACCATTTATGGTTTTACCACTTTACAGTGTGATGAAAACTATCTCGCCAAGTTTAATGAGAGCAGGTAAATCTCTTGGCGGAACACCTTTTGTGGCTTTTTGGAAAGTATATTTTCCATTAACCATACCAGGTATCGGGGCAGGGTGTCTTTTAGTTTTTATTTTAGCAATTGGATACTACATCACACCCGCTTTAGTTGGGGGAGCATCAGGAACCTTAATTAGTAACCAAATTGCATATCATATGAAAACTACTTTAGATTGGAGTTTTGCTTCAGCGATGGGGCTTATGTTGCTTGGAGGAGTTTTGGTTATCTATTGGCTTTATAATAAATTAGTTGGAGTTGATAATATTAAGTTAGGTTAGTATGGCATTACCAAAATATACAGAAACTAGATATAGAATTTGGCACTACTTTTATATTGCCATATGTACTTTTGTTTTTATTTTTTTAATAGCACCTTTGTTTGTAATATTTCCATTATCATTTAATGCAGAGGAGTTTCTTGTTTTTTCAGAAGGAATGAAGAATTTAGACCCAGATGCTTTTTCATTAAGATGGTACAAAGATATGGTTTACGGCACAAAGAACCCATGGGGTCTTGCTGCAAAGAATAGTTTTATTATTGCTATATTTGCAACTTTAGGTTCAGTAATTTTAGGAACGGTTGCTGCATTAGGATTGAGCAGCAGACACATGCCCTTTAAAGGAATAATAATGGCAACTTTGATTTCACCAATGATAGTTCCACTTATTATATCAGGTGTTGCAATATTCTTTTTTATGGCAAAAGCAGGTTTAGCAGCAACTCATACAGGAATAGTTTTAGCTCATATAATTTTGGGAACACCTTTTGTTGTAATTACTGTTACTGCAACATTATCAGGTTTCGATCATAGTGTAACAAGAGCGGCAGCTAGTTTAGGTAGTAACCCAGTAAATACATTTATGAAAGTAACACTTCCGTTGATTTTACCTGGAGTAATATCAGGAGGTTTGTTTGCTTTTGTAACTTCTTTTGATGAAGTTGTAGTCGTTTTATTTTTAGCTGGTCTTGAAAATACAACTATTCCAATTCAAATGTGGACAGGTTTAAGAGAACAATTAAGTCCTACAATTCTAGCAGTTGCTACATGTTTAATTGTTTTATCGACCTTAATATTGATAAGTGCTGAATTATTAAGAAGAAGATCAGAACGTTTAAGAGGAATTAATAGATAATTAATTTACCGACTCGATTACAGTCGCAATACCCATGCCTAAACCGATGCATTGAGTAGATAAAGCGTATTTCTTATTTTCACGTCTAAGCAAATCAGCAGCTTTGCCAGTAATTCTAGCTCCTGTTGCTCCTAGAGGGTGTCCTAGAGCTAACGCTCCACCATCCAAATTAGCTTTCTTTTGATCGATACCAAGATCTTTTAAGCATGCTATTGATTGAGAAGCAAAAGCTTCATTAATCTCTACAATATCGATATCATTAATTGATAAATTTGCTCTCTCTAATGCTTTCTTAGTTGCTCCTATAGGTCCAAGTCCCATTACATCTGGTTCACATCCTTTAACTCCAGTTGAAACAATTCTAGCTAAAATCTCTAATCCATTTTCTTTTGCATAGCTTTCTTCACATATCAATGTTGCTGCTGCTCCATCGGTAAGAGGCGAGGATGTTGCTGCTGTAACAGTTCCTTCTTGATCAAATGCAAGTTTTAAACCATCTAAAGTTTCTTGATTGCTTTTTGGACGTATGTTTCCATCTTTTGTGCAGCCAGCGATTTCAACTATTTCATTTTTAAATTTACCATTAACTTCAGCTTCATTAGCTTTTTGATGACTTTGAATTGCAAACTCTTGTTGTTCAGTTCTTGAAATTTTATATCTCTTGGCAACATTTTCAGCAGTTATTCCCATTGAAAAATAGACATTTGGATTTTCTTTATCTGTGTAAGGATAAGGTATTGGTTCAAAGCCAGTTGTAACTCTAGTCATACTTTCAACACCTCCGCACACAAAAACTTTACCTGCGCCCATTGCTATTTTACCTGCTGCAACATGAATAGCTTCCATAGATGAGCCACACCATCTATCAACTGTCATTCCAGACGTATGTATTTCCATTCCAGATAAAAATGTTGTGAGTTTCCCAATATTAAAACTCTGCTCTCCAACCTGGAAAGCACACCCAACAACAATATCTTCTATATCAGCAGGATTAACTTTTGTTTTAGATACAAGATTTTTAACTACTTCTGCAAACATATTTACAGGCTTAACGTCAATTAATTCACCTTTTCTTGCCATTGTAAAAGGTGATCTTGAATATCCTGCTATAACTGCTCTTTTCATATAAGTCTTATACCCACTAATTATTATTTTGAAAATGGTAAAGAGGACACAATTCCTTTTCTTAATTTGTTATCTGGAGTGTGCACTAAAACTTCTGACCCTATTTTACAAAATTCATTTAAAATCATAGATAAACCAATATTTTTTTTGAATTTTGGAGAATAAATCCCTGAGGTAATTTTACCAATTAATTTCTTATCTTTTGAATATAGTGGAAAAGGAATTGAACATGGGGGACAATCTACACCATCAAATATTACTCCTTTTAATTTTTGTTTTACACCTTGTTTCTTAATATTATCTAAAGCATTTTTTCCAATGAAATCATGATCGCTTTCGTAATTACAATATTTTTCTAAGTTACATTCAATTGGATTGTTTTCTTTTGTAAAATCATTTCCATATGACATTAATCCTGCTTCTATTCTGTCAATTAAATTCGGGCATCCTGGAGCAATATTAAATTCTTTTCCTGCTTTCCATATTATATCCCAAATTTTTTCTCCCATTTCATTTTTATCAAAGTAATCTTCAAAGCATTTAAAATAAATCTCAAATCCATCTTGTTTGCTATATCCTGATCTTGCAATAACTTGTTTAGTTCCTAAAAAATCAAATATTCTAAAATTAAAAAATTTTAATTTTCTAATATCTTCTCCAAATATTGATGCCATCAAATCTTCAGACTTTGGACCTTGTACTGCAAGAGGATATACATCTGGTTCTTTTATTCTCACATTAAGATTTAAACCAACTGCAATACCTTTTGCCCAAAGCAATACATCAGAGTCTGCTATTGAAATCCAAAACATATCATCATCTAACTTTAACAACACTGGATCATTTATCATTCCAGCATTTTCATCGATCATAGGAATATAAAAACATTTTCCAGTCTCCATATTTTTTAATGATCTTGGCGTCATTTTTTGTACTAATAAACTAGCGTCTGGACCTGATATCTGAACTTGTCTTTGACAAGAAACATCCCAAAGCTGAACATGTTCATTTAAATGCCAATAATCATCCTCAACAGATTTCTGAAATCTTTTTGGTAAAAGCATATGATTTACAACAGTAAAATCAGTTACACCACATTCTTCAACTCTCTTGGTATAAGGAGTTCTTCTTATTCTCCTAGACATATTTAGTTTTGTGCTAATTTTGCTTTGTATCAACGAAGCCATATATTATTTTGACCACCACACTGTATAGCTGTTAGGAGAAATTATTATTGGCAAGTGATAATTTTTTTTATTATCGGTCATTTTAAATTTTATGACTATTTCACCCACAATTTTTTTCTTTTTAAAGTATCTTTTAATATCACAAATCATTTCATAATCGCATTTACAATCTTTTTTGCTAAGATCGAAATGCTGAGTAATCCTACCATTTCCATCAGTCTTTGTATTCAAAAAAAGCTTTTTTAATTTTGAGGATTGTATTTGATAAATCTTTACTTTGACGTTGCTTGCATGATTTCCATCAGAACCATTCAATAAATGTGAGCTAAATTTTGCCATTTTACTCTATTGACGATTTCTCTCTCTTGCTGGCCACAGCAGCAACAATTGGACTTAATACTGGTTTAGCTTTTACATTTACACAAGCAGTTTTACCGCTTGTAATGGCTCTTTTTAGTGCTGGACCCAATTCTTCTCTTTTGGTTACTAATTCTCCATGACCCCCAAAGCCTTCAAATATACTGTGGAAAGGTATATCTCTAAAGTCTGTTGCAACTCTTTTTCCGCTTTCAAATAATCTTTCTTGTTGTTGCCCAATTGATGCTAAGCCACCATTATTGTCAATAACAACAACGATTGGTTTCTTTTCAAAAAATGCAGTTTCTATAGACATGCCTCCAGATAAAAAGGCACCATCTCCACTAATTAAAATTACATTCGATTTAGGGTTATTATTTTTTGCAGATAATGCAAATGATACACCAACACCCAGCATACTAAATGTTCCTGGATGTAAAATTCCACCCAATTTTTTTCCTTGAGCTCCTGCTAAATTAATTGCGATCTCCGACCAGAAATGAGTGTTTCCTCCATCAATTACAAGCCAATCTTTCTCATCCATTGCGTCTTGAACATCTAAAGCTAATTGCAGCGGATGAATTTTTCCACCATTTTTTTTTGCTTTATCAGCTTCAATCTTTAATTCATTTAAAGATTTATCTACCCAATCTTTCTTTTTATTTTTATTATCTTCAAACCAACTATTTCCTAAATTCCATTTATTATTTTTCTTTAAATTACATAGAGTATCCAAAAATACTCCCGGATCACATAAAAGGTTATGATCAGCTGCTCTATTAAACTCAATTTCTTCATGGGAACCGTTAATACAAACTAAAGTTGTTGTTTTTGGAATGAAAGGAGGGTTACCAAAATTCATTTGGTTATCTAATCTTGCACCAATCATCAAAACTAAGTCTGAATTATGTAATGCAAATTCCGAGGGTGGATATTGGTGAATATCTGCTAAACCCATATATGCATTTGCCTCTTCTCCTAAAAGTTTTTGATGGTAAGGCACATTAAAAACTGGAATATTTAAACTTTCACCAGCATTCTCTAAATTTTTTTCTGAGTTTGACCACCAAACACCATGTCCTCCAATTATGACAGGTTTTTTTGCATTACATGCTAACTCAAGTATTTTTGATAGAGCATTTGGATCTGGCCATGCCTTAGCAACTGGCTTTGCTTTATGTGAAAATGGTCTTTCTTCCAGTCCAACATTTTCTTCAAATGAAGAAAACATTATATCTACTGGCAAACTTAGATGAACAGCTCCAGGATATCCATTCGTTGCAATTCTGTAAGCTTTATCAACAAATTCTCTAATTCTTGTTCCATCTGTAATGCTTGCACTATATTTTGTAAGAGGAGCAGCTATTGAAACATCATCAATTTCTTTAAAGCCACCTGACCCTTGTCTTTTTAAACTACTTGATCCGGTTATATAAATTATTGGTGTTCTTTCTCCCCATGCTTCCATCATTGATGGTACTGCATTTGCAAAACCTTCTGGCCCAACTAAACATACAGATGGCTTTCTTGTAATTCTTGTGTGTCCATCTGCTAAGTGTCCTGCTATTTGTTCATGAGGACAATTAACTACATCAATTTGACATTCCATGAAACCTTCAATTGCAGGATTACAAAATCCACCAGATAGAGTAAAAACTTTATTAATACCTTTATCTTTTAAAGCTCTTGCAATTAATGCTCCACCTCTTATTTTTTTTTCCATATTAGTAAGTTGTATTCATAAATAGTTTCTGTTCAATTATATCAGAAGAAACTTCATTAATATCATTTAATCCAACCAAACCTAGCGTTGTGCTAGTTTCTTCTTTAATAATATCTACAATTCTTCTTAACCCGCTAGCTCCATCAGCTCCCATTGCATACATTACAGGCCTTCCAATCATTGAGAAATCTGCTCCTAAAGCTAATGATCTTACAATATCGCTCCCACTTCTTATTCCACTATCAAATATAATTGGAAAATTATTTCCTACTGCTTCTCTAATAAAAGGTAAAATATTTATTGCTGCTGAGGCACTATCTAATTGCCTACCTCCGTGATTTGAAACTTGTATGGCATCAGCACCCATTTCTTTAATTTTAACTGCATCATCGGATGACATGACACCTTTTACAATTAATTTACCTTTCCATTTATTTCTTACTCTTTTTAAAGTTTCCCAATCTGTTTTTCCTCTACTTTCTTTTCTTTTAAAAATACTTTTTCCACTTTTTGAAGTCTCGTAATTCATCGGCTTTGGTATTCCATTAAGTAATGTAGATATTGACCAAACTGGATGAGTTGCAAAATCAAAAAATTGTTTAGGTCCAATTTTAAATGGATATGAAAATCCATTTTTATCATCTCTAGTTCTCCTAGATAAAACCGGAACATCAACAGTAAGTATAGCAACTTCATAACCAGTTTTTTCTGCTCTATCGAGCAATTCCATGACAAAAGCTTCATCCTGAAAAATATAAAGTTGAAGCCACGAATGACCCTCTGAAAGTTCATACATTTTTTCTAAGGTAGTTGTGGAAGCCATCGATACACAAGTAGGTATATTATTTCTTGCACTCTCTTTTGCCAGCATTGAGTCTGCGCCCGGCCATGAAAGATTTGTCATACCCATTGGGGCAAAACCAAATGGATAGTCATAGTTAAATCCAAGAATACTTTTTTTTAATTTTCTTTCCTCTACATTTCTTAGAACTCTTGGTTCAAGACGTATTTGGTCTAAAGCAAAACTATTAATTTCTGATAATTTTTCATCTCCTGATGCACCGTCAATAAAATCGTAAACTATCTTTGGTAATCTTTTCTTTGATAGTTTTTTTGCATCTTCAATGCTAAAAATTTTTTTACTGGCTTTAATGTTATCCATTTAAATTTTTTATATATGTTTTTAAACTTATCTTATCATGTCTAGTCACATAATAAGCATCATGATTAATTCTTGAAGAATAAACCTCTGAAGGAACTCCGTCAATAAAAAGCACAGCTACACCATCATCAATAGCTATTCCGTCTGGCAAATTTCCATCTTTAATTTCTGAAATAAATTGTCGAAGTCGATTATTATTTGAAGAATGCGGCGTGCAACTTCCATCTAAAAAATTTATTCCTTTTAATGGACTTAGCTCTTTATTGACTGAGTCTGACAATATCCAATCAAACCAACAGACGGCTCCTGCACTTATTCCACTCAGAATTATTCCTTTTTCATATGCATCTTTAAACACTTTGATAAGATTATGTCTTTTCCAAATATTAATCATGTCAGAGGTATTACCACCTCCTACATAAATTATATCTTTGTTCAACAGCCATTCATTAAAACCTTCAACACTAGAACAGAGATTAAAATGAGATAATTTAAATTTTTGTGATTTAAATCTTTTATAAAAAAGATCGATCTTTTCTTGATTATCATTGCTAGCCGTAGGTAAAAAACCGATATTGATTTTTGATTTATTAACTTGATTTATAACAAATTCATCTAAGTCTTCATCAGATGAGTGTGTAAATCCTCCACCACCAATTGCTATTATTATTTTTTTATTCCTGACCACGGAGAAGGACCTGTTGGAATATCGATTTTTAAACCTCTTACAATTTCATTTTTAAAGTCATACATTGGTAAGGTGCATATCTCACCTTTATGAATTTTATTATCATTACAATTAACATCCACTATTAATCCTGGTTTATGTTTTGTAGAATTCATTAAAACTATTCCAACACCACATTTTTGAAAAGGTGACCAAGTGCTAGATGTAATTTTTCCAATTATTTCATTATTAAATTTTATGTAAGTTCCTTTTAGACCTGTTCCATTTTCTACTCGTATTCCCCAACATCTTTTTTCTTTATCAGCAGTCATCAATGCTGATTTTCCAATAAAATAATTTTTTTTTAAATCGACATACTTACCTAAACCAACATCATATGGATTTGTTTCATGATTAAAGTCTTGTCCAGCTGATAATAATCCAGATTCTATTCTTTTACATCTGAAACCAGGGGTCCCTGTAAGTATCATTCCTATTTTTTTTCCTTCTTCAAGTATGTAATCCCCAATTTTTTCAGTATTATTATTTTTTCTAAAATAAATTTCCCAACCAAGTTCATTACTAAAACCCGATCTACTTATTATTACCTTTTCATTTAGTATAGTTATTTCTTTCCAATCAAAATATTTCCAATTCTCAGGAAAAGTTTCTTTACTTAAAACTTTTAAAAGATCCATAGATTTTGGTCCCTGAATTTGACTTACCCAAACGTCTGGGTCAGAAATTTTTACATTAAGATTATCAGTGTGAGCTTTATACCATGAAAAAAGATCACCATCAGCTTGAACAAACCAAAATTTATTTTCTTCAAGTTTTAGTAAAACTCCATCTGTAAGCATACCTCCATCATTGTAACACGCAAATTGGTAAGAGCACCTTCCTACTTTTATTTTTGAGATATCTCTTGTGAATATTTTTTGTAAAAGTTTTTCTGCATCGGGACCAGATATTTCATATGGGTGTTCACCAGTATGACGAAATATTACTTCTTGTCTTACTTTCCAATACATTTCATCAGCCGTAGCGTGTGTAAGCACCTCTGGATTTAATCTTCCTGCATAAAATGAATACTCAGGATCGTAGGGAAGTTCTTGATATGCTAGAGGATGTATTCCTACAGTTCTTGCAAGTTCAACAACTTTATTATCATTGGATTTTAAAGGTTTTACTGAAAATCTGACTTTGTTTAATTCGTTTTGCATTTATAAATTTAAAAAAAGTGTATATTAATTAAAATATCTATTCAATTAGAAGATGAATCACTACATTTTGCATGTTGTTATCTAGTTCTGGAATTGTTATCTTTTTGATTATTTAAACAACTAAAGAAAAAGAGGGAACTTATGAAATACATACTTAAAGTTTTTTCAGCGACTTTTATGTCTCTGATATTATCTTTTTCTATTGCCAATGCATCAAGTGGAGTATTTAAAGTATCACATGATCTTGGATTTGGAAAAGATACTAACTTAGATGCCATAACAAAGGGGCGTTTGTTTCAAGTTGTCATCAAAACACAAAATAGATTAGTAAGACCTGATATGAACGGTGTTCCATCACCTTCATTATCAACAGATTGGAGTGCTAATTCTGATGCAACTGAATGGACATTTAATTTAAGAAAAGGAATATATTTCCATGATGGATCAGCATTTGATGCTCCAGATGTAAAATATTCTCTAATGAGAGCTAAAGATCCTGATATTGGATCTCCTGTAAGAAAAAGTTTAAATGTAGTTGAAGATATTGAGGTAGTTGATCAGCATACTGTTAAAATGAAGTTATCAACTTCATTTGCTGACTTTCCATTATTGTTAACTGACTACAGATTAAGAATGATACCTGAAGGATCAGGAGATACTATAGGTCAAACTGGAGTTGGTACTGGACCATTCATGGTTGATAAATTTGATCCAGAAGGAACTACTATTCTAAAAGCTAACCCAGATTATTGGGAAGGTGCACCAGGAGTTGCAGAAGTTCATGTCATTGCGATACCAGATGCTCAAGCAAGAATTCAAGCTCTTTTAACGGGTCAAATTGATATGAATAGATATGTTCCTTTCAATCAAAAAAAGATATTTGACAGTAATTCTAAATTTACAACAACTGTAATTCCAACTGGAAACTGGAGAGGTGTGGTTATGAGAACTGATACTGCTCCATTTGATAATCCTAAAGTGAGAAAAGCTTTTAGATTAGCAGTTGATAGACAAGAACTTGTAGATCTAGTTATGGGTGGTGCAGCAACTGTGTCTTGTGATACACCTGTAATGCCATCTGATCAATATCGTTTACAAATGGATTGTCCTCAAAATATTAGTAAAGCAAAAAATTTATTAAGAGAAGCAGGATATCCAAATGGAATTGAATTGACTGTTTACCCAGCAACATTAGAACCAACTTGGCCTACAATTGCAGAAGTTGTTCAGCAGCAAGTTGCAAAAGCTGGAATTAAAGTTAACATTGAAATGGTACCATCTAAAGGTTATTGGAATGAAGTATGGATGAAAAAACCAGTTTCAATGACACGTTGGAACCAAAGACCAGCAGATACAATCTTGCATGAAGCTTATCATAGTGGAGCTAAATGGAATGAGTCTTACTTCAAAAATGCTGACTTTGATAAAAATTTAGCTGATGCTAGAAGTGAGTTGGATTTTAATAAAAGAAAGAAAGCATATCAAAATGCTCAAATGACTTTATGGGAACAAAGTGGAACAATGATCCCATACCACGTATCTAGACTTGTAGTTACTTCATCAAAAGTTAAAAACCTTGATGCTGTAGATCACTTTTCTATACAGTGGCATAAAGTTAAAGTTGACTAAAAGTATTTAGATAAAGGCCGCATATAAGCGGCCTTTATTTTATTTCTATTTAATTTATTTTTGTTAAAAAGTTCTAGTTAATCTTATGCTTTTATTAATTTTAAAAAGAATTGGACTAGGGCTTATAACTTTATTTATAGTTTCATTGATTACATTTGTAGGTGTTGAAGTTTTACCAGGGGATGCATGCACAACATACTTAGAAAGAGAGGCTTATGGAGCAGCTCTTGATGCTTGCATAAAAAGACTTGGTCTAGATGTTCCTGCTTATGAAAGATACGTAGACTGGGCATCAAATGTTGTACGAGGCGATTTTGGTTACTCTTTAAGTGGAGAAATGCCAATAAATGAAGTACTAGGTCCAAGAGTTAAAAACTCTTTAGTTTTAGCCTCTGTTTCAATACTTATAGGAATTCCTTTAGCTATTGTATTAGGAATAATAACTGCTCTTTGGAGAGATAAGCTTCCAGATATTATGATCTCAACTATCACAATTTTTTCAATGACTATTCCAGAGTTTATTAGTGCTACTTTGCTTATTTTAATTGTTGCAATTTGGCTTGGTTGGCTACCAGGCATTGTGATTATACCATCGGATGCAACTTTTTATGAATTACTCTCAAATATAATTTTACCTGTTGTTGCAATTTCAATGATTATGACCGCACACATGGCAAGAATGGTACGTTCAAGTGTAATTCAAGTAATGGCTAGTGATTATGTGCAAATGGCAATTTTAAAAGGAGTTCCATATTGGAAAATGGTATTTAGACATGTATTACCAAATGCATTATTACCAGCAATAAATGTAGTGGCGTTAACAATTGCTTGGTTGCTAGGTGGTGTTGTTGTTACAGAAGTTGTTTTTAATTATCCAGGTTTAGGTAGACTGGTAATTGAGTCTATATCTAATAGAGATTTACCTGTTGTTCAAGCATTAGCAATAATATTGGCATCAATCTATGTGGGAATAAATTTAATAGCAGATTTAATGACACTCATGCTTAATCCAAGATTAAAAAGTTTACAGATAAGAAAATAAAATGGAGAGTAATTTAATTACAGAGGATAAACAAAAAAACAAACTAGAAAAGGCTTTTGAGATTTTAAAAACTATGGCCTCCAAGCCTTCTGGGTTGATTGGACTTACAATTGTATTATTTCATGTAATCTTAGCATTAATAAGCCCTTACATTGCACCATACGATTATAAAGCTATTAGCCCAAATACCATGTTACTTGCACCCTCAGCTGAACATTGGTTTGGAACAGATAGCTTAGGTAGAGATGTTTTTACAAGAACAATACTTGGAGGGCGAACAGCTCTTACTGTGACTTTCTTTGGATCACTTATAGCTCTTCTGTGGGGAGGTTTGCTTGGAATTTTTTGTGGTTTAGTTGGGGGTAAAATTGACGACGTTGTAATGAGAGTTGTTGATGCTTTTCTTTCTATCCCTTGGATACTTGCAATGTTATTAATTGTTTCTCTTTTAGGAACATCAACAGAGGTTTTAATTCCTGCGCTAGGTTTTTTTTATGGTAAAGGAATAGTAAGAGTAGCTAGAGCTGCTACTCACGATGTTATTGCTAAAGACTTTATAGTTTCAGCTAGAGCTAGAGGTCATAGCAACATGTCTATTATTTGGAATGAAATTATTCCAAATGTTAGAGATGCTATATTAGTAGAAGGAGCAATGAGATGGTCTTGGATGTTATTAGGATTTAGCTCATTGTCATTCTTAGGATTTGGCGTAAGTCCTCCAACACCTGATTGGGGTTTGATGATATCCAACGCAAGAGGATTGATGTCGTTTGCATATTGGTCTGTAATTGCTCCAATAGTAGGATTAAGTTCGTTAATCATTGGAATAAATTTAACTGCTGATGCATTTGCAAAAGCTTTAGGAATTGATCGTTCAACAAAGGCACCTGTTTAAATGAGTGAAATAATTGAAAGTATTAAAAATTTATCAATTGGATTTAACAGTCAGAAGGGCAAACAAATTTCAATACTTAGAAATGTTTCAACAAATATAAAAAAAGGAGAGACTGTAGGGATCGTAGGGGAGTCGGGTTCTGGAAAAAGCACATTAGCACTTGCAATGATGGGCTATATAAAACAAGGCTTATTTCCTCTTAAGGGTGAATGCCTCTTTAAATCTGAGGATTTATTGAAGATGAGCAGTAGACAGCTAGAAAAAATTAGAGGTAGAAAAATAGCCATGATACCTCAAAATGCAGGACAAGCATTAACACCTAATTTAAAAATTGGATACCAAATTGATGAAGCATTAAGATTACATACAGATCTAAATAAAACAGAGAGAGATAAAAAAATTTCGGAGTTACTAAATAAAGTTAGACTTCCTTCACCAGAAACTATGGCTTTTCGTTATCCACACGAGCTTTCTGGAGGGCAGCAACAAAGAGTGGCTGTCGCAATGGCATTGGCTGGCAAACCAGATTTACTTTTATTAGATGAGCCAACTACTGGATTAGACGTTACAACACAGGCGCATGTATTAGAACTATTAAGATTTATAGCAAAAGATACTGGAACATCTATGATCTATGTTAGTCATGACCTTGGAGCTATAGCACAAGTCAGTGATAGAATAGTTGTAATGTATGCGGGAGAAATTGTTTTAGAAGGACCAGCAAGAAAAATATTAAAGGAACCTATTCATCCTTATACTTATGGATTGTTAAAATCGATACCTAAACTCTCACTAGCTGGACTTCCAGCTTCTATGCCAGGAAGCCAACCCCAGCCTGGAAGCATAAATGAAGGTTGTAGTTTTTATGATAGATGTAACTTAGCAACTGATCATTGTAAAAAAAATTCACCAGATCTGGAACATATTAAAGAATTAGATACCAATGTCAGATGTTTTAATCATAAAGAATTAATAAATCAAAATAATAATTTACAAACTTCAATAACAAAAAAATCAAATAATAGTGAAGAAATTGAAGTTTTAAAATTAAAGGATGTTTCAATTAGTTATGCAAAGCAGAAATTTTTTGATCAATTATTAAATAAAATCTCTGATCAAAACCCAACAGTTAAAGATATAAATATAGATATAAAAAAAGGAGAGACTATTGCACTGGTTGGTGAGTCTGGAAGTGGTAAATCTACTATCTTAAAATCAATTGCTGGTTTACTCAAAACAAAAGATGGTCAAATTAAATTTGAAAATGATCGTATATTATCTTCTGATTTAAAAATGAGAAATCCAAATGATCTGCGAGCAATACAACTCATATTTCAAAATCCGGACGAGTCATTAAATCCAAACCACACTGTTGAACAAATACTTTCTCAGCCTCTAAAGTTGTATTTTAATTTATCAGGAGAAGAATTAAAAAAAAATATAATCGATCTACTAAAAAAAGTAAGGTTAGGAGAATTTTATATGTCAAGATACCCGAGACAACTATCCGGTGGTGAGAAACAAAGAGTTGCAGTTGCAAGAGCATTTGCTGCTAAGCCAGATATAATTTTGTGCGATGAGGTTACATCAGCATTAGATGTTTCGGTCCAAGCAGCTGTTTTAAACTTATTACAACAATTAAAAGAAGATCTAGGAACAACTTATGTATTTGTTTCTCATGATTTGGCTGTTGTTAGAGCAATCAGTGATAGAGTTGCAGTTTTATATCAAGGAAGATTATGTGAAATTGGTCCTTCTCAAAATGTCTACAAATTTCCATCACATCCTTATACTGAAGTATTATTAGGTGCCGTTTTGGAACCAGATCCAGATATAAAACCAAAATTAGTAGCTGAGGATATAGTAGAGGAAAAACCCCCTGAGAAAGGCTGTTCTTTTCAAGGAAGATGCCCTAGGAAAATAGGCGATATTTGTAATTTAGAGGTTCCACCATGGCAAATAGGTGAAAATGGTAATGCTATTAGATGTCATATTAATATTGATGAATTAGCAAGTTTACAGCAGTAGTTATGACATTTATTTTATTTCCTACTCAGTCTCAATTTAATATAAGAAATCTCTTTTATGAAAATAAATAATGTAGTTGTAATTGGTTCTGGAACAATGGGGAGCGGTATAGCTGCACATTTATGTAACGCAAATGTTCCTGTTACTTTGTTGGATTTAACTACAGAAATTAGTCAAAAGGCTAAAGAGAGAATAGGAAAATCTAGACCTCCATTGTTAATAGATAAATCAAAATTAGATAATATACATGTAGGAAACATTGAAGAAAACTTTGATGTGGTTTCGAATGCAGATTGGATTGTAGAAGCTGTTGTAGAAAGAATAGATATAAAACATAATATTTACGAAAAAATTTTTAAACATAGAAAAAAAGAATCTGTTGTTTCATCTAATACCTCATCTATTCCAATAAGTGTTCTATCAGAAAAATTATCTGAGCAAGACAAAAAGGATTTCTGCATAACTCACTTCTTTAATCCTGTTAGATACATGGATTTACTTGAAATAGTAAAAAGTAATGAAAGTGATTTAGATAAAGTTAAACTTTTAAAAGACTTTTGTGAAATAGACTTAGGTAAAGGCGCAATTATCTGTAATGACACTCCAGGATTTTTAGGTAATAGAATTGGAGTTTACGCAATGCAAATTGCAATGACCGAAGCATTTAATATGAAGCTTAGTGTAGAAGAGGCTGACGCTGTCTTTGGCAGACCAATGGGTATACCTAAAACTGGAGTGTTTGGATTGTATGACCTAATTGGTATTGATTTAATGGCAGATGTATTGAAAAGTTTTATTAAAGAGTTACCTGAAAGTGATCCATTTCAACCTGTAGCAAGAGAAATGCCACTTGTAAAAAAATTAATAGAGACCGGATATACTGGTCGAAAAGGAAAAGGCGGATTTTATAGAATGAATAAAGAGGGTGGCAAGAAAATTTTAGAGGCCATCAATCTTGAAACTGGGGAATATTCTCCTTCAAAAAAAATAGATATTAAATCTGAAAATGTTGATTTAAAAAAATTAATTAATCGTGGTGATAAATATGGAGATTATGCTTGGTCAGTAATTTCTAAAATAATAAAATATTCTTCTTCGTTAGTTCCAGGCATTACAGATAAATTTAACGATATTGATGAAGCAATGAGACTTGGTTTCAATTGGTCTAGAGGGCCTTTTGAAATGTTAAAAGAAATTGGAGTAAATAATTTTTTTCAAAAAATTGATAATTTTGAGGGAAATAAATTTTTAGAAAATTTATCAAAATCCAAAGATGAAAATTTTTATGGTGAGAGACAACAATATACTGAAATTGAAACTTTAGGAAAAATTAAACCAAGAGCCCTTAAACTTGATAAAAATAATTCTGCTGAAATTTACAGATTTCCTGAATTTAACATTGTCGAATTTACAACTAAAGCAAACGCTTTGGATTATGACTCAATGGACTCTTTAAAAAACGCTACAGACAAACCATTGATAATTATTAATGAAAGTATGCAGTTTTCTGCTGGTGTTAATTTAACATATACTATGAATTTTGCAGATAAAGGTGACTTTAAATCAATAGAAAAATTTGTCGGTTATTTTCAAGAAACATGTAAACACTTAAAATACTCAAAATTTCCAGTAGTTTCAGCACCATCAGGTCTTACACTTGGAGGGGGTTTTGAAGTTTTAGTTCAAAGTAACTTTGTTGCTTCCCATACAAATATTGTTGTTGGATTAGTTGAAACATTGGTTGGTTTAGTTCCAGCTGGAGGAGGATGTAAAGAAATGTTATGGAGATGGTCTCAAACAGACGAGGCAAAAAATGATCCAGATTTTGCACCTTTAAAAGTTTTTGATATCATTGGTTATGCAAAAACTGCAACATCTCCAGTAGAAGCTGAACCTCTAAAGTATTTAATCCCTGAAAATAAAAAAATTATGAGCAGAAATAGTTTATTAAATGAAGCTAGAAAAATTTTGGATCAAAATAAAGAATTTACTCCTCCAAAAGAATGCACATTTAATTTATCTGGCAAATCTTTAAAAGACAAAATGGTTGGTATGTTAGAAAAACTGTATAACGATAAAATTATATTAGATCATGGAATGATGGTTGGAACAGAGCTAGCAAATGTTTTAAGTGGTGGTGATACAACTATAGATAAAACGCTTACAGAAGATCAGTTGTTTAAATTAGAGTTAGATGCTTTCATGAAATTAATTGAGACAAGTAAAACCCAAGATAGAATTAAACACACATTATCAACTGGAAAACCTCTAGTTAACTAATAACTTTAGATTTTTAATATAATCAGGCTTTAATACATAGGTTGATTTATTTCCCGCTTTAATTTTTTTTAAAGAGTCCATCCCTGCAATTACTCTTCCAATTGGAGTATATTCACCTTGATATATTGGTATATCTATTAAAGTAATAAAAAATTCACTATCTTCTGTGTCGAATTGATCTTTCCTTGCAAAAGCCACAGAGCCAGCATTAAATAAAAAATTACTACTAAGCTCAGATTTAATTGTTCCTAAACCAGATTTACCAGTTCCTACTTTAGAATAATTTAGATTAGATACATTTCCATATTCAATATCTCCAGCTTGTATTAAAGTATTTTCTATTACTCGATAAAAAGTTGAACCATTATAGGAACCTCTATTTATTAACTTCTTAAATCGATTTACAGCTTTAGGTGCAATTTTAGGATCTAATTCTATTAGAACTTTACCGCATTCAACCTCCATAATTGCAATATTCTGCTTATCTTTAAAATCAATGTTATTTAAATCGATTTTTTTTACAAAAAGACATTTATTACTTAATATATAAAATGAACCTAAAGTTAAAATAATAAGCAGAATAAGAAAAATAAATAATATTTTTTCAGATAGCGATGGTTTAATTTTTTTTATCATTCAAAAAATAAACTTTTCATCTATTTCTTTAAGACCATTAATTAAGAAATTTTTCTTCTTAGTTAAAATATTATCTTTTTTAATTAATAAATCTATTTCTTTAAAGTTTGTTTTTAATAATGAATAAATTTCAGCCATATCTTCTTCAGCTGTGCTCATTGAATATTCTGTTAAAAAGCCTTTCGTAATTTCTAAATCTAAACCTAATAAATCAGTACATGTAGAACATGATGCGTAGGAAAAATCTTTATTATTAAGTTCACTCCATTTATTTTTTTTAAAAAGCTCTGGAAAACTGTTGTCAATCATATGAAATATTTCATGATGGATCATTCTTTCGAAATGGTTTTGGTTAAATGTTAAGTCTAAGATTAAAGTTCTGAATTTATTATCTGGTATACCTCCTGTATTAATGCCTGAAATTTGTAAGTTTTTGCATAGAACTACAAATTTCAAATTTATTTTCCTTAAAAAATTTGAGTTATAATCCCTTAGATTATTTTGAATTGTATTAAATTCACGATCCAAATCACTATTATTTATACCGTTACATTTAATATTATTTGTATCACCTATTACAAAACCTCTTTTCGATACCAAATATTTGATACCATTTAAATTATCAACCCTATGAACTTCTAAATTAGGAATTTTAATCAAATTATATATTGCATCTGCATTTACATAAGAAAAATTAAAAAATAATAGAAATATTAATATAATGTATCTCATTTTAATAATTTTGATGATATTAGATATAATATGAATGTGATAGGATTTATTTAATGAAAAAAAGAAAAAGAAAAAAAAATATTAATAGAGATCATGAGTCAGTGCCTAAGATGTTTGCAAAAAAATACATATATTTCTATTATCCCTTTTTCTGGATCATTCTAATAATATTCTTATTACTAAAATGATAAAGTCTAAAAAACCTATTCAGCCTGTTAGTGGCACAGAAGTCCCAAGATATGCGGGCCCTTCTACATTTGCAAGATTACCTGAGCTAAGAGATGTAGAAAGTTGTGATGTTGCAATTGTTGGAGTTCCATTTGATTCAGGAACTAGTTATAGACCAGGTGCAAGATTTGGCCCACAAAGTATTAGACAAGCATCTAGACATTTAAGGACTAATTATCATCCAAATTATGACGTAGAACCATTCAAAGTACAACAAGTTGCAGATGCAGGTGATATCACTTGTAATCCATTTAACATTGATGAAGCCATCAAACAAATTGAAGTAGGGGCAACCGATTTATTAAATAAAGTTGGAGGAATAATAAGCCTTGGGGGAGATCACACAATTGCTGTGCCTTTACTTAGGGCAGCCAATAAAAAGAATAATGGACCTGTATCACTTGTTCATTTTGATGCCCATTTAGATACCTGGGATACCTACTTTGGAGCACCATATACCCACGGCACTCCATTTAGAAGAGCCCGTGAGGAAAATTTATTTTTAGATGACGCCTCTATGCATGTAGGTATAAGAGGTCCACTTTATAGCAGAGATGATATAAAAAATGATGAAAGCTTTGGATTTAAAATTATTCATTGTGATGAATTTCAAACAGAAGGAATTGATAAAATTGTTGAAAGAATAAAAAATAGAGTAGGTGATAATGCATTATATCTGTCCATTGATATTGATGTATTAGATCCAGCATTTGCGCCAGGAACAGGAACACCTGAAATTGCAGGAATGACCACAAGAGAAATGGTAAATGTCCTTAGGGGTTTATCAGGTTTAAATTTGATTTCTGCAGATGTAGTAGAAGTTGCGCCTGCTTATGACCATGCAGAAGTCACCTCTCTTGCTGCAGCAACAATTGTTTATGAATTAACAAATTTATTTGCAAAATCATGAAGAAAGGATAGTTTGCGCGCATGATTGAAAAGAGAAATTTTTATATTAATGGTTCATGGGTTCCTCCAAAAAACCCAAAAGATATTGAGGTCATAAATCCAGCAACAGAAAAAAATTGTGCAGTAATTTCTTTAGGCAGCAAGGAAGACATTAATGATGCAGTTTTAGCAGCTAAAGAAGCATTTAAAACTTGGGGATTTACCTCTAAAGAAGAAAGATTGTCATTATTAGAAGTATTTTATTCATTATATAAAAAAAGATGGAATGATATTACAGATGCAATTATTCAAGAGATGGGAGCACCAAAGGACTTTGCTTCAAAACTACAAACAGGAACTGGCGCAAGTCATACAAAATCATTTATTCGTTATCTAAAAGAATTTGAATTCGAAAAACCTTTGGGAGATCATGCAAAAAATCAAAGAATAATATACGAGCCTAAAGGTGTGTGTGCATTGATAACACCGTGGAACTGGCCAATAAATCAAGTTACTTTAAAAGTCATTCCTGCATTGGCCTCTGGTTGTACTATGATTTTAAAACCTTCAGAACTAGCACCCTTATCGGCAATGATTATAGCTGAGTTAATAGATGAAGCAAAATTTCCAAAAGGTGTTTTTAATTTAGTAAATGGAGATGGGGCAATAACTGGAGATGCATTAACAAGTCACCCCGATGTTAATATGATTTCATTCACTGGCTCTACAAGAGCAGGGGCTTTAATTTCTCAAAATGCTGCAAAGGACTTCAAAAGAGTAAGTTTGGAACTAGGAGGAAAAGGTGCAAATATTATATTTGAAGATGCTGATGCTGAAGCAATTGAAAGAGGTGCATTTAGATGTTTTAGAAATTCAGGACAATCATGTAATGCTCCTACAAGAATGCTTGTTGAAAAATCAATATATAATGAAGCGATAGAAAGACTGAAAAAATACGCAAATGAATTTAAAGTAGATGATCCAAATAAAAATGGAGAGCATATTGGTCCTGTAATTTCTGAAACTCAATTCAATAAAATTCAAGGCTTAATTCAAAAAGGAATAGATGAGGGAGCAAAATTAGTTGCAGGTGGAATTGGAAAACCAAACGGATTAAATGATGGTTATTATGTAAAACCGACAGTTTTTGCAGATGTAAAAAATGAAATGGAAATTGCAAGAACAGAAATATTTGGTCCTGTTTTATCTGTTATTCCATTTGAAACTGAAGAAGAGGCAATTAAAATCGCAAATGATACTGATTATGGATTAACAAACTATATTCAAACTCAAGATAAGGAAAAAGTACAAAGAGTTGCCAGAAAACTTAGATCTGGAATGGTTGATGTAAATGGTGCTGGTATTGCAGTTGATGCACCTTTTGGAGGTTTTAAACATTCTGGAATTGGAAGGGAAGCAGGTAAAGAAGGATTGCTTGAATTTCTAGAAGTTAAATCTGTAGGTGGTTGGAATTAATTTATAGATTTATCTTTTACACCTTTTAAGAAGTCTAGACATTTCTTTAATTCACTAAGTTCTATATATTCATCAATTTTATGAGCCTGTTCAATCGAACCTGGTCCACAAACTACAGTGCTAATACCAACTTCTTGAAAGAGTCCAGCTTCTGTTCCAAACGAAACAGCTTCTCTTGAATTGTCACCAGTTATACTAGAAACAAATTCACAAGCCTCGGAATCGTTCAATCTATTAAATCCAACTACTTCGCCTATAATTTCTTTTTTAATATAAGCATCTGAAAAAACTTTTTTCATTTCTGGCAATAATTCTTTATCAACATAATCGTCTATTATTTGATTTACAAAATCTCCATCTTCTCTGACCACAGGTCTAGTTTCCCATTCAACTTTACATTTATCAGCAATAACATTATGAGCTATACCACCCGAAACTCCACCAACTGATAATGTAGAATATGGTGGATTAAATATACAATCTTTAGGAGCTCTATCTTTTAGTTTTGATCTAATTTCTAGTAATTTGTTTACATACCTCGATGCATATTCAACTGCATTAACACCTTGGCCTGGTTTAGAACTATGACCTGCTAAACCTCCAAAGTGAACTGTATATTCATTCATACCTTTATGAGCATCAATGATTTTCATATTGGTTGGTTCACCAATAATACAAATTCCATCTTTAATATCTCTTTTTTTTAATTCTTTTATTAATAATGGTGCGCCGATGCATGCGGTTTCTTCATCGAATGTAAATGAAAAGTGAATGTCTCTATCTAAATTATTTTCTTTAAATACAGGAGCATATGCTAGAGCACATGCAATAAAACCTTTCATATCACAAGAACCTCTCCCAAATAAT
The DNA here is from genome assembly GCA_902613065.1 of uncultured Pelagibacteraceae bacterium. Lineage (GTDB taxonomy): Bacteria > Pseudomonadota > Alphaproteobacteria > Pelagibacterales > Pelagibacteraceae > Pelagibacter. Next base: position 57,037 of record CACMFU010000003.1, on the reverse strand, counting down.
TTCTCATTTTTTATAGTTGCAATAAATGGATCAGTAGACCAGCCTTTTGAAACAGGGACTACATCTGTATGACCTGAAAGAATAATAGGTTTTTTACCATTTCCGTTTTTAGATTTTAAAGAAGCAAAAAGATTAACTCTTTTTTTATCACCATCAAAAATTCTAAATGAAGTTGCTCCTAAATTTTTTAAAATATCATCACAATAATTAATGAGACTATTATTATCGTTTCCAGAAATAGTTTTGAAAGCAATCAAATCTGTCAATATTCTTATTGAATCTTTATAAATTTTATCAGGATTATTTTCTGTACTCATTTACAAATCATTATATATTAAATTTATGAAAGAACAAATTACGTATGAAGACTTTGATAAAGTCGATATTAGATTGGGAACAATTATTTCTGTAAGAAAAAATGAAAAAGCAAGAAAACCTTCATTAGTTGTAGAAGTTGATTTTGGAGAAAAGATAGGGATAAAACAATCTTCAGCTCAAATTACTCATTATTATAATGAAGAGAATCTTAAAGGAAAACAAGTAATTGGTGTTTGTAATTTTGCAGAAAAAAATATTGCTGGTATTGTTTCACAAGTATTAATTCTCGGATCTATAGATGCAGAAGGTAGAGTAACTTTAGTTCATCCATCTCAAGAAGCAGAGAATGGATTACCAATTGCTTAAATGCATCCAGAACTACTATCATTAAGTTTATTTTTTTTTGTTACCAGCTGCTCACCTGGCCCAAATAATATTGTGGCATCTCATTCAGGTTTTAATCATGGAGTAAAAAAAACGGTACCTCTAATGTTAGGTGTTATATTTGGTTTTACTTCAATGCTATCTTTAGTCAATTTTGGACTAATTAATGTTTTTAAATTATATCCAATTATTCAAAAGATTTTAGTTTTTACAGGGTCTGCATTTTTAGTTTATTTGGCTTACAGAATTTCATTTTCTAAATCATCAAATCAAAAAGAAAAACTAGAACCTGTTAAATTTATAGAAACATTTCTTTTTCAATTCTTAAATCCTAAAGGAGTAATCGTTGCTATTATTGCAGTATCAACTTATATCGAATCTGGAGATAACTTTTTTACTTATTCTTTCTGGCTACTAACTTCTGCCTTTTTCTTTGCTATATTTAGTATCTTATTTTGGACCTTAATTGGTAAATTTATGAGAAAATTCGCGACAAATGAGAAATTTATTAAATGGTTCAATTATGTTATGTCAGCGCTTTTATTAAGCTGCATAGCTACATTTTATTATTAAATATGAAACCAGGAGACAAAAATTCTTTCAATTCGTTAACTAAAATAACAGTTAACGGCAAAAGTTATAATTTTTATTCACTGAAAGAGGCTGAGAAAAATGGTTTAGCAGGCATATCAAAGCTTCCAAAATCATTAAAGGTCTTACTTGAGAATTTGTTAAGATTTGAGGACGATATAACGGTTAATAAAAATCAAATTGAAGCTATTAAAGATTGGTTAAAATCTAAAAGTTCTAATACAGAAATTGCATATAGGCCTGCGAGGGTTTTGCTTCAAGACTACACTGGAATTCCTGCAGTTGCAGATTTAGCAGCAATGAGAGAGGCTGTAAAAGAAAAAAATAAAGATCCAAGCACTATCAATCCATTATCGTCAGTTGATTTGGTAATTGATCACTCTGTACAAGTAGATAAATTTGCAAATAAAAATTCTTTAAAAGAAAATGTTGATATTGAATTTAATCGTAATGCAGAAAGATATTCTTTCCTTAAATGGGGTCAACAAGCATTCAATAATTTTAGAATAGTTCCTCCAGGAACTGGGATATGTCATCAAGTCAATCTGGAATACCTTTCAAAAGTTGTTTGGAATGAAAAATATAAAGATGAAGAATATATATTTCCAGATACTTTAGTTGGAACAGATAGTCATACAACTATGGTAAACGGTCTGTCGGTTTTGGGCTGGGGAGTAGGTGGAATTGAAGCTGAAGCTGGAATGTTAGGTCAACCTATTTCGATGTTAATACCTGAAGTTATTGGGTTTGAAATGAAATCAAAAATGCCAGAAGGTACAACGGCAACTGATCTTGTTTTAACTGTAGTTAAAATGTTGAGAGACAAAGGAGTTGTAGGAAAGTTTGTCGAATTCTATGGTGAGGGACTAAAAAATCTGACTTTAGCAGATAGAGCTACTATAGCAAATATGGCACCTGAGTATGGCGCAACTTGTGGCTTTTTCCCAATTGATGATGAAACTTTAAAATATTTAAAATTCTCAGGAAGAGACGATCAAAATATTGAAATTGTAAAAAAGTATGCTCAAGAACAAGGACTTTGGGCAAGTTTAGATGTTGAATTTACAGACACACTATCTTTAGACATGTCAACTATAGTACCAACTATTTCTGGACCAAAACGTCCACAGGATAAAGTTCAACTTAGTAACGCATCATCAAATTTTAAAAAAGTATTTTCAGAAATTACAAAAAAAGAAGAGCCAAATATTTATGATGTTGAAAAAGAAGATTTTAAAATAACCGATGGAGATGTGTTAATTGCTGCAATCACTTCTTGTACTAATACTTCCAATCCAAGTGTACTAATTGGAGCAGGTTTACTAGCAAAAAATGCAATTGAAAAAGGTTTAATGACTAAGCCCTGGGTAAAAACATCTTTGGCACCTGGATCACAAGTAGTTACAGATTATCTAGAAAAAGCTGGGCTAAATATTTATTTAGATAAGTTAGGTTTTAATTTAGTTGGTTATGGATGTACCACTTGTATTGGTAATTCAGGTCCATTAGCCGATAATATCTCAGATTCCATAAAAAATAATAATATTTATGCTGTTTCAGTTTTATCTGGAAACAGAAACTTTGAAGGAAGAATTTCACCTTTAATAAAAGCAAATTATTTAGCGTCTCCGCCATTAGTCGTTGCTTATGCAATAGCAGGAACTATGAGATTTGATTTGTATAAGGATCCATTAGGTAAAGATAAAGATGGTAAAGATGTTTTTTTAAAAGATATATGGCCATCTAACAAAGAAATAGAAGAAACATTGAGAAATTCATTAAATGCAGAAATGTTTATAAAAAGGTACTCAAATGTTTCTCAAGGACCAGAACAATGGCAAAAAATTAAAACAGAGGAAACCAATATTTACAGTTGGGAAGATAATTCAACGTACGTAAAAAAACCCCCGTTTTTTGACAACCTTCCTGATAAACCAGAAGGATTTAAAGAAATTAAGGATGCAAGACCACTATTAATATTAGGTGATAGTATTACCACTGATCATATTTCACCCGCTGGATCAATTCAAAAAGATAGTCCGACTGGAGAATATTTTATGAAACATCAAATTCTTCCTAAAGACTATAATTCCTATGGAGCAAGAAGAGGCAATCATGAGGTTATGATGAGAGGGACTTTTGCTAATATAAGAATTAGAAATGAAATGGCTCCTGGTACTGAAGGTGGTTTTACAAAGTTGTACCCTGAGGAAAAAGTAATGCCAGTTTATGATGCGGTTGTTGAATATAAAAAAAGAGGAACAGATTTAGTTGTAATTGGTGGTAAAGAGTATGGAACTGGTTCTTCAAGAGATTGGGCTGCCAAAGGAACTAAACTTTTAGGTGTAAAAGCTGTTTTTGCAGAAAGTTTTGAGAGAATTCATAGATCAAATCTTATAGGAATGGGTATACTACCATTACAGTTTAAAGATGGAATAAATAGAACTAATCTAAAATTAGATGGCTCAGAACTATTTTCTATTATTGACTTAGAAAAAGGTATAGATCCTAGAGATGAAGTTGATGTTGAAATCAAATATGTCTCTGGAGATATCAAGAGAATTAAAATGTTAAGTAGAATAGATACCAAGAACGAATTAGAGTATTACAAAAATGGTGGAATTTTACAATATGTACTTAGGAACATGATTTAATGGATGAAGATATTGAAATAATAAATACCCAAACACGTAATGAAAAAATTAAAAACTTTTTCATAAATAATAAAAATTCTTTAATTTCGATATTAGTAATAATTATTTTGGCTTTAATCGGCTACTTTTCTTTTGAAGAATATCAATCTAGCAAAAGAGAAAAATTAGCTGATAAATACGACTTAGCTGTAATAAGGTATGAAGCAGATAATAAATATAATGTGATCCCAGATCTTAAAGAGGTGATTAATGCTAAAGACAAAACATATTCTCCTCTAGCCTTTTATTTTTTGCTAGATAACGATTTGATAAATTCAAAAGATGAAATTAACAATTATTTTGATATTTTAATTAATGATATTGGTTTGGATAAAAAGTTTAAAGAACTAACAATCTTTAAAAAAGGCCTATATAATTCAGATTTTTCAGATGAAAATCAATTGTTAGCTATTTTTAATCCTTTAATTAAAGCAGATAGTATATGGAAACCACACAGCCTTTATATTATGGCAGAATATTATTTATCAAAAAATCAAATGCAAAAATCAAAAGAATTTTTTGAGCAAATAGTTAGTCTTGAAAATAATAACTCAAAAATAAAAACCAAAGCTCAAAAAAGGCTAAGATCTAGTTTCAGTGAGTAGGATAGTATTATATTTCGTCTTTTTACTTTTGTTATCAAGTTGTGGTCAAAGTGATAAATCTGTAGAAAATACTAATTCTAAAATTTTATTTGAAGAAATTAAACCAATTCAACAACAATTAAATCCAAATATACAAATAAATCTTTCTAAATTAGTTAAAGATAATAGTTTTATAAATAATAATACAAATAATAATGGACATATAAACTTTGAGCCAACATTTGAAAAAAAGAAAACATTTAAATTTTCAAAGATTAAACAGTTTAATTCAATCGATACAGATATTTTATTTATCGAAAATAATGATCTAATTTATTTTGATAATAAAGGTACGATATTAAGAATTAATGAAAAATTTGAAACTTTGTGGAAAGCAAATCATTACTCAAAGAAAGAGAGAAAACTTAATCCGATATTATATTTTAATTATATAGATAATAAAATTATTGCTGCTGATACTCTTTCAAATATTTTTTCATTAAATTTAAATAATGGGGAACTAAACTGGAAGAAAGACAGTCTATCTCCATTTAATTCAAATATTGCTATAAAAAATGATAAATTCGTAACTGTTGATTTTGATAATGTTATTAGATGTTTCTCAATAGTAGATGGAAATGAATTATGGAATTTTAAAACAGAAAACACATTCATTAAATCTCAAAAAAAATTATCTGTAATTATTAAAGATGACATTGTTTATTCACTTAATAATTTAGGTGATCTTACGGCATTAAACATTAATGATGGGAGTTTAGTTTGGCAAACACCTACTCAGAGCAACGAAATATTCTTAAATGCATTTAGTCTAAAAAATTCAGAAATGATTTTAAATAATGAAACAATATATTTTTCAAATAATAAAAATGAGTTATTCTCAATTGACACAAGAACTGGCATTGTAAAATGGAAACAAACTGTAAATTCCAGTTTAAAGCCTACGATTTCTGAAAATTATATTTTTAATATTTCTGAGGAAGGATATTTATTTGTAATTGATACTGAGACTGGAAATATAATCAGGATCACTGATGTTTTCTCAACATTTAAAAAAAGAGAGAAAATTACACCAGTAGGTTTTGTTATTGCTAAAAATAAAATTTATTTGTCTACCGATAATGGACGAATTTTGATTATTAATTTAACTAATTCTGAAACAGAGAAAGTAATTAAATTTAATAATGAAAAAATATCGAGGCCATTTATTAACAATGCCAATATTTTTTTTATTAAAAATAATGGAATTATAAGATCAAATTAATGTTATTAAAATTTTTGGAAAAAATTGGAAGAAAAAAAATAGTTTTAGATAGGGGGCCGTCTCACCCAAAATTTAATGAAGCCAAACCATGGATGAATAGATATTATTTATTATTTAGGAATAGACCAAAATGGTTTCCATTTAATATATTAATTCATGAAATGTTGGATGATGATCATGGGGATGGAGTTCATAATCATCTATTCCCTTATATTACAATAATTTTGAGAGGCGGTTATTGGGAAACTACTAAAAAAGGTAAGTTTTGGAGAAAACCTGGATATATTGGATTTAGATCAGCCAATGCGTATCATAGAGTAGACCTTGAGCCGGGAACAAGGCCAATGACAATTTTTATCTCTGGACCTTTTGGATTAAGAAAAGGACCAAGATCAGAATACGGTATCGATTTTAATTCAAAAAAGAATTAATGCAAAAAAGTTTTGTTAAAGAGTTTAAACTTTACTGCAAAAAAAAAAATTTAGATGTTAATCCTCATCAGATAAAACTCATAAAAACATTAGAAGAATATTATAAACTAAACTACAAATCATTTATCTCAAAAATTTTATCAAAAAAAAATTATAAAAAAGGCTTTTATCTTTATGGAGATGTTGGTGTCGGTAAAACCATGATATTAGATTTTTTTTTCAACTTAGTTGAAGGAAAAAAATTAAAACTTCACTTCAATGAGTTTATGCTTAGCTTTCACGACTTTGTACACCAATCCAAAGATAAAAATGATGAAAATAAATTAAGTAAATTTGTTAAAAAAATAAAATCGAAAGCAAAATTAATATATTTTGACGAGTTTCAAGTTACAAATATAGTAGATGCAATGATACTTGGAAAATTATTTGATGAAATATTTAAAGAAGATTTAAAAATTATTGTAACGTCTAATATAAAAATTGAAAATTTGTATAAAGATGGGTTGCAAAGAGATCAATTCAAACCTTTTATAAAAATAATGCAAAAGCAATCATTTGAATATCAATTAAATATAGATGATGATTATAGAAAGTCCGAAGGCAATAAAACTCAAAGATATTACTCACCTTTAAATCAAGAAAACAATTTTAAAATAAACAAATTATTTAGAGTGATGACTAAAGATAAGGTTTTAAAAGAAAAGATTTTAAACATCAAAGGAAGAAAATTTATATTAAAAAATTTTTATGATGGAATTGTTCGATTAACTTTTAAAGAAGTATGTGATAAAAATTTAGGATCAGAAGATTATATTAAAATAGTAAAAAATTGTCTTTTTATAGTTATGGAAAATGTACCAGCATTTAATGATTTGAATTCAAATCAACAACAAAGATTTATTACTTTTTTAGATATCGTGTATGATCAAAATATACCTATGGCCATTAGTGCAGAACAAAATATTGATAAACTTACATCATCAAGATTATTGGAAAAACCATTTAAGCGTACCATTAGTCGATTATATGAACTAACATCTAAAAAGCATTTATGAGACAAGAATTTTTTAATCTTGAAATTAAAACAAATGGTCAAAAATTATATGAATTTACCGATCAAACGATAGACTGGATAAATAAAAATAATTTTAATAATGGTATTTTAAATTTAAGTATACAGCACACTAGTGCATCTTTAATTGTTCAAGAAAATGCTGATCCTGATGTTCAATCAGATTTAATTAATTATTTTGATAAAATTGCTCCAATGGATAATAAATTATATATTCATACAATAGAAGGTAAGGACGATATGCCAGCTCATATAAAGTCAGCTTTAACTAACAATCAAATATCCCTCAGTATAAAAAACAAACAACTTTTGTTAGGCACTTGGCAAGGAATTTACCTTTTTGAACATAGGTTAGCTTCTACAAAAAGGCTGATTATTCATCATTTTATTGGAGATTAATTAATTTTTTAAAGTTTGAAATGCTTTAAGAGCTGCATTTCTAGCTTCTTCATGTACAACTATTGGAGAAGGGTAATCAGAACCAATTTTAGTTTTTATAGCTTCTTGATATTTTGTTTCCATCTCCCATGGTTTATGAATAAATTTACTTGGAACTCTCTCTAATTCAGGTACCCATTTTTTTACATACAAACCTTGTTTATCAAATTTTTCACCCTGCAATATAGGATTAAAAATTCTAAAATAAGGGGCTGCATCTGCACCACAGCCAGCAACCCATTGCCATTGTGCAATATTGTTTGCTTCATTAAAATCTAACAAACAATTTCTAAAATATTTTTCACCCTCTTTCCAATTAATTCTTAAATGTTTTACAAGAAAAGAACCAACTACCATTCTAATTCTATTATGCATCCAACCTGTTTCATAAAGTTGTCTCATCCCAGCATCAACAATTGGGTATCCAGTCATACCATTTTTCCAAGCTTTCAAATTTTTTGCATTTTTATCCCACGGAAATTTATCAAATTCTTTTCTTAAATTACCTTTTAGCATTTCAGGGAAATAATTAATTAAACTATGTGAAAATTCTCTCCAGCCTAATTCATTTAAATATTTTTTAACACTAATATTTTTTGATTTATATTTATAACATTTGTCCCAAATGTTACTTACATGTATTTGTCCATTTCTAATGTATGGTGAAAGTTTTGATGAACCATTTATAGCTGGATAATCTCTATCAACTCCATATTTCAACATTCTATTTTCAACAAACTCATTTAAATATTTTTCGGATTGTTTTTCTGTTGGGTCCCAATATTTTTCAAATTTTTTATACCAATTTTTCTTTGGTAAAATTTGATCTGGAACATTATTATTTTTGAATAATTTTATTTTGCTCTTAGCTCTTTTTACATTTAATGATTTACTTGGGATACTATCTAAGTAAATTTGCTCTCCAACTCTCCAAAATGGACTATAAACTTTATAAGGGCTTCCATCATCTTTTGTAACATTATTATATTCATTAAGAACATTTCCTTTAAAGCATTTTGAAAGTATTTTGTTTTTTTCAAAAATTTTAATGAGATCATTATCTAACTTTAATTGAGATGGTTCATATATTTTATTCCAAAATATAGAAATTTCTTGTTTATCTTTGATTTTACTAAAAAAAGTTATCTCATCAGAAAATACTAATTCTAATTCAATATTGTATTTAATTAATTCATCTTTAAAATTAATTAAAGATTTACTTACCCACCATTTTTGAGCTTCTCTAACATCATCAAAATTTTCCTTGTTATAAATATATAATGCTGTGACAGTATCGTAATTATTTGTTGCATAAGATAATGCAGAATTATTTTTTATTCTAAAATCGTCTCTTATCCAAACAACAGCTTTTTTTGACATATAATTTACTTTCTGCCTTTAGATAGCAATTGTTTGTAAAGTTTTACATCTGCATTACCTTCGCATCCAATAACTAAAACGTTAGATTTTTCGTTAAGATTTATTAATTTCTTTGTTTTAGGATTATTACAGAGACTTATAAGACTGATAATTCCTGGTGTAGCGCATTCACCACCTATTATTGATCTTTTACTCAGTTTTTTGTCTTTAAGCATTGCAACAGTTTTAGGAACTTTTGAATCATTTACAGTAACACAACAATCACTAGCCTTTTTTAATACATGCCAAGGTATGAGAGACATTTCATTGCATGACATACCACCCATTATACTTTCTTTTTTTATTTTAATTTTTTTTAAACTTTTGCTTTTTATGCTTTGAAGTACACAATCAGCTCCATCAGGTTCAACTATTATTATTTTAGGAATTCTCTTGAAATATTTTGCAACTCCTGCAACTACACCTGCTGCCATGCCACCAACGCCAGCTTGAAGAAATATATGTGTAATATAATGCGTAGTTTGTTTTGAAATTTCTTTAATCATAATTGAATAACCAGCCATAGTTAACAAGGGAACATAACTATAATTTTTCGTAGATACATCTTGAACAATATTCCAATTATTCTTTTTTGATAATTTTTTACATTCGTTTAATGAATTTTCGTAATTACCTTTTACACGAATTACATCGGCTCTAAATTTTTCAATTTCTTTTACTCTCTCTTCACTTACATATTGACTAACAAAAATTTTACATTGTAAACCCAATCTTTGAGCACCCCAAGCAACTGATCTACCATGATTTCCAGCTGTTGCAGATGATATTATTATATTTTTTTTCTTTTTAGATATTTTTTCTACGGCATATGCTCCGCCTAAAGCTTTAAATGATTTTAAATGAAATCTTTTCGACTCATCTTTGTAAAAAATATTATTAAGTTTTAAATTTTTGTTTAGTTTCTCTAATTTTAATAATGGTGTTTTTTTATAGTTTTTCCACTTAGATATAGAATTAAAAGCATCAGTGATTATTTTTGACGAAATAATATTTAAAATATAGTTTCGATTAAAACTATAATTTTTATTCGATAAAAATTTTGTATATTTCCATTTTCTATAACTATCAAAGCTTTTCACTTTAACAGTCTAGAGTATTCTGTCTTTCCCATTTTGTAATTGGTTTGGACTTATCAAATTTTTCGTTATCATTAAAATCTTTTAATTCCGCAGTCCTTAACTTGACGTAACTTTTAATTACTTCTTTTCCAAATGCTTTATTCATTTCTTTATTATTTTCAATTTTATCAAGAGAATCTTTTAGTTCATTTGGTAATTTAGAAAGGTTTGGATATTTTTTATAATCCTCATACATATTACAAAAAAGAGGTTTGCCAGGATTAATTCTTTTACTTAATCCCTCTATTCCTGCAGCTAATACACTAGCCTGAAGCAAATAAGGATTTGCGGATCCATCCATAAGTCTTAATTCAAATCTTCCCGGATCAGGAACCCTTATCATATGTGTACGGTTATTTCCTGTATATGATATACTGCTTGGTGACCATGTGGCACCAGATTTTGTTGGTGCAGCATTTATTCGTCTGTAACTATTTATTGTTGGATTAAAAAAAGTAGATAAGGATGAAGCATGTCTCATGATGCCTCCTAAAAAGTTATAAGCTGTCTTGCTTAGCCCAAGTTTGTCATGTTTATCAAGAAAGATATTTTTCTTTCCTTTCCATAAAGAAATATGTGCATGACATCCGTTACCAGTCAAATTTTCAAAAGGTTTTGGCATAAATGTTGCTCTTAAATCATGTTTTTCTGCAATAGTTTTAACCATAAATTTAAAAAAAGTATGTCTATCAGCAGTTTTTAGACAATCTGAATAATCCCAATTCATTTCAAATTGCCCATTAGCATCCTCGTGGTCATTTTGATAAGGACCCCATCCCATTTCAATCATACAATCACATATTTCTTTTATAAGCTCATATCTTCTCATTAATGAAGACTGGTCATAACAAGGTTTAGATTGAGTATCTCTATTATCTGCAATTGTGTTCCCATCAGGAGAAATCAAAAAATACTCACACTCCACACCTGACTTCATACTGTATCCCAATTCAGATAATTTTTTTATTTGTTTTTTTAACATCACTCTTGGTGAGGCATTGACTGGTTTACCATTCATCCATAAATCCGAAGCCAACCAACCAACTTCTTTATTCCATGGTAGTTGAATTAAACTTTCGGGATCAGGTATTGCAAACATATCAGAGTCAGCTGGTGTCATATCTAGCCAAGCTGCAAATCCAGCAAATCCAGCACCATTTACTTGCATATCTTTTATTGCATGAGAAGGAACCAATTTTGATCTTAAGACACCAAATAAATCTACAAAACTTATCAAAAAATATTTAATTTTTTTTTGTTTTGAAATTTTAAATAAATTTTTTGCCATTTAATAACGTAACACAATTATTTAAAAAATGATAAAAAGAAATCTTTGTAATAAATTAAATTTACACCAATAATAATTAATATCGCTATAATTACTCCATACTTTGCTTTTGGCCATGCAAGACGTGCCATTTTGCTAGGAGTTTTATTTTCATTTTGATTATTTTCTTCAGAATTTTGCATTAAAAAAAAGAGGGCACAGTATTTCATGCGCCCTCTTAAAAGTTTTAACCGTCTGTTATATTGCTTTTCCAGTCGTTAGCACTTGGTTTTTTTCTGACAATTGCGTTCATCTTACCATCTTCTTGTTTAGATGAAATAACATGCCAGCCAACCCAAATAAGAATTGCTATTATAACTAGCACTCCTTCAGAGCCAACACCTGGATAGACAGATCCTTGTACCTCAGAGGCACTTAAATGATCTATCCAATTTGATACTGTTGCCATTTACATACCTCCTTTATCTACTGGCTGAGACTACAGCTTTTTCGTCTTCCTTAGCCTCTTCCATAATTGTATAGTCAAGTCCTGCAAGCTCTACTTCTCTTGGTATTCTTAATTTACCCATTCCGTGAAGAACTTTTGCAATTATATATCCAGGAAGCATACCTAGAACAAAAAACATTATTATTGCACCGATAAACATTCCAAGAGGATTAATTGCTGCATAATTAGTTCCATCCCACATAGCTCCAACACTGTATCCAGATGAAGGATAACCATTTAAAACAAAACCACATATTACAAGACCAACAAATCCAGCATAACCATGAACAGCTACTGCTCCAACCGCATCGTCGATTTTATATTTTTTCTCGACCCAGTAATGCATTTTGTAAGCTATAACTACTCCGATCATACCGATTATCATTGATTGTATTGGATGATACAAATCATTACCTGCAGATGCACATATTATTCCCGCAAGTCCTGATGAATAAGTCCAGAAAGGATCTCCCTTCGAGACCACATATCCTGCTAACAACCCTCCAGATAACGACATTAAAAAGTTCATCGTTATTCCACTAAGTGTGGTTGGAGTTAGGTAGATGTTCGTTGCAGTAAAGAAAGTTACACCTTCCATACCATATTCAGGTCCAAGATCATAAATCGGAACATTACATGCTGCGTAAAAGCCCCAAAAACCTGTATAGATTAAGAATAATCCAACAGTCACTAACCAAGGATTTCTTGGTCCAATGTTTCTTGGTTCTCCGCTAGATGAAAATTTTCCAATTCTTGGTCCTAAAACAATTAGAACACCTAAGGCAAAACCTCCGGCAATTGCGTGAATTACTCCGGAAGCATAAGCATCGTGATATCCTAATATTTTTAACATCCATCCATCAAAATGCCATCCCCATGAAGCATCTATTGTCCAGAAAACAGATCCAATTGCAATTGCAAGTATTCCAAATGCAAAAGTAGTTATCCTTTCAATAACCGCTCCAGATACAATTGAAGCTGCAGTCCATGAAAATAATAAAAAGGCTGCCCAGAAGACACCCATTATATGATCATTAAGATTTACGGCCATCAATGCATTTGTAGGGTTAGCAAGATCATTTCCACCAAATCCACCTCCAAGAACTAGACCAGTACTTTCGGTCATAATCGAAGGAGCTAATCCGGGTCCTGTTGGAAATGCCCAGTATATCCACCAACCAAAGAAAAACCATGTGACTGTTACCAGTGGTATCAGCATTGTATTTTTCATAAGAGTGTGTTGGTGATGTTTGTAACGAGATGCCCCAACTTCATACATACAGAAACCCACGTGGATCAAAAACATAAGAACCACAGTTACCCAATAGTAAAATTCTGTAAATAAGGTTGTGAGAGCACCTAATTGATCAGTCATATTTCTCTCTCCTATTAATAGTTAATAGATTCTATGAAATTTTTTTTATGCTGACAATTTTATTTTATTTATAAAAAATAGAAGTTAATAATAATTTTATCAACTTGAAATTGAAATTAGAATTTTAAATATGCTTTTTTAAGGTCAACCAGAGGATGATTCGGGGACATTTGAAATTTTACCAATAATTCTCTAGCGATCATATCCCTATCCTGCTGATTATTTGGTAATTTTATTTTACTTGGTATCGTTACCCAACCGTTAGCATTTCTATCGAATACAGCAGGTCTATTTTCTTCATAACCCATATGAACATCTTCTAACCAATTAAGATCATCCCAACCCATAGCTTCTATATATTTTTTTAAAAATGGAGTTAGTCGACTATAGTCAGGCAAAAGATTAACGTCATATCGATAGCCAATTGTTTGGCCAATCATTTTTTCTCTAGCAGTCTCTTTTTTCTTACCTAATTGACCTTTGATCTCTTTTGATTTGACTTTTTTCTTACCTTTTTTCTTTGGCATATTTGCTATTAGATTTTATGGAAATCTTTAACTCCTACTGTATGATTTGTTCCTGCAAGAGGTACTTTAGCTAAAGCAGAAGCCTCCATTGTTAATGCAGCCATATCTTCTGGTTCTAGCGAGTGAATATTTGTTTTTCCACATGCTCTAGCCAACAATTGAGCCTCCAATGTCATCGCATGCAAGTAATTATACACTCTTAATGCTGCATCATCAGGATTTAATCTTTTTCTTAATTTTGGATCTTGAGTAGCTACTCCTACTGGACATCTACCAGTGTGACAGTGATAGCAATGACCTGCGGGAACACCCATTTCTTTTTCAAAATTAGATTCTGGTATTTCTTTATTGCAATTTAATGCCACCATTGCACCTGTTCCGATTGCAATTGCGTCTGCACCAAGCGCTAAAGCTTTAGCCATATCTGCTCCATCTCTAACACCACCTGCATAAATTAAAGTTACCTTTCCAGTTTTACCTACATCATCCAAAGCTCTTCTTGCTTCTCTAATTCCAGCAATTCCTGGTATACCTGTGTTTGCAGCTGCAATGTGTGGTCCAGCACCAGTTGAACCTTCCATTCCATCAAGATAAATTGAGTCCGGATCACATTTTGCTGCCATCCTTACATCATCATACACTTTAGCTGCTCCAAGTTTTAATTGAATTGGCACTTTGTTTTTTGTTAATTCTCTTAGCTCTTGAACTTTTAAAGCTAAATCATCTGGACCCAACCAATCAGGATGTCTTGCCGGAGATCTTTGATCAATACCTGCGGGTAGCGATCTCATTTCTGCAACTTGGTCAGTAACTTTTTGACCCATCAAATGACCACCCATTCCAACCTTTTGTCCTTGTCCAATAAAAACCTCAATTCCATCAGCTAGTTGAGCATGGTGTGGGTTAAAACCGTATCTTGATTGTATGCACTGATAAAACCATTTTTCTGAATATCTTCTCTCATCTGGTATCATTCCACCTTCACCAGAACATGTTGCGCTACCAGCCATTGTAGCACCTCTAGCTAATGCAGTTTTCGCTTCATAAGATAAGGCTCCAAAACTCATACCCGTAATATAAACTGGAATATCAAGCTCAATTGGATTTTCACATCTTGGACCAATAATAGTTTTGGTCTCACATTTTTCTCTGTAACCTTCAATTACAAATCTTGTTAATGTACCTGGCAAGAAAACTAGATCATCAAAAGTAGGTATCTTTTTCATCAAAGCCATTCCTCTCATTCTGTATCTTCCTAATTCCGCTTTGATGTGAATGTCGTCCATAACTTCTGGAGTAAAAATAGCGTTGTGTCCCAACAAACTTTTATTTCTTGAAGCTATTCCATTACCATTAGAATGTCCGTTTGACTTTCCTTTACCATTTTTTTTCTTTGCCATTTAAATTGCTCCTTTTTTTTCTGTAGGCTCAAGAGCATCGTAATTCCAAAGTTTTTTTCCTGCTACAACTTTGGTCATCTTAGAAACATCGAAATTTTCTCCGATCTCCGCAACCTTTAATTTTCTTTTAAGCCAGTCTTGATCTGAATCAGTTAATTCAGCTTCGACAGCATCACTACCAAATGATCCAATTTTTCCACCTACAAAAATTGTCCCATCATACATAGAGTCACCTAGATTTATACCTACGTCACCCAAGATTATTATTCTGCCTCTTTGCATCATAAAACCTGTAAAAGCACCAGCATCTCCGCCAATAATTATTGTTCCACCTTTTTGATCAATTCCTGTTCTGGCACCTACGCTTCCTTTGCATATCAGATCTCCACCTCTAATTGCCGCACCAAAACAAGATCCTGCGTTTTTTTCAATTACTACTTTTCCAGCCATCATATTTTCTGCACATGACCATCCCACTCTTCCATTGATTCTAACAATAGGACCATCCATTGATCCACATCCAAAGTATCCCAAACTACCTTCAAAAATTAAATTTAATTTATTGAGAATTCCAACTCCCAAGCTATGTTTTCCCTGTGGGTTCTTTATTACAATAGTTCCGTATCCATCTTTCATTAATTCATCAATTTTTTTATTTGCTTCACGACAATCCATGTTTTTAACGTCAATTTCAGTTCTTTTGTTAAAATCTACATCATATGTCCCAAAGTAATAAAAATTCTCAGCCTCATCTGGATTAAAAAATTTTTGTTGTGTTTTTCCAGTTAAGACTTCTGTATGAAGTCCCATTGATTGAGCTTTACTTTTTTTTTCTGATGTTTTTAAATTTGCCATACTTTAACTTCTCCATCAAAAGGATCATAAGTTTCGATTTCTTGTGGTAATATTGATCTTATTGCAATTTCCTCTGACCCCATTGCAACTAAATCATCTGACTCATACAATACTAGTGGTTTTGCAGCCATTGTATCTTTCGCCATTCCTAAGCTATCTTTTGTTGCAACAAAATAAGTAAATACCCCATCTAAACCGACGAGAGAGTCTTTCATTCCCTCTTCTAATGTAGCTCCATTTCTCATTTTTTCTGCAAGATATACAGCGATTAATTCCGAGTCACATTCTGACATAAATCTCATGCCCTTGTTTTCCAATACTCTTCTATTATTCCAATAGTTTGTTAATTGTCCATTATGAACGACTGACACATCGCTAAAAGGATAGCCCCAAAATGGGTGAGCAGATTTAATATCCACTCCCGATTCTGTTGCCATTCTAGCATGACCAATTGCATGTGTCCCGACAACTTTATCTAAATTATATCTGTTACAAACAACTTCAGCGTTTCCTAGATCTTTAATTACTTCTAGAGATTTTCCCATAGATAATATTTCTACACCTTCAACACTTTCTATTTTTTGAGAAAATTCCATTAAATCTTTGTCATACTGAATTTCATATCGTAATGAATAAGGAAGAATTCTATCTTCTTTTATCACCTTAGCGCCTAGCTCAGAAAGATAAGAATCAACAATTTTTTTTCTTTCATCATAAACTGATACATCTTCTTTTACAGAAGAGCTTCCCTCTGCAACATTTTCACCAACCTTAAATCGCATGATGAAATTTTCTCCATCAGTTTTTCCATACAAAGCATATCCAGTTGAATCTTCTCCTCTATGCTTTAATGCTTGAAGCATTCCTTGGAGTTCAAAACCTACATTTGATGTATTTCCTCTATGAATTAATCCTGCTATTCCGCACATATAATTTCCTTATTAAATTATGGTAAACAATCCAGATAAGTATCAAGATCCCATTGTGTTGTTGCACCTAAGAATTTTTCCCACTCATCTCGTTTGTACCAATTAAATACTTTATACATTTCATCTGGCATTGATGATTTTATTACTTCATCTTCCGCCAATCTATCTAAAGCTTCACCTAAACTTAGCGGAAGTTTTTTAACATCTTTACCAGCTTTTTGAGCTTCATATATATTTCGAGACTCAGGTTTAGCTGGTTTCATTTTTTTAGATATTCCTTCATCACAAGCTTTAAGCAATGCTGCACCTAATAAATATGGATTATGCATAGAGTCAACTGATCTGTACTCGAACCTGCCCGGAGCTGATACTCTTAAACCACAAGTTCTATTTTGATAACCCCAGTCAGCATATACTGGAGCCCAAAAACCTTGATCCCACAATCTTCTATATGAGTTCACTGTTGACGAACCAATCGCTGTTAAAGCTGGTAAATGTTTCATTATCCCTGCAATTGATTGTAAACCAATTTTTCCAGGTAATTGCATATCCTTAGTATCCGGCATGAAAGTATTAGTTCCACCTGATACATAACTAAAGACTTCTTCTACACCTGGAAGTTTTTTGTTACCTAATTTATTTACAGATACTTTTCCACCTTTCCATAAAGACATGTTTGTGTGACATCCACTCGCTGAAACCCCCATAAATGGTTTAGTCATGAAGCAAGCAATAAGATTATGTTCTCTTGCTACCTGAGCACAAATTTGTCGATACGTAGATAATCTATCTGCGTTTCTTAAAACGTTATCAAATGTCCAGTTAAGTTCTAATTGGCCAGGAGCATCTTCATGGTCACCTTGGATCATATCAAGACCCATCGCTTTTGCATATTCAATAACCTTCATAAAGACAGGTCTTAAAGATTCAAATTGGTCTATATGATAACAGAACGGTTTTGAAAAACCTTGTCCAGTTGGAGTTCCGTCAGGATTTTTTGTTAACCACATCATTTCAGGCTCTGTTCCAACTCTTAGTTCTAATCCATGCTTCTTTTTGAACTCATTCATGAAAATTCTAAGATTACCTCTGCAGTCACTTGTTAAATGACCACCTGGATTTTTTCTTTCTTCTCTGTTTCTAAAACACGTAACAAAAACTCTTCCAACTCTTTTATCCCAAGGTAATTGAACAAAAGTTTCTGGATCAGGTATTCCTACCAATTCCATAGCTTCTGGACCGTAACCAATATAATTATTATGACGATCTAAAAATAAGTTTGCAGTTGCTCCATAAACTAATTGAAAACCTTTTTCTGCAGTTCTTTCCCAGTGATCTGCTGGTATTCCTTTTCCAACAACTCTTCCAGTTACTGAAATAAATTGATAATAGATATAAGTAATTCCTAATTCGTTTATTTTTTCTCTAACTTTTTTGACGAGTTTAGCTCTACCTGGTTGGTTTACGTGTTTTTCAAGATCCGTCATTCTTCCCCCTTTGAATTTTCAGATCAAAAGGTAACTGAAAAAAAAACGTTTGTCTACTTAGATAAATTAGCTCCAAGGAAACGGACTGTTCGATGTCGGATGAAGTTTGCCTTTTTCATATCTATCGAACCTGAACGGTTTTAGTAATTCACTTTCTTGACCTAAAATTTCTTGTGCAACAAGGTGTCCAACACCTATCATTTTATAACCATGATTTGCATCTGCAATCATATAAACATTTTCAAAAAATCTATCGAATATCGGGAATGAATCTGGAGTTAAACAACCCAATCCTCCTGATGGTCCCTTTCTATACAAATGAGATTTACCAACAAAACGTTTCTGAATATGTGCAAGTGCTGAAGTCCACATGTCAGAAAATTTATCAGTTGTTTGATATTCAGGAGAATCAATTCCATATGGATCAACATTAACTTCATCAAAATGTTTTTGAACAATATAAGGTGATGTTCCACCTTGAACTCCCAATCCTTCAATGTCAGGTTTATAATAAATTCCCCATAAGTCTTCTGTAATTATTTTACCATTTTTATCAGAATAAAGTGGTGCATCTGTATCAACATGAATTACTGGAGGCGGTTTACCTTCATTAGTTTTTAAATAATCTGCATCTACACCCAATACACCTTCTTGTAAAAACCAGTATTTCCACATTTCAACTTCATGCATTTTTCCATTTTTAGCATCTTTTATGTTAGTAGTTTTTGGTAACTCCAACATATTCCAAAAATCTCTTACCCATGGTCCTGCTCCAATAACTACCTGATCACAATCAATTGTACCTTTATCTGTAACCACGCCAGTAATTGCATTGCTGTTACTCCCTCTTTTAAAACCTGTAACCTTTACTCCTTTATGAACGTTTACACCGTTTGAATTTGCTTTTTTCTCTAATGCTTTAATTGAATCTTTGTTGAATGCATACCCACCTTTCTTTTCATGTAAGACTGATGTAATTCCTTTTGCTTGCCAATCACTAAAAATTCCTTGCATATATTTCATGCAATCTTTTTCACCTTCAATAAATTCAGATTCATATCCAATAGCTTTTTGTTGTTCATAAATACTTGCAACATCTTTATGCATAACTTCTGGAGAAATTTGCATATAGCCAACAGCATTATATTTAAATGCCTCTGGATCACTCTCCCAAACACTAACTGAATGAGCCATTAATTCTCTCATTGCTGGTTGAAAATAATTATTTCTAACAACTCCACATGCAATTCCACTTGCACCTGCAGCAGTGTCTTTTTTTTCTAGGACAACTACATCGTTTGGACTTTTATATTTTTCAGAAAGTTTCCAAGCAGTACTTAACCCGTGAATTCCTCCACCAATTATTACAACTTTTGCTTTTGTCGGTAACGACATGAACGAACTTTAATTTTTTAGCAAAGGAAAGAATATAATAATTTTTATATATAATTTATATAAATTCTAAATATTAGTGAGAATTTTATTTAAAAACTCAAATTTTTGAGAGTTTTCAAATATTCGTTAAATTCATTAACAAAATTCTGTGTGGGCAAAACGTACTTTTTTCTATGGTCATTTCCTGTTTTCTCGAGGTAAAAAAATTCTTTATCACAAGCTTCCTTGATCATAAGTGCAGATTTGGGTCTTGAGGTTTTAAAGAGTCTAGTCTTAAGTTCTTCGACAGATAATTTTTCATTTAACTTATAAGAATTCATCACAATCAACATCATGTGATAATGTGAAGGAGATTTTCTGAAAAAGTAATTACTGGATGTATGGGATAGTTTCATTTGATCTTCCCAAAATTCAAGCAAATCCTTTGATGATTTTGACATTAAGATTTTACACGAGTTTTTTGGGGATCGTAATGTGGAAAACCAACAACTTTGGCAGGTATTCTTTTTTGATGTCCATCAATTTTACCGACTTCAACATTCATACCTATTTCTGAATGACTTACATCAATTCTGCACAAAGCAATATTTTTATTCAAAGTTGGAGACAGACATCCGCTTGTAACCACACCAACTTGGGATCTTCCAATGTGAACGCAATCACCGTGATTAGCTTTTTCTTTGCCTACAAGTTCTAATCCAACTAATTTCTTTTGTGGATTTTCTTTTCTCTTTATTAATGCCTCTTTGCCAATGAAATCTGCTGTTTTTGTTTTTAAAGGAACCGTAAATCCAACACCTGCTTCAAACGGGTCAACTTGGCCGTCAAATTCATTACCAAATAATATTAGACCAGCTTCAATTCTTAATAAATCTAATGCCCCAAAACCAGCAGGTATTAACCCTTCATCTTTTCCAGCTTCCATAAGCACATCCCAAACCGCTGGTGCATCAGAAGGGTGACACCATATTTCATATCCTAACTCACCAGTGTATCCAGTTCTAGAAACCATTAATGGAATTCCGCTAAGTTCTTTAACTCTACAAATTGTAAACCTAAACCATTGTAATTCTGAAATAGAAGGTTGTGTTGGTGGAGTAAAAATAAACTTTTCTAAAATTTTTCTACTATTTGGTCCTTGTAGAGAAATATTATTTATTTGATCAGTAGAGTTTTTAACTAAAACATTAAATCTTTTCTTTTTTGCCTGTTCTTTTAACCATTCACCTGCATATTCATCACCACATACCCATCTAAATCCATGATCACTCATTTTTAACAATGTTCCATCATCAAACATAGAACCATTTTCATAACACATCGAAGAATAAACAATTTGTCCAACTGACAATTTTTTAACATTTCTAGTTAAAGTATAGTCCATCAATTCTTCTGCATCTGGACCTAATATTTCAAATTTTCTTAAAGAAGATAAATCAATTAAAACTGCTTTTTCTCTACACGCTGTATATTCATTTATTACTCCGTGTTTAGTGTAATCATTGGGCAACCAATATCCTCTAGCATCAACAAAGTTTCTTGTTAACTTAGAAGTTCTTTCGTGAAATCCTGTATTTTTTGTTAGTTTTAATTCTGAGTCTGGTTTCATTCTAAATGCAAAAGATTTTGTAAATTCTCTTTTTTTTTCGTAAGTTCTAACAAAAATATCTGTAGGGTTCCATGAATTACATGGATCTATATCACTTGGACAGGCTGATGTTCCGCAGGTTAAATCTTTTAAAGCTCTTAATATTACATAATCTCCAGGTCTAGCAAATGACTCATCAGAAAGTACGGTATTTAAGCCTCCTGCTGAAGTATTAAAAAATAAATTTATAGCGTGCCATCCCTTTTGTCTATTAACCCCAAAATTTTCCATAGCACCACTTAAGTTATCTGAGCAATTTGGATGCCCAAAATAACCAGCGTCTTCGTAATACTTTGATGTACAAGCAAGATTAAAAGTGTCATGTCTACCAACAGTATCTCTTATTACTTCTACTAAAGGCTCATGGTCTGTATCATAAAATTTTGAATACAATCCTGGTCCCGGAAATGTATTTCCCATAAAGGTCCTGGTTGTTTGCCAATCTAAACCTTTTTCAATACCTTTACCTAATTTAGCTGTATCAAAAGCAACAAAATCTGAACATTGTCTACCAGTTGGACAAATTATTTGAATATAATCTCCTTCTTTAACTTCAAAAGAAATCGCTGATTGTTTTGCAATATTTTTTTCGTCTAGAGGATCAAAAATTGGATCTGGAATTATTCTATGTTCTTTATAGTCAACAATATTATTTCTTTTGATAAATAAAGTTAATTCTGTAGGAGGATTTTGTTCATGAACCAACATATCATTACCAGGTGCAGAAAAAATGCAATAACATTTATCTTTTGAACTTATTTTAATTTTTTCTCCTGGTGGAGTGTCTTTATCAAAAAGGATTGAAGATTTAGATTTTGCAATTTTAAGATTTCTTTTTTCTAATTGGCGCAAAGCAATTTTCGAACTTTCTTCGTTTCTATTTAAAATTTTAATTATATCATTTTCTGATTTAGATGATTTTAAATTTAAAATTGATGGATCTGAATTTCCATCAGAATTAAAAACAACTATTTCACAAATTTGATTTCCTTCATTATTAATAATTTCAATTTCATCATCAGGAAAAACCTGAACTCCTGTTAATCCACCGCCATTAACTACATGTCTTTCAACTCCAGGTGGCAAAACATTTAAACCAGGTTCATTTATTCTTAAATTTTCTTCTAACATTTTAAATCAATGATTACTTATGTTTAAGAATAAATCAGTACTGATTAATTGTATATATAAATTTTAGTACCAACTTTTGTTGACTGTGAGATTAAATTTAAGGATACTAACTTACTTAATATATTAAGAGAGGAGAAATAAATGAAGAAAATACTATCTTTACTCTCAGCTATAGTAATTACTGTAGTAAGCTTTGCAGGAATATCTAACGCTGACAGTAAAAAACCCATAGTGATCCCAACTCATAACTGGTCAAGTCAAATTGTTATGGCCTATGTTATTGGTGGAATCTTTGAAAGCATGGGAAACAATGTTAAATATGTAAATGCTGACTCTCAAGCGGTTTACGAGTCAATTAGAATTGGTGATGTAACTATATCTCATGAAGTATGGGAATCTGCTTTTGGTAAATCATTTACAACAGCTTTAGATAAAGGTGGATTGTTAGACTGGGGCGATCATGAAGCAAGAACACTTGAGGATATGGGATATCCAAACTGGGTTGTTGAAAAAGGTCTATGTCCAGGTCTACCAGATTGGACAGCTCTAAAAAATCCAGACTGTGCAAAAAACTTTACAACACCTGACTCTCCAGATGGAAAAGGAAGAATGTTGGAAGGTCCACAGACTTGGCATGGTGACTTGATCCCCCAAAGGATTGATGCGCTAGGCTTAGGTGATTTATGGTGGGTTAAGTTTGCTGGAGGTGCTGATGCACTTTGGGCAGAATTAGCAGCTGCTGAAAAAGAAGGAAGAGGAACTATAATTTTCAACTGGACACCAAACTTTACTGATGGTGCTGGTTTTACATTTATCGACTTCCCTCCATACACAGCTGGTTGCAGACCAGCAGATGGTGGTGACGGAAAATGTGGTTCTCCGGATGGTTATTTGAAAAAAGCAGTACACGAAGATTTTCCAAAAACTCATCCAGATGCAGCAGCAGCGTTTAAAAAATTGTCATTTTCAACAAGTCAAATTGGTGCAATGGCAGCTTTAGTAGACGTTGACAAAATGACTCACGAAGATGCAGCTAAAAAATGGTTAGCTGATAACGAGTCAACTTGGAAAGCTTTCCTTAAATAAGGACAAAAGTTAAAAAAATAAGATCTCCTCCAATTCTGTTGGGGGGGATTTTTTTTTATAAAGATTTGTGTAAAATACAGTTATGAGAAAATATCTTTTTTACATTTTTTTAAGTTTATTAATAAGTTCATCAGTTTTCGCTCGAAGCACCGGATGTAAAGAAGGTAACTGTGAAAATGGATATGGAAAATGGGTTTATACAGATAAAACTACTTATGAAGGTGATTGGGTAGGAACAAAAAAAAATGGTCAAGGTGTAGAAACATGGCCAAACGGATATATCTATAAAGGTGAGTTTAAAAATAGCGTTTGGAGTGGAGTTGGAACTTTAACTTTCCCAGATGGGTCTACTTATGAAGGAGAGTGGGCTAATGGTTTTATGAATGGCGAGGGAACATTTACTTGGGCTAATGGAGACCAAAAAATAGGAATTTGGAAAAACGGTAAATTACAAGATTAATGTCGAACGAAACTTCATTTAACAGATTAAAAGGATTACCCGAGAACATAAAACAATTTATAGGACTAATAATTTTAACAATAGTCATAATATCTTCTTTTGCTATTTTAAATAATATATTTAGTGAGGGTGATGAATTAGTTAGAAAAATGAAATTGGAAGAAGAGAGAATTGCAAAAGAGAGAAAACTAAGTGCATTAATTTCAAAACTTCCCTCTGGTATATTAGTAACTTTTGATGGTACTGATCATTATAAATTATCAGATGAATTGTATGAGGGAGTGTGCAATGCCACAAAGCTTATCCCCCAAAGAGCAATAATGGGTGCAAATTTCTTAAATTTTAGAGCACATGAAATTTATACTATTAACGGCAATAAGATTGATGAAACATTTGTTGAATGGGATGCTGAAAAAAAGAAATGTTTTGCAGGTTTTACAGTTAGTGGAAATAACGTAGGAGTAGACGAAACAATTAAAGTAAGCGGTGAAGCCTTAAGTTTTTTAAGCACTGGAATTGATACAAGGGTTTATTTTATTAAAAATTTTTAATGGAAATAAGCTTCAATTATATTGATTTTAATTTAATTAATTTTCGTATATTTTTATAAGAATTATGTCTGAAGCAGTAATCAAATGCGAAGCAGTTTATAAAATTTTTGGTGAAAACGCCAAAAAGATGCTTCAAGATTCAAATGGTAATGTTGATGCTAAAACATTTCAAAAAAATGGTTGTATAGTAGGTGTTAACAATGCCTCTTTTGAAGTGGCAAAAGGAGAGATGCTTGTTGTAATGGGCTTGTCTGGATCTGGTAAGTCAACTTTACTAAGGTGTATATCAAGATTAACAGATGCAACAGATGGAAAAATTTTCATTGAAGGTCAAGATTTATTAAATTTAAATAATAAAGAATTAATTGAGCTTAGAAGAAACAAAATGGGAATGGTTTTCCAAAGCTTTGCTCTTCTTCCACACAAAACCGTTGTAGAAAATATAGCTTTTCCTCTTCAAATCAAAGGTATCAAAACTGAGGAGAGCATTAATAAAGCAATGGAGATGGTTAAATTAGTTGGACTTGATGGAAGAGAAAATTATTTTCCAAGAGAACTTTCAGGTGGACAACAACAAAGAGTGGGTATTGCAAGATCTCTAGCAGTTGAACCTGATATATGGTTTTTAGATGAACCTTTTTCTGCTTTAGATCCATTAATTAGAAAAGAAATGCAAGATGAATTTTTAAGACTTCAAGAAAAATTACAAAAAACTATTATGTTTATTACTCATGATTTTGATGAAGCATTAAAACTTGCTGATCGAATTGCAATTATGAAAGATGGTATAATTGAACAACTAGATACACCTGCAAATATAGTTTTAAACCCAGCCACAGAATATGTAAGAAAATTTACTGAAGAAGTGCCTAGAGAAAAAGTTTTATTAATTGAAGATGTAATGGATGGGTCTATATCTAATAATTTAGGTGATGTTAAAGTTTCAAAAGATGAAATCATAGAAAATGTTGCAGAAAAAATATTAACGCAAGAAAAATCTGTAGCAGTTATAAATGAAAATAATAAAACCGTTGGGTCAATCAACCCGACAAAAATAATAAATACTGTCTTTGGCGGAAGAAAGAACAGAAAATAAATTATGGAATTTTTAAAAAAATATCCAAAAATATTTCAGTGGTTATTTCTATTAATTGTTTTCTTTGCTCTTTGTTTTGCTATTGATGTTCCAGAAACATATAAATTCATTAGAGGCCAAGCTGAATTCGTAAAAGACCCTAATCAAAGTAGTTATATATTTTTAGGCAAAGAAGTAAGATATTACGCCTTTGATGTTTTCTGGCGACTTCCTCCATTACTTGGATGGTTACCAATATGGATAAATGACTCCTTGTTTTTCTTAATGAATGAGTGGATGCCAATGGAGTTTTGGAATGAGGACACTCAAGAATTTAAAACTAGACCATTAGTTTTGCAAATTAGCAGAAATTTAACAGCTTTCATGACCTTTTTAATAGAATTAATTAGAGAAATTCTATTAGGTGGACTTGAAACAATTGTTGCCTTTACAAGTTGGGATTGGATCGATGCGAACCCTTGGGCAGAGTTACCAGGTTTACCTTGGACAATAGTTGCAGCTGGTTTTGCAATACTTGCTTATAAATTAAGTGGTATTGGACTCGCTTTATTTGCCGGTTTAACAATGGTTTACATTTCTATATTTGGACAATGGAAACCATCGATGCAAACACTCTCTTTTATTTTAGTTGCTGCGCCTCTATCTTTTATATTTGGGTTAAGTTTAGGTATTGCAGCTTATAAAAGTAAACGTGTAGAAAAAGCTCTATATCCAATTCTATTAGTTATGCAAACAATGCCACAATATGCAGTATTAGTTCCTGCACTTGTTCTTTTTGGAGTCGGTGACCACGCTGCAGTAATTATAACTATGGTTGTTGCTGTTCCACCCATGATATTACTCACTTTACTAGGATTGAGAGCTATTCCTCCAGAAGTAATTGAAGCTGGAAGAATGAGTGGTTGTAATAATTGGCAACTAATGTCTAAAGTGCTAATTCCAACGGCCAGACGAGATATTTTAATTGGCGTAAACCAGGTTATCATGGTGTGCTTTTCTATGGCTGTTATTTCAGCCTTCATTGGAGCGAAAGGTCTAGGTTTTAATTTATTGTTAGCACTAAATCAGCTTAATATCGGATTAGCATTAGAAGCTGGTCTTTGTATTAGTTTAATTGCAATTTTATTAGATAAAATGTCATTAGCATGGGCAAACAAGCAAGTCGATTATTTTGGCAATTTGAATTTTTTTCAAAGAAATAAAAATTTATTATTTTTTAGTATTACGGTCATAATTGGAATTTTACTCGCTTACTTTGGATCTGTTTATTTTAAAGGTGGATACAATTATTTATTTGAAGTTCCACACAACAAAGGAATATCAACTGCTGATTTTTGGAATAAAGGTGTCGATTGGATTTTTGATACCTTCTTTGTTTATATAAAAGCATTTAATACATGGTTAATTCAAGAAGTGTTACAACCAATGAGGGCTTTGTATTTAAGGATGCCAGCTGTTGCTACATTAGTTCTAGTTGTTGGTGCAGGCTATTTAATAGGTGGAATTAGATCTGCATTAGTAGTTTGTGGTTTGACATTATTCATAGCTCTAAGCCCTTGGTGGGATAGAGCCTTAGTAACGGCTTACATGGCAACATTTGGGGTAATTGTCTCTTGTATAATTGGTTTTACGGTTGGCACATTATGTTTTCAAAATAAACATTCCGCAAAATTTATGTTAGGGGTATGTGATATATTTCAAACATTTCCATCATTTGTTTATCTTATTCCTGTTATGATGCTTTTTGGAATAACTGACACTTCTGTTCTTATTGCTGTCATTGTTTATGCAACTATACCAGCAACAAGATACACAATTGAAGGACTTAGAAGTGTTCCAGCAGGTTTACATGATGCAGCGACGATGTCTGGTGTAAATAAATTTCAAAGATTAACAAAAATTGAATTTCCTTTAGCATTCCCTCATATGATGCTTGGTATAAATCAAACAATAGTGTTTGCATTATTTATGGTAATTATAGGGGCATTTATAGGCACAGAGGATTTAGGACAATATATTTTAAAAGCTTTATCAGATAAAAATGGTGCTGGTATTGGTTTAACTTTAGGTATTTGTGTAGCTTTTATAGGTTTAATTTTTGACAATTTGATAAGAACTTGGGTAGAAAAAAGAAAAAAACATCTAGGAATTGCTTAAGCTTAAATGAAAAAAATTTTAATAATCGGCGGTGGCGCAATGGGATCTGCTTTTACTTTTCCATGTATAGATAATAAAAATGAAGTAACTATCACAGAGCCTTACAATAAAACTTTTATTAAAAATTTGTCTTCAAAAAAGAAATATCATTCTAGTTTGAAAATAAATTTACCTAAGAAAATAAAATACAAAAAATATTCCACTTATCTGTTAAAAAATAAATATGATTTGGTAGTTGTTGCGTTAAGTTTATCAGGAATAAATTTTATTAGTGAAGAATTTAAAAAATCAAACATCAAAAGCCCAATTCTTATTCTTACTAAAGGTTTAAAGTATGAGAAAAAAAAACAGAAAATTTTTACTATTTCAGAGGATATAAAGAAAACTAATAAAAATATAAATGTTTCAGTTTTAAAAGGACCTTGCTTAGCAAAAGAACTATCAAATAAAAAACAAACAAGTGTAATTGTTGCTAATAAAAATATCAAAACCGCAAAAAAAATTTGTAATTTGATAACTACAAAATACTATTTAACCGAAACTTCGAAAGATGTTATTGGAGTTGAGATCTGTTCTTCAATTAAAAATATTTATTCAATGATTATCGGGGCTGGAGATAGTTTAAATATGTCTTCAAGTTTATTCAAAAAATCTATAAATGAGATGATATATATTACTAAATATTTTAAAGGAAAAATTGAGACTGCTCTTGGATTGGCTGGAGTTGGAGATTTATACGTCAGTGCTGCTGGAGGTAGAAATAGTAAAATGGGAAGTTACTTAGGGCAAGGCTACACATTCAACAATGCTAAAAGAAAATTTATGCCTAATGAAACTGTAGAGGGAGAGCAACTTGCAAGAGAAATTGCTCCATTTGTATTAAAAAAAATTCAACAAAAAAAAATCCCTTTGATGACAAAATTAATTAAATCTATAATTAATAATAAAAAATTAACATTAAATTAAAAATGGCGAGTATTAAAATAGATAAAGTAAACAAGTTTTTTGGTAACACACACGTGATCAAAGATGTTTCTCTTGATATAAAAAGTGAGTCTTTCACAGTTCTAGTCGGACCAAGTGGTTGTGGTAAATCAACAATTTTAAGAATGATTGCTGGTTTAGAGGAAATTAATTCAGGTACAATATCTATTGATAATAAAGTTGTAAATGATTTACCACCTAAAGAAAGAAATATTGCAATGGTATTCCAATCTTACGCTCTTTATCCTCACATGACAGTATTTGATAATATGGCTTTTGGCTTAAAAATAGAAAAAAAATCAAAAGAAGAGATAGAGCAAAGAGTAATGGAAGCTGCTAAAATCTTACAAATAGAAGAGTATCTTGAGAGAAAACCAAAACAATTATCTGGAGGACAACGTCAAAGAGTAGCTATTGGTAGAGCAATTACAAGAAAACCAAAAGTTTTTTTATTTGACGAACCATTATCTAACTTAGACGCTGCGTTAAGAGTACAAATGAGAGTAGAATTAGCAAAATTACATGATCAACTTAATGCTACTATGATCTATGTAACTCATGATCAGACTGAAGCTATGACACTTGCAAATGATATTGTTGTATTGGATCAAGGTATAGTTTCACAAAAGGGATCACCAATGAACTTATACAATAACCCAGATAATTTATTTGTTGGAGGTTTTATCGGATCTCCAAAAATGAATTTTATAGATAGTAAAATTTTAAGTAAAAGTTCAAAGAGTTCTGAAGTAGATATAATGGGGACTGGAAAGTTAAATGTACCAAAAATTTCTGAAAATATTCAAGAAGGGGATAGTATAAAAATTGGAATAAGACCAGAGCACTTAATATTAAACGCAGACTCAGACTCTTTATGGGAAAGCAAGGTTTTTGTGGTGGAAAAATTAGGGTCAGGAACATATTTATATTTAGAGAAAGAGGGAGATCCTCTTGTTGTGCAAACTGATGGTGACACAGATATTAAAGTGGGTGACACTGTTAAAATAGGTTTTGATCCATTTCGTTGCCATTTATTTGATAATAAAGGTATTTCCTTTAAAAATTCCTAAATCAATCTCAGGTAGTATTGTGTAATTTACATACTTGTTATTCTTCTTTTAAATGTTCATTATGTATTAATTTTTAAATAACTTTAGAAAACACGAAAAAGAGGGGAATATATGTTTAAAAATATATTAATAACAATCTCTGCAATAGCTTTTGTTTTTAATTCAATTGCATTTGCAGATATCAAATTCTGGACGACAGAAACTCAACCAGCAAGGATGGCTAAACAAGAAGAGATGGCAAAAGCTTTTGAAGCCAAAACTGGAATTGGAGTTGAAGTTATCCCGATTGATGAAAAAGATTTAGGAACAAGAGCTACTGCAGCAGCAGCAGCGGGAGATCTTCCTGATGTAATTTATCATACACTTCAATATGTCTTGCCATGGGCTGAAGCAGGAATATTAGATGTTGATGCAAATAATGATGTCGTTAATTCACTTGGAAAGAAAACTTTTGCTCCTGGTGCTTTAAAGATGGCTAAAAAAGGTGGCAAAATTGCTGCTGTACCAGTAGATGGCTGGACTCAAATGGTCGTTTACAGAAAAGATTTATTTGCAGCTGCTGGTTTAGAGCCACCAACAACATATGCAAATATAGAGAAAGCAATAGATGCTTTATCTAGTAGCGAAATGTTCGGATTTGTTGCGGCAACTAAAACTGATGAAAACTTTATGAGTCAGGTTTTGGAACATGTTCTGCTTGCAAATGGTGTAAACATTGTAAAAAAGGGTGGAACAAAAAAACAAGGAAGAGCTTTAAAAAATTCTTTACAGTTTTATAAAAAATTAGCTAAAGCTAGCCCTCCAGGAGAACTTTATTGGAAACAGTCAAGAGAACTTTACTTTGCCGGTAAAACTCCAATGATAATATGGTCACCATTCATTATGGATGAATTAGCTGGCTTGAGAGATTCAGCTCCGCCAACAATTAACAGCGATCCTACATCACCAGAACTGGCATCTAAAACTGGTTTTATTACTAATTTTAGTGGACCAAATAATGTGAAAGGTGCAGCTTGGGCAGATGTTAGATACTTTGGAATAACAGCAGATGCAGACACTGATGAGGCTAAACAGTTTATTCTTTATTCAATGGATGAAGGATACACAAGTACTTTATCTATAGCACCAGAAGGTAAGTTTCCTGTAAGAAGAGGTAATGCAAGTGATCCAAATGCATTTACAACAGCTTGGAGTAAACTACCTGTTGGAGTTGATAGAAAAGCTCCTTTAACAGATCTATATTCAGCAGATGTTATAAATAATATTGTTGCTGGTTTAGATACCGCTAATAGATGGGGTGTTAAAGAAGGTGAATTATCGAGAGCATCTAAAATTATTAACAATAAATTTATAAATAGAATCACTAGACAATACATTGACGATCAATTGACGCTAGATGAAGCAGTAGATGAAATTAATACTGTGCTAGCTAGTTTCTAGTAATTTAAAAAATTAAAAAAAGCGGGTAATATTAATTATCCGCTTTTTTTTATGAGTTCAAAACTTGCAAAAATTGAAAAAAGAACAGCTTATCTATTAATATTACCATCGGTTCTTTTAGTATTTTCTATAATTTTATTTCCAATATTTTCAAATATTTGGATCAGCTTTAAAAATGTAGAGCTTAAAGATTTAAGAATTCCTGAACCAAGAGCAAAAAAATTAGTAAAATCAATTAAAGATAATCCAACTCAAATAAAAATAATTTATAAATTAAGAAATAGTTCTCTTACACAAGAAATTACTAATGTAAAATTTAAAGATAAATATCCTGACAACATTGAACCAATAAGTTTAAATAATAAATGTCAATTTAAATCAAATTTACTTAAGTGTGAGTTAGGTAATTGGCCAAAAAAATATCGAGAAAATTTAGAAATAGTATTTCAAAATACTAATAATCAAGAAATTTTCAAGAAGGAACTAAAATCTTATAAACCTAAACTATCAGGTAAGTCACAAAATATATTATTAACTTATGAATTTACTTTAAATAATTTCAAAAAAGTAATTAAAGACAAAGCGTTTATAGATCTATTATCAACAACTTTTTATTACACTTTTTTTGGAACAATAGGTGCAATAGTTTTTGGAATTTTAGCTGCACAAATGGTAAATCAAAAATTTTTTGGAAGAACATTTATGAGAAGCGTTCTTTTATTTCCTTATGTTGCGCCAGTTGTAGCTCTTGCTTATACCTGGGAACTTTTACTTGATCCAACAAGTGGAACTTTAAATAATTTGTTAATTAACTATCAAATTATTGATGGGCCAATAAATTTACTAGGACAAAAATATGTAACTTTAAACATACTTGGTTTTGATTTTAAATTAAGGTTAGCATTAACAACTGTAATTATTTTTGAAATTTGGAGATATTTTCCTCTAGCATTTTTATTTATTCTTGCTCGTCTTCAAGCAGTTCCAAAAGAGTTGTATGAAGCAGCTGATGTTGATGGTGCAAATCCTATCCAAAAATTTCTTAATATTACTTTGCCCCAGATATTAGCAGTGATTTCAATTCTATTTATGATTAGATTTATTTGGAATTTTAATAAATTTGAAGACATCTTCTTACTCACTGGTGGGGCATCAGGCACAAGAACATTGCCAATAAATGTATATCAACAAGGTTTTTCAATTGGGGATATTGGTATGGGTTCCGCAGTTTCTATTGTGATTGTAGTGTTTCTATTAATTTTTATGTTTATCTATTTTAAACTTTTAGGAAAAAGAGCTGATGAAAATTAAAAATATATTTACTTATTGCTTTATCTCGTCTTTGTTTTTGTTTTCATTAATTTGTATTTGGAAAATCTTAGTTACATTACAAGGAATTGAATTAACAAATTTTAATTTTAATAAATTATTTATATTTGGAATAATTCTTTGTGCAATAAATCTTCTTATTGGGAAAAAATTAAATTTAAATATTAAAATAATTTTACTTGCACTTTTATTTTCTATCTTTGATTATTTCATCTCAACAAATTTACCTATTTGGTATAGTTTTGGCATATTCTTAATTTCATTATTTTTTTTCAATAATATAAAAGATTACGACAAAAACTTTTTGTCAAAAAATCATTCCTCTCAAAAATTATTCTTTAATTTTTTAACATTATTTGGAATTACACTGTTCTCTTTTGTAATTCTTTTCCCTTTTTATATGATGTTAGTTACAAGCTTTAAAACCCAGGCTTTGTTATTATTGAACCCTTTAGACTTTAGTATTAACTTTGCACAAGGATTGCCAGAGTTGTTCAAATCTTATTTTATAGTATTCAAAGATTATAATTTTGGAAGATATATGCTAACGAGCACAATAGTCTCCTTAGGCACAGTCATTATAACATTAATATTTGCTATACCAGCTGCTTACGCGGTTGCAAGACTTAATTTCTTTGGAAAAAATTTTTTATCAACATCCATATTGATAATTTATTTGTTTCCAGCGATAGTTTTAGTGATACCTTTGTACACAATTTTTAGTCAACTTGGTTTAAGAAATTCTATTGAGGGTTTGCTAATAGTTTATACAGCTACGACTTTACCTGTAGCAATTTATATGTTGCAAGGTTACTTTAAAAGTATACCAAAAGAATTAGAGGAAGCAGGGATTATAGATGGTCAAAATTGGCTTGGTATAATTTTTAAAATTATACTTCCGCTAAGTTTACCTGCAATATCATCGGTAGCCTTGTATGTATTTATGATAGCTTGGAATGAATTTTTGTTTTCATTAATGTTTTTAGACCGGCCAAATACATTCACATTATCAAGAGCTATTCAGTTTCTGAATGTTGGAGCTGAAACACCTAGACAATATTTAATGGCAGGGTCTGTAGTAGTAACTTTGCCTATTTTAATAATTTTTGTTTATTTTGAAAAATATTTAGTAAGCGGTCTCACCGCAGGAAGTGTTAAAGGATAATGCAAAATAAAGTAGAAGAGGCAAAAAAAATATTATTGGGTAACAGAAAAAATGGTTACACACTTCCTACTAATAATAAATTATATCCTGCTCAATGGAATTGGGATTCAGCTTTTATAGCGCTTGGCTATTCTTACTTTAATTTAGATTTTTCAATTATAGAAATTGAAACTTTGCTTAATGGTCAGTGGGACGATGGTATGGTACCCCATATTCTTTTTCATGAAAAAGACACATCTTATTTTCCAAATCACACAACTTGGCAATGTGGAAAAAATATACCTTCCTCTGGTATTACTCAGCCACCAGTTTTAGCCAGTATTTTGAGGAAAATTGTTGAAAAAAATCAACTTAGTAATGAACAACATTCAAGAATTATAAATATAATAACAAAAATTAAAAATTATCATGATTGGTTCATAAAATTCAGAGATCCTAATAAAACCGGCCTTGTATCCATATTACATCCGTGGGAGAGCGGGTATGATAATTCACCAATTTGGGATCAGCCAATGAGCAATATCAAAGTAGATAAAAACCTTAATTATAAAAGAAGAGATCTTGAGGTTTCAAACTCTGATGAGAGACCTTTAAAAACTGATTATGACAGATATGTAACTTTAAGAGATCAATTTAGAGATGTTCACTACGATCCAAATAGATTGTATGAGATCTCTGATTTTAATGTAGTAGATGTTGGATTTAATGCTTTATTTTTAAGAGCAAATAAAGATCTACTTAGCTTAGCTAAAAATTTTGATTTAAATTTTGATGATTTAAATAATTTCGTACCCAAAACCGAAAAAGAAATATTAAAATTATATGATGATAATATTAATGATTTTGTCTCAAAAGATATAAAAACTAATTTGAAAATCGTTGTTCCGTCGATAACAAATTATTTTACTCTCTTCGCAAATCTACAAGATGATGAATTAAATAAAAAAATTATTAAGAATTTAAAAAATCATAATAATAATGACAATTACTATTTCTCAACAATAAAACCAAATCATCCTTTATTCGAAGAAAAAAGATATTGGAGAGGTCCAATATGGATAAATTGTAATTGGTTAATTTATCAAGGACTTATTAAAAAAGAGCCAGAATATGCAAATGAAATCAAAAAAAAAACCTTAGAATTAATTGAAGAAAAAGGTTTTCATGAATATTACAGTTATAAAGATGGATCAGTTATGGGCGCAAATAATTTCTCATGGAGCGCGGCTTTATATTTAGACTTAGTTTTAGAAAATTAGTTTAAATTTTTAGTTTTTATTTAGAAAAGTTTCAGATGAATCATCCATTGCTTTTGCCCAAGCTGTATGATGAACTGGAGCGACAGATCCTGTAACTGGAGATGAAAAAGATTTATTTCTATACGTTGATATATCTTCAACCTTATGATGTTCCCACTCTTTAAAATGTTTTCTTATCAGCTCAAAATCTATTTTTGGATAATCTGACATATCATGCAATTCCTTTGTGTATTCAGTTTGAAAATCAATCATCTGATCAGGATTTTCCAGTTTTTCTTCTAAAGCAACCCATTTGTTAATATCTTTTTCGATTTCATCTCCACTTGGCAAATTTATTTTACCCATTATAACATCTCTCGCATACCAAGCTTGGCAATCAAACATATTAAATGTGTGAAACTGGTCTTGCATTCCTAGATACAAAAGTTTGTGATTATCCTGCCAAACAACACCTTTGTATAATTTTGGAGGATAAAGTCTGTTTCTTGTTTTAAGTTTTAAATTTTCTTCCAAAAAAGGAAAATGATGCAGGTAACCAGTACACAGTATTATTACATCTGCATCCTGTTCGGTACCATCTTTAAAAATTGCTTTTTTTCCTTCCAATCTATCTAAATAGAATACTTCTTTCATTCCTTCTGGCCATTTAAAACCCATAGGATTATGTCTGAAGCCAATTGTTACACTTTTTGCTCCATATTTATTGCATTGAAGTGCAATATCTTCTGCAGAATAACTACTTCCTAAAACTATAATATTTTTTCCTCTAAATTCTTCCGCATCTCTAAAGTCATGCGAATGCATTATTCTTCCAGGAAACGAACTCATACCTTTATATTCAGGTATAAAAGGAACTGAAAAATGACCAGTGGACACTACAACGTAATCAAAATGATCAGTTAAAATTTTATCATTTTCTTTATCTTGATAGCTAACTTCAAATTTATCTGATTTAAAAACTGTATTAACTACTCTTGTATTAAATTTAATTTTATTTCTTAAATTTCCTTTACTTACTCTACTAGTTATATAATCATAAAGTACTTCTCTAGGTGGGAAAGATGGAATTGGCTTACCAAAATGTTCATCAAAAGAATAATCTGCAAATTCAAGACACTCTTTAGGTCCGTTTGACCAAAGATATCTATACATGCTATTATGAACTGGATCTCCATATTGGTCAGATCCTGTTCTCCAGCTATAATTCCAAAGACCTCCCCAATCACTTTGTTTTTCAAAGCAAACTATTTCAGGTATTTTGTCTCCTTTTTTCTCGGCATGTTCAAAAGCCCTTAGTATTGATAACCCGCAGGGTCCAGCACCGATAATAGCGACTTTAGTCATGATAATTTTTCCTCTACAATTAAAATTATAAATATATTGTACTAAGAAAAATAGAAAAATTAAATATTATTTTAATATGAAAACTAATTGGAATTATCCTACTACAATTTGGGTTGGAGAGAATAGAATTCAAGATTTAGGTCTAGCATGTAAAAATTTGAAAATTGATAAACCATTATTTGTCACAGATAAGGATTTAATTAATCTAAAAATGGTTCAAGATATTATTTTAGATTTAAGAAAAACCTTTAATCATCTTCAAGTTTTTTCAAATTTTTCAGGTAATCCTTTAGGCGAGAATGTGGAAGAGGGAGTAAGGGAGTTTAAGAAATTAGGTTGTGATGGAGTTATTGCATTTGGTGGTGGCAGCGGTCTTGATGTAGGTAAAGCTATTGCTTTTATGTCAGGACAGTCTAGACCAATATGGGATTTTGAAGATGTAGGTGATTATTGGAAAAGAGCAGATGAAAATAACATTGCACCTATCATTGCTGTACCCACTACAGCAGGGACAGGTTCAGAAACTGGAAGAGCATCAGCTATAATCAATAAACAAACAGGTATAAAAAAAATTATTTTCCACCCGAAATTTTTACCTTCAATTGTAATTTTAGATCCTAATTTAACTTTAGATCTTTCTCCAAGATTGACTGCAGCGACAGGTATGGATGCTTTGGCACACAATTTAGAAGCTTTTTGTGCGTCTGGATTCCACCCGATGGCTGATGGAATTGCGATTGAGGGAATGAAGTTAATTAAAAACTCATTAATTAAAGCAGTTAAGAATGGAAAAGATTTAAATGCTAGAGCAGAATTATTAGCTTCAGCTAGTATGGGTTCTACCGCTTTTCAAAAAGGGCTTGGCGCTATTCATTCTTTAAGCCACCCTATTAATGCCCAATTTAATGTTCACCACGGTTTATCAAATGCTATCTTTATGCCTTATGTATTAACTTTTAACAAAGAAATGATTGAAAAAAAGATAATTTCTATATGTGATTATCTCGAACTCGATAAAAGTTTTGATAGTTTTTTAAACTGGATTTTAGAACTAAGAAAAGAATTAAATATACCACATAAATTATCAGAAATTGTTGATGTAAATAAAATAAATTTAGAAAAGTTATCAGTTATGGCATTAGAAGATCCATCCACTTCTACCAATCCAAGGACAATGAGTAAGGATGACATGAAAGCACTTTATGAACACAGTATTTCAGGTAAATTATTCTAATGAAAAGAATTCTTATAGTTGAGGGTAATCTTAGAGAAGAAAATCAAAGCTTTACTGATGGTGGAATTAAAACTCATACTGAAAGTTTAAAAGACAGTATTAGTTATTTTACAGATCAATTAGATATTGATGTTGTTAATCCTTCTTCGGATGAAAACATTAACGAAGTAGCTAAAGATTTAACTAAATATAATGGAATGATATGGGGTGGTAGTAGTTTAAATATTTACAATGATACTCCTGAAATAAGAAGACAAATAAATTTTATGAGGGAATGTCAAAAGAATATAAAAAATATATTCGCAATTTGTTGGGGAATGCAAGTTGCTGTAACGGTTGCTGGTGGAGAAGTAAAGAAATGCCCTAATGGTGCTCATAGAGGAATAGCTCATGATATAGAAATAAACGAAAACGGCCTTAAACATCCGCTTTATAAAAATAAAAATAAAAAATTTAATACCCCTGCATTTAATTTTGATGAAGTTGTAAAATTACCTGAGGGCTCCACATTACTTTCATCAAATCCAATAAATAAAGTCATGGGTATAAATTTTAATGTTGGTTCAACGAATGTATGGGGAATTCAATATCACCCAGAGATCACTTATGCTAAAATGATAAGCTTAATTCATTTTAGGAGAGATCGACTTTTAGAAAAAAAAGCATTTATTGACCAAATGGAAATAGACTCTCATGTAAAAATTATAGAAGATGAAAATAAAATTTCAAATAAAGATGCAAGGATGAGAGAATTAGAAAACTGGCTAAATAATTTAAATTAGAACAAGCCTTCTATTTCACCTTTTTCATTAAGCTTAATAGAGTCTGCTGCAGGAACTCGAGGAAGTCCTGGCATTGTCATGATGGCACCGCATATAACAACAATAAATTCTGCACCTGAAGATAATCTTACTTCTCTAATTGGTAATGAATGGCCTGTTGGAGCACCTTTTGCATTTGGATCAGTAGAAAAACTATATTGTGTTTTCGCTACACATATAGGTAAATTTCCATAACCCGCTTCTTCAAAAGATTTTAATTGATCTTTTATTTTACTGTCAGCAACAACTTCGTTTGCTCGATATATTTCTTTTGCAACAGTTTCAACTTTCTTTAGTAAAGGTGTTTTTTCATCATATAAAAATTTAAAATTTGCTTGTTTTTGATCAATTAAATCTACAACATGTGTGGCAAGTTCTTTTGTTCCTTCACCACCATTTGACCAATGAGTACATAAAGTAGCTTTAACTCCCATATTATCACAAGCATTTATTAACTCTTTTACTTCATTATCAGTATCGGCAACAAAATGATTAACAGCAACAGCTACCGGTAAACCAAATTTTTTTACGTTTTCAATGTGTCTTTCCAAATTTACCAAACCTTTTTTTAACGCGTCTACATTTTCATTTTTTAAATCATCTTTAGCTACACCGCCGTGCATTTTTAATGCTCTAATTGTTGCAACAATAACTACACACTCAGGTTTTAAATTTGATTTTCTACATTTAATATCTAAAAATTTTTCCGCTCCTAGGTCTGCTCCAAATCCAGCTTCAGTTACAACATAATCAGCTAGTTTTAAACCTGCTTTAGTTGCTATTACAGAGTTACAACCGTGCGCAATATTTGCAAAAGGACCACCATGAATAATTGCTGGATTATTTTCTAAAGTTTGAGTTACATTAGGTCTAATTGCTTCTTTCAACAAAACAGTCATTGGTCCATGAGCATTTAAATCTTTTGCAAAAATAGGCTTTCTATCTCTAGTATAAGCAACTGTAATATTACCTATTCTCTTTTCCAAATCTTCAAGATCATTTGCTAAACAAAAGATAGCCATTATCTCAGATGCTACTGTAATATCAAAACCATCTTCTCTTGGAAAACCATTCGCAACTCCACCCAAATTAATATTGATAGATCTTAAAGATCTATCATTCATATCCATAACTCTTCTCCAGACTACTCGTCTTACATCAATGTTTAATTTATTTCCCCAATAAATATGATTATCAATTAACGCTGACAATAAGTTGTGAGCAGATGTAATTGCATGGAAGTCTCCTGTGAAATGTAAATTGATTTGTTCCATTGGAACAACTTGAGCATATCCTCCACCTGCTGCTCCACCTTTCATTCCAAATGAGGGACCTAAACTAGGTTCACGTAAACACACTATAGAATTTTTACCAATTTTATTTAATCCATCATTTAAACCAACTGACGTAGTAGTTTTTCCCTCACCTGCAGGAGTTGGTGTAATAGCAGTAACTAAAATTAATTTTCCATTTTGTTTATCTTTTAAACTATCTAAATATTCTAAATTTATTTTAGCAATATGACGTCCCATAGGACTAAAAGCACTTGGTTCGTCTGGAACATTAATTTTACCCAAAATCTCATTTATGGGTTTCATTTTTGCTTCTCGTGCAATTTGGATATCTGATTTTGACATAAATCTAATTACTTATTAATGAGCAGAATTACTATCCTTTTTTGTCACGTATTTAAACATCTAAAAAATATATATAAAAAAAATTAGCAAAAACTTATATTTAATTTTATAAAACTTACGGATGCAGAAATATTCAGTATTTAGTCTAATCAAAAATGCTTTCTCCAATCACCAAAATTGGGAAGTTGCTTGGAAAGATCCAACTCCAAAAAGTGAATATGATGTAGTCATCATTGGAGGTGGAGGACACGGTCTTGCTACTGCATATTATTTAGCAAAAGAACATAATATTAGAAATGTAGCTATCATTGAGAAAGGCTGGATTGGTGGTGGAAATGTTGGTCGAAATACAACGATCATAAGATCAAATTTTATGTACGATGCTAATGCAAGATTTAATGAATTTGGAATGGATTTGTGGAGAAACTTAAGTCAAGAACTGAACTTTAATGTGATGTTTTCTCCAAGGGGAATAATAAACTTAGCCCACTCAGATGCTCAAATGAATGCATATGCTCGTAGAGGAAACTCTATGAGATTAAATGGAATAGATGCAAAGTTATTGGA
Organism: uncultured Pelagibacteraceae bacterium; assembly: GCA_902613065.1. Lineage (GTDB taxonomy): Bacteria > Pseudomonadota > Alphaproteobacteria > Pelagibacterales > Pelagibacteraceae > Pelagibacter. The sequence continues at coordinate 15,964 of CACMFU010000003.1, read as the reverse complement.
TAGAGACGAAGTTAAAAAATTAATTCCAATGGCAGACTTTAGTGATGAAGTACGTTTCCCAATCTTTGGTGGTTTAATGCAACCAAGTGCTGGTACCGCAAGACATGATGCTGTTGCTTGGGGTTATGCGCGTCAAGCAGATGATATGGGAGTAGATATAATACAACATTGTGAAGTCACTGGTTTTGATGTTGTAAATGGAAAAATAAAAGGAATTAGAACTTCAAGAGGAGATATTAAAGCAAAAAAAGTTGGATTATGTGTTGCAGGTAGCACAAATATATTAGCTGAAAAACTAAATATGACACTGCCAATAGAAACTCATGTACTGCAAGCTTGTGTTTCAGAACCTGTAAAACCATTATTAGACGGAGTAGTAACTTTTGGTGCAGGCCACTTTTATATAAGTCAATCAGACAAAGGTGAGATGGTAATGGGTGGTGATCTTGATGGATATAATAGTTATGCTCAAAGAGGTAACTTGCCAACTATACAACATGTATTGACAGGTGGCTTAGCTTTGTTTCCATTTTTAAGTAGATTAAAAATGTTAAGGACATGGGGAGGGATCATGGATATGTCAATGGATGGTTCTCCAATAATTGATAAAACTCATATTGAAGGTTTATATTTAAACTGCGGATGGTGTTATGGAGGTTTTAAATCAACTCCTGTCTCAGGTTGGACATTTGCTCACACAATTGCGCAAGATCAAGTTCATGAATTAAATTCAGAATTAAGATTAAATAGATTTTCTACAGGCCATCTTTTAGATGAAAAAGGTTTAGGAACTAAAACCTGGATTGGTTAAAAAATGTTATACATCAAATGTCCTTATTGCGGTTTAAGAGCACAAAAAGAATTTTCATATGGAGGTGATGCAACTGTAAAAAGACCTAATATAAATGAAGAAGTATCAAGCGAGGATTGGGATAATTTTGTTTATATGAGAAAAAGTCCAAGAGGGAAACATATAGAGTTATGGCAACATATAGCTGGATGTAGACAATGGATAAAGGTGCAAAGAGACACCGCTACACATGAAATTTTCCAAACAGCAAAAGTCACAGAAGAAATAAGATGAGCCAACCATTTAGATTAAATAAAGAGGGATTAATTAATCGAAACAAAAAAATATCTTTTACTTTTAATGGTAAAAAATTATTTGGATATGAGGGAGATACAATTGCATCTGCTTTGATTGCAAATGGAATACATTTAGTTGGTAGAAGTTTTAAATATCATAGACCAAGAGGTTTTTTTGGAGCAGGAGTAGAGGAACCAAACGCAAAGCTTCAAGTAGAATTCAATGGTCATTCAGAGCCAAATGTTAATGCAACAGAAATGGAACTCATTGAAGGTTTGTCCGCAACAAGCCAAAATTGTTGGCCATCAGTAAATTTTGATATTGGTGCAATTAATAATTTTTTAAAAATGTTTTTCCCGGCAGGGTTTTATTACAAAACATTTATGTGGCCTAAAAGTTTCTGGTATAAAATTTACGAACCTTTCATTAGAAAAGCCGCAGGATTAGGGGTTGCTTCGATAGAAAAAGATAAAGAACGATATGAACATAAATTTGAGTATTGCGATTTATTAGTTACTGGATCTGGACCCTCTGGATTAGCAAGTGCTTATGCTGCTGCAAAAAATGGAGCAAAAGTAATTTTAGCTGAGGATAAACCAAGATTTGGAGGAACACTTTTAACCGATGATGTAAGCATCGATAACTTATCAGGAAAAGATTGGGCAGAAAAAATAATTACTGAATTAAAATCTATGCCCAATGTCACTGTAAAAAATAGATCTCAAGTTTTTGGTTATTATGATCATAACATGCTGGTAATGTTTGAGAGAGTTAGTGATCATTTAGAGAAAAAATCAAAATTCACCCCAAGACAAAGACTTTGGTATATTAGAGCCAAAGAAACAATTTTATCAACTGGTTCAATTGAAAGACCAATTGTGTTCGGCAACAATGATACTCCAGGAATTTTTTTATCAGCAGCTGCAAAAGAATATATGAAAGTCTATGGAGTATTGGTTGGAAAGAAACCTTTAATATTCACAAATAACGATAGTGCATATGAAACAGCTTTAGAGTTCAAAAAAAATAATGTTGAACCAATTATATTAGATACAAGAGAAGAACATTCATCAGAATTAATTGATGAAGCTAAATCAAAGGGAATTGATATAAGATTTTCTCACGGTGTTATTGTTGCTAATGGTTACAAAAAAGTTAAATCTGCAAAAATTGGCAAACTGAATAAAGATAAAAATTCTTTTGGGAAAATAGAAACTGTAGATTGTGATTGTATTTGTGTGTCTGGATTTTGGACACCATCTGTACATTTAGCATCACAGTCAGGAAATAAACTTAAGTATGAAGAAAAAATTGATGCATTTATTCCAGATAAGAAAAAACAACATGAGACCTCAGTCGGTGCAGCAAATGGATCATTTACATTAGAAGAAAGTTTAAAACATGGTTTTGAAAATGGTTCAAATCTTTCCGCAAAAATTACAGAGACTAAAACAGAAATCTCAATTCCAAATGTAAATGAAAAGAAATACGGAGCTCATGATAAATTTTGGTGTATGCCGTTACCTAAGAATGAAAATCCAAAAAGATTTGTTGATTTTCAAAATGATGTATCTGTTTCTGATATAGAAATCGCACTAAGAGAAGGCTACAGATCAATAGAGCATGTTAAACGATACACAACTCTTGGAATGGCAACAGATCAAGGCCGTACAAGTAATTTAAATGGCCTTCAGTTGGTATCTAATATAGAAAATAAAATAGTTCCTGAAGTGGGACACACAACATTTAGACCACCTTTCACACCAATTACAATCGGGACAATAGTTGGTCGTGAAGTAGGTATGGAATATATGCCGACTAGAAAAACCCCAATGCATGAATGGCATGAGAAAAATAATGCTGTATTTGTTGATGCAGGTGCTTGGAAAAGACCTCGATATTATAAGCTAGGAAGTGAAACTTTATTTGAAGCTTCAAAGAGAGAGGCAAAAAATGTTAGAGAGAATGTTGGTATATGCGATGTAACTACATTAGGAAAAATTGATATTAAAGGTCCAGACGCAGCAGAATTTTTAAATAGAGTTTATACAAATGCTTGGATGAAATTACCTGTTGGAAAAGCAAGATATGGATTGATGCTTAGAGAAGATGGAATTGTCATGGACGATGGAACAACAACAAGAATTTCAGAAAATCATTATCATATGACAACAACAACTGCACAAGCTGCAAATGTTTTATCTCACTTAGAATATTATCTTCAAATTGTTTGGCCAGAATTAAATGTAAATGTTGTCTCTACAACTGAGCAATGGGCAGGGGCTGCAATTGCTGGACCTAAATCTAGAGACATGTTATCAAAATTATATCCGGACTTAGACGTATCAAATGAAGCTTTGCCTTTTATGGGCTATAAAGAAGCAGAATTTTTTGGTGTTCCATCAAGAATTTTTAGAATTTCATTTTCTGGTGAGCTTGCATATGAGATTAATGTCAAATCAGATCATGGAATGTTCATGTGGGAGAAAATGATGGAAGTAGGAAAAGATTTTGGAAATCAGCCTTATGGAACTGAAGCTTTGTCAACATTAAGAATAGAAATGGGACACGTTGCAGGGCCAGAATTAGATGGTCGAACAATCCCATCAGATGTTTCATTAAATGGATTAGTTTCAAAGAAAAAAGATTTTATCGGCAAAAATTCTTTAGGGAGAGAAGCATTTAATGTTGAGAGCAGACAAAAAATTGTTGGACTTATTCCAATTGATAGAAAGTCTAGTATTCCTGAAGGATCTCATATCGTCCAAGATCAGAATGCAAAATTACCAAACCCTAAACTTGGTCACGTTTCTTCTTCTTGTTGGAGTGTAGAAAATAATAATCCATTTTCTCTGGCAATAATGAAAGATGGAAAAAATATGATAGGTAAAAAGTTTTTTGCGGTATCACCATTAAAAAATAAATCAATTGAAGTAGAAGTTATATCTTCACATTATGTTGACCCTGAAGGAAAAAGAGTTAGATCATGAAAAATGTTTCTGCACTAGAAAATATTCATAAACATGGATTGTTTGGCAATCACGATAGTAAAGATGAGCTAATAAATATTAGAGAAATCAAGGATGTTTTGATTTATCAAATTGTTAAATATAAAAAATCTTCAATTAGTATTGATAAAATAAAAATAGATAATTTAAATTTACCTGAGACACTCTTGGTATCTTCAAATACTAATACAAGAATTTTATGGATGGGACCTGATAATTGGTTGGTCGTTTCAACGAATAAAGAAATAGAAAAATCTATTTTAGAAAACCTAAGTCATGATGATTTTGCATTAACTGATCTATCTCATTCAAGAACAATACTTGAATTAGAAGGTTCTTTGGTAGATGAAGTATTGAAAAAGGGTTGTCCGTTAAATTTAGATGGTCTTGATGAAGGAAAATGTTCTAATTCTGCTTTTCATGCAATCACAATAACTATTGATTTTATCAGTTCAAATCCAAGAAAAGTAAGAATATTTGCTTTAAGAAGTTTTGGAGAATCTCTTTATCATTCAATAACTGATGCTTGTTTAGAATTTGGCTATAAAGCTGAATAAAAATTATTCTGAAGTTTTAAATTTAGTCTTTTGAATTATAACCACAAACACAATTGGAATTATTAAAGTTATTAGTGTTACTGTTATCAACAAAATACCTAGATCTGAATAATCGGCAGTGGTAAGAATAGCGTTTGTTACCTTATCTTTTACTTCTCTAGTAATAACATAAATTTCATTTAAATATTTAGTCCCTAAAGCACTTGCTGATAAAGCAAGATTTGTAAAAGATGCGAATACTGCAAAGAAAGTTGCTTTTAAGTGCGACGGAGCATTTTTAGCAATCCATGCAAGCAAAGGTATCATTGAGACTTGTCCCAAAGGTGACTCAAGTGCAGTATTTAATATTGCAATAAACTTGGCATCAACAACTCCATTAGTAATTGATGATGTCCAATTGTGAAATCCATAATACATACCAACACTTGGTAAAAATAAAATTGCACCTGCAATGGATAAAATCACTATTATTTTAGCTATTGAGTTGTTTGCCATAAATGGTCTTAATAAGATAATCCCTACAAGGGTTAAAACTGAAGCAATAAGTGATAACACTGAAAAAAATTGTTCATTGAATTCAAGTACATCAATTTCAAACCAAGATAAACCTGGACCAGGTCCTGGCATTGCTCTAAAAATAAAAATTATTATTGCTGTCCCTACAACAGTAAGTCTTAAATCCTGAGGAAGTTCTTTAACTAATTTATTCATTAAAAATAGAATAATTGCCATTGAACCTACAAAAACAATTTCTTGAGCAAATGGCACTTTGAATGATCCAATACCTAAAGTGAAAATAACAAAAACTAAACTTCCACCTAATATCCACCAGTTTACTTCAGTTTTCTCTGAAGGAGCATAATCTTGGTCACCCTCATGACCTTGTTCAATAAGTTTTCTTTTCTTTTGATTTTTTAAATATGAAGCGAGAAATATTCCAAGAACGGATACAATTGGTATAATTAAAGCATATATATAAATTGAACCGTATAAACTTATCTTATCTGCTTGTTCAAGATCGTCTACTCCTTTAAAGAGGATAACGTTAGCTAAAGCAACTAAAACAGTTCCACCAATTATTGCAAATCTTCCAAGAGTTTGCATTGTTGTATGCATAAGTTTGATTTCATCTCTTGAAAATTTATTTCCACTATCATCAACTAAAGGAACTGCTTCTACAGTCATAGCATCGGCTACAACATCTTGCACAACATAACCAATCGGAGCAAGCAAAACACTGATCACAAACCATGTTTCTACTGAAAGAATTGAGGACATCCATTCAGTATGAATTATTAAACCGTACATTATAATTAAACTTAATGAGATTAAGGATGCTCCAACAAAAACCATGTAATTTTTTTTATTCCAGATTAGATCAACAAGATGACCTAAAGGCATCTTCAATGCCCATGGAATTCCAGCCCAAAAACCCAGTCCAGCAAGAAAAGCAGCAGATAAGTTTAGATAGTCTTTAACAAAAAAAGTTCCAACAATACCTGTTAGTCCTGAAATACCAGCAGCAAGATAAATCATCAATGGTGGTAGATAGGTCCACTTAAACTGTCTTCCTAAATCTATTAAAGTACTATCTATAAATCTCAAAATTTTATTACTCATAAATTATTCTGTTAAATTTAATAATATTAATCCATTTTGTTTAGTTTCTTTACACCAAAGTTCATAACTTTCACAAACTCTCCACAAATGATCAAATGCTCTTTGAGATAATTCCAAAGGAAAGTGACTTTTTGCATAATATAATTTTGGGATTTTCATTAATTGTTTAATCATAGTATCTTTTTGTATTTGTAAAAGTCTTATAGTTTCTTGATTAATCTTTTTTTTTGTAGATTTATCTACGTAGTCATTGCTCTCAAGTTCTTTAAACCATTTATCATGAAAATTTCCTGAACTAATTTCATTATAATCATCTGATGCAATAAATATTTCAAAAGCTTGAATATTAGTTAAATTTGGATTTTTAATCTTGATTTCATATATCTTTCGATAAATGATTTCAGCAACATATAATACAAATGGTCTTGATTTATCAGCTTCCAAACTAAACTCCTCAAATGTCTACTGAATAATAGCACGAATTAGGATCATCTTTATAGTGCGCAAAAGGCCCACACTCTTTAAAACCAAAACTTTTAAAAAGTTTTCTAGCGGGCGCAAAAAAATCACCCGCACCAGTTTCGACACTTAGTTTAGTAATTCCTATTTGTTTAGATTTTTCAATAAGATGTGAAATTATTTTTCCACCATATTTTTTATTTCTAAATTTATCTGAAACTCTTATAGATTTAAATTCTCCATGCGTTTCATCAAATAATTTTAAAGCTCCACAACCAATTAATTCATTATTTTCCCACAAACTCCAGAATTTTATACTTGGATCCTTTAATCCAGGTATATCTAATACATGCGAACTCCCCTCAGGAGAAACTGATCTCAATTCAATAAAATGCTTAGTTAGCAACTCATTTACTTGCGGATCATCAAAATTATTTTCTATTGATTTCATAGTTTCGAAAAACATATAATCTAAATTTAGATTAAACCAAGAAAATTAAATATGTGTGGAAGATACGTAATAACTAGCCCCGTTACAAAAACAAAAAAACTTGTTAAGTCAGCTATACAAGTTGAAGATAATGAAAATTATAATGCACATCCATTTCAAAAATTACCTGTAATTAAAAAATATAATAATGGAAATACTCTAGAAAATTTAAAGTGGGGAGTAGTACCTAGCTGGGCTAAGCAAAAAGATTTTAAACCTTTAATAAATGCAAGACTAGAAACTATAGATGAAAAAGTGTCTTTCAAAAAATTAATTCGACTACATAGATGTGTAGCTGTAGCAGATGGTTTTTATGAGTGGAAAAGAGAAAAAGAAAATAAAACACCTTATTATTTTTTAAGAGAGGATAAAAAGCTTATGTATTTAGCGGCTATTTATGACAACGATCAATTTTGTTTAATAACCGAGGATGCAGATGAAAATATTAAAGAAATACATCATAGACAGCCTGTTATAATCAATGAAAATGATGTTAATAGATATTTAAATCTTGAATTAACAGGATCGAGTTTTCTGAAAGAGTGTAAAAAAACAAAATTAAACTTTCATGAAGTTTCAAAGGAAGTTAACAAACCCACAAACAATAATATTTCTTTGATCCAAACAATTTCTTAAAACTATTTTTCTATAGTTGTTAAATGTCCCATTTTCCTTTTAGCTTTAACTTCTTTTTTTAAATAATTCATTTTCTTTAAATTTTTTATTTTTATATTCTAATATATCTTCACCAATCAAATTAAGCATTTTTGCATTATAAATTTTTTTTGTTTCTAATTTTTCAAGTCCACATACAGCTCTTATATGATTTTCAAATTGGCTAATGTTGTGTGAATTTATAGTTAGGTGTCCAGAATTATGTACTCTTGGTGCAACTTCATTAGCATATAAATTATTATTTTTATCTATAAAGAATTCAACGCACATAGTACCAATATAATCAAGCTCTTCAGCCACTGTTTTTGCCCAGTCCAATGCTTTATTTTTAATTTCATCACTTATATCAGCGGGAATTTTGGAGTGTTTTAAAATCTGGTCTTCATGATAATTTTCAATTGGATCATAAATTTCATATTTTTGATGACCAAATCTTGTAACCACTACTGAAATTTCTTTTTTTAAATTTACTATCTTTTCTAAGATGTAGCCTTTTGAAAAATCAAAATCTTCATTTAAATCATTTGCATTAATTATTTTATATTGGCCCTTTCCATCATAACCAAGTGTACAAGTTTTCAATAAACCAGGCATTAATCTATCGTTTATCTTTATATCATCTAAATCTTTTATGCTTACAAACTGTGTTGTAGTTATATTATTTTTATTTAAAAACTCTTTTTCAGTCATTCTATTTTGAATTAATTTATTTATTTCGGGGCTTGGTAATACAGATTTGGTTTCATTAATTTTTTTTAATATATCATATGGGATATTTTCAAACTCATAAGTAACAAGATCCACTTTTTCTAAAAAGTTATTGATAATATTTATGTCTTGGTAGTCTCCATAAATAAATTCATCTGCAAAATTGATTGCGGGTGCATCTTTATCATCTGATAAAATAACCGTTTTAATATTAAGTTTTTTTGCTGCAGATGCTAATAGACTTCCTAATTGTCCTCCACCTATTATTCCTAGATCAGGTTTAGACATTAATTACTTTGGTTTTTTTTTTACTTTTGATGTTTGTTTTTTTCGCCAATTTAAAAGTGTTTTTTTTACATTGTTATCATACGTAGCTATAATTGAAGCAGCATATAAACCAGCATTGATTGCACCATCTTCTCCAATAGCAACTGTACCAACAGGAATTCCTTTTGGCATTTGAGCAATTGATAGTAGGCTATCTAAACCTTTTAACTTTTTACTTTCAATGGGAACACCTATGACTGGAATTCTAGTTATAGCAGCAATCATACCAGGTAAATGTGCTGATCCTCCGGCCCCAGCAATAATAATAGAAATATTATTATTTTCTGCTTTCTTTGCATAGGTATAAAGTCTATCAGGCGTTCTGTGTGCAGAGACGATATTTGTCTCATAATTAACTTTTAAAATCTTAAGAACTTTTAAACAATTTTTCATTGTTTTGTAATCAGACTGACTGCCCATTACAATTGATACTTTATGTGATTTTTTTTTGTATTTCATGAAACCAATATCAATTTACAGATATTTCCCTTAAATTGCAATTTTTAGCTAAGGACAGTTTAAGTTAGTGACAATCATAATAATAATAATAGTGTATACCAAATATGAATTATCGAATTGATAATCTTCAGTATTGTAATTGGTCTAGAGAAATCTTTGAAATAAATAATAAAGCTGGATTAAATGCGGTTCACGTAACGTTAGTTTATCATGAAGACTACGATGAATTACAACAAAGAATACATGAGTGGAATAAACATTTTGAAGAAAATAAAGATCTTATATTTCTAGGCAATAACTACAATGATATTACAAAAGCAAAAGAAGAAAACAAAACTGCAATTTTTTTTGGATTTCAAAATTGTTCTCCAATTGAAGATGACATAGGTCTTATAGAAAAAGTACATTCACAAGGTTGTCGATTTATGCAATTAACTTATAACAACCAATCATTATTAGCCACTGGATGTTATGAAAAAAATGATAGCGGAGTTACTAATTTTGGAAAAGAGGCTATTAAAGAAATGAATAGAGTAGGTATCGTTGTTGACATGTCTCATTCAGCAGAGAAAAGTACACTTGATGCAATTGAAATTAGCCAAAAACCAATTGCAATCACTCATGCAAATCCTACTTTTTGGTTTGAAGCTAAAAGAAATAAATCTACAGAATTATTAAAAGTTTTATCTGATAGTGGAGGAATGTTAGGTTTATCATTGTATGCTCACCATTTAAAAGATGGAACAAATTGTAAAATAGAAAGTTTTTGTGAAATGGTTGCAAGAACAGTTGAAATTATGGGTATTGATAATGTTGGAATAGGATCAGACTTATGTTTGAACCAACCAGACAGTGTAGTTGAGTGGATGAGAAATGGAACTTGGTCAAAATCAAAAAATTTTGGTGAAGGCAGTAAAGATAAACCTGGTTTTCCAAAACAACCAGATTGGTTTTTGGATGCAAGAGGATTTAATAATATAAACACAGAACTAAAAAATAAAGGTTTTCACGAAGAAGAGATAAATAAGATACTTGGCAATAACTGGTTTAATTTTTATAAAGGAATTAATTAATGCAAGTTCCACTAAGAGATCCTAAAATTGTAATGAAACTTTCTAGGCTTGGATCGTTTCATCAATCTAAATTGTCTTTTCTAAGATCATTTTTAAATGAGTTCAAAGATTGGAAATATAACAGAGATTTGTTTGACTTGAATGATAGGGGATATGGAGTAGCTATTTATTCATTTTCAAAAGATAAAAAAACATATTCTTTAGTTTGTTTTGCTAATGAGCTTAAAGATGAGGAAAGATCTGATAGAGTAATAGCAACTAAATGGGATGCTGCATTTGCTTTGTATGATGGCATTCCTTCAAAAATTGATATTGATAGACTTTCACAAAATGTCCCTAAACAAGAAGTAGGTAGACTTTCTTATAAAGAACTAACTCTCTCAAGAGCAAATAGATCAGTTAGAGCATTTAATTATGTGGTTGAGTGTTTATCAAAAGGTATCCAGCCAAATACTAATGAGCTTTCAAAAGTTGGATATTTGTACAGAACAACTGCAGTATATGGCTCAGGAAAATTTGGATTAGCAGACAGGTTTAGAATTAAAAATAGAGATGAAATAAATGGTCCTTTTAGATTGGAAATGATGTTGGTTTATCTTGTAAGACAATTCACTTTCGATCAAGTAAATCATATAGCAAAACATAAAAATCCTAAAGATGCTGTAGAACTGAACTTGGATATTTGCAGAAATTTAGGAATTGGTAATTCAACTGGATTGGGAATGGCACCATTTATTGTAAACCACCCTTCATTGTTAAATAATTGGATTCTAGCTAAAGAAACAGCTTTAAAAAAAATAAGAGAAATAGAAAAAGTATCAGAAGAAGAGTTTAAAATTTTTTACAACTGTTTAACAAAATCTTTAAAAAATGTAACTTCATGGAATACTGATAGTGAATATCAAAAGAAGAAAATTGAGAATTTAATTAATGATTTACAAAATTTAATCAATTATTTGAAAGACAATATTCATAAATCAAATTTTTATATATTCGACAAATTATACAATTGGGCGGAGGAAAATTTATCCGAAGAAGGAGTTGAGTATTTGGTTTCTATAATGATGGAACCATATAATAAAATAACCGATCCTTTGATTTCTCAAATGAGTTCAGACGAGGATAGTAGTTTTAATATACCTGTAGACAGAACTATAAATGACCTAAGAGAAATAATTGAAAAAAATTATTCAGATATTTTAAAAATTGATTTTTCAAAAAATGAAAACAATAAAAAATTTTGGTTCATTTCAAAAAATAAAGAAGAACCTAGGATTGGAGATCGGTTTGAAGATAATGGCTCAGAACTTGAGCAGCCTACAGCTATTGCTAGAGATATTAAAAAACTTTATGAAACTATTTTTACATTAAAAAACAGCTTAAAGATTGGCAATTTTCTAGTACAGAACAATGATTTAAGACATATTGTAAGAAGAGTGTTTATAACAGAGAAATATCCATATTCTGAAATTCAAGATAACACCATTGGCTCAAAATTAGTTCCTATTGACATGTTAAGACTTAAACTATCTTTTTTTGGGGCGGTAAAGTTTGATCCAAGATCTGATAAATGGTTAAGGATTTGTATGTTTCAAGGAGCTCCATTACCAAATGAACTGAATTCATTTAATCAATATTGGATATATAACTAAAGTAATTAATGAGAAGTTATAGTGAAATTGACACGATTGTTAAACGTTCAACAAAAGCGAAAGGTTTCTCCTGGGGAGTTGCAGAAGAAATAGGAAAGAACATCAAGCAACTCGAGTTATTTGGTTTACCAGGAATAAAACATATAAACCAATATTTTAAGATTTTTAATAATGAGAAGTTTGAAAATTGCCAATCTTTTAACAAAAGCAACAGACCTCAAAACTTTTACTGTCCAATTAAACTTGGATTAAGTTTTTTTGATCAATCTATCTCTATCCAAGAACTAAATGATATAGAAATTGAAAAAATGGCTTACCCATTGATATTTTTGCCGTTTGTCAGCAGATCTTCGGAAATAACAGGAAAGAGAATTTTTTTAAAGATAGATCAAAAAGAATTTTTATTAAATTTCAATCAATCAATTTATTCAAATTATTTAAGTAGTGAGGTTGTAGAAAAAGCCGATGTAATTAAAATCCAATTCTTAGAAAACAAGAATAATTTTTCCGAAGAAGATTGGAAAGAATTAACAAAATTATCTGAAAACACATTTGTTGAAGAAACAGATGAATTAAAACAAAAAACTGCAGGAGCAGGATTAACAGATAATGACTGATAACTTTGAATATAAATCGGACAAATCAGATAAAAATGAATTAAATGATATTTGTGATGAATGTAAAAAAGAAGATGAGACAGTAACTCAAAATTTAATACTCACAGGATATAAACTTTGTAACTCCTGCAGAACATCAAAAACTTTATTTCCACTTTAAATATTCGTACTAATAGGTAACGAATTAATTTTTGTCATTACGAAAGAAATTGTCAAAAAAGAAATAATTAAAAAAGACAAAAATACAATTCCAAATGCTTTTAAATTTGATTTTAAATTTAAAATATGTCGTGTTGCAATGATTAATGAAGCAAAAATCCAAAATTGGGTAAGAAAAATAATTAAAAGCACTAATTCTGGCGTGACAGCAAAAAATCTTATTAGTCCTGGAGCATGTGCGTACCCAACGGCTATAAGGACTCTTTTAAATGGAATTTTTCTATCTTTATCAGGAAAAATTTTAACTCCAATTACAAATATAAAAATTGCCCATACCAGCCAAGTTAATAATGCTGTTAAACCAGATATACCAACAGACGTTTTAACAATTGTGTTCGCTGCAATAGCACCAGCAACCCCATCTAAAATCATGATAAGAATTGCAAAATAAATTCCAGCTTCTCCATAATATCTTGGAGTTCTATAAAGAGTTTTATCAAGCTTTAACGATTTAAAAACAATATCTAAAAACTGAGCAAACATTAATTATCTTTATTTTTTTTTTGCGCCTTATATGAAACGATTAATGGGAATATTATTAGAGCAATAGCGATTATAATGCAAACAACTATGAAAAAGGTTTTCGTCATATTTAGGGGGAATTAAATTCCCCCTAAAAAAATTTTTATCACTTACTGACTACTTCTCTTGTATTTGCGTTGTAAGATTCTGTAAATGGAATATCAACTACAACTGCATCAACTGGTTCCCCAGGTTTATCAGAATATTTTTCTGGTAGATGGACTTTAAATTTCGATCCAACCTTACCTCTTGGAAAACCATTTGCATTTAGCGTGCCATCAAATGGAACATATCCCATAGCAATATTTTTCCCCTTTTCTGGGTGATACCATGGAGAAGTTATAAATCCTACAGGCTCACTGCCGTTTTCTGAAATTAACCAAAAATCTGGAGCATATTCTTCAATAGGTTTTCCTCCTAATTCAAGTCCAACTAATTGAAGTTTGTAAGGTTTATGACCTGCTTTTAAATCAGCTTTCATTTTCTCGAGAGCTTTTTTACCAATGTAATCTGCTTTTTTGTTCCATTCACCTTTACCAGATAAAGAAACTTGATATCCAAGATTACATTGAAATGGATTATGCTCATGATCCATATCTTGTCCCCATGAAAGAATTCCAGCTTGTATCCTTCTATGGTGTGCAGGAGCAATTACCATTAAGTTATGTTTTTTACCTGCTTCAAGAACAGCATTCCACATATCTTCGGCATATAAAGTTGCTTCTCTTAAATATATTTCAAATCCAGACTCGCCTGAAAAACCTGTTTGAGAAATTATACAACTTCTTCCACCAACTTTTGCAGAAGCCAATCCATAAAAAGGCATGTTATCAATATCAACTTCACTTCCACAAAGATCTTTCATCAAAGCTTTTGCTTTAGGACCTTGAATTTGTACAGGACAAGCATCTATTTCATTAATTTGAACATTAAACCTTTCATCTGCATTTACTCCTTGCAGATATAATCCTATATCACTATCTGATAAACTAAACCAAAATTCATCTTTAGAAATTCTTAAAAGAATAGGATCATTTAATACTCCTCCATAAGAATTACACAAAATTACATATCTTCCTCTCATTGGAGAAATTTTTGTAGCATCTCTTGTAATTACATAATCAACAAATTTTTCTGCATCTGGTCCTTTAACTTGTATTTGTCTTTCAACTGCAACATTCCACATTGTTACATGGTTTTTAATTGCTTCGTACTCAACCATTGCACCACCATCTTCAGGTTTAACATAACCTCTTGGATGATAAATTCTGTTATAAACAGTTGCTCTCCAACATCCTGCTTTCATAGATAAATGCCAGTATGGAGATTTCCTTACTCTTGTTGATATTAGCATCTCAACTTTAGTAGGTCCGCTTTGCCTTAAATTGTATGGTACTTTTCTATCAGACTGATCTACTGATGTTGTATGTCTTAGTTTACTATAGTCAAATTCATTAGACATAGTTATTCTCCTTCAACCACTTGTTAGTTTCCTTCAAGCCGCCGAATGTATAAATGTGGAAATAATCAGTATGCGATTTAACTTTCCCAATTAAATCATTAGGGTCTTTAGGTTTCAATAAATCTAACGCCTTACTAAAATTAGATTTAAGAAAGTTAATGGAATTTTTTGCCCCTACAATATTAGCAAATTTAATTAAGCTAGATATTTTCATTGGCCCAGTTATTCCAACATGAACTGGTATTGTTTGTTTTGAGATAAAATCTATAATAGGCTGAGTATCCATTAGCCATTGTGTAACTATATAATCAGCATAAGGCTTTTTATCTATCATAGCTTTTTCTAAATCAGAGTCGGATATATCAGGACTCCCCTCGGGATGTCCAGCAATTCCAATCTTGATGCCATCAAAAAACCCTGTCTCTAACATTTGATATGAGCTATCAAATTTTCCGATCGGGTCACGACTTCCACCTATCACCAAGACCTGCTTAACACCCAAATCTTTACATCTAGAAACATAATCTTTTAGCTGATTTTCATCATTTATTGACCTTGCTGGGAAGTGAGGAACTGGATTAAATCCCTCTTTAACTAACTCTCCAGATTGTTGAGCAGTCTCTTTATAATCACCTCCAGGTAGCATTGTAACATAAACATCTTTTACCTTAGGCAAAGTACTTAAATCAGTTTTAGGACCTATTTCTAAAGAAAAATTCATAACCAAATTCTTAATTGTTTTATATTCCGTGTCTATAAAAATATTAAACAGCTGAACACATTGTAACCCATTGTCATGATCCGAAAATTTAATTAAATTTAGTCATGGAAAATAAATTATCTCAAATTACAGAATTATTCTCCAAAACAAGACAGCAAACGCTATCTCTGTGCGAAAACTTAGAGGCTGAGGATATGGTCATACAACCCAGCAAAAATGTTAGCCCACTTAAGTGGCATCTTGGTCACACCACATGGTTCTTCGAAAAATTCATCTTGTCAGAATTAGATGATAGTTACAAACCTTTT
>CACMFU010000002.1 GCA_902613065.1 uncultured Pelagibacteraceae bacterium | reverse complement strand
AAAAATTTATTCTGATCGATTAATAGATTTAAATAATAATAAATTTGAAGATTTATTTGAAAAAGAAATTAATCAAAATGAATTAAACTTAACAGCCGGAAGGTCAGTTGTTTGTGTAGATAGAAATGGTGATGGTGCATATGGTATTTATGTTGCAAATTATGGAGGTCCTACTCGATTTTATGAATTAATTAGAGATCGAATAAAAGACCAAGCTAAATCATTATCAATTGATAAAATTACCGGAGGTAGAGCGATAGTGTCTGGACATATCCTTTCAGATAGATCTGATATTTTTGCTGCAAATGAAAGAGGAGATAACTTTTTATATTATAATTCGAAAGGTTCATTCCAAGATGTTGCTAAAGAGTATGCAGTTCAAGATAGATTTGAAAATGGTAGAGGCACAGCTCTTAGTGATCTTTTATATAGAGGAAGATTAGATATTTTATCATCAAACTGGGATGGAATGCATAGAGCATATGTTTTAGATGGTGATAAATTTAAGGATATATCAACATCTCCATACAACGATCCAACCAAAATTAGAACCGTTATTTCAGCTGATTTTGATAATGATGGATATGATGAAATTTTCATGAATAATATTGGAGAACCAAATAAACTTTTCAAAATTTTAGAGGGTGGAATATTTAGAGAAATTAAAATGGAAAATGGTTTAGAAACAGTTGGTCTTGGAACTGGAGCAGCTGTTGCAGACGTTGATGGCGATGGAATTTTAGAGCTATTAGTTTCTCACGGAGAATCAGGCTTTCAACCGTTAACTTTATATAAAGCAGATGTACAAAATTTTAATTATCTTCGTATTAAACCACTTAATCAGTATGGAGCTCCAGCAAGAGGTGCAACAGTAACAATAAAATCTAATAAAAGAATTCATTCAAAAACAATAGATGCTGGCTCAGGTTATCTTTGTCAGATGGAACCCGTTGCTCATTATGGAATAAGAAAAGGCGAAAAAGACTTTAAAGTTGAAATTAAATGGACCGATGGATCAATAGAATCATTTGATATTGATGAATTAAATAAAACTTACGAATTTAGACAAAAATTATAGGACAATACTGCTCATTATATAGTGTTGAAAAATTATAAAGCTTTTATATATCAATCGTATGACTATTTGTTCTTTATCATTATTGGCATTATTTGTTTCGGGAATTGTAATGTATCTTTTTAGAGAACCATCTGAGGAAGAATTAAAAAAATTCAATAGTAAAACCCAAGACCGAAGTAACTGGTCAAATATGGGTTTTTAAATCATTAATTAATGTACAGTATTAAAAATATACTTAGTCTTATTATATTTGTTATTTTTTTTTCAATTCCAATAAATTCAGCAAATTCTCAAGAAAAAAACTATTATCAAGATATCGTTAATGATTGGAATAAAATTTTCCCAGACAGAAATAGAAATGCAGCAGGTCCTAAATTTTTTAAATATATAATTGATAAAGATATCTCTTATGAAGATTTTGTAGAATATAACAAACTATACTGTGCGGTATCAGGTTCTTTAATAAGTCCAAATGCTGTTCCAGAATATGTTTATTTAACTGAAAACAATACAGGCAAAAAGATATGTGGTGAATATTATAGATGCTGCATACCGTGTTCCTGCGATTTAATGAAATATTCAAAAACTACTAAAATGAAACATAAATTTAAAGGCATAGAAAAAGAATTTTATGTTTTCACAATTGAAAATCCTTGTGGGAAAACAGATTTTCCTGAAAGGGTAAACAAAAAATATTTTTGTAACGGAAATGATTTAGATACGAAACAAGTTTCAGTAGTAGATGGAAAACTAGTCATTGGTTTATTACATAAAGCCAAAACCTGCACTCAATATAATGTTAATGCCATAGACAGGCACCAGGTGACAGGCAGATATTGCACTCTTCGAAACAATACTCCATTAGATCAGCTTCAGTCAGGCATGGGAGATATATTCATTAAACTTGCAAGATAATACCAAGATTATATATTCATCAAAATGGTATTGTATAACGAAAAAATTAAACACCTTAGTTGTTCTGATTTAAGAGTATTTTTGAAAAGATTGGTCAAGGATAAGATAGAAAAAGAATGGACCGAGGACTTCATTGATAATATGAACCTCGTAATAATCCCAAGAATGACAATAAAAAGACGTTATGAGAATAAGGGTATAGATATGTCAAGACTGATTGATAATCCTACCTACTATCAGCATGTCAAAAAGAGTGTCGACTCTAGAGGTAATCTTGAATTTAAAGATCGATAATTTTTTTCCGATACGCCAATTTAATCCCTAGCACTGCATCCATATTTTCTGTAAGCTGTTTTAAAAAAACAAACTTAAGAGGGAAATATGAACAAATATTTTAAGATAATTGTTGTTTTATTATCGTCTCTATTTTTAAGTTTCTCAGCAAATTCAACTGAAGTAAAATTTGGACACGTAGGAAAACCTGGATCTTTATTTTCTGCATCAGTTGATCATTTTGCTAAACTTGCAAATGAGAGATTAGGCAGCAAAGGAAAAGTAACTGTTTTTGGTTCTTCGCAACTTGGTAAAGACAAACAAGGAATGCAAAAACTAAAATTAGGTACAGTTAACATGTGGTTACCTTCATCAGTAATGGCGTCTATTCATGACGAGTTCGGTGTATTTGATATGCCTTTCATTATTAAAGACAGAAATCACATGAATAAAGTTGAAAGCCAAGTTTTACCAGGAATGTTTAAAAATCTTGAAGATAAAACTGGATACAAAGTTATTGCTGTTTGGGAAAATGGATTTAGACATATCACAAACAACACTAGACCAATTAACACTCCAGGTGACTTAAAAGGAATTAAATTAAGAACACCTAAATCAAAATGGAGAGTTAAAATGTTCCAATCATATGGTGCAAACCCAACTCCAATGTCTTTCTCAGAAGTATTTACTGCTTTGAAAACAGGAACTATGGATGGACAAGAAAACCCATATGCTCAGATTGCTAGTGCTAAATTCCAAGAAGTTCAAAAATATTTATCAATCACAGGTCACGTTTACACTCCTGCTTATGTAACAGTACATAAAGACCACTGGAGCAAACTTCCTGCAGATGTACAAAGTATTTTAGAGCAAGCTGCTAAAGATACACAAAAATTTGTGTACGCTGAAGCTGCTAATCTTGAAAAATCTTTATTGGGAGTTATCAAATCAGCTGGAGTTCAAGTTAACGAAGCTGACAAAGGTGCTTTCATTAGTGCAAGTAAAGGAATATACGATCAATTCGCGTCAGAAGTACCAACTGGTGGTGCGTTAATTGATAAAGTATCGTCTTTAGCAAATTAACATAATTTGTAACAGGCCCTCTACCAGAGGGCCTGAAAAAAAAATGAAATTGCAAAAATTTATAAATTCTTACGAAAAAATATTAAAACTAATACTGTTTATAATGATGGTAGCATTAGCAGTAACAGTTTTGCTTGGTGTTACTTTTCGTTTTGCTGGTAGCGCTTTAGTTTGGTATGACGAGGTTGCAGCTGTTCAGCTTGCTTGGATAACTTATTATGGTTCAGCCTATGCAGCTTTAAAAGGTTCTCATATAAGTGTTCCAAGTATTTTTAAAGCTTTTCCACTAGCACTTAGAAAAATTTTCTTTGTAGTGTCAAAATTAGTTGTTTATGGTTTTTTAATATTGTTGGCTTACTATGGTTATTTAGTTTTAACTCTTATAACAGGAGAAACTTTAGTAACATTAGAGTGGGTTCCGCAACCTTTTGTGCAATCAGTTATTCCAATTGCATCATGTTTATTTATTTTATCTGAAACTTTAAGAATTCCTGAAGATTACAAAAATTTAGTTCTTCAAATAACAGGTGACGAGCAAACAGGAGATATTTAATGATAATTCTTACAATGTTTGCAGTTCTTCTACTTCTTTTATCTATCAATGTACCTATCGCTATTGGCCTTGCAGTAACAACAATTATTGCAATGGTATTGAAGACGGGAACAAGTTTTTTAATTGATACTGCAATCGTTATGTTTGATGGATCAATGAAGTTCCCATTGATTGCTATTCCATTATTTATCCTAGCCGGATCAATTATGAATAGTGCAGGTATTTCTAGAAGATTAATAGCTTTTGCTTCAGCGCTTGTTGGATTTATCAAGGGTGGTCTAAGCATGATTAACATTGCTACCTCTATGTTTTTTGCTGAAATTTCTGGCTCAGCTGTAGCAGATGTAGCTGCACTCGGATCTATTTTAATTCCAGCGATGAAGAAAAAAGGATACCCTGGTCCTTTCGCTGCTGCAGTAACTTCATCTTCAGCATCATTAGCAATAATTATTCCACCTTCAATACCAATGATTGTTTATGCGGTAATGGCTCAAAGTTCAGTAGTACAATTGTTTGTAGCAGGAATAGTTCCGGGTGTAATAGGTGGCTTCTTCTTAATGTTAGCAGCATATATTACTGCAAGACGTAAAAATTTTCCTGTTGAAGAAACATTTAATATTCCAAATGTTAAGAAAACTGCAAAAGATGCAGCTTTAGCATTTTTACTACCTATCATTATCTTAGGTGGAATTTTTGGAGGAGTTGTAACTGCAACTGAAGGAGCAGGTTTAGCAGTTGTAGCATCATTAGTTATTGGATTTATTTATAAAGAAATAGATTTTAAAAGATTATACGAGTCAGCTTGTGAAGGAGCAATTCAAACAGCATCAGTAATGTTATTAGTAGCTGCATCTGTATTACTTGGTGAATTTTTAACAATTGAACAAATCCCACAAAAAGTTGCAGAGTCAATTATTGATTTTACAAATAATAAATATGCAGTCTTAGGAATACTTAATGTATTTCTTTTAGTAATAGGTTTCTTTTTACATTCTGTTGCTGCAATAATTTTAACAGTTCCAATTGTAATGCCATTAGTTAATGCAGTAGGTATTGATCCAGTTCACTTTGGTATAATTGTAACTTTAAATTTAGCAATTGGTCAACAAACACCACCAGTTGCAAGTGTTTTAGTTACGGCTTGTTCTGTTGCAAAAGCAGATATATGGGATGTAACAAGATCTAATATATCCTTTATATGTGTATTATTAGTATTGTTAATGTTAGTAACTTATGTACCAGCTATACCTATGACATTAGTTGAGTTTTTTTATAGGAGCTAAATGAGCAAATTAATTAAAGTAAATAAAAAAAATAAATATTTAGTTGAAGTTGTTATCAATAGACCAGAAAAACTAAATGCAATGACTAAGCCAATGTGGATTGAACTTGGCAAAGTTTTTAAAAAGTTATCTAAGAATAAAAATTTAAGATGCATCATTATAAGAGGAGAGGGTGGTAAATCTTTTTCACCAGGAAATGATATCGGAGAATTTAAAAAACAAAGATCTTCATCAAAATTAGCAAAATCTTACGGTAAATTTTTACACGGAACACTTGGAGCAATTTTTGATTGCCCAATACCAACAATTGCTTTGATTGAAGGAATATGTGTTGGTGGTGGATTGGAAATAGCAGGATGTTGTGACATTAGAATTTGCGGTAAAAGTTCTAGGTTTGGAGTTCCAATTAAAAGATTAGGTCTAACAATGGCTGCAAAAGAACTCGAGGTACTTTTAAAAGTAACCAATTACACAACTGCAATGGAAATATTGTTTGAAGGGAGAGTTTTTGGAGCTGATGAAGCATTTCAGAAGAGGCTAGTTAATAGAGTAGTTAATGATAAAGATGTTGAAAAAGAGGCTTATAAATCAGCTGAATTAATATGTGAAGGTGCTCCAAAAGTTGCAAGGTGGCATAAGCAATTTGCAAGAAACATCATAAAAAATGGAAAAGTCACTGAGAAAATAAATAATCTTGGTTACAAATGTTACGACACGCAAGACTTTAAAATTGGATATCAATCTTTCTTAAACAAAACAAAACCAAAATTCAAAAATAAGTAATAAATGACCGCATCATTAAAAGGCATTCGTGTACTTGAGATGGCACAAATAATGGCTGGTCCAACATGTGGATTGTTGTTAGCGGATCTAGGTGCGGAGGTAATTAAAATAGAAAAGACACCTGGAGGAGATGATACAAGAAACTTCTTACCACCAGAAATTAATGGAGAGTCTGCAGCTTTCATGATGATGAATAGAAATAAGAAAGGTATCGCTTTAAATTTAAAAGACAAAGATGGAATAGAGATATTTAAAACGATGGTAAAAAATTCTGATGTAGTTTTGGAGAATTTTAGAAAAGGGACATTAGAAAAATTAGGAGTTGGTTATGATGTCATGTCAGAAATTAATCCTAAAATCATTTTATGTGAAATTTCTGGATATGGCAGAACAGGTCCCTACGCAGATAAAGGAGGATTTGATTTAGTCGCTCAAGGAATGAGTGGATTAATGAGTATTACTGGCGAAAGCAAAGATAAACCTCCAATGAAAGTCGGTGCACCTATTACAGATATAACAGCTGGTTTACTTGCGGCCAGTGGAATTTTAGCAGCATTAGTTCACAGAGAAAAAACTGGTGAAGGACAAAAAGTTGATACATCTTTATATGAAGCGGGTATTGTTCATACTTACTGGCAGTCTGCTATTGCAGGTGCCACAGGAAAGTCGCCTGGTCCATTAGGTTCAGCACATCCTTTAACAGCTCCTTATCAAGCTTTTAAAACAAAAGATAAATGGATTACGGTAGGTGCTTCAAATCAAAACACTTGGCTTATGTTACTTAAAGCAATTGGTCGTGAAGACTTGCAAGAAAATGAAAAATTTTCATCAAATTTAAATAGAAAACAAAATTTAAAAGAATTAGTTGATATTCTTAACGAAGAACTAATAAAAAAAACTTCTAGTGAATGGCTAAAAATCTTTGATGATAATGGATTACCATGCGGACCAATTAACTCTATAACAGAAATGTTTAAAGATCCTCAAACAATTGAAAGAGAAATGGTTATAGAAGTAGATAATAAAAAAGCTGGTAAAAGTACAGCTATTGGTATGCCAATTAAATTTTCAAAAAGTAAAACAGAAAAATCAAAAGGTGCTCCAAACTTAGGAGAACATACAAAAGAAGTTATGCAAATCTTTGGTTACAAAGATGACCAAATTAAAGATTTTTATAATAGAAAAGTAATTCTTTAATTAACAGTTTCAAAAATTTTAAATAATAATTCTGAGACGTGCTTACCTTTTTTCTCAGATAAATCAGATATTTGATGTCTGCAGCTCGTACCATTTGCAACTATAAAATCTTTTTCACCACTATTATTGATTGCAGGTATCAAAGAAAGATTTGCCATTTTTTTGGAGACATCGTAAGTCTTACTGTCATATCCAAATGAACCAGCCATACCACAACAACTAGAATCTATCATTTTATTATTAATATTTAATTCTGATAAAAGATTAGTTAGCCCTTTCATTCTATCCTGTGATTTTTGATGACAGTGTCCATGAATTAATACATTTTGATCAAACTTGTTTGCTTTAATTTTATTATTATTTCTTATTTGTTCTAAAATAAATTCCTCAAGTAGATAAAATTTATTTTTAATTTGTTCTCTATTTTTCACATTTTTTAAAGTTTGATATTCATCGTTAAAAGTTAATAAACAGGATGGTTCAATACCTACAACTGGTAAATCAATATAATTATTTTGAATAACGTAATCATTAAATCTATTAAGCTCTTCAGAGGCTTTGTCTAATTGACCGTAAGAAATATAAGTTCTTCCACAACAAAGGGGTCTCTTTAATTTATCTTTACCAAAACTTGGTATAACCGCCTGATATCCAAATTTATTTAGTACTTTAATTGCATAAACTAAATTTTCATTTTCAAAATTAATATTAAATGTATCTGCAAACAGAATTACTTTATTTTCTGATACTGTTTGACTGTCGTAAATTTCTCTTAATGCATTCTGGTTTTGAACTTCAGGCATAGACCTTGCTGTTGCAAAACCAAACCTTTCAACGATTGTTGAGATTAGTGGTAGGTTTTTAACTTTGTTGAATATAGGAGCAACAATTTTTAATAACCAAATAAGTCTTGGCATATCTGAGATAACTCTATCTTTAATTCGCATACTAAATTTTTTATAGTAATGAGAAAGAAATTCAGATTTCATTTTAGCCATATCAACCGACATAGGACATTCTCTTTGACAAGCTTTACAGCTGACACATAACTCCATGGTTTCATACATTTCTTTTGATGCAAATGAACCTTCTGGAAGTTGATTAGATAAAGCTAATCTTAAAGTATTTGCTCTACCTCGAACTAAATCTTTTTCTTCTTTAGTTACTCTGTACGATGGACACATCACACCAGAATCTAATTTTCTACAAGCTCCATTGTTATTACACATCTCAACAGCATCAGAGAATTGACCCCAATTAGACCAGTCATAATGTGTATCTATATTTTCTGTTTGATAACCTGATTTGTATCTCATTAGAGATCTATCATTTGATTTAAATGGCCGAACAATTTTTCCAGGATTTAAAAGGTTTTTACTATCGAATGTATCTTTTATTTCTTCAAATGCATTTGTGATTTTTTTACCAAACATCATTTCATGGAATTCTGATCTAACAATTCCATCACCATGCTCACCAGAATGAGAACCTTTATAATCTTTTACCATTTCAAAAGCTTCTTCAGATATAGATCTCATGTTTTGTATATCTTTGTCTGATTTCATATTTAAAACTGGTCTTACATGGAGAGTTCCGACAGATGCATGAGCATAAAACATTCCGCTCGTTCCATATTTTTTAAATATTTCTTTTAATCTAGCTGTGTAGTCAGCTAAGTGTTCTAGAGATACTGCACAATCTTCAATGAAGGCAACTGGTTTTCTATCGCCTTTCATTGACATCAAAATATTTAATCCAGCTTTTCTTATTTCAAAAACTTCTTTCTGCTCTGATAGATCTGAATAATATGAAAACTGATTTTTTTTGTTTTGATTTAAAACTAAATATTCTAGATCTTTTATTTTCTTTTCATATACGCTTTTCTCTGTATCAATAAATTCAACCATCAAAACTGCTTCTGGATTGCCTTTGATGTATTTTTTTATTCCTCCAGCATACATTGGTATTTCTTTAGCTAAATTTAATAAATTTTGGTCCATCAATTCAACACAAGTTGGTTTTAATTTTACTATCTCTTTTGATAATTCCATTGCTTGGTGGAAATTATCAAAGTAGCAGACACCTAAAATTTTATTCTTTGGTATTTCTGATAATTTTAATTTTATTTTATTGAATAAAGACAATGTTCCTTCAGAGCCAACAAGAAGATTTGATGAATTAAATCCTTCTGGATCAATTAAATCGATGTTATATCCTCCAACTCTTCTTTGTGTCGTTGGCCAGTTAGCATCAATTTCGCCTCCAACCTGCTGTCTTACATCTATGAATTTATCTATGATTTTATAAAGTCTATCTTGGTTATTCTTTGTTGCCAAATAATTCTTATTTATTTGATCAAAATTAAATATTGAGCCATCATCTAATATTGCTTCAATTGCTAAAACGTTATGAACCATGTTGCCATAATATAATGATCTAGATCCACAGGAATTGTTAGCTGACATTCCTCCAATAGTTGCTCTACTACTTGTTGAAACGTCTACTGGAAACCAAAGACCATGAGGCTTCAAATAAGCATTTAGATGATCTAATACGACACCTGGTTGAACCCATACATATTTTTCTTCAACATTAAGTTCTAAAATTTTATTTTGATGTTTGCTGTAATCTAATACAACACTCTCTCCAACAGTCTGACCACATTGAGAACTTCCACCACCTCTAGCTAATAGAGGAACAGAATTCTTTTGAGAATATTCCATTAAACTTAAAACATCATTGGTATCTTTTGGAAGAACTACACCAAGAGGTTTAATTTGATACACAGAAGCATCGGTACTGTATCTTCCACGTGAGAATTCATCAAATAAAGTTTTTCCATCTACTTTACTGCTAATTTCTTTACCAATTTTTTGTATCTGATCTGAATTAAACCGCATAAAACTTAATTAAAGGTTTATTTATTTTTGTAAACCAGTTTACCGAACTTTTTTAACGCGGCCTCTGAAATCTCTAAACCTAAACCAGGTTTTTCATTCAAATGTATCCATCCATCACTCATTTTGTGTGGATTTTCAAATAATTGTGCTTGAAGAGGATCTCTCTCATCATCAAATGACTCAACAATTCTCCCTGCTGGTGTTGATGCTACTAATGGAGCATGAATATAACAATCATGGTGTGGCGCTACATCTATATGATTTAATTCACACAATGCAGAAAGTTTTTTTCCATTAGTAAATCCACCAAACATTGTGCAATCAAATTGTAAAATTTGAATTGCTTCTTCTTCAATCATGGACCTACATCCATAAATAGTTATTTCACTTTCACCACCTGATAGTGGAATTTTGGTTTGCTTTGATAAAAGTTTTAAAGTTCTTCTATCATCTTCCCATCTAACAGGTTCTTCAATCCATGTAGGATTAAATTTCTCAAATTCCTTTACACCCTCAATTGCTGTTTTTAGATCCCATGCCCTATTAACATCAATCATTAAACCTTTTTGATTTCCAATTTCATCTCTAATAATTTCTAATCTCTTAGCGTCTTCTTTGATACTAAGTCCACCAACTTTAACTTTAAAATTTTGATGACCAATATTTACTAATTTTTTAATTTCATCTCTTAGTTCTTTTTCATCCTTACCGTCTTTGTAGTAAGCGCATGTAACATAAACAGGAATTTTATTTCTGTATCCACCAAATAATTTATACAATGGGATGTTTGATGCTTTTCCTATTAAATCCCAACAAGCAATATCTAAAGCTGCTGAAATTCTGATTAAAGCTTCTCTGCTCCAACCTTTTTCGCTACTGGTTCGAGTATCAGTTAATTTAAAAATTTTTTCATAAATTTTTTCAGGGCAAAACGGATCTTCACCAATAATTAGATCTTGTAAGCCATTTGAAAATGGTTTGATAATAGGAGCTATATCAGTGTAGCTTGTTGCTAAACCAAAGCCTGAATGACCATCTTTAGATTTAATTTTAATCAGGAGTTCATTAGCTGTTGGTACAATGAAGTGACTAACCCAATGTGGCTTTACTTCATCTGGATTATTAAGAACATAAACTTCTAAGCTATCAATTAAATTACTACTATTTGTCATACATTATAAATTTGCTTATATAATTTCTTTAGCATATACAGCGGTATGGCAATTTCAAATAATATAAGACCTGGTCGACATTTTTTACAAATTCCAGGACCAACAAACGTTCCAGATAGAGTTCTAAGAGCTATGGATTATCCTACTATAGATCATCGAGGACCTGACTTTGCTGAATTAGGATTGAGAGTTTTAGACCGAATAAAATTAATTTTTAAAACTTCTGAACCTGTAATAATTTTTCCAGCTTCAGGTACAGGTGCTTGGGAAGCTGCGCTTGTAAACACTTTAAGTGCTGGTGATAAAATCTTGATGTTCGAAACTGGACATTTCTCAACTCTTTGGTGGGATATTGCTCAAAAATTTAAAATTGAAGTAGACTTTGTTGAAGGTGATTGGAGAACAGGTGTTGACCCAAACATTGTTGAGCAAAAACTAAAAGAAGACAAAGATAAAAAAATTAAAGCAGTTTGCGCTGTACATAATGAAACTTCTACTGGTGTTACAAGTAGAATTGGAGAAATTAGAAAAGCTATGGATAATGCGGAACATCCAGCTTTATTATTTGTTGATACAATATCTTCATTAGGCTCTATTGATTATAGACATGAAGAGTGGAAAGTTGATGTAACTGTTGGTGGTTCTCAAAAAGGATTACTATTACCACCAGGACTTTCTTTTAATGCAATAAGTTCTAAAGCTTTAGAAGCGTATAAAACATCTGAATTACCAAAATCATATTGGGATTGGGGACCGATGTTAGAAAACAATAAAAAAGGTTACTTTCCTTATACACCAGCAACAAACTTATTCTATGGTTTAGATGAAGCAATCAATATGCTTACTGAAGAGGGTTTAGATAATGTTTTCAAAAGACACAAAAGATTTGCAGAAGCTACAAGAGTTGCAGTTAACTCGTGGGGATTAGAAATACTTTGTAAAAACCCTGAAGAATATTCAGACTCATTAACAGCTGTAATGGTTCCAGATGGTCATGACGCTGATTTTTTAAGAAAAACTATTTTAGATCATTACAATATGTCATTAGGAACTGGACTAGCAAAAGTAGCTGGAAAAATTTTTAGAATTGGTCACTTAGGTGATTTTAACGAACTAATGTTAGCTGGAACACTAGCAGGTGTTGAGATGGGCTTAATGAAGTCTAAAATACCTTATAAAAAAGGTGGAATACTTAAAGCACTTGAGTATCTTTGTTAATCTTTCAAGTTACAAATCATGCTTGATTTTTGCATTATAGGATCAGGAATCTCTGGATCAACGATAGCAAACTTATTAAATAAAAAATATTCTGTTGCAGTTTACGATAAAGCGAGAGGATATGGTGGTAGAAGTTCATTTAAAAAATATAAAAATAAAATCGGATTTGATCATGGACTTCAATATATCTCTCCAAAATCTACAAAATTTAAAACGTTTACTAATCAACTTATTAAGAAAAAAGTTTTAAAAAAGTGGGGTGGTAACCATTTATTTCTGCATAAAACAGTCAAAGAAATTAAAAATCATTTAAAATTAATTGGAACAAAAGGAAATAACTCTATTAGCAAAAATTTATTAAAGAAAATTAAATGCAATTTTGAACATGAACTAATAAATATAGAGAGATTAAACGAATATTGGGAATTAACATTTAAAAATGATGTAAAACAAAAATGTAAAAATCTTATTTTGACCTGCCCATTTCCTCAAAGTAAGAAATTAGGACAAAGATATTTAAATAAATCCTATTTAAGTCAAAAAGTTAAAATGGATGCTAATTTAACAGTTATGATTGTCACCAATAAACTAAAACAATCTAATAGTAGTTACTTTTTTAATGATGAAATGCTTGGTTGGGCTGCATACGAGAATAGTAAGAAAAGATTTAATTATAAGTATGATTTATGGACACTTCAAAGCACATACAAATACGGTAACAAGTTCACGAAAGATTATAGAAACAAAAGAAAATACTATACAAATCAACTAGTTAAAAAATTTGAAAAATTAACAAAGTTAAAAATCAAAAAAATTCATCACTCAAGAATTCATGGTTGGATGTATTCATCAAATTCAAAGCCACTTAAACAATTATCTTTATGGAATAAGTCTTTAAAACTAGGTTTATGTGGTGATTATTTTGGAGGACCAAGATTAGAAAATGGGTGGCAAAGTGCACACGATTTACACAGTAAAATACGATATGGTAAATAAATGAAAATTTTATTTTCGATATTAATTTTACTTTTTTCATCATCAATTAGTTTTTCTAAAAATACTGATATTATCCATGACTTTAAAATTACTTTTGATTGTAAATTAGAAAAAATAATGATCAAAAATAAAGATTTTAATTATCAAACTTTTACTGCAGACAATATTGAGGTAGATAAAAAAAAAGTTTTAAAAGTTGTAGCAGTACAACCAAGTAAACTTACTATTAACGGTTTATCAGAATTTATAGATACTTATTCAGATATAAGTAAAGACGACGTTAGAATTGCTAAAAACGACACCATTTTATTTAAAAATATAGATAAAGAAAAAAAATACTCGGAATCAGTATTTTTAAATAGATCAACTGGTGAATTAATTCATGAAGTTACAAAAAATATGAATACTAAAGATAATGAAAAATATATTTCTTTCTTTGGTTGTAATAAAAAATGGAAATCCAATAATTAATAATTTCAAAGAGTTATAAGATCTAATTTTTGATTACCTAATCTCTCATTACCTTTTTCAGTAACAAGATAAGTTTCGCCTAAATTCATGGCTAATTGATTTTCAGAGTCCATCAATATCATGTGCATAAAAAATATATTTCCTGGCTGAATCTCATATGGATTTCCTGTATATAACATTGGCCAATCCATCCAGTTGGGAGAAAAAGTTGCTCCTAATGAGTAACCGCATGCATTCATTCTTGAATTTTTAAAGCCACGATCATCAAAAGTTTTTGCATGAACATCAAAAACTTCTCCAATTTTATTTCCAGGCTTTAATTTATTTTCACAATTTGTAAGAGCTTCAACGCATGCTTCATGCATTTTATGATGCTTAGGATCTGCTTTTCCTATTGGTATCGTTCTAAACATTGCTGAATGATAGTGCCTATAAGTTCCAGCCCATTCAATGGTTAACTGATCTTGATTATTAAGTATTTGTTTTTCTGCTTGATATCGACAGAGTAGGGCATTCTTTCCAGACCCTATAATAAATTCATTGGCAGGATAATCTCCACCTCCTTCAAATATAACCCTATTCATTTCGGCTAATATTTTAGACTCACTTACTCCTGCTTTTGCATACTTCCAAACTTCATCTAAAGCTTTGTCAGCTAAATTTGCTGCTTTTTTTACATAATTAATTTCCTCTTTAGATTTTATTACTCTTAGTTTTGTAATTAATTCTGATTTATCTTCAATTGAGCAATAGTTTTGTAAAACCGTATTAAGTCTTAATGCATTTCTCCCTGTAAGACCGTAGGCTTCATATTCAACACCAATTTTTTTTTCTTTTAAGTTTAGTTCATCTAAAATTATTTTGAGATCATCAGCAGGATTAGCGCCATCTTTATCAACCCAAATTCTTATATCACTAATGTTGGAAGTATTTTGAGCTTGCCTTAAATCAGGGGCTCTAGTTAATAGTATTACATTACCTCTTTGATCTAAAACTAATGCTTGAAAAAAAACAAATCCAAAAGTGTCGTAACCAGTGAGCCAATACATAGACTCCTGTCTAAACATAATAAGCGCATCAACACCCTCATTTTTCATGGAGTTTAGTGTCTTTTCTTTTCTATTTAAGAATTCTTCTTTACTAAAATGAAGACCCATTAACGAATGTTAACACTAACAGAACCAATTTTATCAACTGTTCCTTTGTATAATCCTTTTCCTTTAAATGGAACAACTCCCACAGTTGAGCCTGTAAAAACATAAAAATCTTTATTTAAGTTAATCTTTTCTTTCTTAACTTTATTTAAAACAAATCTTAAAGAATTTAATGGGTTAATATAAACAATATTTGTATTACCATTTACTTTTACTCCATTTTTCTTGCTGACTAGTGAAGTTTTTAAATTATTTAAGTTTAATTTTTTAAATTTTGTTTTCCTTCCAACAACAAATTTGATGTTAAATCCAAAATCCCCACAAATATCTCCTAAATATGTAAATTTTTTATTTCTTTGTCTAAATCCAACTATTTCAAAGCAAGGCCCCATAAATTTAATAAATTTATTGACATTTGATTTTGTAACTTTTCCTTTAAAATCAAAAAAAGATTTATTAATAAAATAATAAACTTCAACTTCTATACCTTTAGTGTGTTGGTTTATTTTTACTTTTTGACCGGATTTAACTAATCTTTTTTTAAATACTTTTGCTGTAAAAGGTTCTTTTTCTTTTAACTTTTTTAAAGCTTGAATTCCAGTTCCGCCAGCCTTTATTCCAATTGTTTCATCTTTAATTTGGTCTTCGCACAATTTTCTAAGTTTGTTAGCTAAATTAATATTTTTACAATATTTTACCGGTATAGGATTAATGACTGTATTTGTGTTGAAAGCTTTAACTAATCTGTCGGCAATACGATTAATTTCATTTTTCATAGCCAGAACTTATTGAAGAATACTCATAGGATCAAGTCTAGTTTGAAACCAATTTATCCTAAAATCCAAATGAGGCCCTGTTGATCTTCCAGTGGATCCAACAGTGCCTATAATTTCTCCTTGTTTAACTTCATCACCAACCTTGACCATTACATTTTCTAGATGTGAATATATTGTTGAAATTCCATGTCCGTGGTCCATTATTACGGTACCACCCGTGTAATAAAGATCATCTTCTGCCATAGTCACTATTCCAGTTCCAGATGATTTAATTTTAGTTCCTTGTTTAGCTGCAATATCTATTCCATAGTGAGGCCATTTAGGTTTGCCATTAAGAATTCTTTGGCTACCGTAAACTCCACTAATTATTCCTTTAACAGGCATAATAAATTGTTCAGTAAAGAAAGTTAAATCTGAATTAATAGCTCTTGCTTTTCCAATTCTCCCATTTTCTTCTTTAATTCTTTTATATACAGATTCTGGTGGTGTAACTTTACTTTCAGGCAGACCATCTATTCTTTGAATATTATATTTTCTTTTAAAAACTTTTTTTATAATTTTGTTTTTTTTACCATTCTTTATTTCAGTAATGGCTAGATCGAATTTTCGATCTCTATCTATACCGAATACGAAATATCCATCCTCAGATACTTTAACTTGTGTTTTATCTACAAATATCTTTGATCCAGCTTCTGCTTTACCTAAAATAAAATGTCCTTGTAAAAATTTACCTTGAAACTCTAAAGCATGAGAGTGTGTAGAAAATATAATTGCTAAAAAAAGCAAAAATTTTTTCATTATTTAGCTGTCCAACCCCCATCAATTATAATTGATGTCCCAGTTATCATGCTCGCTGCATCTGAAGCTAAAAAACATACTGCTGTAGCCACATCAGACTCTGTTGCAACTTTTCCCATTGGAATGTTGCTTAAAGCTAGTTGTTTAAATTTTTTATTTTTAAAGAATTTTTTAACCATTGGGGTTTCAACAAATGTAGGTGCAACTGTATTTACTCTGATATTTTTTGTTGCAAGTTCAACACCCATTCCCTTTGTTAATCCCTCAATTCCAAATTTTGTCATGTTATAAACATTTCTACCTGACATACCGACATGCCCTAATTGTGATGACATATTAATTATAGATCCGCCTTTTTTTTTATTTTTTAACATTTTTAGGACTACTAATTGAGCAACATTGAATGCTGCTTTCATATTTAAATCTACAAGATAATTCATGCTTGTTTGTTTTATTTTTTCAAAAGGCTCAGGAATGTTTGTACCAGCGTTATTTACAAGTATATCTATTTTCTTTACTTTCTTTAATTTAGAAGAAAGATCCTCATAATCCATTATATCGCAAGTTATTTTAGTTAATTTTCCTTTAACTTTTTTTATATCTTTTTGAAGTTTATCAAGATCAGAAGTAGTTCTGCTTACTCCAATTATTGTTGCACCAGCTTCTGAAAGAGCAATAGAACATGCTCTACCTATGCCTTTTCCAGCACCAGTAACTAAAGCAACCTTATTTTTTAAATTTATTTTTTTTAAATACATTTATAAAAATAGTTTTACGTCTGTATATATTAGCTCTATTGCAACAAATAATATCGCTAATAATCCAACCCATCCTATCCATTTATACTTTTTAATCCAGCCAGATATCAATGTTGCCGCTGTAGCCATTAAAACAATTGATAAAACTAGACCAAATATTAGTAACATGTAGTGATCTCTAGCTGCACCCGCTACTCCTAACACATTATCTAAACTCATTGTTACATCTGCTAGAATTACAGTTGTTATAGCCTTCATGAATGAGGAGCTATCAACTTTTTTGATATTTTCTTCTGCATTACCATTCATTTTAATTACATCTACATAAAGTCTGTAACATATATAAAGAAGTAATATTCCTCCAATAAGTCTAAGTCCTGTGATTTGTAATAGATAAGCAGTTATTAGTGTAAATATAATTCTTAAAACTACCGCTGCACCAATTCCCCAAAAAATAATTTTTTTTCGTTGCTCAGTTGGAAATTGGGATGCAACCATTCCAATTATAATTGCGTTATCTCCAGCTAAAACTAAATCAATAAAGACTATTTGAAAAAAAATAAGAATTTGTTCTGATATCATTAGCTATTCAATATCATATCTGCACCCTTTTCAGCTATCATAATTGTTGGTGAATTAGTATTTCCAGATGTAATATTTGGCATAATCGATGCGTCTATAACTCTTAAATTGTTAATTCCGTGAACTCTAAGTTTATCATCAACAACTGCGTTTTCATCACTTCCCATTTTACATGTTCCAACAGGATGAAAAATGGTTTGTGCATATTCGCTACCTGCTTTCACTAACTCTTCATCTTCTTCAATATTTGCTCCAGGTCGATATTCCTCTGGTTCGTATTTTTTAAATGTCTCTGTTTCCATAATAATTCTTCTCACAAGTTTTAAACCTTTTGCAGCAACCATTCTATCGTCTTCGGTAGATAAATAATTCATTTGAATTTTTGGTGGTTCTCTATTGTCAGCACTTTTAAGTGAAATTTCTCCTCTACTAGATGGTCTTACATTTGCAACTGTAGGAGTAATACCATGAAAGTCATGTAATTTTGATTTTCCTAAAACATCAGTGCTTATAGGTTGTACATGAAATTGTAAATTTGGGGTTTCCCTCGAACTATCACTTTTTGCAAAACCGCATACTTGACTTGCCCCCATAGTCATAGGGCCGCTTTGCTGAAGTACATATTCTAAACCAATTAAAAAGTTTCCAAATAAACTGTTTATTTTTTTATTAAGAGACTCGAGATTCTTAACTTTATAAACTGGTCTAAACATTAAGTGATCTTGTAAGTTTTTTCCAACACCTTTTAAATGTTTTACACCATCAATACCAAAATTTTTTAAATTATCTAAGTCACCAATACCTGATGTTTGTAGAATATGAGGAGATCCAATTGATCCTGCTGATAATATTATTTCTCTATTTGCTGTAGAATTTATTAGTTTATCATCTTTGAAATACTCTATGCCAATTGCTTTATTATCTTCAAAAATAATTCTTTTAACATGAGCATCTACTATTATTTCTAAATTTTTTCTATTTTTTACAGGATTTAGATATCCTTTAGCAGCGCTGCATCTTAATTTTAGTCCAAATCTATTACGTGTTGTAGTAAATTGAAAATAACCAACTCCAAAGTTATTACCTGTATTAAAATCATCTACTTTTGGAATTCCTATTTCATTTGCTGCATTTATGAATTCATCTAACATTTTGAGTTTGATTTTTTTATTCGAAACTACTATTGGGCCTGAATCATTATGAAATTCATTTTTTCCTAATTCATTATTTTCTGATTTTATGAAGTATGGTAGTACATCTTCCCAACCCCAACCTGCATTTCCTTGCTGCCTCCAGTTATTATAATCTTGACTT
This sequence comes from uncultured Pelagibacteraceae bacterium, assembly GCA_902613065.1. GTDB lineage: Bacteria > Pseudomonadota > Alphaproteobacteria > Pelagibacterales > Pelagibacteraceae > Pelagibacter. Next base: position 137,961 of record CACMFU010000002.1, on the reverse strand, counting down.
TGACCTCTAATCCATAAAAGTCCATTAATAGAAGAGCTCCCTCCTAGTGTTTTACCCCTAGGATATCTAATTGATCTGTCATTCATAGATTTATCTTTTTCAGTATGAAAACACCAATCCACTTTTGGGTTATGCATAGTTTTGTAATATCCAACTGGTATGTGTATCCACGGATATGTATCTTTGCCTCCTGCTTCCAATAATAGAACTTTGTTTTTTGGATTTGCGGATAATCTATTTGCTAATACACATCCTGCTGAACCAGCACCAATAATTATGTAATCAAATTTATCCATATTTTTTATAAATAATCTTTAATGAATATTTGATGATTTTAAACATTTTTCTCATAAAAAACGTCGAAATGACACTTGTATCTGGCTTTGATTTTTGAGAGGATCTTTACATTATAAATAAAAAGAGAGGGATATAATGAAAAAAATCGTTTCAGCGTTGTTTGCTGTTTTCTTAGTATTTGGATTTATTTCAAATGCAAATGCTGCAAAAACGTTAAAGTGTCAGACGGTTATTAGCGCTAAAGGTGATGAAGCGGTAATGTTAAAAGACTTTACTGACAACGTAACAAAACTAACAGGTGGATCTCTAAAGTTTGAAATTATGCCAGCAGGAACAGTAGTTGGAGTTAAAGAAACTCTTGATGCTGTTGATAAAGGTTTGATTGATTGCGGATTTGCTTGGACTCACTATTGGTCTGGAGAACATCCAGCTGCTATGTTATTTGGTTCGCCAGTAGCAGGTGGTGGTGTAGGAATTGACAACATCGCATTCTTATCATGGTTTTTATATGGTGGTGGAGAACAACTATATGACAGACTTTGGGGAGAAATGAAAAGAGACATTAAAGGTTTCATGCTTCAACCAGTTGGTCCAGAAGCTTTAGGATGGTTCCCAAGAAAAATCAAAGATATGGATGATTTCAGAACATTTAAGTTCAGAACTCCTCCAGGAATTCCAGGTCAAACTTATAAAGACATTGGAATAGCTTCAGTTGCAATGGGTGGTGGAGATATTCTTCCAGCATTGGAAGCAGGAACTATTGATGCTGCTGAGTGGTGTTGTCCTCAACCAGATAAAGTGTTTGGTATACATAAAGTATTAAAACACTACTATCTACAAGGTTTGCACCAAGTAGTCGTAAATGCTGATTTTTACTTAAATAAAAGCACTTACGATAAGTTCACTGACCATGAGAAATTTTCAATGAAGATGGCTGCTGATGCATCGTTGATGAGAGCTTTAGCTTACAGAATCAACACTAATGGATTAGCACTTAAAGATCTAACTGAAAATCATGGTGTGATACTTGAAGATACACCAGCTGATTATTTCCCAGCTTATATGGCTGCAGCGAAAGCAACTTTAGAGAAAAATGCGAAAGAAAACGCATTCTTTAAAGAAGTTTATGACTCAATGATAAGCTTTGCTAATACTGCTGTACCATTCTGGTCTGGTGCACAAACATCGAATGCTAAGCTAGGAATGGCTTATGCTAATTCGTTGAAGAAATAAATAAAGTTATTAAGCGGGCTTTTATAAGCCCGCTTTTTTTTTCAAAAAATTATATGTCAGATAATCCAAAGTTAGATATCTCAGATGAAATGATAGCCGAAAGGCGATCAGGATCTGGAAAGATGCCTGATGATATGCCAACTTGGATGGCTAAAACTATAGTTAACATAGACAAATTTAGTAAATTAATAGGAAACATTGTTTGCTGGATTACGATCCCACTAATGCTTGGGATGGTTTATGAAGTTTTAGCAAGAAAATTATTTTTAGCTCCTACAATCTGGGCTTATGATATGAGCAGATTTTTTTATGGAGCATTGTTTATGTTGGGAGCAGGATACGCTCTTTCAAAAGGTGTTCATATTAGAGCGGATTTTTTATATAGAAATTTTAAAGTTAAAACTCAAGGTAGAATAGATTTTTGGCTTTACTTATTATTCTATTTTCCAGGATTAATAGTCTTTTTGTACATGACAACAGGCTTTGTCCAAGAAAGTATAATGAGAAACGAAAGAGGGATGGATACAACATGGATGCCATATATGTGGCCGATAAAATCTTGTCTGTGGATTGGTATTGTCTTCCTTCTAATACAAGGTGTTTCAGAACTCTTTAAAAGTTATTACGCAGCCGTCAAAGGTAAATGGCCAGGTAGTTAATGCTTTCACATTTAATAGACCCAGCAATTTTAGGTTTCATACTTATTGGTGTGATGTTGTTTGCAATATTTATAGGTTTCCCAATTTCATTTACTCTTATTTTTTTAGGTTTTGTTTTTGGTTATTTGGGTTTTGGAAAATTAGTTTTCTATTTAATGACACTACAATTTTCGATGGTAATGACCGAACAAACTCTCGCAGCTGTCCCCTTATTTGTATTTATGGGAATAATGATGGAACAAGCAGGTTTAATGGAGAGATTATTCTCAGCTTTCCAAATGATGTTGGCAAGAGTTAGAGGCTCTTTATATTATGCAGTTTTATTTGTTTCGGTAATATTTGCAGCTGCTACAGGAATAGTTGGTGCATCAGTTACAATTCTTGGAATTATGGCTGCAAAATCAATGAATAGATCAAATTATGATGTAAAATTAGCTGCTGGTACAATTACTGCTGGAGGAACTTTAGGTATTTTAATTCCTCCAAGTATTATGCTTGTAGTTATGGGTCCAATTATGGAAATTCCCGTAACTGATTTATTTGCTGCAGCAATAGTTCCAGGAATATTGTTGGCATGCTTATATGCTGCATACACAACATTCAGATGTATGATGAACCCAAAATTAGGTCCACCCATACCAGAAGAATTAAGAACAACAGATTTAAAAAAATTATGGCTAGAATTTTTCCTAGGATTAGTGCCACCCGCTGCATTAGTATTTGCTGCATTAGGTAGTATTTTATTTGGTTTTGCTACCCCAACAGAAGCTGCAGGATGCGGAGCAGGTGGTGCATTATTGCTCTCATTAGCCTACAAAAAATTAACATTAAAAAAATTACAAGATGCATTAGTTAAAACTCTAGAAATTTCTGCATTAATTATGGTTTTAGTTGCTGCTTCTAATTTCTTTGGAGCAGTATTTGCAAGATTAGGAACTCCGATGGTCTTAACAGATTTTCTTTTATCACTTGAGATGAATAAATATTTAATTTTAGGAATAATCATGATTATGATTTTTCTTTTAGGATGGCCATTAGAGTGGGTGCCTATTGTTATGATAGTTGTTCCTATTATTTTACCACTAGTTGAAGCATTAGGATTTAATTTAACTTGGTTTGCAATTCTTGTTGCTGTTAATTTACAAACCGCCTGGCTCTCACCTCCCGTAGCGTTATCTGCTTATTTCTTAAAAGGTGTTGTTCCAAGTTGGGATTTAAAAGATATTTATCTTGGAATGATGCAGTTCATGGTTTTACAGATAATTGGATTAATTATAATCATAGCGTATCCAAAAATAGTACTGTGGTTGCCAACTCTCTTATATGGACAGCAGTAAATAATTGATTAATATCATTTAAGTGAATCAAAGCGAAAAATTTCAATTAAGGAATTGGGAATTAGTTTCAATAAATCCAAATAATCGAGACTGGAGTTGGAAGAATTATTTTAACTTTTGGGCTATAAATATTCAAACAATTGTTGGGTTCTCTTTAATATCAGCTTTATATTTATTCTATGATCTGAATTTTTTTGTTGTCTTAACAGGATCATTGTTAGCAGGATTATTAGTATTCTTTTTTGCTAACATTATTGGAAAAATTTCTCAAAGTAGTGGGTTAAGTTTTCCAACAATTCTCAGACTTTCAATGGGTTTTACTGGCGCCAGATACGTAGGGATGATCAGAGGATTAGTTGGTTTGTTCATGTTTGGTGTACAAACATTTTTTATATCAAAATCACTAGGTTATATTGCAAGGATAATCCTATTTAAAATAGACAATCAACTCTTACAGAATGAAATATTCCTATTATTCTTTTTTGGTTTGAATTTAATTGATTGGGTTTGTTTATTTTTAACTTTAATATTTCAATACATCCTTTTTACAAAAGGACAGAGTTTTCTAAAATCATTTATTAATTTTTCAGGTCTTTCAATATATTTAGGACTATCTGTACTACTAATTATTATTTTATCTGAGTATTACAATGAACTGCTTAATGGAATAAAACTAAGCTTAGTCTTTAGCAATTTTGCAATTCAGTCGAATATAGCTCCAATAATATCAATCACAGGAACTCTATTTGCTTATTTTGCAATAGTTCTTCTAACTTTTGGAGATTTTTCTAGATACTCAATGAATTACAAAGAAATGACCAAAGGAAACTTAAGTATAATATTGAATTTAATACTCTTTTCTTTTTTCTCGGTATTAATCACTTTAGGTTCAGATATTATTCTTACTAGCAAAGGATTAAACGCTTCAAGTCTACTTACTAATCCAAATGACATAATTGGAAAATTTAATAATAATTTTCTAACTTTCTTTTGTTTGATATTTATTATTATCTCTTCGTTATCAACTAATTTGATAGCAAATTATATTCCTTCGCAAAATACATTGATAAATTTTTTCCCTAATTCTTTAACGTTAAAAAAAACAGGAATTGTAATATCAATTATTGGATTATTAATTTCAACATTCTGGCTTTCAATTTTCAGCAAAGCTAATTTTTTGATATTTGTTGAAGCCGTAGCGACGACTTTTGGGCCAATTTTTGGTGTATTAGTAGCAGACTATTATTTATTTAAAAAACAACAAATTAATCACAAAGAACTTTTTTATCCTAAAGAACATACAGAATATATTTACAGTAACGGTTGGAACCTCAAAGCATTGTATGCTCTTTTTATAGGATCAATTTTTTCTTTATCATCTTTGCTAAATGAAAATTTAATACAATATCAATCTTTTGGATGGATTATTGGAGCATTCGCATCCTATTTAGTATATTATTTATTAAATAATAAGTAATAATGAAAGCCCTTGTCTACACTGGTGTTGAGGAAATGGAATTCAGAGAAGAAAAAGAGCCTTCTGAAAAACCTGGAGAAAGTATTCTTAAAGTACATGCATCAGGTATCTGTGGCTCAGATATGCATGCTTACCACGGAAAAGATGAGAGAAGAATTCCACCGTTAATTTTAGGTCATGAAGTTAGTGGTCAAATAATTAACGGTAAACTTAAAGATCAAATTTCAGTTCTTAATCCGTTAATAACTTGTAGAAATTGCGAATACTGCAAGAGTGGAAGAGAACATTTATGTCCAGATAGAGTTCTTCTAGGAATGAATAGACCTTATGAAAGACAAGGAGCGTTTGCTGAACTCATTACAGTTCCAGATCACAATATATTCAAGGTTCCTGAAAAGCTTGATGTAAAAGAGGCTGCAGTTGCAGAACCAACAGCAGTTTCATATCATGCAGTATTATTAGCAGTAGAAGCATCAAAAAAACCATTAACTGAATGTAGAACCCTTGTTCAGGGTGGTGGAGCAATTGGGCTATTATGTGCATTAATTTTATCCAAGATCCAAGGAAATACAAATTTAACAATTTCTGATCCTAATCAAAAAAGATTGAATGAATGCTCCAAATATGTAGATGCAAAAACAGTGTCGCCAGATCATAAAGATATAAAAGAGAGCAGCTTTGATCTAGTTTTTGATACTGTTGGACTTGAAGTTTCACGACAACAGGCAATCAGTGTAGTAAAACCAGGTGGAATAATAGTTCATATTGGACTAACTCAGCCTGCAGGATCTTTTAATTTTAGAAAAGCAACTCTTCAAGAAGTCACTTTTATTGGGACTTATTGTTATACAAATAAAGAGTTTGGAGAAACTATTGATATTTTAACCAATAACAAACTAGGCAAGATAGAGTGGATTGAGTACAGAAATCTTAAAGATGGATGGGGAGCTTTTAAAGAAATTCATGATGGAACCTGTTCGGCTCCAAAGATAGTGCTTCTGCCTTAAATTCTTGGTTTTTTAAGAGGTATTAATACCTTTTTTTCTCCAAATTTTTCAGAATTTTTTGAAATTACAGGCGCAGTTATAATTATAGACCAATAAATCATCAAACCAAAAAGAACTGCCAACTTCATATCATCTAAGTAGAGAACAATAATGATTTATGCATGTTTAAATAATGTCAAAATTTTGAATTTGAAAATTATTTTATCTTTTATATAGAGAGGACATGTTTAGATTTTTATTTAAATTAATTTTAGTTACTGCATTGTTACAAACAATATTGTATGCCGAGGAAGTAAAAGTATTTGAGTTTACAGACAAAGAATTATCAGAATTAACTGTGAGAAAAGTAAGAGGGGCAGATAATAAGACTACATATTCAGTTGGATCTAATGAGAATGGTAATTACTTAAAAGCTATTGCAGATAACGCCGCTTCTGGCTTAGGTAAGGAGATTAAAATTGATTTAGATAAAACACCTTTCATAAATATTACCTGGAAAATTGAGAAAGATATACCTGGGATAGATGAAACAACTAAAAAAGGTCATGACTTTGCAGGAAGAGTATTCGTCATTAAAAAAACTGGGGCAACACCTTTATCCAATAGAGCAATAAATTACGTTTTTTCGAGTAATCAAGAAGTTGGAAGCAACTTTCCAAGCCCATATACTAAAAAGTCCATAGATAATGTCCTTGCTACTACCAAAACAAATTTAAATGAATGGGTAACTGTCAAAGCAAACGTTAAAGAAGATTTCAAGAAATTCCATAATTTAGATGTTAATGAGCTAGATGGTATAGCGATCATGTCAGATACAGATAATTCAAAGAAAAAATCAATTACTTACTATCAAAATATCTATTTTTCTTCTCAATAAATTTTATTAATATCAATTGATGAAAGTATTTAAGTATAATTTAAAAGTATACTATGAGGATACTGATTTTGGTGGAATTGTTTACCACGCAAATTATTTAAAGTACTTTGAAAGAGCAAGATCTGAGCTTATTTATTCAATAGGATATTCAAATAAAAAGTTATTAGATAAATATAATGTTTTAATTGCGGTAAAAACTTGCAATTTAGACTTTAAAAAACCAGCAAAATTTGAGGATAAAATTACTGTTTTCACAAAAGTAAAATCTAATACTTTGACTACAATTACAATGTCACAAAAAATTAAAAGAAAATCAGATATTTTATGTGATGCAGAGATTAAATTGGTATCTCTAAATAAGTTGGGAAAACCAGTAAAACTTCCAAAAGTACTTATTAATAAATTAAACTAATTCTTTTACTTTTTTAAATAGTTTAGTCATTTGTTTTTCATTAATTCGTCCAGTATTTACATTCCTTGGACTTGGATGATAACACCCCATTAACAATACATTGTTAGGTAATTTATAATATGTTCCATGACCAAATTTTACTCTTTCAGTGTAGTCAAAATTTTCTCTATAAAATTTTACGCAAGTATCAAAGGCAATTTTACCTAGAGCTACAACAATTTTGAGATTTTTAAGTATTTCAAATTCAGATTTAAAATAACCAAAACAATTTTTTAACTCATCATTTAACGGCTTATCTCCTGGAGGAACACACTTTAAAGCTGGAGTTATGAAAGTATTTTTTATTTTCAATCCATCATTTATATGATCTGAATTGCTTTGATTGGCAATTTTTACATTGTGTAAACATTTATATAAAAAGTCCGATGATTTATCGCCTGTAAATACTCTGCCTGTTCTTGTTCCACCATGAGCAGCTGGTGCTAGACCAACAATCATTATTTTTCCATTTATATCTCCAAAACCTGTAACTGGTTTTCCCCAATAAGTTTGGTCCATATATTGTTTTCTTTTTTCCGTAGATATTTTTTTTCTAAACCTCACAAGTCTAGGGCATTTATTACATTTAATTATTGTTTTTTTTAATTTTTCAAATTTAACGGTCATTAAGTTTAGAGAAGCTTCTTTTTGTGTGTCCATGGACCTTTTTTTGTTTTAGGTAAAAACTTTCTAAGGTCAAAAAGGACTTTTTCAGACAATTTTCTGTAGGTGGTTAGTTTTCCTCCATATATATTCAATAAAGGTAATTTTTTTATAATTTTTAAATCAAAAACATAATCTCTTGTGACTTTTGAAGCTGTATTAAAATCTTCAATTAGAGGTCTTATCCCTGAATAAGTATCTACAATGTCCTTTGTTCTGATTTGTTTTTTTAAGTAATTATTTACTGAACGAATTAAATATGTAATTTCTTTTTTTGATATTCCTTTATTTTCTGGTGATTTAACCTCAACTTCTGTAGTTCCAATTAAAGAAAACTTCCCTTTATAAGGTATCACAAATATTATTCTTTTATCAGTATTTTGAAATGTGAATGCAACATTTTCTTTGTACAATTTTTTTGTAATAATATGACTTCCTTTAACTAATCTTATTTTTTTCTTAGATTTAATTTTTATATTTTTATTTAAGGTTTCGTTTATCCATGGTCCAGATGCATTAATTAAAATTTTTGATTTTACTTTTTCACCTTTTTCAAGACTAATAATCCATTCATTGCCAATAATTTCAGCTTTTTTAACTTTGTTATATTCTAGTATTTTAGCTTTATTTCTTTTTGCATCTTTAGCATTTAGTTTCGTTAATTTTTTATCGTCAATTTGTATGTCAAAATATTGAAAACCAGTTTTGTATTTTTGCTTAAGAATATTTGAAAATTTTTTTGTAAGATCAAACGTTTTTGATTTTGGTATATTGCTTTTGCCACCTAAATTATCATACAAAAATAAACCAATTTTAATTAACCAGGCTGGTCGAATTTTATCTGCATAAGGAATTATAAAAGGAATCGGTTTGGAAATATGTCTGGCAATTTTATAAACTATTTCTCTTTCTTTCAGAGATTCTCTAACTAGTTTGAATTCATAATTTTCTAAATAACGAAGACCACCATGTACTAATTTCGTCGACCAAGATGAGGTTGCTCCTCCAATCTCACCTTTGTCAGCTAAACAAACTGATAAACCTCTACCTGCAGCATCTCTTGCAATACCTGCACCGTTTATACCGCCACCTATTATGAATAAATCAAATATTTTAGACATTTAAATTATGATTTGTTTTAAAATATACAACCTCTTTTAGAAATTTAAAATTTTTAAATGCAATTATTTACAATTTCATAATATCTTAACATTAATAAAGTATTAATAAAAAATAAAATAAACTTAACAGAAGGATAGATATGAAAAAAATACTTAGTGTTTTAACAATTCTATTTACTTTCTCTTTTACATCACACAGTTATTCAAAAACAGAAATTCATTGGTGGTACGGAAACAGTGGTTTTCTTGGTGATGTAATTATTGAAATTGCAAATAGATTTAACGCTTCACAAGATCAATATACGGTCATTCCTACAGGAAAAGGAAGTTATGAAGATAACATGGCGGCAACTATTGCTGCATTTAGAGCAGGCGACCAACCACACTATTCACAGGTTTATGATGCTGGTGCTGCAATCATGGTAGCTCAAGTAAAAAATGGTGTTGTTATCGGTTTTGAAGAAATGGCTAAGAAATATGGCATTGATGTAGATGCTGACAACTATATTCCAGGCATTAAAAATTTCTATGCCGACTCTGATGGAAAAATGATTGGTGTACCTTTCAATAGTTCAACTTGTTTGATGTATGCAAACATGGACATTTTGAAAGAGGTTGGAATTGAATCTGTGCCAAAAACTTATGAAGAATTTGAGGCCATGGCTCCAAAAATCAAAGCTGCTGGATACATTCCTTTAGTTCAAAGTCATAGTCCATGGATTTGGACTGAAAATTTCTTTTCTAGACATAATTTATTAATGTTAGATGGAAATAATGGTTACGATGCTGTTCCTACAAAAACTTTATTCGCTGAAACTGATGCATTTGTCTATCATTGGAAGAAAGTTAAAGAATGGTATGATAAAGGTTTATATGGCTATAAAGGAAGAGCGTGGGGAGACAATCAAGCACCATTTATAGCAGGTGAAGCTGCATTTTGGTTTGGTTCTGCTGCATCATTTGGTGGAATGAAAGGTGTTGTTCCAAACTTTACAGTTAATCATATTCCTTACTGGGATTCAGTAACCAAAGGAAAAGAGTATCCAACTTTTATAGGTGGTGCTGCTAACTGGATCTTAAATGGTCATACTGAGGAAGAGTACAAAGGACTTGCTAAATTTATAGAATTTATGGGTTCTCCAGAAATGGATCTGTATTATCACAATATGACTGGTTACTCTGCAGTGACTAAAGGTGGTATAGAGTTAGCTGAAACTATAAATTTCTATAGAGCTTCTCCATATCATAAAGCAGTTGGTGAACAATTAAGCTTAGAAGGTTCAACTATTCCTGGTGGATATAGAGCTGGTAACTGGCCCCAAATTCGTGAAGTAATTTACGAAAATATTGAGCCAATGTTAAACGGCAAAATATCAATCGAAAAAGGATTGCAGAATATGGACAAAGGTGCAGCTAAATTGTTAAAGCAATTTGCTAAAACTTTGTAAGAATAATTAAAACAATAAGGAGGGCATTAATTTACCCTCCTTATTTATTTTTACAAAAGTATGAAAAAAGTCCAATTCAAATCTAGCTATTCACAATATCTTTTCTTAGCTCCGCAGCTAGGTATATTGTTAATTTTTTTATATTGGCCAATCATACAAACCTTTAGAGATGCATTTACAATGCAAGATGCTTTTGGATTTGGATCGAAGTTTGTATGGTTTGACAATTTTTTATTTATTTTTGATGATCCAGCTTATTTCATAGCTTTCAAATTTACTATTATTTATAGTTTTGTTATTACGTTAATTACAGGCTCAATTGGATTATTACTTGCCGTTCAGGCTAATAATGTAATGCATGGTAAAAGCACTTACAAAACACTTTTAATTTGGCCTTATGCAATTGCGCCTGCGGTAGTCGGTGTAATGGCAAATTATTTTTTTAGTGAAAGATTTGGTCTTCTTTATCATTTATTTCACGAACTGTGGGGATTTAATTGGTACGAAAGTGTGTTCGACTCTTATATTTACGTAATCATAGCTGGTTCTTGGAAGCAAATCAGTGCTAATTTTATTTTCTTCTTGGCTGGACTTCAAGCTATACAAAAATCTGTAATTGAAGCATCAATGATTGACTGTAAAAATAGTTTTAGAAGATTTTGGACAATTACATTCCCATTATTAATGCCAACTACATTCTTTTTAATAATTATTAATATAACGTATGCTTTCTTTGATACATTTGGAATTATTGATACCACAACAATAGGTGCTCCTTCCGGTGAAACAAGAACTCTAGTTTATAAAGCTTACATGGATGGATTTAGAGGACTGGATTTAGGAAGTGCAGGAGCTCAATCAATAATGATGATGTTGATTGTATTAGTAATTACGATTTTTCAATTTAGATATATCGAAGGGAAAATACATTATAATTAATGACTAGATTTATCACATCAAGTTTTTCACATTTAATTTTACTCATTGGAATACTAATCATGTTAGTTCCTGTATGGATGATTTTTGCTAGCTCGACGCACACGAGTTCAATGATTAATATGAATGGTCTCCAAATGTTTTTAGGAGATAGCTTTTATGAAAATTACTTACGAGTTTTATTATATCAGGGTGGTTTTTTTAAAGAGATAACAGCATTAAAAATGTTTTTTAATAGTTTTATCATGGCTACAGGAGTTGCAATATTATCCGTTGTTACATCTTTAATGGCTGCTTACGCGTTGGTTTATTACAGAATAAAATATGCAACATTATTGTTTTGGATTATATTTATTACAATTTTAGTACCATTAGAGTTAAGAATTTTCCCTACTTATTCAGTAATGGCTGAGCTTAATCTAGTGAATTCTTACTTTGGATTAATAGTTCCTATTTCAGCATCAGCTATAGCAACATTATTCTTTCGACAATTTTATAAAACCGTTCCAGATGAATTACTTGAATCCGCAAAACTTGATGGAGCAAATACCTGGAGATTTTTTGTTGATTTTTTAATTCCTTTGTCAAAAACAATGATTGTAGCGATGTTAATATTTATGTTTGTTTTTGGCTACAATCAGTATCTATGGCCATTATTGGTAACAACTTCAGAACAATATTGGACAGTGGTTATGGGATTAAAAATGATGTCGGGTTCAATTGTTCATCGTTTTGCTTTCGTGATGATGTCTATGGTGCCACCAATTTTAATTATAATTGTGTTGCAGAAATATTTTATTAAGGGGGTTTTTCAAGATAAATGAAAATTAAACCACTTCAAATAATTGCTCATATTATTTTAATACTAGGAGTCTTGTTAATGGTAGTTCCTATTTGGATATCTTTTGCAAGTTCTTCGCATGACTCTGTAACTATATTAACCGAAGGTATGAAGTTTCATATAGGTGATCAGCTAGCAAGAAACTATAACGAAGTTTTAAATGAAAAAGGTGGTTGGTCAGAAGAAGTGACTGCTGCAAAAATGTTTATTAATAGTTTTATAATGGCATTAGGAATTGCAACACTTAAGGTAGTTATTTCAGCAATGTCAGCATATGCTTTGGTTTATTATAGATTTAAATTAGCTGTACCAATTTTTTGGTTAATCTTTATTACTCTACTTGTTCCTTTGGAGGTAAGGATTTTTCCAAGCTATAAAATTGTATCTGATTTAGGTTTAACAAATTCATATACAGGCCTTATCCTTCCATTAGTTGCTTCAGCTACAGCAACATTTTTCTTCAGACAATTTTATAAAACAATTCCAGATGAACTCTTGGAGTCAGCAAAATTAGACGGAGCAAATGCTTGGAGTTTTTTCATAGATTTCTTGGTTCCATTATCTAAAACCATGATAGCAGCAATGTTTATCTTTATGTTTGTATATGGATACAGCCAATATTTATGGCCACTAATAATGACAACTGCAGAAGAATACTGGACTGTTGTAATGGGAATGAAGATTATTTACACAGAAAGCTATGAAGGAGTTGCTCTGCCAAGAACTGCAGAAAGATTTGCGTATATCATTTTGTCAATGATCCCACCAGTTTTAGTGGTAGTATTTTTACAAAAATGGTTCATAAAAGGATTAATTCAAACGGAGAAATAAATGAGCTTTTTAGATTTAAAAAATGTGACTAAGATTTACCCAAATGGAACTAAGGCTGTTCATGAAACTTCATTAAGTGTTGATGAAGGTGAGTTTATGGTTTTTGTAGGACCTAGTGGATGTGGAAAATCAACTTTATTAAGAATGGTTGCAGGCTTAGAGGATATTACAGAGGGTGATATTAATCTTGATGGAAAATTAATTAATGAGGTAGATCCGTCTGAAAGAGATGTAGCAATGGTGTTTCAGAACTATGCATTATACCCACATATGAATGTTTATAATAACTTGGCTTATGGTCTAAAAAACAGAGGAATTGACAAAGAAACAATTGAGCAAAAAGTAAATGATGCAGCTAAGCTGCTACAAATTTCAGATTATTTACAGAGAAAACCTTCAATGTTATCCGGAGGTCAAAGACAAAGAGTTGCAATGGGTAGAGCAATTGTTAGAAATCCTAAAATATTCTTATTTGATGAACCTCTTTCAAACTTAGATGCAAAATTAAGAATTCAGATGAGACTTGAAATCAAAAAACTTCAGCAGAAAGTTGGAGTAACAAGCATATTTGTTACGCATGATCAAGTAGAGGCCATGACACTTGCTGATAGATTAGCAGTTATTAACAATGGAATTATTGAACAGCTTGGAACTCCTATTGAGATATATGATAATCCAAAATCATTATTTGTTGCTGGTTTTATTGGCTCACCTCAAATGAATTTTTTAGATGGTAATATAAAAAATAAAACATTATCTGCAGAAGGTTTTGAAATTAAAGATATTGATAGTGACTTTGAGGGAGAAGTAAAATTAGGAATAAGACCTGAACATTTAAGTCAAAGTGAAAATAGTTTAATTAATTTAAAAGTAGACTTAGTGGAACAACTTGGTTCGGATAATCTTGTTTATGGTCAATTAAAAGACAAAAAAGACTTTTGTTATAGGTGTCCGGGAAATCTAACTATTGAAAAAGGTGCTGATCTAAGTCTTAATATTGAGAACAATAAATATTATATTTTTGATAAAAGCACTGGCAAAAGAGTTAATTAATTTTGATTTTAAGCAAACCAAATCATATAAAAATTTATGGTCACCGAGGAGCAAGAGGAGATCTTCCCGAAAACACTCTAGAAGGTTTTAAATACTTATTTGAAAACAATATTAATGCATACGAAACTGATATTTTGATTTCAAAAGATTTTATTCCTGTGATTACTCACGACTTTAGATTAGATCCAAGTCTTACAAAAGATAACGAGGGAAATTGGATAGAGGATGAAAATATAAAAATATATGATTTAACTTATGAAGAACTTTTAAAATTTGATGTTGGATCTTTAAATAAGTTATCTAGATATGGAAGAAGATTTGTTAATCAAAAAACTTTAGAAAATCAAAAGATACCGAAACTTTCTGAATTATTAAATTTATCCTCAAAAAACATATCTGAAAATCTATTAATAAATTTAGAAATTAAATCTACACCTGATGAGGAAAATCTAACGCCGACTCCAGAAGAAATGGTTAAACTAGTTATGCAAGAGGTAAATAAGTCAACCTTACAAAATAAAATAATTGTTTCATCATTTGATTGGCGAACACTGACAGAAATGAAAAAACTTTACCCTGAAATTTCAAGAGCTTATTTAACTTTTCAACAACAGGCTGGAATTAAAATTAAAAATACAATTTATAATAGATCTCCATGGATGAGTTACATGCCCTTTTTTGAAAATCATGAATTACCGAAAATTATAAAATCACAAGGCGGAGAAGCTTGGCATCCATACCATAAAGATATTACAAAAAAACTAGTAGATATTTCTCATCAAGAAAATTTGCCAGTGAACGTTTGGACAGTAAACAAAGATTACGACATGTTAAAAATGGTTGAGTATGGTGTAGATGGTATCATGACAGATTATCCATTGAAGCTTAAAGAACTTTGTGAGAAAGAAAATATAAACTGGTTTTAGTTTATTTTAATGGATTTAAATATAGTTAGTAATGAGGAAAAGTTTTTAGCTGGAAAACTTGAAGGATATACTTTAAAAGGTGCTGAAAATAAATTTGATGACAAAGGAAATCCTTTACCCTTTCCAGGTTGTACAATAATTTGTAATATTCCTCTTAATACCAATTTATCCGATGAAATTAGTAGTTTTCAAAAAAAAATAAAAAATTTTAATCCAGAAAAAACTTATTTCTATTTACCTCAATCTAGTTTTCATATGACGTTATTTGATTGTTGTAATTTAAATACAAAAAATACAAATAATTGGCCATCAGATATAGATCTTGATATGGATCACAAAGATATAGCTTTTGAATTAAATAAAAGAATTAAAAACTATAATTTTCCAAAAGAATTTAATCTTAAACTAAAAACATTTTTTGGTGGTTATAGTATTATTTTAGAACCTTTTTCTAAAAAGGATGAAAAAATTCTTAGAAATTGTAGAGATGAACTAAGTAGCTTATTAAAAATTAAATTTGAAAACCATCAAAGATATACTTTTCATATTACTTTGGCATATATCTTAAGAGAGCTTAGTGAGATTGAAATAAGTAATTTAATTGAATTTAATAAAAAACTATTTTTAGACTTTAGTAAAAAATTTCCAAAAATTACTTTTTCAAAACCTGAAATGTGTACTTTTGAGAACATGTTAGAATTTAAAAGTGTTAATCCTTCCAGCTTGTATTAGTTTTTACTTTTAGAAAAAAAAATTTAAGTATAGACTTAAATTGTGAAAAAATTTCTTGTTGCTATTGACCAAGGCACAACATCAACTAGAGCAATTCTCTTTGATTTAGATGGTAATATAAAATTTACATCCCAGTTTGAATTTAATCAATATTTTCCAAAAAATGGATGGGTGGAGCATAATCCAAACGAAATTTGGCTTACAACTCTAAAAGCGTTGAAAAAAGTAATAAAAAAAGCATCACTATTAAGAGGAAAAATATTAAGTATAGGAATAACTAACCAGAGAGAGACAACTATTCTTTGGAATAAGAAAACAGGAAAACCAGTCTACAACGCAATTGTTTGGCAAGATAGAAGAACCCAAGACTATTGTGAAGAGTTAAAGAAAAAAAATTATGAAAAAATTTTTAGAAAAAAAACTGGATTATTTATTGACCCATATTTTTCTGCAACTAAAATTAAATGGATACTAGAAAACGTAAAAAATGTTAAGAAACTTTTAAAATCAAATAATTTATTATTTGGTACTGTTGATACTTTCCTTATTTGGAAACTTACTAATGGGCAACATCATTTAACAGAAGCAACTAATGCTTGTAGGACCATGTTATTTAACATTAATAATAATAAATGGGATAAAGAAATCTTAAAAAAACTTAAAATTTCTGAAAATATTTTGCCAAAAGTTAAAAATTCAGCTGATAATTTTGGTTTAACAAGTAAGAGAATTGTCGGCAGTGAAATACCAATATCAGCAGTTCTAGGAGACCAACAAGCAGCTGCAGTAGGACAGTCATGCTTTGAAAGAGGTTCAGTAAAAAGCACATATGGAACTGGTGCCTTTGTCATAATGAATACTGGTTCAAAAAAAATTTATTCTAAAAATAAATTATTAACAACAATATGTTACAGATTGAATGGAAAAAATACTTATGCTCTTGAAGGATCTATTTTTATTGCAGGTGCAGGTGTACAATGGTTAAGAGATAAATTAAAATTTATTAACAATGCTTTTGATACGGAAACAATTGCTCAATCAAAAAAAAATAATGAGGGTGTATACGTTGTGCCTGCCTTCAGTGGAATGGGAGCACCTTATTGGAGGCCTGATGCAAGAGGGGTAATAACAGGTTTAACAAGAAATAGTGATTGGAAAACCTTAGTTAGAGCAGTATTAGAGTCAGTTGCCTATCAAAGTAATGATTTATTTAATGCAATGAAAAAAGATGGTTTAAAACCAACTAAACTTAAGATTGATGGAGGCATGGTAAAAAACAACTGGTTTTCGCAATTTTTATCTGACATCATAAATATAAATACAGAAAGACCAAAGGTATTAGAAACAACTGGTTTAGGAGTAGCTTTACTAGCTGGATATCAAATTGGATTATTTAAATCATTATATCAAATCAAGAGGAAATGGAAAAAAGATAAAATTTTTAAGCCTAAAATAAACCGAAAAGTTAGGAACGATTTAATAAATGGTTGGAAATTATCAGTTCAGAAAGCTCTATTATAAAAAATACAGATAAAAATTTAATTGTCGTTTATGAAATATATAAATTTTATTCTTTTATTTTTGCTAAGTATTTTTAATTCAAATTATTCACAGGCTAATGATTTAGTAATAAGCGAACTGCAGAAGGGTGGGAAAATTGTATTTATAAGACATTCACTTGCACCTGGAAATGGAGATCCTGATAATATTGATTTAAAAAAATGTGATACTCAAAGAAATTTAAATCAAGAAGGTATAGAGCAATCAAAAAAAATTGGAAAATTATTTAGTGAAAATAATATTCAAATTGATAAAGTGTTATCTAGTGAATGGTGTAGATGCAAAGATACTGCAAGATTTGCCTTTAATAATTATGAAACTTTCAAAGGTTTAAACTCTTTTTATCAAGAAAAGTTTTATAAATATAAAGATGAACAAATTAAGAGTTTAAAAAAATATATATCTAACTGGAATAGTGAGAAAAATCTTATTTTAGTAACACATTTTGTAGTTATTTCTGAAATGTTAAATTTTGGTACTTCATCTGGTGAAATTGTTGTTATAGATAAAGATTATAAATTTATAGGAAGTATTGAAACCATGTAGTAATTATACATGATTATTATATTGAATTATGAAAGTTGGATTTATAGGCGTTGGATGGATGGGATTTGGTATCGCAAATAACATCCTTAAAAATAATCATGAATTATTTGTAATTGCTAATAAGAACAGAAAGCCAATTGATAGAATAGTTAAAGAGGGTGCAAAAGAAGTTAATTCTTATGAAGAACTCTGCAAAAGTGGATTAGATGCTTTGTTTTTATGCGTAACGAACTCTCCAATAGCACACGAAATTGGTAAAAAAATAGTTTCATTACTGACTGATAAAACAATCATTATTGATATTACCACTCATAATCAAAATGGATCTATCGAAATGGAACAAATATTAAATGCAAATAATATTCCTTATTTAGAGTGCCCTGTAATGGGAGGTCCTGTTCAAGCAGAAGAGGGAATATTGGGTGGAATTGTTGGTGGATCTGAAGAAAATTTAAAAAGATCAGAAGAACTTTTAAAATGTTTTTGTAAAAATTATTATCATTTTGGAGGAATTGGAAATGGTGCAAAGACAAAATTATTAAATAATTTTCTATCTTTAGGAACAGCTACTTACGTAATTGAATTAATAAAAGCTGCAAAAAAATTAGATATTGATTTAGATAAACTTTATAAAGTAGCACAATTAGGATCAGGTAATTCTAATGCTTTAAAGAGAATTTTTGACAAGGTTCTAGAGGATGATTACACAGGTTTTAAGTTTACAGCGACTAATACACTAAAAGATTTAACGTATATAACAGATTTACTAAAAGGCATGGATAATGCGGAAAAATTATCCGATCTATCAAAATCTTTTTACAAAAAAGCTGTTGATGATGGTGATGGTGAACTATTTATAAGTGAATTAATAAAGAAGAATTAATCTTTCTTTTCTTCTTTTTCTTTTTCAGCGAAGAATAAAGCAATTGCAAATAAAGTTGTCCATGCAATTCCTAATAAAGCTTTTGGACTAGTTTCAGCACTCCATATATCTAAAAAGATTGCACCTAATGCAAGACCGACGAGATAAATAACAATTGCAATATTTGTTTTGCTCATATCAATTAAGCTCATGTTTTACACTATTATTCTGATTGGACAATTATAAACAATCATATATAAAGCACCAATAATTTGGGCGAGTGGCGGAATTGGTAGACGCGTTGGTCTTAGGAACCAATAGTGCAAACTGTGAAGGTTCGAGTCCTTTCTCGCCTACCATATTTTATGAAAGTAACAGTAGAAAATAAAAAAGGTTTAGAAAAAGATATAAAGGTTTTTATCGATAAAAAAACTATATCTGGATATCTCGAAGAAAAATACGAAGAGATTAAAAAAGATGTCGTTTTAAAAGGATTTAGACCAGGCAAAGTTCCAACAGAAATTTTAAAAAGACAGTTTGGAAAAGCTGTATACGGAGAAGTAATCGATAAAGTATTAAAAGATACTACTACTAAAGCTCTTGAGGATAATAAAATTAAACCAGCTGGTCAGCCAAAAATTGATTTAAAATCTTTTGGTGAAGGAAAAGATCTTGAATACACAATTTCTGTAACAGAATTACCTAATGTTGAAGTTGGATCATTAAAAGATCTTAAAGTAGACGAATACGTAGTTAAAATTGATCCTAAAGAAACAGATAAAAGAATTGATCAAATAGCCAAAACTCAGAAAAATTTTAAAGACGCTGAAGAAAATTATGCAGCTAAAGTCGGTGATTTAGTTGTTTTTGATTACAAGGCAACAGTTGATGGTAAAGAATTTAAAGGAAATGAGGGAAAAAATACTCAATTAGAACTTGGAAAAGATTTATTCATTAAAGGGTTTGATAAGCAATTAGAAGGTGTCAAAAAGAAACAAGATAAAAAAGTAGAAGTTAAACTACCAGAAAACTTTCCAGAAAAAGAAGTAGCTAACAAATCAGCATTGTTTGAATGTAAAATTACAGCAGTAAAAAAACCTGAAGAAACAAAAATAGATGACAACTTTGCAAAAAATTTAGGAGCAAAAGATTTAAATAATTTAAAAGAATTAATATCTAAACAAATTAATGATGAATTTAAAAATTCATTAGAAATGATTTCAAAAAAACAAATTCTTGAACAAATTGAAAAACAAAAACTAGATCAGTTACCAGCTAACCTTATTGAACAAGAAATAAATATATTAGCCCAAGGTATGAAAGAAGAAGAAAAGAAAAAAAATATGAAATATTTTGAGGAACAAGCTAAAAAAAGAATTAAAACTGGTTTAATTCTAAATGCATTTGGTGAAAAAAATAAAATTAAAGTATCTCAAGAAGAGTTAAATGTAGAAATACAAAAACAATTTAGAATGATGCCTGGACAAGAAAAAATGGTTAAAGAGTATTATGAGAAAAATCCAGGAGCCATAGAAAGCTTAAGAGGTTCTATTTATGAAGAGAAAATAATTGCCGAACTTAAAAAAATTGCGAAAGTAAATAAAAAAGAAATTAGCAAAGAAGAAGCTGAAAAAATCTTAAAAGAAGAGAATGAAAAAAATCTGAAAGAGCAAGAGAAATTAGCAAAACTATCCGAAAGTGCTGATGATAAAGTAAAAGTAAAAAAAGAAGTTAAGTCAGAAGATAAAAAAGAAAAGAAAACAGCCAAACCATCTAAAGCTACAAAAAAAGTAGCTAAAAAAACTAAATCAACAAAAAAAGTTAGCAAAAAGTAATCACAAGTTGTATAAGTAAATCGAATCACTTATGACAACAAAAATTCCAGAACATCTAAGTACTTTAATTCCAATGGTTGTTGAGCAATCAAGCCGTGGTGAAAGAGCTTATGATATTTATTCAAGATTATTAAAAGAGAGAATTGTTTTTGTAGTTGGACCAATTAATGATGCTGTTGCTTCTTTAGTTACTGCTCAATTATTATTTTTAGAGTCTGAAGATCCTAAAAAAGAAATTTCTTTATACATTAATAGTCCAGGTGGATTGGTTACAGCTGGATTGGGAATTTATGACACGATGCAATATATCAAACCTGAAGTTAGTACATTGTGCATTGGTCAAGCCGCAAGTATGGGATCATTTTTATTAGCTGCAGGATCTAAAGGAAAAAGATTATCATTACCAAATTCAAGAATAATGGTTCATCAACCATCTGCAGGTTTTCAAGGTCAAGCAACTGATATAGAAATTCATGCTAATGAGGTTATGTCTTTGAAAAAAAGATTAAATGAAATTTACTCTAAACACACAGGTAAATCAGTTGATCAAATTAAAGATGCTTTGGAGAGAGACAATTTTATGACTCCAGATAACGCAAAAGATTTTGGTTTGATAGATAAAGTAGTAGAAAAAAGAGACTAAACAACAATATATAGTTTATTCACAACCTATACTTGATTAAGAAGTAATCTTTGTAATAAAGTATTCAAATTGATTCGTTATAAAAAACTATGAGCAACAATAATAAAAATATTCTTTACTGTTCTTTCTGTGGAAAGAGTCAACACGAAGTCAGAAAATTAATTGCTGGCCCGACTGTTTTTATTTGTGATGAGTGTGTTGAATTATGTATGGACATCATCAAAGAAGAGAGCAAAGATACTTTTGTAAAACATCAAGATGGATTACCATCACCAAAAGAGATCTGTGCAGTTCTAGATGATTATGTAATCGGTCAAGACCATGCAAAAAAAGTATTATCTGTTGCAGTTCACAATCATTACAAAAGATTAAATTACGAAAATAAAACTAGTAAAAATGTTGAACTTTCAAAATCAAATATCTTGTTAGTTGGACCAACAGGATGTGGAAAAACATTATTAGCACAAACTTTAGCAAGAATTTTAGATGTGCCTTTCACTATGGCAGATGCAACTACATTAACAGAAGCTGGATATGTTGGTGAAGATGTTGAAAATATAATATTAAAACTATTACAAGCAGCAGATTACAATGTTGAAAAAGCACAAAGAGGGATTGTTTACATTGATGAGGTAGATAAAATTAGTAGAAAATCAGAAAACCCGTCAATTACTAGAGATGTTTCGGGTGAAGGAGTTCAACAAGCTTTATTAAAAATAATGGAAGGAACGGTTGCCAGTGTGCCTCCTCAAGGTGGAAGAAAACATCCACAACAAGAATTTTTACAAGTAGATACTACCAATATTTTATTTATATGTGGTGGAGCGTTTGCAGGATTAGATAAAATAATATCTCAAAGAGATAAAGGTTCATCAATTGGATTTGGTGCTGAAGTGAAAAGCCTTGAAGATAAAAAAGTAGGTGAGTGGATGAAAAATCTTGAGCCTGAAGACTTATTAAAATATGGATTGATACCTGAATTTATTGGAAGATTGCCTATAACTGCTACTTTAGATGACCTTGATGAAAAATCTTTAGTTAAAATTTTATTAGAGCCAAAAAATTCTTTAATTAAACAATACCAAGAACTATTTAAATTAGAGGGTGTCAAACTTACTTTTAAAGATCAATCAGTTAAGGACATAGCTAATAAGGCTATTTCTAAAAAAACTGGAGCAAGAGGGCTTAGATCGATTCTAGAAAACATATTATTAAAAACAATGTTTGATCTACCAAGTCAAGATAACATTGAAGAAGTAATAATTGATTCTGGTGCGGCGAAAGGTGTATCAGCGCCTGTTATTGTTCATTCGAAGAACAAAACTAAAACTGATAAGACTTCAGCAGCATAATTTCCCGTTAATAAACCATAATTTCCTATTGCATTATAAAATATAATATCCATATTTCTATGATGGATATAAAAGTAACATTACCGTTATTGCCATTAAGAGACATAGTTGTATTCCCAAGTATGGTTATTCCTTTATTTGTTGGAAGAGATAAGTCCATCACCGCATTAAATGAAGTAATGAAAGGTGATAAAAAAATTGTTCTTGTCACACAAAAAAATTCTGAAGTTGATGACCCAAAGAAAAATGACGTTTTCACCTATGGATGTGAAAGTAACATATTGCAGCTACTTAAGCTTCCAGATGGAACAGTTAAAGTATTAGTAGAAGGTACAAAAAGAGTAAAAATTGTAGATTTTAAAGATGATGAAAAATTCATTAAATGTGCTTTTGAATATCAAAAGGATATTCTATCAAAAGATGAAGATTTATTACCATTAAGTTTGGCTGCAATAAAAAAATTGGAAAAACTGACTGCTGTTAATAAAAAAATATCATCAGAGACAATTAACAATATAAAACAATTAAAAGATCCATCTAAAATCGTGGATAATATAATTTCACATATCAACGCAAGTATTTCTGAAAAACAACAAATTTTTGAAATATTAGACGTAAAGAAAAGATTAAATAGTGTCATTAAAATTATGGAAAATGAGGCAAGCATAATAGGTGTAGAGAAAAGAATTAGAGGAAGAGTTAAAACTCAAATGGAGAAAACTCAAAGAGAATATTATTTAAACGAACAATTAAAAGCTATTCAAAAAGAATTGGGTGAAATTGAAGATGGTAAGGACGAGACCACAAGTTTAAAAAAATCAATTTTGAAAGCTAAGATGCCAAAAGAAGTTGAAAAAAAATGTATGTCCGAATTAAAAAAATTAAAAAACATGAGTCCAATGTCCGCCGAGGCAACTGTTGTAAGAAACTACCTAGATTGGATGATAGATTTACCTTGGTTTAAAAAAGATAAAGTAGATATTGACTTGAATAAGGCATTAAAAATTCTTGAAGAAGACCATTTTGGATTAGATAAAGTTAAAGAGAGAATTATAGAATTTTTAGCTGTGCAAAAAAGAATGGATAAAATTAAAGGCCCAATATTATGTTTAGTTGGCCCGCCTGGTGTAGGAAAAACTTCTTTAGGTAAATCAATCGCTAAAGCTACTAATAGACAATTTGTAAGAATGTCTTTAGGTGGAGTAAGAGACGAAGCTGAAGTGAGAGGACATAGAAGAACTTACATTGGTTCTCTTCCTGGAAAAATTATTCAGATGATGAAAAAAGCAGGTACTAAAAATCCTCTATTTTTACTAGATGAGATTGACAAAGTAGGCAATGATTACAGAGGAGATCCATCTTCAGCGTTATTAGAAGCACTTGATCCTGAACAGAATACGACCTTTAATGATCATTATCTTGAAGTCGATTATGATCTATCAGATGTTATGTTTGTTACAACAGCTAATACACTTAACATTCTCCCACCTCTTTTAGATAGAATGGAAGTTATAAGAATACCTGGATATACAGAAGATGAAAAAATTAATATTGCTAATAAGTACTTACTACCTAAACAAATAAAGGATAATGGTGTTAAAGAAGGAGAAATGAAGTTAGCTGATGATACAATCAAAGAAATTATAAGAAGCTATACAAGAGAAAGTGGTGTAAGAAATTTGGAGAGAGAAATTTCTAAAGTAACAAGAAAAGTTGTAAAAAAAGTAGTTAATAATGAAGAAAATAGTGTCGAAGTAAATGGAAGAAATATTCCTGATTTCCTAGGAATTAAAAAATTTAAATTTGGTGAACTAGAAACGAAAGATAAAGTTGGTATAGTAATAGGTTTAGCCTGGACAGAGTTTGGTGGAGAGATATTAAAAGTTGAAACAGTTAACATGCCTGGTAAGGGTAGAATGCAAATAACTGGTAAATTAGGTGATGTAATGCAAGAGTCTGTGAAAGCTGCTAAATCTTATGTTCGATCAAAATGTTTAGAGTTCGGAGTAACACCTCCACTATTTGAGAAAAAAGATTTTCATATACATGTTCCTGAAGGTGCAACACCAAAAGATGGACCCTCTGCTGGTATAGCCATGGTTACATCAATAGTGTCTTCAATTACCAAAGTACCAGTTAAAAGAGAAATAGCAATGACAGGTGAAGTAACAATTACAGGCCAGGTTTTGCCAATTGGTGGATTAAAAGAAAAGTTATTAGCAGCGCACAGAGCCGGAGTTAAAAAAGTTTTGATACCCAAAGAGAATGAAAAAGATTTAGTTGACGTACCAAAAAAAGTGAAAGATGATATTGAAATTGTTCCAGTAGAATCTGCTGATGAAGTAATTAAAATAGCTTTAACTAAAGAATTGAAGCCAACTGAATGGACTGAGGTAGATAAATTAACAGAAACTAAAAAAGACGATAAATCTCAAGCTAGTATTCAGTAATAAACAATTTACATTATAATAACCTTGATGTAATAGTACCATGTTTTGGGCGGTTAGCTCAGTTGGTAGAGCATCTCGTTTACACCGAGGGGGTCAAAGGTTCGAGTCCTTTACTGCCCACCAGAACACGGGGGTGTAGCTCAGTTGGTTAGAGCGATCGCCTGTCACGCGATAGGTCGAGGGTTCGAGTCCCTTCACTCCCGCCATCAAATAAATGAATAAAATAGAGCCTTAAAATGTGACCTATCTGCTCTTTTAGTTGATCTAAAAGGTGCTATATAGACTCATCATGCTTGCGGAATTTTTAAAAGATTATTTGCCAATCATTGTATTTTTACTAGTTGCACTTGTGTTAAGTGTAGCATTTGTGGCGGTTAATTATTTAGCATCTCCAAAAAATCCTGATCCAGAAAAATTATCAGCATATGAATGTGGGTTCGAACCATTTAATGACTCAAGAATGGAATTTGATGTCAGATTTTATCTTGTTGCAATATTATTTATTATTTTTGATTTAGAAATCGCTTTTCTATTCCCTTGGGCAATATCTCTGGGCAAAATCGGAATATTCGGATTTATATCAATGATGATATTTTTATTTATTCTTACTATAGGATTTATTTATGAATGGAAAAAAGGAGCATTAGACTGGGAATAAAATGAATTTAGAAGGAAGAAAAAAAGATATTCCAGAAGAATTTAAACAATTAGCACAAGATTTTAGTGATAATGGTTTTATAACAACATCACTGGATAATCTAGTGAACTGGGCCAGAACTGGATCATTACATTGGATGACTTTTGGTCTAGCATGTTGCGCAGTTGAAATGATGCAAACTTCAATGCCAAGATATGATTTAGAAAGATTTGGTGCTGCCCCTAGAGCTTCACCTAGACAATCAGATGTTATGATTGTTGCTGGAACTCTTACAAACAAAATGGCTCCAGCGTTAAGAAAAGTTTATGACCAGATGCCAGAACCAAGATATGTAATTTCCATGGGAAGTTGTGCAAATGGTGGAGGATATTATCATTACTCTTACTCTGTAGTAAGAGGATGCGATCGTATTGTGCCAGTTGATGTATACGTTCCGGGGTGCCCTCCTTCTGCTGAAGCACTTTTATATGGAATAATGCAACTTCAAAAGAAAATCAGGAACAAAGGTTCCCTGGAAAGATAAAAAATGCAAAATATCCAGGATTTAGAAAAAATTTTGAATTCAGAACTAAATACAAAAATAAAAAGTTCTTTAATCAAACATAATCAAATTTACTTAAAAATTGAAGAAGCGGACTTAACAGAAGTTATTTTATTCCTAAAAACAAATTCAAAAACTAAATTTAGACAATTGATAGATATCACAGCTGTAGATTTTCCTGAAAATGAAATTAGATTCAAATTAGTTTATCTATTATTAAGTCATGAATTTAATCAAAGAATTATCATAGAGATGGATGTAAAAGAAAAAGAAATTGTTGGTTCAATAACATCTATATTTCCTGCTGCAAATTGGATGGAAAGGGAAGTATTTGACATGTATGGAATTGATTTTAAAGATCATCCAGACCTGAGAAGAATACTTACAGATTATGGCTTTGAAGGACATCCATTAAGAAAAGATTTTCCTTTAACAGGTCATAATGAAGTTAGATACAGTCATGAAACTAAAAAAGTTATTTATGAACCAGTAAAATTAGAACAAAATTATAGAAACTTCGATTATGAAAGTCCTTGGGAAGGAACCAAGTATATAAAAGAACAAACTAAAGAATAATGGCAAAAGAAACTAAAACTTTGAATCTAAATTTTGGACCTCAACATCCAGCAGCACATGGAGTTTTACGATTAATATTGCAGTTAGATGGTGAAATTGTTGAAAAAGCAGATCCACACATTGGTTTATTGCATAGGGGTACAGAAAAATTAATTGAAAATAAAACTTATACCCAAGCTGTTCCGTATTTTGATCGATTAGATTATGTAGCACCAATGAACCAAGAACACGCTTTTGCTTTAGCAATTGAAAAAATTTTAAAAATAGAAGTTCCGATAAGAGCTCAATATATAAGAGTAATGTTTTGCGAGATTGGAAGAATACTTAGTCATATTTTAAATGTTACAACACAAGCAATGGATGTTGGTGCATTAACTCCGACTTTATGGGGATTTGAAGAAAGAGAAATATTAATGGGTTTTTATGAAAAAGTTTCTGGTTCTAGATTGCATGCTAATTATTTTAGAGCTGGAGGAGTACATCAAGACCTACCAAAAGGATTAGATAAAGAGATCGGAAAATTTTGTGAAAGATTTCCAAAAATAATAAATGATTTAGAATTACTTTTAACTGATAACCGAATATTTAAGCAAAGGAACGTTGATATAGGAGTAGTATCAAAACAAGATGCTCTCGATTATTCATTTTCTGGTGTTATGTTGAGAGGATCTGGCGTCCCTTGGGATTTAAGAAAATCCCAGCCGTACGATTGTTATGAACAGTTCGAATTCAAAATTCCAGTAGGAAAAAACGGAGATTGTTACGATAGATACCTATGCAGAATTGAAGAAATGAAAGAAAGTGTAAATATAATAAATCAATGCTTGGCAAATTTACCTGTTGGACCAATTAAAACTGATGATGGAAAAATCAGTCCACCACCAAAAAAAGATATAAAACAATCTATGGAAGCATTGATCCATCATTTCAAGTTATATACGGAAGGTTATAGGGTTGATAAAGACGAAATATATACTGCCGTAGAGGCTCCTAAAGGAGAATTTGGTGTTTACTTAATTTCTGATGGTTCAAGCAAACCTTACAAATGCAAAATTCGAGCTCCAGGATTTTCTCATTTGCAAGCAATGGATTACTTAATTAAAGGTCATATGTTAGCTGATGTTCCTGCAGTTTTAGGTTCAATGGATATTGTTTTTGGAGAGGTAGATAGATAATGGCTGTTAAAAAAATATCAAAAGTACAACCTGAAAAATTTGAGTTTAGTAAAAAAAACAAAGAAACTGCTGATAGTATTATTAAAAATTATCCTTCTGGTAAACAACAAAGTGCTGTTATGGCTTTATTGTACTTAGCACAAAAACAAAATGATAATTGGATACCTTTAAGTGCAATGAAATACATAGCAAAATATTTAGATATGCCATACATAAAAGTATATGAGGTAGCTACATTTTATAGCATGTATAATTTAACTCCAGTTGGTAAATACTTCTTTCAAGTATGTACTACAACCCCATGTATGTTAAGGGGTGCGTATAATTTAGTAGATGTTTGTAAACGAAAAATTTCTGAGGAAGAAAATTGTTTATCAGAGGATGGAAAAACTTCTTGGTTAGAAGTAGAGTGTTTGGGTGCTTGTGTGAATGCTCCTATGCTTCAATTGAATGAGGATTATTATGAGGATTTAGATCCAACAAAACTAGAGCAAATAATTGATAAAATAAGTAATAATGAAGTTCCTCAACCAGGATCATATAGAGGCAGATTAAGTTCTGAACCAGAAAATACTAGAAAAACATTAATAGGTAATAAAAATGCTTGAAGATAAGGATAGAATTTTTCAAAATTTATACAATGATTTTGGTGCTGATTTAGCATCTGCAAAACAAAGGGGAGACTGGAAGGATACAAAAGAAATTTGCGGCAAAGGAAGAGAATGGATAATTAATGAAATTAAAACATCAGAACTTAGAGGAAGAGGTGGTGCTGGATTTCCTACAGGATTAAAATGGTCTTTTGCCCCAAAAGAACTTGGATCAAGACCACATTATTTAGTAATTAATGCCGATGAGTCTGAGCCTGGCACGTGCAAAGATAGAGATATTCTAAGATTTGAACCACATAAATTAATAGAAGGTTGCTTAATTGCATCTTACGCAGTTAATGCTCATAAGTGTTATATTTATATAAGAGGAGAATATTTTAAAGAAGGACAAAAGCTTCAAACAGCTATAGATGAAGCGTACAAGGATGGTCTATTAGGAAAAAATTCTGCAGGGACTGATTGGGAATTAGATATATATATTCATTATGGTGCTGGTGCTTATATCTGTGGTGAGGAAACTGCTTTGCTCGAGAGTATTGAAGGAAAAAAAGGTCAACCAAGATTGAAACCTCCATTTCCGGCTTTAATAGGTCTTTATGGTTGCCCGACAATAATAAACAATGTTGAAACAATTTCAGTGGTACCAACTATACTTAGAAGAGGTGGAAAATGGTTTTCATCACTCGGTAGACCAAAAAATACTGGTTCTAAAATATATTGTATTTCAGGAAATGTGAATAATCCCTGCAACGTAGAAGAGGAAATGGGAATTCCATTAAAAGAATTGATTGAAAAACATGCAGGTGGAGTAATAGGTGGATGGGATAATCTAAAAGCAGTTATACCTGGTGGTTCATCAATGCCATTACTACCAAAAGAAACATGTGAAACAATTAAAATGGACTTTGATGCATGTGTTGAGAATAAAACTGGTTTAGGAACAGCTGGTATTGTTGTTATAAATAAAGATCAAGACATTATTAAGTGTATGGCTAGAATAGCAAGATTTTATAAACACGAGAGTTGTGGTCAATGTACACCATGCAGAGAAGGTTCTGGTTGGATGTGGAGAATGTTAGAGAGAATGGCAAAAGGTGAAGCCACAAGAGATGAAGTAGATATGTTATTAGATGTGACAAAACAAATTGAGGGTCATACAATTTGTGCTTTTGGAGAAGGATCTTCATGGCCTGTTCAAGGATTGATCAGAAATTTTAAAGATGAAATAATTGAAAGAAACAAGTTCGATCCAATTGTGAAAAAGCAAAAAGATGTACCTTATTTAGTTGATCAACATTTATTAGAAAAAGAAAATGCTTAAACTTAAAGTAAATGATATTGATGTTGAGGTAGAAGAAGGAACTACAGTATTGCAAGCTTGCGAACAAGCTGGAGCAGAGATACCAAGGTTCTGTTATCACGAAAAATTGTCTATAGCTGGAAATTGTAGAATGTGTTTAGTTGAAATGGAAAAATCTCATAAGCCAATAGCATCTTGCGCGATGCCTGCTACAGAGGGGATGGTGCTTAGAACTAACACCGAAAAAGTGAAAAAAGCAAGAAAAGGTGTAATGGAATTTTTACTAGCAAACCATCCACTAGATTGTCCAGTATGTGATCAAGGTGGCGAATGCGATTTACAAGATCAATCTATGTATTATGGAATTGATAAATCAAGATTTAAAGAAAATAAAAGATATGTACCAGAAAAATATATGGGTCCTCTTATAAAAACTCAAATGACAAGATGCATTCATTGCACAAGATGTATAAGATTTGCAACTGAAGTTGCTGGAGTACCAGAACTTGGAGCAATTGGGAGAGGTGAGAATATGCAAATCACCACTTATTTAGAAAAAGCGATGGAGTCTGAACTCTCAGCTAATGTTATTGATTTATGTCCTGTCGGAGCACTTACATCAAAACCTTATGTCTTCGAGGCTAGACCATGGGAACTAAAAAAAACTGAGACAATTGATGTGATGGATGCTGTTGGATCAAATATAAGAGTAGATACATACGGATGGGAAGTTAAAAGAGTTCTTCCAAGAATTAACGAGGAAATAAATGAAGAATGGATATCTGATAAGACTAGATATGCATGTGACGGCTTAAAAAATCAAAGATTAGATACTCCTTATGTAAAGATTAATAATAAATTAAAGCCATCAAGTTGGGACGAAGCTTTTAAAGCTGTATCTGAAAGAATTGCAAAAACAAAATCTGAAAAAATTGCTGGATTTATAGGTGATATGACAAATATGGAAACTATATATGTAGCAAAAGATTTTTTTGAAAAAACGATCAAGTCTGAAAATTTGGAATCCAGATATGAAAAATTATATATTAATACAAAGGTAAGAAGTAACTATCTATTTAATAGTTCAATTGAAGGAATAGAAAAAAGCGATTTAATAATTCTAATAGGTACAAATCCAAGATTTGAAGCAACAATATTAAACTCACGAATAAGAAAAAATTATTTAAAAAATAAGACCGAAATTATATCTTTAGGTGATGTTGGTGATTTAACTTACCCTTACAAAGTTATATCGAATAATACCGACACTATAAAAGATATTATTGATAATAAGCATGAAATTTCAGAAAAAATTAGAAAATCGAAATATCCAAGTATAATTTTTGGACAATCAGTTCTTAAACTTAAGTCAGCACCTTATATTTTTGAAGAATTCAAAAAATATCTATTAGAAAATGATAAAATTTCTGATGATTGGAATGCATTAAATATATTATCAAAAAATTCATCCACAGTAGGCTCATATGACTTAAATGTATTGTCAAAAAATTCTAACTACGAAATATTGGATAAATTAGAAAACAATGAATTTGAAATTTTAATTTTATTTGGTCAAGATAATTTAAATTTTGAGAAAAAAAATGAATTTGTAATTTATATAGGTAGTCACGGTGATAAAGGTGCAAGTATTGCTGATGTAATTTTGCCTGGTGCTACTTACACAGAACAAGATGGTTATTTTACAAACTTAGAAGGAAAATTACAAAAAGCCTACAAGGCATCATATCCACCAGGTGAAGCGAAAGAAGATTGGCAAATAATAAATGAATTGTCCTCATTCATTAAGAGAAAAAATTTATATAAAGATAAAAATCAACTTATCGGCTCATTAATTAATTATTTAAATCTTAATAATAAAAATGAAGCTGATTTTGAGGTGCCTGAATATAATTTTAAATCAGAAAAAATTATTACTGAAGAGATTGATTATTATCACTCAAATGTAATAGCGAGAGCATCAAAAACAATGTCAGAGTGTAAAAATATTAGAATGAATTTACCAAAAACTGGAACTGATAATTAATGGCTGAACTATTTATATTTTTTGAACAAATTTATAGAATTCTGTTTCTGTTGATCCCAGTTTTAGTATCTGTTGCAATGATTGTTTGGTTAGATAGAAGAGTATGGGCATTTGTTCAAAAAAGAAGAGGTCCTAACGTTGTTGGTCCATTTGGATTATTTCAAACATTAGCTGACGCATTAAAATACATTTTTAAAGAAATAATCATTCCAGCAAGCTCAAATAAAGTTATATTTATCTTAGCTCCAATAGTTACAATGACTTTGGCTTTAATTGCTTGGGCAGTAATTCCTTTTAGTGAAACATTTGTACTAGCAGATATCAATGTTGGTATTTTATATCTTTTTGCAGTTTCATCTTTAGGTGTTTATGGAATAATTATGGGTGGATGGGCATCTAATTCAAAGTATCCTTTTCTAGGAGCAATTAGATCAGCTGCTCAAATGGTTTCTTATGAAGTTTCCATAGGAGTAATAATTATAAATGTATTACTTTGTGTAGGTTCATTAAATCTAAGTGACATCGTTTTAGCTCAAAAAGATTTATGGTTTGTAATACCTCTATTCCCAATGTTTATAATATTTTTTATTTCAGCCTTAGCAGAAACGAACAGACCACCTTTTGATTTGCCCGAAGCTGAAGCAGAGTTAGTTGCAGGTTACCAGACAGAATACTCTGGAATGATGTATGCAATGTTTTGGTTAGGGGAGTATGCTAACATTTTACTTATGTGTGCAATGGGATCTATTTTATTTCTGGGTGGCTGGTTATCTCCTATAGATTTATTTCCATTTAATGTTATTCCGGCTCCAATATGGTTAATCTTAAAAATACTCTTTTTATTTATCTTATTTGCTTTGATAAAAGCAATAGTACCAAGATATAGGTATGATCAATTAATGAAACTTGGATGGAAAATTTTTCTACCATTTTCATTGATTTATGTAGTATTAACTGCAAGTTTTTTAATGTATTTTGATTTATTACCGGGTAATTAGAATGAGCATAATAAGATTTTTCAAAACAATTTTTATGATTGATTTTTTAACAGGATTAATCATGGCAATAAAAGAGATATTTAAACCAAAAAAAACAATTAATTATCCATTTGAAAAAGGTTCAATTAGTCCTAGAGCAAGAGGAGAACATGCGCTAAGAAGATATCCAAATGGTGAGGAGAGATGTATTGCTTGTAAACTATGTGAAGCTGTTTGTCCTGCTCAGGCTATAACAATAGAGTCTAGCGAGAGAGAAGATGGAAGTAGAAAAACTACTCGTTATGATATTGATATGTTAAAATGTATTTATTGTGGTTTGTGCGAACAATCTTGTCCAGTTGATGCGATTGTGCAAGGTCCAAATTTTGAATTTGCTACAGAAACAAGAGAAGAACTTTACTATAACAAAGAAAAGTTGTTAGAGAATGGAGATAGATGGGAGAATATTTTAGCAGCAAATATTAATGCTGATAGCTCCCACAGATAATCAATGATTGCTCACGCAATAGTCTTTTATATATTTTCACTGATTGCAATTGTCTCTGCAATTATGGTAACTGTTTCGAAAAACACAGTTAACTCAGTTTTTTTTTTAATATTGGACTTTATTAGTATTTCTTGCCTATTCATCATGATTGGTGCCGAATTTTTAGGAATGATAATGCTTATTGTGTACGTTGGAGCAGTTGCAGTATTATTTTTATTTGTGGTTATGATGTTAAATGTGGCGCAACAAAAAAATGAATGGTTTAATTCTAGTGGAAGAAGTTCCCATATTCCAGTTGGTCTATTAGTAAGTATAATTATATTTTTTGAATTAATTATTGTTATAGGTGGATGGAAATATAAACCAGATTTGTTAGATTCAATTGCGATTGAAATAAATACTGACTTAACAAATACTCAATCTTTAGGAAGCGTTATATATACTGATTATATTCATTTGTTTCAATTATCTGGAATGGTTTTATTGGTAGCCATGATCGGAGCAATTGTATTGACCTTCAGACAAAGATCTGGAGTAAAAAGACAAAGTTATTTCAAACAAATATCAAGAGATAGAAAAGATGGTATTGAATTAGTTGATGTTGAAAATAATAAAGGAGTGAAAATAGATGCTTAGCATTGGACTTGGTCATTATTTAACTCTTGCCGCTATTATATTCACAATTGGTATTGTAGGTATTTTTCTAAATAGAAAAAATATTATCGTTATATTGATGAGCATTGAATTAATACTTTTAGCAGTAAATATAAATTTAGTGTCTTTTTCTATTTTTATTAACGATCTGAGTGGCCAGGTTTTCACATTATTCATATTAACAGTGGCTGCAGCTGAGGCCGCAATAGGACTTGCAATTATTGTAGTTTACTACAGAAATTCTGGAACAATAAGAGTTGAAGAAATCGACAGATTGAAAGGGTAAATGGAGTACTTAATATTATTTTTACCTTTGCTAGGTTCAATCATATCGGGTTTCTTTGGCAAAACCATTGGTGATAGATTATCGCAATTAATCACGTGTATTTTGGTTTCTATTTCGGCATTATTATCTTTGTTCATATTTTTTAAAGTTGTTTCATCAGGATATGAGCATAATGCAATTATCGCAACTTGGATAAATTCAGGATCTTTAAATGTAAATTGGTCAATTAAAGTTGATGCTCTTTCTGCAGTAATGTTAGTTGTAGTTACTCTAGTTTCATCCTTAGTTCATATCTATTCTGTTGGTTACATGTCTCATGACCCACACAAACCAAGATTCATGTCCTATCTATCATTATTTACATTCGCTATGTTAACTTTAGTAACATCAGATAATTTTTTGCAATTATTTTTTGGATGGGAAGGAGTTGGTCTTTGCTCGTACTTTTTAATTGGTTTTTGGTATAAAAAAGAAACTGCAAATGCTGCTGCTATTAAGGCTTTTATAGTAAATAGAGTTGGGGACTTTGGTTTTGCATTAGGTATTTTTTTAATATTTTATATTTTTGGCACAGTAAATTACGACGAAGTTTTTCCTAAAATACCTGAAATTATAGATCAAAAAATAAATTTTCTATCTTTTGAGTTTTATACAATAGATTTAATTTGTTTATTACTTTTTATTGGAGCAATGGGAAAGTCAGCTCAATTTTTGCTTCATACATGGTTACCAGATGCTATGGAAGGTCCAACACCAGTATCCGCATTAATTCATGCAGCCACAATGGTAACTGCAGGAGTTTTTTTAGTAGTTAGATGTTCTCCAATTTATGAGTACTCAGAATTAGCTTTGTCTGTAATCACATTAGTTGGAATGACCACAGCTTTTTTTGCAGCTACAGTTGCATTAGTGCAAACAGATATAAAAAAAATTATCGCTTATTCAACATGTAGTCAATTGGGATACATGTTTTTTGCAGCAGGTGTAGGCGCATATAATGTTGCAATGTTTCATTTATTTACACATGCTTTTTTTAAAGCTCTACTTTTCTTAGGCTCTGGATCAGTAATTCATTCATTTAAAGATGAACAAGATGTTACTAAGATGGGGGGAGTATTTAAAAAATTACCCTACACTTATGCATTAATGGTTGTTGGCACTTTAGCTTTAACAGGATTTCCTTTCTTATCAGGTTTTTATTCTAAAGATGCAATAATTGAATTTGCTTATATAAGTGAAACAAAATTTGGAATTTATGCTGCAGGTATAGGTGTATTAACTGCTGTAATAACTTCTATATATTCATGGAGATTAATATTTAAAACTTTTCACGGAGATTACAAAAATAAAGATCTTAGTCTTGATACAATGCACGAGTCCCCTTTAAGTATGATGTTACCTTTAGTATTATTAGCTGTTGGTGCTGTTTTTTCAGGATTTTTATTTAAAGAATTATTTATCGGTCATGATACAATGTATAACTTTTGGGGAGAATCTATAAAATTTCTAGAACCATTAGGAAAAGAACATCCTCCAACTTGGTTTTTGTTTTTAACTCCTACATTAGTAGTTCTAACAATTCCATTGTCATATTATCTATTTGTTAAAAATACTAAAATTGTAAATGAAATAGTTTCCATAAACATGCCAGTTTACATTTTTCTCCAAAAAAAATGGTATTTTGACGAATTGTATGATCAAATTTTTATTAAACCTTCAAAAAGTTTTGGAATATTTCTCTGGAAAAAAATTGATGGATTAATAATCGATAAATTTGGACCAGATGGCATTTCAAATTTGGTAAAACTTTTTTCTTTTAAAGCAGTAAAGTTTCAATCAGGTTATATTTATCAGTATGCCTTTATAATGCTTTTAGGTTTTTCAATTTTATTAACTTTATTAATAGTAAAATAATATGAATTTCCCAATTCTATCATCATTAATTTTACTTCCAACAATAGGAGCCTTATTTATTTTTTTTGTTAGATCGTCTAATTCTCAATATCAAAGTAGCAAATATGTTGCCCTTTTTATAACTTTAGCTAATTTTTTCTTGTCTTTATATTTATGGATTGTTTTTGATAAATCCATAGTTAACTTTCAGTTTGTTGAAGAAAGAGAATGGATTTCAGGATTTGTTAATTACAAAGTTGGAGTAGACGGGATATCAATTTTATTTATTTTACTTACAACATTCATTACTCCAATTTGTGTAATAACTGTAAATG
Organism: uncultured Pelagibacteraceae bacterium; assembly: GCA_902613065.1. GTDB lineage: Bacteria > Pseudomonadota > Alphaproteobacteria > Pelagibacterales > Pelagibacteraceae > Pelagibacter. Next base: position 101,266 of record CACMFU010000002.1, on the reverse strand, counting down.
CAACTATCAAAAATAGATTAAAAGATTTTTTAATAGCAATCTTGATACTTGAAACATTTATGATTGGTGTCTTTTGCTCGTTGGACTTAGTTGTTTTTTATTTATTTTTTGAAGCTGGTCTTATCCCAATGTTTTTAATTATTGGCATATGGGGTGGAGAAAGAAGAGTTTATTCAGCATTTAAATTCTTTTTATATACTTTGTTAGGTTCAGTTTTAATGCTGGTTGCTATTATATCAATATATTGGATAACTGGTACAACAGATGTCATTAAGTTATACGAATTGGGCATCGACGCTAAGTACCAAAATTTATTATGGCTAGCATTTTTTAGTTCCTTTGCCGTTAAAACACCAATGTGGCCAGTGCATACATGGTTACCAGATGCTCATGTCGAGGCACCAACTGCTGGTTCAGTTTTACTAGCTGCAATACTTTTAAAAATGGCTGGATATGGATTTATAAGGTTTTCTCTAGGTTTGTTTCCAGATGCTTCATTATATTTTGTTCCCTTAGTTTACACACTTAGTTTGATAGCGATTATTTATACATCACTAGTAGCCTTAATGCAGGAAGATATGAAAAAACTAATAGCTTATTCGTCCGTAGCTCACATGGGATTTGTAACACTAGGTATTTTCACAATGACACAGCAAGGAATAGAAGGAAGTATTTTCCAAATGATAAGTCATGGTTTGGTATCTGCAGCACTATTTTTATGTGTTGGAGTTGTTTACGATAGACTTCATACAAGACTTATAAATAGATATGGAGGCTTAGTTTCTATAATGCCAAAGTACGCAATAGTTTTTATGGTTTTTACTTTAGGAGCTCTTGGATTACCTGGAACAAGTGGTTTTATTGGTGAATTTTTAGTTTTAATGGGTGCATTTAAAAAGAATATATTAGTAGCAACGATTGCAAGTCTAGGAGTGATCTTGGGGGCGGCATATATGCTTTGGTTATATAAGAGAATTATCTTTGGAAAATTAATAAATGAAGATGTAAAAAAAATGGTTGATTTAAAAAGATTCGAAATTATTACATTATGGCTTTTAGTTTTACCGATTATATTTTTTGGTTTTTATCCAGAACCTTTGATTAACTCTATAGAGGTATCAGTTGCAAATATGATAAATATGAATGATTTAGACAAGATTAATAAATTAGCATTAGGCGAATAATGGAAAATCTACAACTTATAATTCCAGAGTTATTTATATCAATAATGATTATGTTTTTATTAATATTTGGGGTGTTTAAGAAAAATAGTTCTCAACTAGTTTATAATTTAACAACAGTAAGTTTAGTTGCTACTTTAGCATTAATAATTAATTTAGACACACAAATTCAATCATCATTATTCAATAATAGTTACAATATAGATAGTTTAGCTAGATTTATGAAAATTCTTTTAATTTTGTCTGGGATTTTTGTAATGCTGTCATCATCAAAATACATTCAGATTAGTAAAATTAGCAAAATTGAATATCCAATTCTTATTTTATGCTCAATCTTAGGCATGATGGTGATGATTAGTTCAAATGATCTTATTGTTTTTTACATGGGATTAGAATTGCAATCATTAGCATTATATGTTTTAGCATCATTTAATAGAGATAATTTACTATCAACAGAATCCGGATTAAAATATTTTGTTTTAAGCGCTCTTTCATCTGGACTTTTATTATATGGGTGTTCACTTATCTATGGTTTTTCAGAAACGACTAATTTTAATCAAATTATGGTTAATACAAAAGAAATAGAATATGGATTAACTTTTGGAATAGTTTTTATTTTAGTTGGATTAGCTTTTAAAATTTCTGCTGTTCCTTTCCATATGTGGGCACCTGATGTTTATCAAGGTTCACCAACATCTGTAACAGTGTTTTTCGCATTACTTCCAAAAATTGCTGCATTAACCATATTTATTAGATTTCTATACATTCCTTTTTATGAATTAGGTGATCAGTGGCAAATGATAATTATATTTTTGTCTATTGCATCAATGGTATTCGGAGCAGTAGCAGCAATTGGTCAAAAAAATCTAAAAAGACTAATAGCCTACAGCTCAATTAGTCATATGGGATATGCCCTTGCAGGTTTATCTACTGGTTCAACGCAAGGTGTGCAGAGCTCTATTACATATATAACAATTTATCTTGTCATGAATTTAGCATTTTTTAGTTGTTTGTTTATGCTTAAGCGAAACGATGAATATTATGAGAACATAGATGATTTATCGGGTCTTTCAAAAAATCATCCGTTACTGTCATTATCATTGCTTGTTGTGCTATTCTCTTTAGCAGGAATACCACCTCTAGCTGGTTTTTTTGCAAAATTTTATATTTTTGTGGCAGTAATAAATGAAAAAATGTATTTTTTAGCAATAGTTGGACTGCTGGCAACAGTAATTGCTGCTTTTTATTATCTAAGAATAATCAAAATAATATATTTTGACCCAGAAAAAGAAAAATTTGAATCAAAACATAATTTAGGTTTAAAATTTACATTAGTAGCATCAACTTTTTTCATCCTTGCTTACTTTATATATCCAAGTGGAATAGTAGATATAATTTCACAAATAAACATAAATTAATGAAACTCAAAATATATTCTTATAAAGGTGTCAAAAGCACTAATGATACAGCAATAAGATTAATCAAACAAAACATAAAACAAGGTATAGTTACTAGCGATATCCAGACTAATGGAAAAGGACAAAGGGGAAAAAAATGGGTTTCTAGAAGAGGAAATCTTTTTATTTCAATTTTTTTTCCTATTAGAGAAAGTTTAAATTTAAAAAAAATTACATTTTCAAATCTTAAAATAATAAAAAATATTTTAAATAATATTGTTCCATATAAAATCAATATTAAACTACCAAATGATTTAAAAATTATGAATAAAAAGGTATGCGGAATTCTTCAAGAAATAATTTATTATAATGAAATAAAATTTCTAATTATTGGAGTGGGTATTAATATAAAAAGTAGTCCAACTATAAAAGAATATGAAACTACTTATATAAATAAATATAATAATAAAATTAATAAATTTAAAATTATAAATTTTATAAAGAATAACTTCGAAAAAAAATATTCTTATTATGCTTAATTTTTACATTATCGGAGATATTGGAAATACAGATATAAAAATCTGTCTTTATAAAAACAAAAATATTGTCAAAAAAATCAGACTTTCTACAAATAAAGTGAATTTAAATTATTTAAAAAAAAATTTAAATGTCTTGAGAAAGTATGATAAAAAATTGAAACATATTTTATTCTGCTCCGTTGTTCCTAACTGTTACAAGAAAATTAAAAATTATTTTAAATTATATTTTAATACTAATTGTAATGAGTTAAAAAATCTTAATTTAAGTAAATTATTAAGTATAAAAGTTAATAGAAAACAAATTGGTTCTGATCGGTTAGCTAATGCAATATCAGTAATTGACAATAAAAATAATTATATTGTAGTAGATTTTGGAACAGCAACTAATTTTGATGTAATCTCAGCAAATAGTTATAACGGAGGGGTAATTGCTCCTGGAATAAATCTATCATTAGAAAATTTATCAAAAAAAGCATCTTTAATACCTAATGTAAAATTTAAAAAATCAAATGATGTTGTAGGTAAAAATACTATAAGTGCTATTAATTCAGGATTTTTCTTCGGTTATTCTGGTCTGATTGACAATATAATTCATTCCATTATTAAACAAACCAAAAAAAAATATAAAATAATATTTACTGGTGGACTAGCAAAAATGTTTAAAAATTCTTTAAAACTAAGAGTAAAAATAAAATCTAATTTAACGACTGATGGAGTTTTAAAGGCTGCTATGTATTTAAATAAATGAAAGAAGAATTAATTTTTTGCCCTTTAGGTGGATCTGGAGAAATTGGGATGAATATGAATTTATTCGCCTATGGAAATCCAGATAATAGAAAATGGATAATTGTAGATATAGGAGTTACTTTTGCAGATGATGCAATTCCTGGAGTTGATTTAATATATCCTGACCCTGGATTTATTGTTGATAAAAAAGATGACTTATTAGGTATTGTTCTGACCCATGCACATGAAGATCATATTGGTGCAATTGCTCACATATGGCCAAGACTAAAATGTAAAATATTTGCTACTCCATTTACATCAGTGTTAATTTCAGAAAAATTTAAGGAAAAAAAAATTGATGTAACAGGATATCTAAAAGTTGTTCAATTAAACAGCATTGTAGATTTAAGCCCTTTTAAAATAGAATTTGTTACATTAACACATTCCATACTAGAACCTAATGGACTAAAAATTGAAACACCTGTTGGAAATATATTACACACTGGTGATTGGAAGTGTGATCCAGATCCATTAACTGGAGACAATATGAATTCGAAAAGATTAAAGGAAATTGGTGAAGAAGGTGTTTTGACAATGATATGTGACTCAACAAACGTATTTAGTGCAGGAAGGGCAGGATCTGAGCTCGATGTAAGAAAAAATATGCTAAAGATAATGGAAAGATTAAAGAAAAGAATAATTATTACATCTTTTGCTTCAAATGTAGCTAGAATGGAGTCTGCCTTTTATTGTGCTGAAAAAACAGGTAGGCAAATTGCTTTGGTGGGCCGTTCAATGCATAGAATTTATAAAGCTGCTAGGCAATGTGGTTACTTGCAAAATGTTATTGAACCACTTGATGCTAGAGATGCAAAAAATATTTCAAGAGAAAAAATTGTTTACTTATGTACTGGTAGCCAAGGTGAACCAATGGGTGCAATGAACCGTATTTCAAATTATACACATCCAGATGTTTTTGTTGAGAGAGGGGACGCAGTTATATTTTCTTCAAAAATTATTCCAGGTAATGAAAAAAAATTATACAAACTTCACAATAAATTAGTAAGAGAAGGTATAGAAGTAATTTCTGAAGATAGTGAATTTATTCATGTATCAGGACACCCAAATAGAGAAGATTTAAAGGATATGTATGATTGGATAAAACCAAGATCAGTCATACCTGTTCATGGTGAACATAGACATATGATTGAACACATAAACTTTGCTAAAGAAATGCAAGTACAATATCCTGTTAGAGTAGAAAATGGTGATATAGTTAGAATTTATCCAGGTGATAAACCTGAAGTATATGATAAAGCTCCAAGTGGAAGACTTTACGTAGATGGCTCTATAAGTGTTGAAGAAGATGCTCAATCTATCAAAGAAAGAAAAAATTTATCCACCAACGGATTAATAGAAGCAACATTGGTAATTACACCTAATGGTAATATTCACAACAAACCTTTATTAACTTTTAGAGGTTTACCTATATACGAAAAAGATGAATTTACATTTAATCTTGAAGAGGAAATTGAAAAAACAGCAAAAACTTTTTCTTTAAATAATAAGAAGCAAGAATCAAATTTAATTGATGCTCTTAAAATAACTTGTAGAAAGTATACGAAAGAAAAATTAGGAAAGAGACCTTATACAAATATAAACTTAGTGAGGATTTGATTGAGTATTACAGGCTCAATAGTTGTATATGTGTGCTTGTGGTGGATAGTTTTTTTTGCCATTCTACCTATAGATGTTAATCGTGAAAAAAAGGGAAATATAGAGGGTGTTGACCCTGGGGCCCCAGAAAATCCAAAAATAACTAAAAAAATAATTTATTGTACTTTAATTACGTCTGGTATTTTTATAGTTATATATTTATTAGTAATTAATGAAATTTTAAATTTACGTAACTTTTTAAATTAATGTTTTTTTCAAAATCATTTATTCCGATACTAAAAAACAATCCATCTGAAGCTAAAATTAAATCACACCAGTTAATGTTAAGAGTAGGCATGATTAAACAATCCTCTGCTGGAATTTATTCTTGGTTACCGCTTGGATTTAAAGTCATGAAAAAAATAGAACAAATAGTTCGAGAAGAACAAGACCGTGTTGGTGTTCAAGAAATATTAATGCCAACAATTCAATCATCAGAAATTTGGAAGGAAAGTGGACGATATGAAGATTATGGTGAAGAAATGTTAAGAATTAAGGATCGTCAAAATAGAGAAATGTTATATGGCCCAACTAACGAAGAACTTGTGACAGAAATTTTTAGATCCTCCTTTAAATCATATAAATCTTTACCTCAATTATTATATCATATTCAATGGAAATTTAGAGATGAGTTAAGACCAAGATTTGGAATTATGAGATGTAGAGAATTTTATATGAAGGATGCTTACTCTTTTGATTTAACAGATGATGATGCAATATTTTCTTACAATAAATTTTTTCTTTCATATTTAAAAACTTTTAAAAGATTAAATTTATCTGCAATTCCAATGGCTGCTGATACTGGCCCTATCGGAGGAAACTTATCACATGAATTTATTATTCTTGCCGACACTGGTGAAAGCAAAATTTATACTGATAAAAGAATTTTTGATGTAGACAGCTCTAAAACAATTCTAGACAAAGAGTCATTAGGAACATTGAGAAAACAATATGAAAAGTTTTATTCTGTAACAGATGAAAAATTTAATAAAGATGAATTTGAAAAATCTGTTCCAGAGAAATTTAGGGTAAATACCAAAGGTATTGAAGTTGGTCACATATTTTATTTTGGAGATAAATACTCAAAACCAATGAATGCTACTGTAGATTTTAATGGAAAAAAGGAATTCGTTAAAATGGGTTCATACGGAATAGGAGTTTCTAGACTTGTTGGTGCCATAATTGAGGCAAAATATAACGATACAGAAGGTTTAATGAAATGGCCCATGTCAGTAACACCTTATGATTGTGCGATTATTCCAATGATAAACAAAAATGATAAATCTAATTTAGAAAAGTCTATTAAAATATATGAATTTTTAAAATCAAAAAATATTGATACAATCATTGATGACACAGATGAAAATATCTCAGCTAAAATCAAAAAATTTAATTTAATCGGAATTCCATATCAATTGATAATTGGAAGTAAATCTGATGGAAATTTGTTAGAGTTCAAGGAAGTTGGTGGAGAAACTCAAAATTTAAAAGTTGAAGATATAGCTTCACAAATAATAAAAGCTAAGCAAAATTGATTTCACAACTAGAAAAAGAGATTATATTTAGATTTTTAAAAGCTAGAAAAAAAGATGGCTTTTTAAATGTAATCTCTATTTTTTCCTTCATTGGTATTGGATTGGGAGTAGCTGTACTAATAATTGTTATGTCAGTAATGAATGGTTTTAGGACAGAGCTAATAAATAAAATTGTAGGTTTTAACGCTCATGCTGTTGTAAAACCTTACAACAAGCCTTTAATTCATATACCTGATATAGATTTTGCGAAAGGCATTGTTTCAAATGATGGAGAAGCGGTAATTCTCTCAAAACTAAATACAAAGGGTGTACTTTTAAAAGGATATTTGAAAAATGATTTTAAGAATCTAGAAATATTAAATAATCAAAAATATTTTGGATCAAAAGATTTGCAAAATAATTCAATTTCAATTGGAAAGGATTTAAGCTTCTTACTTAATATAGATATTGGTGATCAAATAACAATTATGTCACCATCTGGTGTTCAAACAATTGTAGGGTCTTTTCCAAGGCAAGATAAATTCGAAGTAATTTCAATATTTGATAGTGGTATAGGAGAATTTAATGAGAATGTAGCATATATCAATCTTAATACATTAGAAGACTTTTTTGATAAAAATAAAGACAATAGATTTACTGAGTACTATTTTAAAGATCCAAAAAATATTGAATCTTATAAAAAAAATTTATTAGTGTTATTTCCTGACGCTTATGTTTATACATGGGCAGATTTAAATGAGTCATTATTTTCAGCTTTAAAAGTTGAAAGAAATGTAATGTTTATAATCTTATCTTTAATAATAATTGTAGCTGCATTTAATATTATTTCTGGTTTGACTATATTAGTTAAAAACAAAACGAGAGATATAGGAATTTTAAAATCCATTGGAGTAACAAATACATCTATTAAAAAAATTTTCTTTTTTGTTGGATTTATTATTGGTACTACAGCAACTTTATTTGGTATTTTATTAGGGACTTTATTTTCATACTATATTGAAGATATTAGGAAATTTATTTCTAATACGTTTGATATTACACTATTTCCAGAGGAAATTTACTTTTTAAGTACTCTTCCATCAGAAATAAACGTTAATTCAATTATCTTAATTACATTATGTTCAATAATAACAACTTCTGCAGTATCAATTTATCCAGCATCTAGAGCAGCAAAATTAGATACAATACAAACTTTAAAATATGAATAATTTTTTAAAATTAAATAATTTATCAAAGAAATATGAAAAAAATAAATCTCTTAAAGTTTTAAACAATATAAATTTTAAATTTGAGGCAGGAAAGGTATATTCAATTATAGGACCCTCAGGATCTGGTAAATCAACATTATTAAATTTATTGTCATTTATTGATATCCCTTCGTCAGGTTTTATTGAATTTAACAAAAAGAAAATTGATACGAATAGCTCAATTGAGAATGATCATGTAAGATCAAAAAATATTGGCATAATTTATCAAGACAAAAATTTATTGCCCGACTTTACAGCACTCGAAAATGTAATAATGCCAAATTTGTTAATTTCTAATAATAAATCAAAATCAACAGAATTAGCGAAAAAATTGATTAAAAAATTTGATTTAACCTCAAGATTAAATCATTATCCATCTGAACTCTCTGGCGGTGAAAATCAAAGAATAGCAATTGCTAGAGCCCTAATTAACGAACCAAACATTATTTTAGCAGATGAACCTACCGGAAGTTTAGATTTTGATAATGCTAAACAAATATTTAAAATCCTCTTTAATCTAAAAGAAAAAAATAGAATTATAATTTTTGCAACCCACAATAGATATTTTGCAAATATGGCAGATTGTAAAATTAAAATGATTGGTGGTAAGATGATTATAACGAATGAAAGAAACAGTTAATAAAACATTTAATCATTTTAAAATACACACTCAATATTCAATTTGTGAAGGGGCAGTAAAAATTGACCAATTAAAGGATTTCTGTAAAAAAAATAAAATCAAATCACTAGGATTATCGGATACTTATAATTTATCAGGTGCATTGGAATTTTCAGAAAATTTGTCATCTATAGGAACCCAACCTATTATTGGAACTCAGATATTATTTAAATACAAAAATTATAAAGGTTTAATACCACTTATAGCTAAAAATCATAATGGATATAAAAATATTATTAAACTTTCCTCAAAGTCTTATCTAGAAAATTCAGATACAACTGATCCAAATTGTCAATTAGAAGATTTATTAAATAACTCAGAAGGCATAATAGTTTTAACTGGTTCAATTAAATGTATGTTTGGATTACTTTTTAACAAAGGCTTATTAAATGAAACTGAAGAAATACTAATTAAGTTAAAAGAAAAATTTGAAGATAATATTTACATAGAAATTCAGAGACATAATGACTTAAATGAGAAAGAGTTTGAAAATTATAATCTTAAAATTTCAGAAAAGCTGGAATTGCCAATTATTGCATCCAATGAAGTTTATTATTTAGATAAAGATATGTTTGATGCCCACGATGCATTGATGTGCATAGGTGAAAAAACTTATGTTAACGACACGAATAGATTAAAATTAACAAATCAACATTATTTTAAATCATCAGATGAGATGATTGAACTTTTTAAAGATTTACCAGAGGCATTGGAAAATAACTATAATTTACCTTTTAGGTGTTCATTCAAACCTAATTTTTCTAAACCAATTTTACCTAGCATTTCATCTTCTGATAAAGATCCAAATAACATGTTGAAACAGTTATCTGTTGATGGTTTAAAAGAAAAATTTAAATTAGTTTTTGATATAGATCCTTTAAATATTGAGAAAGATATAAAATATTTAGAGTATAAAAAAAGACTTGATCATGAAATACGAATAATAGTTGAAATGAACTATTCTGGTTATTTTTTGATTGTCTCAGATTATATTAAGTGGGCTAAACATAATAAAATACCAGTAGGACCTGGTAGAGGATCTGGTGCTGGCTCTTTAGTAGCATGGTGTTTATCTATAACCGACATTGACCCAATAAAATTTAATCTTATTTTTGAGAGATTTTTAAACCCTGATAGAATTTCAATGCCTGATTTTGACATAGATTTTTGTGAGGAAAAAAGAGATTTAGTTTTTGAGTATTTAACAAATAAATATAAAGATAGTGTGGCTCACATTATTACTTTTGGTAAATTAAAAGCTAGAATGGTTATTAGAGACGTGGGTAGAGTTCTTGGTTTACCATATGGATTCACTGATAGTATTTGTAAAATGATACCATTTGATCCCTCCAGACCAATGTCTTTGCAGGAATGTATAAACATTGAACCTAGACTGCAAAAGTTAATAAAAGATGACAGAAGAGTTGAGCGTTTAATTAATTTATCTCTTAAATTAGAAGGTTTAAATCGTAATGTTGCAACCCATGCAGCAGGTGTTGTTATTGCAGATAAAAAATTAACAGAAACTGTACCTTTATACAAAGATAATTCAGCAGATTTATTATTACCATCCACTCAGTTTGATATGTATTCTGCAGAAAATGCTGGACTAATTAAATTCGATTTTCTTGGATTAAAAACCCTCACGGTTATCAATAAAGCTCAAAAACTAATTAATAAAATAAATCCTAATTTTAATATTGATAAAATAAACTATGAGGATCAGAAGGTTTATGAATTGTTATCAAGTGGAAAAACCGTAGGCTTATTTCAACTTGAAAGTTCTGGAATGAAAGATGCACTCATTAATATGAAACCTAATAGGTTGGAAGATATTATAGCATTAGTAGCATTATATAGACCAGGCCCAATGAGCAATATTCCAATATATAATGAGTGCAAACATGGAATGAGAGAACCTGATTATCTTCATCCGAAACTAAAACAAATACTAAAACCAACTTATGGTGTAATTATTTATCAAGAGCAAGTAATGCAAATTGCCCAAACACTATCAGGTTTTACTGCAGGTGAGGCAGATATATTAAGAAGAGCAATGGGTAAAAAGAAAAGAGCGGAATTGGAAAAACAAAAACAAAGATTTGTAGATGGAGCTTACAATAATGGAATTAGTAAAGATATTGCTGCAGGAATATTTTTAAAAATAGAACCATTTGCAGAATATGGATTTAACAAAAGTCATGCTGCTGCTTATGCAGTTATTGCTTATCAAACAGCATTTCTTAAGACATATTATCCAAATGAATTTTTTGTAGCATCAATGTCAATGGAATTATCTAATCAAAAGAAATTAAGTGAATTTTATGAAGAATTAAAAAGATTAAATATACCTATAGTAAGACCTTGTATTAATAGATCGCATGCTGATTTTTTTTCAGATGGAACAAATTTTTATTATGCACTAGGAGCAATTAAAAATGTTGGATTTGAAGCAATTTCTAATGTTATAAAAGAAAGAGAGAATAATGGTCGTTTTAAAAATATTTCGGATTTTATAAATAGAACAAACCCCAAAGATATAAATAAATTACAATTAGAAGGATTAGTACAAGCTGGTGTATTTGATATATTTACTAAAAACAGACAGTCATTATTCAATTCAATTCCTAATATTATATTAAAATCAAAAAATATTTATGAGAATAAAATGTTAAATCAAATAAATTTATTTGAAGAAAATGAAAATGAAGAGATAAATTTTTTAGATAAAATTGAAGATTGGAATTTAGATGTAAAACTTAATAAAGAATTTGAGACATTGGGTTTTTATATCTCCGATCATCCTTTAAATCAGTACAAGTCAGTATTTAATCAATATAACATAATCAGTTTTGACACTTTTGAAAATAATAAAGACATTATAAGTTCCAACGTTGCATGCACTGTTCTCAAAGTTCAAGAAAAAAAAACCCAAAAAGGAAGTTCTTATGCTATTGTTAAATTTTCAGATATTTCTAATGTTTTTGAATTATTTATTTTCTCTGATATATTTGAGAAAAACAGAGAAATTCTTACAGAAGGAAACTCACTTATATTAACTTTAATAAAAAATTATTCTGATCAAGAGAATGATCAAAAAAGAATAAATGTAAAAAAAATGACATCACTAAATGAAATTATTAATACACCTATAAAAAATATTACATTTAAGTTTGATAATTTAAATGAGCTTCAAAAATTGAAAGATCTAAAAACTGAAAATGCTAAAACTAATGTTAAAGTAATATTTAACACAAATAATGAAATTCTAACTTTTACATTGAAAAATAAGCGTAAAATTAATAATCAACTTCTGAATTCACTTAATTTAATGGAAAATGTTATAGCTGAGTAAAAAAAAGGTTGAATTTTATATTATAAATTGTATTTATCTGGAAAATTAACACGCACACAATTAGTGGTTTTAAACCTCCGGTCCCATTAGGGCAATAATTGTGGTGGCATAACCGGGAACAAATATGAAAATACCTAAATTAACTATCGAACAATTATTAGAAGCAGGTGTCCATCTTGGGCATAAGACTTTAAGGTGGAATCCAAAAATGAGAAAGTACATCTTTGGAAAAAGAGACTCAATTCATATAATTGATTTAACTCAAACTTTAGAGTTAACAAACACAGCGATGGAAAAAGTTCATAATACAATTTCATCAGGTGGAAAAATTTTATTTATATCTACAAAAAAACAAGCTTCAGAGGCCGTTGCTCAATTAGCTAAAGACACAGATCAATATTTTGTCAATTATAGATGGTTAGGTGGTATGTTAACTAATTGGGGTACGATTTCAAATTCAATTAAAAAATTAAATAAAATAAATTCTGATCTTTCATCAGAAAATAGAGGTTTTACAAAAAAAGAATTGCTTAAAATGAGTGGTCAAAGAGACAAATTGCAAAGATCACTTGGTGGAATAATGGATATGAAAAAAATCCCTGACTTAGTATTTATTATAGATACAAACTACGAGTCTTTAGCTATCAAAGAATCTATTAAACTTGGAATACCAATAATTGCAATACTTGATACAAACTCAAATCCTGATGGTATCGATTTTCCAATTCCCGGAAATGATGATGCAAGAAGATCAATAGATTTGTATTGTACATTAATGAAAGAAACAATTGATGATGCTCAAAAGAAAATTAATCAAGCAAACGATGAAATAACAGATAATAAAATTATAGATGAAAATAAAAATAAAAAAAATTTGCCTGATAAAAAATTAAACTAATTAAAAATTTTAACTAATGAATGATTTAGAAAAAGTAAAAAAATTAAGACAATCGACTGGAGCAGGTTTTAAAGATTGTAATTCAGCGTTAAAAGAAACTAATGGAAATTTAGATAAAGCTGCTGAAATTTTAAGAGTTAAAGGAATAGCAAAAGCTTCAAAAAAAATGTCTAGAAATGCTACAGAGGGAGTAATAGCAATTACTGGAAATAAAACAAAAGCTTCCTTAATAGAAATTAATTGCGAAACTGATTTTGTAGCAAAAAATAATGATTTTGTAGAGTTTGTAAAAGAAATCAGTGAATTAAATAATGTTTGTTCCTCTGATTTAAATAAACTCAACAATTCTATAATGATGAATAAAAAAACTGTTGAAGAGAATTTAGTAGCTTTAATAGCAAAAATTGGAGAAAAAATAACCATTGGTAGATTAAAGACTATAGAAAATCCTAACTCTCAAAATTTTATATATCAACATTCTGTAATAAAAGATAATATTTCTAAGTTAGGTGTTGTTGTATCAATTGAAACTGATCAAGAAAAAAATGAAGTAAATATATTTGGTAAACAATTGTCAATGCATATTGCTGCCTCAAATCCATTAGCTCTAAATTCGGAAAATATTGATACTGAAGTACTCGAAAAAGAAAAAGAATTAATTGAGCAAGAATTAAAAAATTTGGGTAAATCAACAGAAATTGCAAAAAAAATAAGTTTAGGTAAAATGAATAAATTTAAGGAAGAAAATAGCTTAATGACCCAAAATTGGGTAATGGAACCAAAAAAAAAAGTAAAAGATATAATAGCCGAAATTAATATCGCAAATTTAAAAATAAAGGAATTTGCAAGAATTAAAATTGGAGAATGATGTTTGATGATAACTCTTATAAATCTAAAATGTCAAAAACAATCGAAGTATTTTATAAAGAATTAAATTCTCTTAGAACTGGAAGAGCAAATGCCAACATGCTTGATTTTATAAAAGTTGATGTTTATGGCCAAAAAATGCCTATAAATCAATTAGGAACAATTACAACACCAGAGCCAAGAACAATAAATATTCAGACATGGGATATTAACAATGTTCCACTAATAGACTCTGCAATAAAAAAATCAGAACTCGGACTAAATCCACAAATAGATGGTCAATTAATAAGACTACCCATTCCAGACTTAAGCGAGGAGAGAAGAATTGAAATAAAAAAAATAATAAAATCAATGGGTGAAAAATGTAAAGTATCAATAAGAAATATAAGAAGAGATGGTAATGATGATTTAAAGAAATTATTAAAATCAAAGGAAATATCAGAGGATGATGAAAAAAAATTTGGAAAATTAATTCAAGATCACACAGATCAAAATATTAAGTTAATTGATGACAAAGTTTCTTCAAAAGAAAAAGAAATAATGAAAATATGAATTCTCCTAAACATGTAGCCATAATAATGGATGGCAATGGTAGATGGGGATTAAAAAAAAAAAAATCAAGAAATTACGGACATAAAAAAGGTTTATCAACAGTAGAAAAAATTATAACAGCAGCTATTAAAAAAAAAATTAAACATCTTACACTCTTTGTTTTTTCAACAGAAAATTGGAAAAGACCAATAAATGAAATTAATTATTTATTTAAATTGTTGTCAAATTATATTGATAATGAAATAAATAATTTATTAGATAAAAATATTAGAATAAAAATTATAGGTAATATAAAGCCATTTCCTTTAAATCTAAAAAATAAAATTAAAAAAGTTGAAAAATTGACAAAAAAAAATAATAAAATTCAAATAAATATGGCACTTAACTATGGTTCAAGACAAGAGATTATTACTACTATCAAAAAATTAAACAGGAAACGCATAAGAGTAAATGAACGTAACATTAATAATAATTTATTTACCAAAGGCATACCTGACCCTGAAATTTTAATTAGAACTGGAAATACTAATAGAATTAGCAACTTTTTAATATGGCAATCAATATATACAGAGATCTTTTTTGAGAAAAAAATGTGGCCCGATTTTAATGAAAATGATTTTAATAAAATTATAAATAATTTTAAAAACATAAATAGAAATTTTGGTGGCTTAAATGGGCGAACTAAGTAAAAGATTAATATCTTCGGTAATATTATTAATAATATTTATATTAGCAATAAAATTTAAAATTATACTTTTTTTAATATTAATTGTATTATTTTTAGAAATATTTTTTGAATTTAACATATTATTTAAAAAAATTTTTAAATTTGATAAATTTAAACTTTATATCATTTTAGCGTTCACATTATTTTATTTATTTATAATAATAAGTATAACTTGGCTTATATTTTCAAATGGATTAAATGAATATAAATTAAATTACATATTTATCATAACTGTATGTATCTCATCCGATGTAGGTGGATATATTTTTGGTAAAATATTTAAAGGAAAAAAAATTACTAAAATTAGTCCAAACAAAACATATTCTGGTATGTTAGGAGCTTTTTTTCTTTCAATAATATCAACAAAATTATTTTTTACAGATATGTATTCATTTGAAAATATAGTTTTCTTTTCTTTATTAGTGTCCTCAATTTCTCAAATAGGTGATTTGTTTATCTCTTATTTAAAAAGAAAGTCAAAAATAAAGGACACTGGTAATATTATACCTGGGCATGGTGGTTTATTAGACAGGTTCGATGGTATAATTTTTGCAATTCCAACAATTTTTCTATTAATTAAAATTTGATGAATAACCAAATTATAATATTAGGATCAACTGGTTCAATTGGTTCATCTACTTTAAAATCTATAAATAAAAATAAAAAATTAAAAGTTAAATTATTGACAACAAATAAAAACGTTAGAAAAATTTACAATCAGGCAATTAAATATAGAGTAAAACATATTATTATTGAAGATAAAATTAGTTATTTAAAATTTAGGAAAAAATTTTTAAAAAAAAATATAAAAGTATATTTGGGTATTAATTCTTTAGAAAAAATAATTAAAAAAAAAGTCACATATTGTATAAATTCTATATCGGGTATAGATGGCTTATATCCAACTCTTAAGGCTATACCGCTAACAAAAAATATTTTAATAGCAAATAAAGAATCAATTGTTTGTGGCTGGCATTTAATACTAAATAGATTAAAAAAGTATAAAACAAGCTTTATTCCCTTAGACTCTGAACACTTCTCAATTTGGAATTTAATAAAAAATGAAAATATAAATGACGTGGAGAAAATTGTACTGACCGCATCAGGTGGACCTTTTTTGAATTTATCGAATAGTAAAATATCAAATATTCATCCTAAATTTGCTTTAAAACATCCAAATTGGAAAATGGGTAAAAAAATTTCAATCGATTCATCGACGATGATGAATAAAATCTTTGAATTTATTGAAGCGAAAAAAATCTTTAATTTGAAAAACAAAAATTTATCAATTTTAATACATCCTTCATCTTATGTACACGCAATCATATTTTTTAAGGGTAAATTAATAAAATTTTTAGCACATGAAACTGAAATGATTATCCCAATTTCAAATGCAATTAACATAAAAGAAAGATTTAAAAAAAATGAAATCATAAATAATTATAATAAATTAAATAATCTTAAATTTTTTACTCCTAGTACAAAAAAATTTCCTTTATTAAAAATCTTAAAACTAATACCTGAAAATACATCATATTTTGAGACGATATTAATAACTCTAAATGATGAACTGGTTACCAAATATTTATCTGGAACATTAAACTACTCCTCCATACATAAAAATTTATTAAATTTAATTAAAAAACCATATTTTAATAAATATTATAAATTAAAACCACATAATATTTATGATATAAAAAATATGATTAAGATTACTAAAAATTATTTAGAACTAAATATTAAATATTATGATTAAAAAATTTTTCATATTTAAAAAATATGTTTTAATTTTATTATTATTTTTTTCTACTTCAAAAGTTTATTCAGAGCAAATTAAAAATATTGTAATTAATGGTAATCAAAGAGTTGCTAATGAAACAATAATTATGTTTTCAAATTTAGAGATAGGTTTAAATATAAATCAAAATTTATTAAATGAATCATTAAAAGAATTATATAAAACTAATTATTTTAGCGATGTAAAAATAATTAACAATAATGGTGAAGTAATTATTGAGGTCAAAGAAAATCCAATAATTCAATCAATTATAATTAATGGTATAAAAAAAAATAAAATTTATGAAACCGTTGAGGAAATAACATTAAAAATTGAAAAATATCCATTCATAGAAAGTAAAATAAATGAACAAGTAAACTTATTAAAAAATATTTTGAAATCATATGGTTATTATTTTGTTAAATTAAATACTTCAATAGAAGTTAATGAAAATAATACTATTAATTTAGTATATGATTTTGATTTAGGGGAAATTGCAAAAATTCAAAAAATAAAATTTATAGGTAATAAAATTTTTAGAGACAGTACTTTGAGAAATATTATAGTTTCTGAGGAATCTAAATTTTGGAAATTTATAACGTCTAATAAATTTCTTGATGCAAATAGAATTGGACTGGATGTTTCTAGATTACAAAAGTTTTATTTAAATAGAGGTTATTATGATGTCAAAATTAAATCTACCACTACATTAATCACTGAAAAAAACCAATTTGAATTAATATTTAATATTGATTCTGGAAATAAATACCAATTTGGAGAAGTAAAAATTGAGGAAAACTCTGATTTGTCTTCTGAAAATTTAATTTTTTTTCAAAAAAAATTTTCAAAACTTGAGGGTAAGAAATATTCACAAAAAAAAATTCTTTCTTTGATTGATGAACTCAATGATTTTACTTTACAAAACGATTTTATTTTTATCAACGCAGATTTTACAGAAATAGTTAAATCTGATGATAAAATTAATATTGTAGTTAATTTCAAAGAAACAGAAAAAAATTATGTTCAAAGAATAAATATATTGGGAAATTATATAACCGACGAAAAAGTAATAAGAAATAATTTAATTGTAGATGAAGGTGATCCATTTAATAAAATTTTATTTGAAAAATCTATTGCGAACATAAAAGCAAAAAATATATTTAGTAATGTTAATTACGAAGTTATATCTGAAAAAGATCAGGAAAAAATTATAAATCTAACTGTTGAAGAAAAAGCAACAGGAGAAATTTTTGCTGGTGCCGGTACAGGAACCACTGGAACCTCTTTTACTGCTGGAATCAAAGAAAATAATTATTTAGGTCTTGGTATAAAATTAGATACAAATGTAACATTAACCGATGACAGTATTAAAGGTAAATTTTCAGTAATAAATCCAAACTATAATAATTCTGATAAATCTATTAAAACTTCAATTGAGAGCTCAACAAATGATTTTATGACTTCTAGCGGATATAAAACTAGTAGAACTGGAATTACAATTGGTACTGAATTTGAGCAATTTTCAGATCTATACGTAAATCTAGAATTGTCCAATTTTTATGAGGATTTAGAAACCTCATCAAACGCTACTAATATTGTAAAAAAACAAGAAGGAAATTATTTTGAAAATTTATTAACATATTCAATAACTTTCAATAAGTTGGATCAAAATTTTCAGCCGACCGATGGTTTTTTAAATAATTTTTCTCAAACATTGCCGATTTACTCTGATGATGTTTCAATTGAAAATCAATTCACAAGTTCTGTATATCGTTCACTTAGTGATAATTTAATATTATCCGCAAAAATCTATTTAAAAGCTATAAATTCTGTTGACGATAACGTAAGGATCTCTAAGCGAGTATATGTTCCTGGTAGGCTATTAAGAGGTTTTGAAAGTGGTAAAATTGGACCAAAAGACGGATCTCAATTTATTGGAGGAAATTATGCAGCAGCTATGAACCTAAACTCAACTTTACCAAATATTTTGTTCGAAAACGAAAATATAGATTTAAATTATTTCATTGATTTAGCTAATGTTTGGGAAGTTGACTATAATAGCTCTCTTGACTCAAATAAAATAAGATCGTCATCAGGTATTGCTGTTAACTGGTTTAGTCCTATTGGGCCACTAACTTTTTCTTATGCTGTACCATTAAGTGAAAGCAACACTGATATTACCGAAAGATTTAGATTTAGAATTGGCACATCATTTTAATGAAGCATACATATTTAATTTTTTTCATCTTTTTTATTTTCAATTTCTCTTATGCAAGTTCAAACATTGTTTATTTGGATGTTCAATTTGTTATTGATAATTCAGAAATTGGCAAAATTTATAAAGAAGAATTAAAAAAAAAAAGTGAAAAACAAAGATTAAGTTTAATAGTACAGGAAAAAAATATAAAAAAAAAAGACGAAATTATCAAAAATCAGGGAAATATATTGAAAGAAGATGAAATGAAAAAAAAAATTAGTGAGTTAAATGATTTATTAAAAAAATATCAAAAACAAAGAAATAAATATAATGATTTTTTAATTGTTGAAAAAAAAAAATATACCGCTGAAATTTTAAAAATACTAAATCCTATAATTACCGATTATGTGGAACAAAATAAAATTAGTATTATAATTGAAAAAAAAAATGTACTTATTGGTGTTAAAAATTTGGATATAACCAAAAATATATTAAAGTTAATTGATGATAATACTAAACAAAACAAATTAACAAATTAAATGAATAACAAATTTTTTTATAAAAAAAATAACATCCCACTCTCAAAAATTTTTAAAACATTAAAGTTAGATTTTATTGGTAAAGATAGAAAAATTTATGATATAAAAGATTTAGCTTCAGCGAATAGTCATGATATTTCATTTATGAATTCAAATAAATATTTTGATTTATTAAAAAAAACAAAAGCAAAATATGTAATAACAAATACTAGATATAAAAATATAGTTGATAGATATTGTAAACCGATATTAGTTAAAAATGTTTTACCCTCAGTAGCAAATGTAACCTTATTATTTTATCCAAAATCCTTAGATGATACTTTTGATAATAATGTATTTACTCCAGACCAAAGGAAATATAAAAATATTAAATTTGGTAAAAACGTTTTAATAGGTAAAAATGTTATAATAGGAAAGAATACTTCAATTGGACATAATACAATAATAGAGTCAAATGTTGAGATAGGAGATAATTGTGAAATAGGTAATAATATTGTTATTAAATATTCAAAAATTGGAAATAATGTTAAAATACTTGATGGATCTATAATTGGAAAAAAAGGTTTCGGTTTTTTCCCAGATTACAAAAAAAATATTAGATATCCCCACATAGGTATTGTTATAATAGGACATAATTCTGAAATTGGAAGTAATAACACGATTGATCGTGGTTCAATGTCTGACACTAAAATTGGAGAAAATACATTTATTGATAATCAGGTACATATAGCTCATAATGTTAATGTAGGTGATAATTGTATTATTACAGCTCAAGTTGGTTTTGCAGGGAGTTCATCTTTGGGTAACAAAGTAATTATTGGAGGTCAAGCTGGAATATCAGGACATTTAAAAATTGGAAATAATGTTCATATCGGTGGAGGAAGCGGTGTTGTAAAAAATATACCTGACAATAGTAAAGTAATGGGATATCCAGCGAAAGATTTAAGAAAATTTTTAAAAGATAATAAATAATGTCTGATAAATTAAATAAAAACCAAATTAAAGAGTTATTGCCTCATAGAGAGCCTATGCTCTTGTTAGATGAACTAATAAATATAAAAAAACTTAAATCTGCAACTGCTATAGTTAATGTTACAAAAAACAGTTTTTTTGTTCAAGGGCATTTTCCCAATGAACCAGTTATGCCAGGAGTATTAATCGTTGAAGCATTTGGGCAAGCCGCTGCTGCTCTAACCGCTTCTGGAATAGATAAAAGAACATACGAAAATAAGTTAGTTTTTTTAATGACAGTTGAAAAAGCTAGATTTAGAAGTCCCGTAATTCCAAATTGTAGATTAGAATTAAATATTGAAGCTATAAGATCACATGGAAGAGTGTGGAAGTATGCTGGCGAGGCTTTTGTAAACGGAAAAAAAATGGCAGAAGCACAATGGACAGCAACTATTGTGGATAGAAAGAAATAAACAGTAGTAATTATTGATAACCTTTTAGAAATATATTTGTTATCTTTAAATTGTGATACATCCTACAGCAATTATTGATAGTAAATCAAAAATATCAAGTGATGTAGAAATCGGTCCTTATTGCATAATCGGTCCTAAAGTCGAAATTAACTCTAAAACGAAATTGCACTCCCACATATATATAAAAGGAGATACTAAAATAGGAAAAAATAATGAAATTTTTCCATTTGTATCAATAGGCACACCACCTCAAGATCTTAAATATAAAGGGGAAAAAAATTCTATAATAATTGGAGATAATAATAAAATTAGAGAGTATGTTAATATAAATCCAGGAACGGCTCATGGAGGAACAGTCACCAAGATTGGCAATAATAACTTGATTATGGTTTATTGTCATATTGCTCATGATTGTCATATTAAAAATAATATTGTAATTGCCAATAATGTGCAGATAGCAGGACATGTTACTATAGAGGATAGTGCAATTATTGGAGGAAGTTGCGCTATACATCAATTTTCTAGAATAGGCCAACTTTCAATGATCGGAGGAATGACTGGTGTAGACAGAGATGTTATACCTTTTGGTTTATCTATGGGAAATAGAAATAGTCTAATGGGATTAAATTTAATAGGTTTGAGAAGGGCTAATTTTCCTATTCAAGATATTAAATTGTTACAAAACTTCTATGATCTTGCATTTAAAACTAAAAATTTTCGAACAAATATAGATTTAATTGATAAAAATATTAAAAATAATAAAAATGTAAAAATCATAATTGATTTTTTGAATTCTGATAAAAAACGACCAATTTCGATACCAGAAAATAAATGATTGGTTTATTTTTAGGTGATAATCAGTTACCTTTAGAAATTCTTAAAAGTCTAAAAAAAAAAAAAATTAAATATTTCATAATAGACTTATCAAAAAATAATAAATTTAAAAAAGAAAAAAATTGCTATTTTGTAAATATAGGAAAATTTGGAGAAATACTTAAATTAATTAATTTAAAAAAGTGTAGAAAAGTTTTATTTGCTGGAAATATTATAAAACCAACTATATCTAAATTAAAATTTGATATTAAAGGCATATATTATCTACCAAGAATCATGAAAGCTTCAAAACTTGGAGACGCAGCAATTTTAAAAGAATTAATAAAAATTTTATCCGAAAATAAAATAAAAGTTGTAAAATTAAATACCTTTAATCCTGAGCTTACTCTTCAAAAAGGTTATTATACTAAAATTAAACCCTCAAAAATTGATAAATCAAATATTCAAAAAGGTATTAAAATATTAAAAAAATTAAATTCTTACAATCATGTCCAGGCTCTGGTAATTAACGAAAATGGTCATTTTACACTTGAAAAAAGAAAAGGGACAAAGCAATTGTTAAAAAAAATTAAAATTACTAAGTCCAGTAATATTTTAATTAAAATACCAAAATTAAAACAAGATTTGAGAGCAGATTTACCAACAATAGGTTTAGATACAATAAGAGATTGTGTAAAATTTAATGTAAAAGGTATTGTAATTAAATCAAATCAACATATTTTTTTAAATCAAAAAGAATCTATCAAATATGCTAATAAAAATAATTTATTTTTAACAGTTATATGAAAAAAATATTTATTTTAACAGGTGAACCATCTGGAGATAAACTTGCTTCTGAAGTTATAAAAGAATTAAAAAAAACTGATTCAAAAATTGAATATCTGTGTGTAGGTGGTCAACATTTAAATAAATTAGGAATAAAATCTATATTTGACCAAAAAGATATTACATATATAGCTTTTACAGATGTACTCCTTAATATTTTTAAAATTAAAGAAAAAATAAATAAAACAGTTAAAAATATTATAGACTTTGATCCTGACATATTATTCAGTGTTGATAGCCCAGATTTTACATTACGAGTATCTAATATAGTTAAAACAAATAAACCAAATATCAAAACTGTTCATTTTATAGCACCGAAAGTTTGGGCATGGAGAGCAGGTAGAGTAAAAAAAATGAAAAAATATCTTGATCATATTTTATTATTATTTGATTTTGAAAAAAAATATTTCGATAAAGAGAATTTAAAAAATACCTTTGTAGGTCACCCGTTGTTAGATTCAATTAGAAATGAAAAAATTGAAATCGGTCAAACAATTAAAGAAAAAAAAATAATTTCAATATATCCTGGTAGTCGTTTATCAGAAATAGAAATTCATACACCAATTTTAATGAATTTTATAAAAAAAATGAATAATAAAAATTATAACTTTAATTATATTTTTCATTCAACTGAAAGATTTAAAAATTATTTACAAAAATTAATTAAGCTTTATGATCTAAAAAATGTTGATATTATTTCAGATGAAAAAATAAAATCCGATATTATTAAAAAATCAAAATTCGCAATCGTAAAGTCAGGCACAGTGTCATTGGAAGTTTGCAAACAAAGCATTCCATCTATTATTATTTATAAAATGAATTTCATAAATTTTTACCTAGCAAAATTATTTTTAAAAATTAAATTTGCAAATATGATAAATATTATAAATGATAAAGAAATAATTCCTGAACTTTTACAAAATGAATGTAACTCGGATGAAATTTATAAAACTATTATTTACTTTTTAAAAAAACCTGAACTAATTAATAAACAATTGAAAAATGTTAATCAAACTATAAATAAATTAAGATCGAAGACCTCATCAAGTATTGAAGCCTCTAAAGTATTGTTATCTTATTTGAGATAATCTTCTTACAACCTCCTCTTTGCCAAGAGCGCAAAGTATATCATATATTCCTGGTCCAAATTTTGAACCAGTAAGACATATTCTTAAAGGTTGTCCAATACCTTTAAAATTTGTCTTATTGTCCTTAATTAATTTATTTATTATAGGTTCCAATGTTTCTCTATTGAATTCTGAAATTTCACTTATTTTGTTAACAAATAACTTAATTATTTCATTAGCATTTTTATCTAGAAGTTTCTGAGCCTCTTTATCTATTTCAATATTATCATTTATCAAAAACTTTGAGTTGTTGTAAATATCTTCAAGAGTTTTTGCTTTATTTTTTAAAAAAGTTAATGATTTTTTGATTTTTTCCTCTTTAAATTCAGGAATATTATTTTTAAAATTTTTTGAATAGTCTTTTAAAAAATTAAAAAGTTCATTTTCATTAATATTTTTAATATAATATTCGTTGATAGAATAAATCCTACTAATATCTAGTTTAGATGGTGATTTTCCGACTCCTTCTAAATTGAAGTATTTTATGCTTTCATTTAAGTCAAAAATTTCCTTATCTTTGTATGACCATCCTAGTCTAAGAAGATAATTTCTTAGAGCATTAGGCATTATTCCAATTTTCGAATAATCATCTAATGTTGATGCATTATCTCTTTTTGATAGTTTTTTTCCATCAATAGTATGAATTAATGGTATGTGTGCAAAAGATGGTATTTCCCAATTCATAGCTTCATAAATCTGTATTTGTTTGAATGTATTTATTTTATGATCATCACCTCTAATTATATGTGTCATACCCATTATATGATCATCTACAGAAGCTGATAAATTATATGTTGGTGAACCATCAGCTCTTAATATAACAAAGTCTTCAATAGTATTATTTTCTATTTCTATATTTCCCTGAACCAAATCTTTTAAGATAGATTTCCCTTCAACTTTACTTTTAAATCTAATTACAGGATCAATTTCTTTTGGAGCATCTGTCTCACTCTTATTTCTCCATTTTCTATCGTAAATATAAGGTATTTTTTTTTGTTTTGCTCTTTTTTTTTGTTCTTCAATTTCATCGGTAGAACAATAACATTTATAAGCTAAACCTTTTTTTAATAATTCATTAGCTACATTTATGTGATCATCAATTTTTTTTGATTGAATGTATTCACTATCATCATAATTAATTCCTATCCATTTTAATGAATTGATTATTTGATTTTTAAATTTATCTTTTGACCTTTCTTTGTCAGTATCCTCTATTCTTAAATAAAATTTACCACTTTTATTTTTTGAATATAGCCAATTGAATAATGCTGTTCTTACTCCTCCAATGTGCAAAGGTCCAGTTGGTGATGGAGCAAATCTAGTTGCTACTGTTTTCATCAGATTTATTTAGACTATTTTAGGAAAAGTTTCTATATAAAGATACTAGAATTCCTTGAACTTTAACTCTATCAGGACCAAATATTTTCGTCTCGTAATTACGATTAGCGCTTTCTAAAGCTACAGTTTTACCTTTTCTTCTAATTCTTTTTAACATTGCCTCATGATCGTCAATTAAAGCAACTACAATTTTACCATTTTCTGCAGTATCAGCTTTTCTCACAATTACTGTATCACCATCATTTATTCCGGCCTCAATCATGGAGTCTCCTTGTACTTTAAGTCCAAAAAATTCTCCATTATTTTCAATATTTGAAGGCAAAGATATTCTGGCAACTTCGTTTTGAATTGCTTCAACAGGTGTACCTGCAGCAATTTTTCCCAAAACAGGGATTTCATTTTCATCAGAATTATTGCTATTTGAGCTTTCATCAAGTCCACCTTTAATTACACTTGGTGAAAAGCTATTGTAAATATCATTTGCTGAAGCTGTTTCAGGTAATTTAATGACTTCCAAAGCTCTTGCTTTATGAGCTAATCTTTTAATAAAGCCTCTTTCTTCTAAAGCACTAATCAATCTATGAATTCCAGATTTAGATTTGAGATTTAGTGACTCTTTCATTTCTTCGTAAGAAGGAGATACACCACTAGATCTCAACTTCTTGTTGATAAATAAAAGCAGATTCTTTTGTTTTTTTGTTAACATAGAACAAATTGTGTACATCAATGTTCTATAAAAGTTCTTTCAATATAACAACAGTAAAAACACAAATAAATTCAACGTTTTTTTTTATAAAACAGAAAAAATATTATTATTTTCCAAATTTTTTAAAATTGATTCACCAATCAGAAATGTTTTTATTTTAGTTTCAGAGGCTATTTTTAAAACATCTTCATTGTTTTTTATTCCACTCTCAGAAATTAATGGTCCACGATGATTAATTAAAATATTATGAATATCGTAGGTTGTATTTAAATTTGTTTTAAGTGTTTTTAAATTTCTATTGTTTATTCCTATTAATGCATCTTTGTACTTTAAAGATTTTTTGGCCTCTTCAACAGTGTGAACTTCAACAATAACAGACATTTTAAGTTTCTTAGCTTCTTCATATAATTCATCTGCAGTTTTTTCATCAACACCAGCTAGAATTATTAAAATAGCATCAGCACCATAACTTCGAGAAAGATGAACTTGAAATTTATCAACAAAAAAATCTTTACATAAAATAGGTAAATTTATTTTTTGTTTAATTTTACTAATATGGATTAAATTTCCTAAAAAAAATTCTTCTTCAGTTAAAACTGACAAGCATGTAGCATTATTTTTTAAATATGTATGAGCAATTTCAACAGGATTATAATTTTCAATAATTATACCTGCCGATGGACTGGCTTTTTTAATCTCTGCAATAATAGAGATTTTGTCATTATTTATATTATTTAGTATTTTTTCTTTAAAATTTACATAATTTTTTAGTTTTGAAATTTTATCATTAAGTGAACTTATTGATATGTCTTTTTTTAAAATTTGAATTTTATTTCTTTTTTTATTAATTATTTTCTCTAATATATTTTCAGGCATTTCTCAAATTTTCTAAAAATAAATATGTTTTTCCTGATAACAAATGGTCTCTTGTTTTTTCATAAGCGTGTTTAAAATTATTTTCTCTTTCAGATATAATTAAGCCAGCTGCGGCATTTAATGATACTGCTTTAGAAAAGTCGTCATCATTACCTTTGAATATATCTATAATTTTTTTTGAATTAAATTTTGCATCATTTCCAACAATTTTATCGAAACCTTCGGCATTTACATTTAATTCTTTTGGGTCAATAACCAATTCATTAATTTCCCCATTTTTTAATTGTTTAACAATAGTTTTATCATATGGTGATATTTCGTCTAATCCATCATTGCTATTAACAATCCAAGCAAATTTTATATTCAAGTCTTTCAAGGCACCAGCAAATATATCAAGTAGCTTTTTCTCAAAAACTCCAACAACTTGTCTTTCAACATTAGCTGGACTACTCAAAGGACCAATCATATTAAAAATTGTTCTTTTTCCAATTTTTTTTCTGGTTGGGCCAACATATTTCATTGCACTATGATAATTTGGAGCAAACATAAATCCAAAATGATTTTTTTTGATTTGACTTTCAATATCTTTGGGTTCCAAGTTAATATTTATATTTAATGCTTCCAAAACATCTGCAGATCCACATTTCGACGAAACTGCTTTATTGCCATGTTTTGCTACGTTAATGCCCATACTTGAAAGTAATAATGCGGAAGCAGTAGATATATTTAATGTATCCTTGCCATCACCACCTGTTCCACAGGTATCTATACAGTCGTCTACATTAACTTTTTTTGCTTTATTTCTAAGCACTGAGACACCACCCGCTATTTCTGTTGAAACTTCACCCTTTTTAGAAAGCAGAGTTAAAAAATTATAAATTTCATTATCATTGGCTTTTCCATTCATCAAAATTTCAAAAGCACCAACACTTTCCTGTAATGTTAAATTTTCACTTAATTCAAGTTTTTTTAAATATTTTTCCATTTATTTAATAAAATTTTTTAAAATTTTTAAACCATCTTTAGTCTTTATACTTTCAGGATGAAATTGTACTCCATGAACATCATAAATTCTATGTTTAACACCCATAATTATTCCATCTGAAGTCATGGCTGTAATTTCTAAATTCTTAGAGAGTGTTTTCCTATCGATTATTAAACTATGGTATCTAGTTGCCTCGAATATTTTTGGTATTCCTTTTAAAATCCCTATATTTTTTGAAATGATTTTACTTGTTTTTCCATGAACCAATTCTTTAGCTTGAATAATTTTAGATCCAAATATTTGACCTATAATTTGATGACCTAAACAAACTCCAAGTATTGGAATTTTATTATATAATTCATTTACTATTGATAGACAGTTCCCAGCTTGATCAGGATTACCTGGACCAGGTGATATTACAATTTTATTATATTTTTTCTTTAATATTTCTTTTGTATTAATTTTATCATTTCTTACTACGTCTACATTCGAACAAAACTTAGATATGTAATGATACAAATTAAAAGTAAAACTATCATAGTTATCAATTAAAATTATTTTCATAACTACTCAATTGCTTTTAATAGAGCCTTTGCTTTATTTACTGTTTCAAGATATTCATTTTGTGGTTTGCTATCCGCAACTATTCCAGCACCAGATTGCACATAAAATTTCTTGTTTTTAGCTACTGCAGTTCTAAGTGCAATACATGTATCAAATTCACCATTTGCTGAAAAATATCCAATTCCACCGGCGTAAACTTTTCTTTTAGTTGTCTCTAGCTCATCTATTATCTCCATTGCTCTAATTTTTGGAGCCCCAGATACTGTTCCTGCTGGAAAACCAGACAACATAGTTTCAAATTTTGAGTATTTATTATTAAATACTCCTTCAACATTTGATACAATATGCATTACATGAGAGTATCTTTCAATGGAAAAACTTTCAGTCACTTTTACAGTATTGATCTTTGATACTTTTCCAGTGTCGTTTCTTCCTAAATCCAGAAGCATTAAATGTTCGGACAGCTCTTTTTTGTCATTCAATAAGTCTTTTTCAAAAAATAAATCTTGTTTTTTATTTTTCCCCCTTGGTCTTGTCCCAGCAATTGGTCTGATCGTAACTTTATTATTTCTTAACCTAACAAGTATTTCTGGACTTGCGCCAATAATCTGAAAATCTTTAAAGTTAAAAAAATACATAAAAGGTGAAGGGTTTGTTTTCCTTAATTTTTTATAAATTTCAATTGGGTTCTTACTTAACTTAGTTTCAAATCTTTGACTTAGAACTACCTGAAATATGTCTCCAATTCCAATATATTTTTTAGCCTTCTTTACATTTGATAAAAATTTTTGTTTAGAAATATTTGATTTTACCTTTATTTTAATTTTTTTATTAATGTTATCTAAAAACGAACTATTATAATTAGATAAAAAAATTAAATTCTCAATTTGATTGATAATTTTTTTATACCTTATTTGGTAATTATTTATTTTTTCATCACAAAAAACATTAATTATAAAATATAATTTCTTTTTTATATTATCATGTATTATTAGTTCTCTTGGTCTGATAATTCTAGCGTCAGGTAATTTTAAATCGTCTCTATTTTTATCAGGAATATTTTCTAGATATCTAATAATGTCATATGAAAAGTATCCTGATATTATGGAGCTAATTGAGGGTAATTCTCTAGGTATTTTAAATTTAAAACTTTCAATAACATTTTCTATATTTTTCTTTGCACTACCTTTCAAAATTTTAACTTTATTATCAAAGTATATCTTGCTAACATTATTATTAAATTCCCAAATTTTATCAGGATTTTTTCCGAAAATTGTATATCTACCTTTTATAAATCCTTTTTCTACTGACTCGAATACAAAAGCATTTTTCTCAGTAAAAAAATTATTTATTAAATTTATTATTTCTTTAGAACCATCACTATCCAAAGATAAATAGAGTATTTGGTTTAATTTTTTTTTATGATTAATCTTAAAACGTTTAAGGCTTATATTAAGCATTATTTAAAATAATCTTTTATTCGATCTATATTGTTATTAAAAATTTTTACTTCATACTTGGTGTTAAGTGATGCATCATAGGAACTATAAATATCATCGATCAAATTGATATTTGTTTTTACTAAATATTCTTGAATATTTTCATTTGTGCTTTTTAAATTTTCATAAGTAATCTGATTGATCTTTGCTAAAAATATATTATTAGCTTTATTTGAAACCATAACAAAACTATTTTTTGGCAATTCATAAATAAGCTTTAAAGATGTCTCATCAAATAGTTTGTCATCATTAATGGAATTAATAATTCCTGTATTTAAATTATCTTTATTTTTTACTAGATTGTCAAAGTCTGAATCATTGAAATTTTTATTTTGAATTTTTTCAAATAAATTTTTATTAAGATCAAATTTTTTCTTTAATAAAATTCGATTTTTAACTTTATCTTTGAAAGATGAATCATTTTTATTTGGTAGCAAATTATTTATTTTTGTAATTTGATATATTAAAAAGTAATTGTCTTTATCTTTTAAAACTATTTCTTTTTTATCTTTATTTTCGTAAATTTCTTTAAATACATCGTCCTCATTTACGAACTTAAAATTGTTTCTTTTTTGCAATTTTATTTCATTTTTTCTAGCGATATCTTCTAAAGAAACTTCATTCAATATATCATTTTCAATTTCATCAATTTTTTTGTAAAAATCTTCATTAAATTCGTTAATTTCAATAAGATTTGAAGGTTCAACTTTAGCATAACTAAAATCTATGTATGCTTCTTTTAGATTTTCTCCATTTTCGATTATATAATTATTAATTTCGATGTCTGAAATATTTTTATCGTAAGCGTATTCAAGATCATAGTATTGAATATTTATCTTTTTGTTTTCATTTATGTAAATTTTATTTTGTAAGTAATATGGTGATTTAATTCCACCACCAATATAATCAAATAGTCTTTTTCTTAATTCAGAATTTTTTAATCTATTTTCAAATTCAGCTGCAATAATATTATTCTCTAAAAGAAATTTTTCATATTTTAATCTTGAAAAATTTTTTTCTTCATCAAGAAAATTTATATCGTTTTGTAAATTTAATTTTAGTGATCTATCTGAAACTTTTACATTTAAATCTTTATACTCCATCGACATTAAATCTTTTGATATAAGGTCACTCAAAATTCTCTCTAAGATATTGTTATCTAAATTTTCTTTTATATAATCAGGATTAATTCTTGATCGGTTTATATGATCAATGAAGTCTTTCGTTGAAATTGAATTATTATTTATCTTAGCAATATTATTTGTGTTCCCACCACTAAAGACACTTCCCATTCCCCAAAAAACAAAAGGAACAATTATTATAGCCACGAGGACACCTGCCAATTTACTATTTGTAAAACCTCTTAATTTTCCTAACATGAGTAATTCTTTATATATTGATTATAAAAAACAAACCTATAAATTAAATTATCTAAGATGACAAATAATAATATGATCTTTATAGCTAATTGGAAGATGAATGGAGAAAAAAGTCATATCTCTGGCATTAATAAAACTATAAAATTTTTAAAACAATCAAAAAATAAAAAAAATCAAATAATTTACTGCCCACCATTTACCCTAATTTCATCGGTTAAAAATAAAGTAAAAAACACTAAAATTAAAGTAGGTGCACAGAACCTCTCTCAATTAAATGATTATGGTGCATTTACAGGATCTGTAAACTCTAAATTAATTAAGTCAGCAGGAGGTGACTATGTTATTGTTGGTCATTCTGAAATTAGAAATCAGGAAAATGACATACTAATAAATAAAAAAATTCACTCAGCACTTAAAGAAAAATTAAAAGTAATTCTTTGCATTGGAGAAACATATAAAGAAAAAAAAAATAATAAAACTCTCTCAGTTCTTAAAACACAAATAACTATCGCTTTAAAAAATATAAAAAAAATTAATAATATAATTTTTGCATATGAACCTAGATGGGCAATCGGAACTGGAAAAATACCAAAATCATCTGAATTAAGAAAAAACTTTAAAGACATAAATAATATAATTAATAAATTAAAAAAAAATCAAAAATATAAAATTATCTATGGCGGATCTGTTAACTCAAAAAATGTATTAGAGTTAAAAAAAATTAATGATTTAAAAGGATTTTTAATAGGAAGTGCTTCTTTGAGAGCAAAAAATTTTATTGATATAATCAAAAAATCAACTAATTAAAACTCGTGGAAAATATACTTTTAATAATTAATATTATTCTTGCTGCCATTCTAGTTGTATTAGTTTTATTTCAAAAATCTGAGGGCGGTGCATTGGGTATTGGGGTGTCACAAGATAACTTTATGCTCTCTAGATCAGCAGGAAATTTTTTAACCAAAGCTACAGCAGTAATTGCTACTTTATTTATAATATGCAGTCTGTGTTTAACGATTCTTTCAAGGGGTGAATTAACTCCCACAACATCAGTTTTAGATAAAATAGAGGAAACTGATGATGCTCCAAAGGTTCCAGATAGTAATAATTAATACTTTGAATTTTAAAGTTTTAGGTCTATAAGATTCTTCCATGGCGCGATATATCTTTGTCACTGGCGGCGTGGTATCATCTCTTGGTAAAGGATTATCATCAGCATCGCTTGCATATTTATTAAAGTCACAAGGTTATAAAGTTAGGATACGCAAAATGGATCCATATTTAAATGTTGATCCAGGAACAATGAGTCCTTTCCAGCATGGAGAAGTATTTGTAACTGATGATGGTGCAGAAACTGACTTAGATTTAGGACATTACGAAAGATTTACAAATATTTCCTCAAAACAATCAGATAATATTACTACTGGTAAAATTTATAGTGATGTAATCAAAAAAGAAAGGCAAGGTGGCTACCTAGGTAAGACAGTTCAAGTCATACCACATATAACAGATAGAATTAAAAAATTTATTAGCAAAGACATAAGTAACGAAGATTTTGTAATTTGTGAAATTGGTGGAACCGTTGGTGACATAGAAAGTTTACCATTTCTAGAAGCTATAAGACAGTTTTCAAACGATCACGGAAGGTCTAGAACATTATTTGTTCATTTAACATTAGTTCCTTTCATGAAATCTTCTGATGAGATAAAAACTAAACCTACACAACATAGTGTTAAAGAATTAAGAAGTATAGGTATACAGCCAGATATTGTTATATGTAGATCAGAGCAGCATATACCTTTAGAACAAAGAAAAAAAATATCTTTATTTTGTAATGTAGATATTAAAAATGTTATCGAGACTGTTGATGTTAGGACAATTTATGAGGCACCAATTAGCTTTTATAACCAAAAATTAGATAAACAAGTTTTAAAATATTTTAAAATAAAATCAAAAAGGAAACCCAATTTAAATCCATGGAAAAATATCACCTCTACTGTTTTAAAAAATAACAAAGTAATTAATATTGGAATAATAGGTAAATATGTAAACTTAAAAGATGCATATAAATCTTTAGATGAAGCATTAACACACGGCGGTATAGCAAATAATGTAAAAGTTAATTTGGTAAGAATTGAATCTGATAAACTAAAAAAAAATGAAATAAGCAAAAAACTTAAGAGTGTTTCTGGAATATTAATACCAGGTGGATTTGGTAAAAGAGGAACAGAAGGAAAGATTGCAGCAATTAAATATGCAAGAGAAAAAAAAATACCCTTTTTTGGTATTTGTTTTGGAATGCAAATGGCAATCATAGAATTCGCCAGAAACAAATTAAATATAAAAAATGCAGGTTCTACAGAGCTTGATAAAAAATGCTATCCTGTTATTGGATTAATCCATGAATGGAACAGAAATGGAAAAGTTTTTAAGGGCACAGAAATAAACTTAGGTGGGACAATGAGATTAGGGCTTTATACAGCTAAATTAAAAAATAATTCTGCCATAAAAAAGATTTATAAATTAAATGAAATAAAAGAAAGACACAGACATAGATATGAAGTTAATAATAACCAAAGATCAAAATTTGAAAAAAAAGGATTAATATTTTCGGGAATGTCTCCAGATAACAAATTACCTGAAATAATTGAATTAAAAAATCATCCTTGGTTTATTGGTGTTCAATTTCATCCTGAGTTTAAATCAAGACCATTATCACCACATCCATTATTTAAATCATTTATAAAAGCTTCAAAAAATTACCATGGAAAATAGAATTGTTAAATGTCAGGATTTAAATATTTCTAACTCAAATAAAATTTGTTTAATAGCAGGTCCTTGCCAACTAGAAACTGAGCAACATGCCTTGGATATGGCAGGGGAAATTAAAAATATTACTGATAAATATGACATTGGTTTTATTTATAAAACCTCATTTGATAAAGCTAATCGAACAAGTCTTAAGGGTAAAAGAGGGGCTGGATTAGAAAAATCCTTACCAGTTTTTGATAAAATAAAAAATCAAATAAAAGTTCCTGTCCTTACCGATATACATAATGAGGAGCAATGCTCAATTGTTGCACCACATATAGACGTTTTACAAATCCCAGCCTTTTTATGTCGACAAACAGATCTATTAGTTGCTGCTGCAAAAACAAAAAAAATTATTAATGTCAAAAAGGGTCAGTTTTTAGCTCCATGGGATATGGTAAATGTAACAAAAAAAATATCTGACTCTGGAAATAGTAATATTCTTGTAACAGAGAGAGGTGCTAGTTTTGGATATAACACTTTAGTAACAGATATGAGATCAATACCTATAATGGCAAAAAATGGATATCCAATTGTTTTTGATGCAACCCATTCAGTTCAGCAGCCTGGTGGCCAAGGAGATAAAAGTGGTGGACAAAGAAAATTTGTTGAACATTTATCTAGAGCAGCTGTTGCAGTGGGTGTTGCTGCAATTTTTATAGAAACACATCAAGATCCTGATAATGCTCCTTCTGATGGACCAAATATGGTTCCATTAAATAAATTAGATAATCTCATAAATCAGATTGTAAAAATAGATAATCTAATAAAGAAAAGAAATGTTTAAAATTTCTAAAGTTATTGCTAGACAAGTTTTTGATAGTAGAGGAAATCCTACTATAGAAACAGAAGTGTTTGTAAAAGATATTAGTGCCTCAGCAATTTGTCCATCTGGAGCATCAACTGGAACTTACGAAGCTTTTGAAAAAAGAGATATAAAAAATAAAAAATATCTTGGAAAAAGTGTTTTAAAACCTGTTGAATTTATAAATAAAGTAATCTCAAAAAAGTTAAAAAATTTTAATATTCATCAACAAGATAAAATAGACAATTTATTAATCAGACTTGATGGCACCAAACAAAAGAAAAGAATTGGAGCTAATGCAATACTTTCAGTTTCAATAGCTGTCAAAAAATTATCATCTAAAATTAAAAAAATTCCAATTTATAAAAATTTACTAATAAATAAAAATTTTAAATTACCTTATCCTTTAATGAATATTATTAATGGAGGCGCACACGCGAATAACGGTCTTAGAATTCAAGAGTTCATGATAAGACCAGATAAAGCTAAATCTTTTTCTGAGGGTGTTAGAATGTGTTTTATTGTTATTAATAAATTAAGAGATTTAATTAAGAAAATGGGTCATTCCACATCTGTGGGAGATGAAGGTGGGTTCGCTCCTATGATAAATGATAATGAAACTGCGCTAAAACTTTTAGTAAAAGCTATAAATTTATCAGGTTTTAAGAATGGAAAAGACGTAGTTATATGTCTGGACGTTGCAGCTAATGAGTTGCTGAAAAATAAAAAATATTCAATTCACTCTAAAAAATACATTAGTGTAGATAATTCTATAGAAAACTATCTTAAACTTGTGCAAAAATATAAAATTATGTCTATAGAAGACCCATTTGGTGAAAATGATTGGTCAGCTTGGTCAAAGCTTTTAAATAAAACTAAAAATAAATTACAAATTGTTGGGGACGATCTGTTTGTTACAAATTTAGAACGATTAAAAATTGGCTTTTTAAATGTTTCAGCTAATTCAATATTAATTAAATTAAATCAAATTGGTACTGTCACTGAAACACTTGAAGTTATAAAATTTGCAAAATTAATTGGTTATAAAACTATCATCTCACACAGATCTGGTGATAGTGAAGATACATTTATTGCAGATTTTGCTGTAGGAACTGATTCTAATCAGATTAAAACTGGGTCATTAGCTAGATCAGAGAGAGTGTCAAAATACAACCAATTGTTAAGAATTGAACATGAACTTGGAAAAAAATCTAAAATGCATAGTGTTAATTAATGTTTGATAAAATTAAAAAAAATTACTTTATTTTAATTATAACTTTTTTATTTATTTACTTTTTTTTTAATCTTTTAGGTGGAGACAGAGGTTTTATTTCTTATTTAAAAAAAAAAGATATATATAAAGAACTTAAGATAAAACAAAAAGATTTGAAATTCAAAATTCAAGAATTAGAGCATAAAAATTCCTTATTAACTGAAAATATAGATCTTGATTTTATTGAAATTTTAATACGAGACAAATTTTTATTTGGAAAAGAAGGAGAGACTACCTATATAGTTAAGCAAGATGGACAAAATTAAACCAAGACACCCTGAAAAAGTTAAAAACCCAGTAAATCCAATTAAAAAGAAACCAGCTTGGATTAGATCTAAATTATCAGATAGTAAGGAATTTTTTTTAACCAAAACTGTAGTTAATCAAAACAATTTAGTCACTGTTTGCCAAGAAGCTAACTGTCCAAATATTACTGAATGTTGGAGCAAAAGACATGCAACATTCATGATTATGGGTGACACTTGCACGAGAGCTTGCGCTTTTTGTGATGTTAAAACTGGGAAACCTGAAAAATTAGATCAATTTGAACCAATTAAAATTGCAAATGCAGTTAAAAAATTAAATTTAAGACATGTTGTAATTACTTCTGTTGATAGAGATGATTTACCTGATGGTGGATCTAATCATTTTAAAGAGGTTGTAGAAATTACTAGAAAAAAAAATCCTAATACTACAATAGAAGTTTTAACGCCAGATTTTCTAAGAAAAGGAGACTCTTATAAAATTATTTTAAGTTCAAACCCGGATGTTTTTAATCATAATATTGAAACTGTTCCAAGATTATATGTAAAGGTAAGACCTGGTGCTAGATATTTCTCATCTTTAGAACTTCTTAAAAATGCAAAAAAGAATAATAAACAGGTTTTTACTAAGTCAGGTATAATGGTTGGTCTGGGTGAGGAAAAAGATGAGGTGATCCAAGTAATGGATGATTTGAGATCTGCAGATGTTGATTTTTTAACAATTGGTCAATACCTTCAACCAACAGTAAAACACCATCCTTTAGATAGATATTATCATCCTGATGAATTTAAAGATTTAGAAATAATTGCAAAGTCAAAGGGTTTTTTATTAGTTTCATCTTCTCCATTGACTAGATCTTCGTATCATGCTGATGAAGATTTTGCCAAATTAAAACAAAATAGACACAATTAATTCAATGCCAAAAGCATCTGTAACGCGATTAATAGAACGCGATAAAAAAACACTTATTAATTTTGTTTTAGATATTGAAAAATATCCTGAATTTATTCCTTTTTGTATAAATTCTAAGGTTTATGAAAAAAAAGAAGTAGAAGATTCTATAAATATAATTGCAGATTTAACTATAGGTAAAAAACCTTTTACAGACACTTATAAAAGTGATGTCAGGTATGATAAAAAAAATGATCACATTCATGTGACTAATATTGATGGTCCGTTGAATTATTTAGAAAATAATTGGAGGTTTGTGGAGAAAGATAATTTTACCGAAGTTCATTTTGACGTCGATTTTGAAATTAAGAATAAATTTCTTAATATTATAATGTCAAAATCTTTTCAATATGGACTTAATAAAATAGCCGACGCTTTTCAAAAAAGAGCTGAAAATTTGTAATAAATAACTAAATAATTTTTATTAATAAATTAATACATTTTTCAACTGTATTATTTTGTATTATTGATCTTTTCTTTTTACCAAATAAATTTTTTATAATAAGAATTTTATTTCTCTTTTTAATACCAATAAATACAAGACCTACAGGTTTATTTTTTGTACCACCTTTGGGACCCGCAACACCTGTAATTGATAAGTTGATTTTACTTTTTGATAATTTTGATAAATTTTCTACCATAGATTTACAACATTCTTGGCTTACTGCTCCATATTTATCAATTATACTTTTCTTAACTTTGAGAATATTTATTTTAGCATTATTGGAATATGTAATTAATCCCATTTTAAAATACTTTGAAGAGCCACTTAATTTAGTTAATTTGCTTGATAGCAAACCACCGGTACAAGATTCAGCTACAGATATAGTAGTTTTTTTTTTAATTAACTTTTTGTGTAATTTATCGATACTCATTAAAATTTAAATGAAACAAGATATATTATTAACATTGTATACAATCCAGCAACTATATCGTCCATAATAATACCAAAAAAATTTTTATGTTGTTTATCAAAATAACTTACTGGAAAAGGTTTAACTATATCAAAAAATCTAAAAAGAATAAAAGATAACAAATAATATATTTCAATTGGAATATTAATTAAATTTTTAGATGATAAATATACTAAAAGTATTAGTGGCATTGCTTGACCTAAAACTTCATCAATGACAATTTGTCTAGGATCTTTATTGTCAAATTCCGTTTCAGAATCCATTACAGCATAAAAAGAATAAAAAAATATTATAGAATATAATATCAAAATATAATTTAGATTATTAAAGTGTAATACCTCAAAGAATATATAAAGGATTATTAACGTGCTTAGAGATGTAAATGTGCCAGGAATTTTGGAAATATATCCATTTCCAAAAAAAGTTGAAATTAATACATTTATTTTTTTCATTTTGATAATGAGCAAACAACCTCACATGCAATAGCTTGTTCTTTTCCAATTATACCTAATTTTTCAACTGTTTTGCCTTTTAAATTTATTAAATTTCTATTTATAGATAGTAAATTTGATAATGACTTAATTATTTTGTTTCTAATTTTTGTAACTTTTGGATTTTCACATATTAAATTAATATCTATATTGTTTATTGAAAAATTATTATCATTTAAAAATTTAAGAACTGGTGAGAGCATATTCTTAGACCTAATATTTTTAAATTTGCTTGAATTACTTGGGAACAGTGTGCCAATATCACTTTTTCTCATTGCCCCTAAAAATGCATCTATAATTGCATGCAAAACAACGTCACCATCTGAATGACCTTTGAGACCTGAGTGAAAAGGAATTTTTACACCCCCTAGAAAAAGTTTTTTATTTTTAATTAATCTATGAACATCGAAACCTATACCAAAATATGTTTCTGATTCTAGATAATTTAAATCATCTATTGTTGTAATCTTAAAGTTTCTTTTATCTCCAGGAATAAATTTAATTTTTCTATTATTTTTTAGGTACAAACTAGCTTCATCTGTAATTTTTTCTTTATTCGCTTTGTATAAGTTGAAAAGTTCTTGAAAATTAAAACACTGTGGTGTTTGTGTCAGCAAAACTTTATTACGATCCAAATTATAGATTTTATTTTTAATTTTATACTTTACTGAATTTTCAGATTTTAAAAAGGGAACAACTGCATTATTATATTTTAATTCTTTTTTTAATTTTTTTAGTAAATTAATTGATAAATTTGGTCTTGCTGCATCATGAATAAATACATTTTTAATTTTTTTATTTTTTAAAAAATTAAGAGCATTCTGGGTTGAATTATGTCTTTCTTTTCCACCTTTTATTACACTTATATTTTTATAAATAATTTTCTTATTTGAAACTATTAAAATTTTTTTAAACAGTTTTGAGTTTAAGGCAGTTTTCAATGAATGTTCAAATAAAGGCTTATTTTTATAGGTTATAAATTGCTTATTTAATTTTGATTTAAATCTCTTACTTTTTCCTGCACTTAATAATATAAAACAATCACTCATGTATTTATTTATAAATTTTTATATATATTCATAGTTTATGCTAACATTCATAAAAAGAAATTTATTTATTATAATAATATTTCTTCTAACCTTATTTCTATCTTTTATTACATTTTTAACATTTATTGATAGAAGTTTTATCGAATTGAACGAACAAAACCTACAGTTAGTTTTAATTATTAACATTGTTTTTTTGGTATTATTTTTTATTTTAATTTTTGTTGATATTAAGAATTCAATTAAAAATAATATAAACACCAGAGGTTCTGTTGCAAATAAAAAATATATAATATCTTTTGGACTTTTTACTCTAATTCCATCATCACTAATTGCAATATTTTCTCTATTTATTTTTTCTTTCGCTCTTGAGAAATATTTTGATAAAAAAATTACAACTGCTGTTAATAATTCTTATGAAATTGCTAAAAATTATGTTGATGAAAAAAGAAATAAAATTCAGTCTGAAATAGTTTTAATTGCATTTGATCTAAACAAGTATTTTAATATTTACAAAACTGATCCAGATAGATTTAAAGCCTTCTTAAATACTCAAAACTTAATTAGAGATATTGATCAACTTTATTTGATTAATTCAGAAGGCGAATTAATTATTTCAGCAAATGATTCTAGTTATATTAAAATTGAGGATCAAGCTATTAATATGGTAAAATCTGATGATAGACCATTAAAAATTATAAATGCTCCTGAAAATAGATCTGCAGCTGTAATAAGATTACAAAATTTTGAAGATACTTTTTTATATGTTGTGAAAAGTCTCGATAAGAATATATCTAATTATCTAATTGAGTCGGAAGAGGCATTAAATTTTTATTATACTGTTGAGAATCAAAGTTTAGGAATAAGAATTTCTTTTGCTATTATATATATATCTTTAGTTACACTTTTGTTATTCTTATCAATATCAATAGCAATCAGATTTTCCTCAAGATTTTTTATCTCAATCAATAATCTCATTACCGCATCTGAAAAAATTGGAAAAGGAAATTTGGATGCCAAAGTTCCTGAATTAAAAGCAGACAGAGAAATGGAGTTATTAAACAAAAACTTTAATTCGATGATAGAAAAACTAAAAAATCAGCAAGACAAACTTCTTTCAAATGAAAGGCACGAAGCATGGGAAACAGTTGCTAGAAAAATGGCTCATGAAATTAAAAATCCATTAACTCCAATACAATTAACAATAGATAATCTTAACTCTAAATATTTACCTAATTTAAATGATGAAAAAAAACTCAAATATCAAAATAATTTAAAAACTATTTTAAAGCAAATAAAACAAATTGAAAATTTAGTAAATGAATTTTCTAATTTTGCAAGAATGCCAAAACCTCATTTTAAAAATAATGATTTGATTAAAGTTTTGAATGAAAATGTAGAACTTTTAAAAAAAATTGATAGTTCTATAAATTTTAAAATTATTAACAAAACAGGAAAAAAAGTTATTATTAATTTTGATAATGAACAATTCAATAGGTTATTTTTTAATTTAATTAAAAACTCTATTGAGAGTATTACGGAAAAAGTAAAAAAAACCACAAATTCATTGAAAAATATTGATATAGAAATCAATCAAAGAAGAGACTATATAACAGTTAATTTAATTGATACAGGTGAAGGTTTTAAAGATAAAAAGACCAAAGATATTATTAAACCATATTATACAACCAAAGAAAAAGGGACTGGCTTAGGATTATCAATAGTAGATAAAATCATAAATGACCATAATGGATCAATTAAATTTTTAAATACAAATAATGGTGCTAGAGTTCAAATCATAATTCCAAAGTAATTTATGGCAACAGAAATATTAATAATAGATGACAACGCAGATATTAGAAATATTCTTGATGAACTTATTCAAGATGCTGGTTATAAAACAAGATTGGCAGCAAATTTTAATCAAGGACTAACAGAAATAGATAAAAAATTACCCAACGTAGCTATTATCGATGTTAAATTAGATAAAGGTGATAATGATGGAATTCAACTTCTTGAACATATTAAAACTAAAAATACAGATATACCAGTAATAATTATTTCTGGACATGCCAATATTGAGATGGCAATAAATTCGTTAAGATCTGGAGCTTTTGAATTTATCCAAAAGCCTTTTGATAAAGAAAGATTGCTCAATTTTGTTAAGAGAGCTGTAGAAAATTTTAATTTAAAAAAAGAAAATAAATCTTTATCAAATAAATTATTCCATTCATTTGAAATAATAGGCAAAAGCTCAAATATTACTTCTATAAAAGATCAGATCCAAAAATTATCTCAATCCGAAAGTAGAGTCTTTGTTAGTGGTCCAACCGGATCAGGAAAAGAATTGATTTCCAGAAAAATTTATAAAAATTCTAAACGATCAAAAGGACCGTTTATAATTATAAATGGCGCATTGTTAGACTCAAAAAAATATGAGTTAGAATTGTTCGGTGAGGAAAAAAAAGATGGATCAATAGTTTATGGTGCTTTAGAAAAAGCATCTGGTGGTGTTTTATTGATTGATGAGGTTACAGAAATTCCTCTCGAAACACAGTCTAAAATATTAAGAGTTGTTATAGATCAAAAATTTAAGAGAATTAATAGTAATCATGACATAGAAGTTGATGTTAGAATTATTTGTGCATCTAGTAAAAATATTAGTAACGAGATAAGAAATGGAAATTTTAGAGAAGATTTATTTCACAGATTAAATGTCTTTAATATTGAAATTGAACCTTTAAATAAAAGAATAGAAGATATTCCATTGCTAGTAGAATATTTTATAGAAAATATCTGTAATACTTACAATTATAGAATATTTAAAATTAAAGATTATAATTACCTTTTAAATTATGATTGGCCAGGTAATGTGCGAGAATTACGTAATCTTATTGAAAGAATAGCTATACTATCCCCAGGCAATGACGATGAAAAAATATTGGAAATTATTAAAGAAACATTATCAAAATCTGCAATTGAAACTTTTTCAGTTGCAGAAAATTTGTCAATACCATTGAGAGAAGCGAGAGAAAATTTTGAGAAAGAATATTTAATTTCTCAAATTAAAAAATTTGGAGGAA
Source organism: uncultured Pelagibacteraceae bacterium (assembly GCA_902613065.1). Taxonomy (GTDB): domain Bacteria; phylum Pseudomonadota; class Alphaproteobacteria; order Pelagibacterales; family Pelagibacteraceae; genus Pelagibacter. The sequence continues at coordinate 58,139 of CACMFU010000002.1, read as the reverse complement.
ATATTTCAAAAACTGCGAAATTTGTTGGTATGGAAAGATCTGCTCTTCACAGGAAATTAAAATTATTAGGTGTTAAGGATCTAAATTAATGAATATATTAATATGTGGTGCAGGTAGAGTAGGTTTCACAATAGCCAAATTACTTACAGAGCAAAACCACTCTATAACTGTTATTGATCAATCAAGTGAAGATATTCAAAAAATTAACGAGTCTCTTGATGTAAAAGCAATTGTTGGTAAAGCCACATCTCCTGAAATTTTAGATCGTGCTAATACTGCAGAAGCAGATATGTTAATAGCTGTTACGAGAAATGACGAAATTAATATGCTTATTTGTCAAATTGCATATTCACTATTTAAAGTACCCAAAAAAATTGCAAGAATTAGATCCCAAGAATATTTAGATCCAAAATTTTCAACACTTTTTAATAAAGAAAATTTACCAATTGACTATGTTATTTCACCAGAACTAGAAATTGCAAAATCATTGCAAAGAAAATTAGAGGCACCAGGAGCCCTGGATAATGTTCCTTTTGCAGAGAATAAACTTAGATTACTTGAAATTTTAATTGATGAAAAATGCCCTATTCATGAAATAAAATTAAAAGAATTAACAAACAAATTTCCGAATTTAAATGCTTATATTTTAGGTGTTATTCGAGAAGAAAATTTTAAGATATTAAAAAAAGATGATAAACTTAAACATAATGACAAAGCATATGTAATTGTTAATTCAAATCAAATGGAAGAAACGCTAAAAGTTTTTGGACACAATGAAAAAATTTCAAGCAAAATACTCATAATAGGTGGAGGCAATATTGGATTTAATTTAGCAACTAACATAGAAAATAATTTTGACGAGGCAAGAGTTAAAATTATTGAAAAAGATAAAAATAGAGCTGAATTTATTGCAAATTATTTAAATGACACCATTGTAATTAATGGAAATGGTTTAGATGAAGACGTGCTAAATGAAGCTAATTTAGATGAAGTAGAAACTGTATTAGCTTTAACAAATGATGATGAAGATAATTTAATGGTTAGTGTTCTTGTAGAAAAGTTTTCAAAAGATAAAAGAACTATGGCTTTGGTGAATAAACCTAATTATTCATTACTGCAATCATCTTTAAAAATTGACGATTTAATCGATCCTAGAATGAGTACAGTATCGAGTATATTAAAACATGTTCATAAAGGCACAATTGAGAATGCTTATACAATTTTGAATGGTGAGTATGAAGTTATAGAAGCTGATATTTTAGAAACTTCAGAATTAGTTAATAAAGAATTAAAAAATGCTGATTTACCAGATGAAATTCGTGTGGGAGCAATTTTAAGGAATAATAAATTTATTCTGCCTTCATCAAAATATATATTTCAAAAAAATGATACCGTAGTATTGTTAGCAAAAAGAGATCAATTACCCCTGGTAGAAAATTTATTTAGAATAAGCTCAATCTAATTAATGAATATATTTGCCCTAAAATACTTTGGTATTTTTTTTTTAGTTATAAGTTTTTTTTCATTCTTTAATATTATTTACACATATTATTTTAATCTTTTAAATAATCTTGGTAATTATATTTTTACATTTGTTATTACTCTTATTATTGGACTTTTTTTATTAATATTCAAAAAATATAGATTTGAAAAAATTAATTTATTTGAGAGAATTATAATTGTTTTAATTGGTTATCTAATTTTGCCTGTGGCAATATCAATTCCTTATTATCTTAGTATTGATAATATCGAAATAATTAACTGTTATTTTGAAGCTATTTCGGGCTTTACATCTACAGGATTTACAATTTTTAATAATTTGGATCAATTAGATCAAACTTTAATTTTGTGGCGATCCAGCTCTCAATGGATAGGTGGTTTGTATTTTCTATTTTCAATTTTATTGCTTATAGATTTATTTGATGAAAATTTAAAAAGATCTTTGACAAATTATATTTCATTAAATTCTTCTGAAATATTTAAACAATACTTTAAAATAATAATTATCTATTTATTTATGACAATTCTTATTTTTATAATGTTAAAATTAGTAAATTTACGATCATATGACTCTTATAATTATGCTCTAACAATAATATCATCTGGAGGTTTTTTACCGAATGATAATTTTGATAACACTTTTAGTACAGACATAAGTAAAATTATTTTATCTATATCAATGTTATTTGCATACTTTAGTCTTTTTTTTATTTTTAATTTAATTTTTTTTAAAAAAAAAAATATTAATTATTTAAGTGAAGATTTTAATATTTTAATTTATCTTTTAATTGTAATTGTATTATCATTTATATTTTTTAATTATGATAATAATTTTTTAAATGTATTAGTTTCTATATCAAGTAGCGTTTCAAATATTGGAATTTCATTTGAACAAGTTCCTAAAAATCTCGTATTTGTATTTCTTATTCTTGTTATACTTGGTGGATCTTTTTTTTCAACTAGTTCAGGTTTAAGAGTAATAAAAGTTTTAACTTTAATAAAATTCTCAATAAATAATTTGTTATCTCATTCAAAACCTAATCAAGTTTATTCTAATAAACTATCTTTAAATAAAATGAGTGTGAATATCCATGATATAAATAAATATTTTTTTGCAATTATAATTTTTATTATTTCTTTATTTTCAATATCAATTCTTTTAACAGTTTCTAATTTAGATTTTGAATCGTCTTTTAAACTAGGTATCTTAACAATAATGAACACTGTTAACTCTGAAATGTATGATTTGGCCAACATGAATTTTTATAACTTTAGTATATTTGGTAAAATTTCATTAATTATATTTATGATTATTGGACGAATTGAACTATTATCAGTTATTATTTTATTAAAAAAATTTCTTTTCAAAAATTAAATTAGTATTATAAATAAATAATGTGCGCTCTTAGCTCAGCTGGATAGAGCAACGGTTTTCTAAACCGTAGGTCGAAGGTTCGAATCCTTCAGAGCGCGCCAAATACCAAATAAGGTATAAATTTTGCGATTAATTTAATATTGATGCGTTTCATACTTTCTGCTTTACTTGGTCAATTCAAAAATTAATTTGAATTATTTGTTAACAAATAAATAAACAAGAGGAATAAATAATGTTTAAATTAGTAAAACGATTGACTTCATTTGTTGCAATGTTTGCTGTTTTATTTACTTTTACAACAGAAACAATGGCTGCAAAAAAGTCAAAAACTCTTAAAAACACTCAGAAAAAAGGTTTTGTGAGATGTGGTGTTTCACAAGGTTTACCAGGATTTTCTAATGCTGATGCCGCAGGAAACTGGACTGGTGTTGACGTTGATGTATGTAGAGCAGTAGCCGCTGCTGTTTTAGGTGACTCGAGTAAAGTTAAATTTACTCCACTAAGTGCTAAAGAAAGATTTACTGCATTAACTTCTAACGAGATAGATATTCTATCTAGAAATACTACTTGGACTCTTTCAAGGGATGCGGATATCGGTCTTACTTTCGTAGGAGTAAACTTCTATGATGGTCAAGGTTTTATGGTTAGAAAAAATTCAGGAATTTCATCGGTTAATGATTTCAAAGCTGGTGTTTCTGCATGTACTAACCTTGGAACTACAACAGAGCTTAATATGAGAGATTTCTTTAATTCAAAAGGAATCAAATATGAGCCAGTTACTTTTGAAAAAGCTGACGAAGTTGTGGCCGCATATGATGCCGGAAGATGTGATACATATACTACAGATAAATCTGGTCTAGCCGCTCAAAGAATTAAATTGAGCAATCCAGATGATCATATGGTATTACCTGAAACAATTTCAAAAGAGCCATTAGGCCCAGTTGTTAGACAAGGTGATTCTGTTTGGGAAGATATCGTAAGATGGTCACTAAATACTATGATCGAAGCTGAAGAGTATGGCGTAACATCAGCAAATGCTGACATGATGAAAACTTCAGATAATCCAGCTGTAAAAAGACTAGTTGGAGCTGAAGGTGAATTAGGAGCCGCTTTAGGTTTAGATAATGAGTGGAGTTTAAGAATAATCAAGCAAGTTGGAAATTACGGTGAAAGCTATAAAAGAAATATAGCTGACACAGGAATTCTACCTGATAGAGGTCCAAATGAGTTATGGACTAAAGGTGGAATACTTTACGTACCACCAGCAAGATAATTCTTTTTAAAAAGAATATAAAGAGGGCTAGATTTTTCTAGCCCTTTTTTTTATAAACCTTAATAACAGTGAATTTTAAGAAAATATTACCCCAGTTACTTACGCTAGTAGTTGTTATACTAGTATTTGGTTTCTTTTCTTATAACGCCCAAGTTAATATGGAAAATAGGGGTATTACGTTTGGTTATGGTTTTTTAACTCAAGAATCTTCATTTGATGTTCAGTTTTCGTTAATAGAATATGATGGGTCGCATTCCTATTTTAGAGCTTATTTAGTTGGATTATTAAATACTATTCTAGTTTCTGTTATTGGAATTATATTTGCTACAATTATTGGAGTTGTTGTTGGAATAGCCAGATTATCAAGCAATTATCTTATTGAACGAACTGCAGCAATATATGTGGAATTTTTTAGAAACATTCCTTTATTACTACAAATATTTTTTTGGTATTTTGCTGCTTTAAGAGCATTACCTTTACCAGAAAAAGCAGAACCCATGTTTGGAGTTTTCTTTTTAACAATTAAAGGTTTTTTTATTCCAGCTTTTATTTGGAATAATCTAGATATTTTTATTTATTCAGTAATTGCAGCAATAATTGCAATATTTTTTGTAAGAGCATACGCTAAAAAAAAGCAAGAAAATCAAGGAACTCAAACTCCCGTTTTATTAATATCAATTGGCCTTTTAATTATCTTACCATTATTAAGTTTTTTACTAGGCGGGGTTGATGCATCAATTGAAATACCAGTTATTGAACAACTATCAAAAACATCGTTTACTTATAAAGGAGGTCTTAAATTACCTCCAGAATTAATTTCATTAGCATTAGCTTTATCTTTATATACTGCAACTTTTATAGCTGAATGTGTAAGAGCTGGTGTTCAGGGTGTTAGCAAAGGTCAAAAAGAAGCTGCAGCTTCAATTGGTTTAACACCTAATCAAGTTCTTAAATTAGTCGTTATGCCTCAAGCATTGAGAATTATAATTCCTCCAACAACTAATCAATATTTAAATTTAACAAAAAATTCCTCACTTGCTGCTGCGATTGCATACCCAGATTTAGTACTTGTTTTTGCAGGAACTGCTTTGATGCAAACAGGAAGAGCAATTGAAATTGTTTCAATTACAATGTTAACTTATTTAACTTTAAGCATAACAATCTCAATATTTATGAATTGGTATAATAAAAAAATAGCTATTAAAGAAAAATAATGAATAAATTAAATTTTTTATCACCAGACAAAAATAATCTTTATGCATATTTGTATTCAGGTATTAGTTTATTTTCTATAAGTATTTTAATTGTATTCTTAAACTCTTTTTTTAGTTTAGATTTGACTAGCTTTCTACCAGGAACAATAAGTTACTTTTTGCCTCTAATAATTGGTTTTATTGCTTTGCATTTAATTAGAATTGAATATTCAGGTATAAAATTTTTAGACATTGTTAACAAAAATATTAATACAAATAACTTTAATGCTCTTTTATCATTATTAATTATATTTGCTGTTATCAAATCGTTACCACCATTGTTAAGTTGGTTCATAATTGATGCAAATTTTGCTGGCGATTCAAAAGATGCATGTTCTGGATCTGGAGCATGCTGGGCCTATATAAAAACTTGGTTTAATAGATTTATGTATGGAATGTATCCAAATGCAGAACAGTGGAGAATAAATTTATCATTTATAGCTCTTGCTTTTCTTGGCGGAGTAGGTTTTTTTGCAACCGAAAAATTTAAAAAATATTTAACACTGTATTATGTTGTTGTTTATCCAGTAATTGCCTTTTTATTTATATTCTTTTTTATTTCAGGTGGTCCAATATTTTTTGATTTTTCATATGGAATTATTGCTGCTGTTATATCGATTGTAATAGGTTTTTTTATACCCTCAAAATTTAAGATGTATTATTTTCTAATAATACCGATCACAATTTATATATTATTAAAGTATGTGTTTTTTTACGAAGAACTAATTGAATTAGGTAAGATACAAGCTTTCGAATGGGTCGAAACAGGAGCTTGGGGCGGATTATCACTAACTTTTATAGTTTCATTTTTCTGTTTAATATTCTGTTTTCCAGTTGGATTATTCTTATCTTTAGGAAGAAGATCTGATTTACCAATAATTAAATACATTTCTATTGGATTTATAGAATTTTGGAGAGGTGTACCGTTAATCACCGTTTTATTTATGTCGTCTGTTATGTTTCCAATGTTTCTACCAGAGGACATGTTTATTGATAAACTAGTAAGAGTTATAATTGCTATATCATTGTTTGAAGCTGCTTATGTAGCTGAGGTAATACGAGGGGGTTTACAGGCTTTACCAAGAGGACAATATGATGCTGCAAAATCTTTAGGAATGGGTTACTGGAAAATGCATATATTTGTTATTTTACCTCAAGCTCTTAAATTAGTCATACCAGGTATAGCAAATACATTCTTAGCTCTTGTCAAAGATACACCTCTAATTTTTGTTGTAGGTCTTCTGGAGATTGTAGGAATGCTTAATTTAGCAAAAACAAATCCTGAATGGTTAGGTTTTGCAATGGAAGGGTATGTGTTTGCATCAATAGTATTTTTTATTATTTGCTATGCAATGAGTAAATATAGTTATAATTTAGAGCAAAAATATAAAACTGAGAGATAATGTCGGATAAAATAATTCAAATTAAAGAAATGAATAAATGGTTTGGAGATTTCCAAGTCTTAAAAAACATTAATTTAGATGTTGAAAAGAATAAAAAAATTGTTGTTTGTGGTCCCTCAGGTTCAGGTAAATCAACATTAATTAGATGTATTAATAGACTAGAGGAACATCAAGAAGGATCAATAATAGTTGATGGAACTGAATTAACTGAAGAAACAAAAAATATAGAGCAAATTAGAGCTGAGGTTGGAATGGTATTTCAACAATTTAATTTATTTCCTCATTTATCAATATTAGATAATTGTACTCTTGCTCCTATTTGGGTAAAAAAAATGCCTAAAAAAGATGCTGAAGCATTAGCTTTAAAGCATTTAGAAAAAGTTCAGATTGCTGATCAAGCATATAAATACCCAGGCCAACTTTCTGGTGGTCAACAACAAAGATGTGCAATAGCTAGAGCATTATGTATGGAGCCAAAAATAATGCTTTTTGATGAACCAACATCAGCACTAGATCCTGAAATGATTAAAGAAGTTTTAGATGCAATGGTTAATTTAGCTAAGGCTGGTATGACTATGATTGTTGTAACACACGAAATGGGGTTTGCAAAAGAAGTTGCAGATGAAGTTATTTTTATGGATGAAGGCATGATTGTAGAACAAGCAGAAACAAAAGAGTTTTTTGCTAACCCAAAAAGCGATAGAACAAAGCTTTTTTTGAGCCAAATATTATAAAAATTATAACTAAATTGCTAAAAAGTCGCTTGACAGGTTTATAAAATCCTAAAAATTATTATTCTTTTTAAAATTATTTTACTTGAAATAACTTTTTGATTTCTATTAACTCAACTTATTATTTTTAATTAAAGAGGGGTCTTTGATGGAAGAAAATTTCAATAAACATCTAGGTAATAAATTAAAACTTAGACGTTTGGCTTTAGGTTTAACTCAAACTAAAGTCGCAAAAGCAATAAATGTAACATTTCAACAAATTCAAAAATATGAAAAAGGAACAAATGGTGTAAGTTCTATTAGATTACTACAACTATCTAATTATCTTAAAGTGCCAATAAACTATTTTTTTGAGGATTTTTCAGAATACTTAATAAATTTAGAAAAATCTAAAGAAGGTCACATGAACGTAAACTATAATTTTTTAGTGAAAGTTTATTCTGAACTTACTCAAGATCAAAAAATTAAGTTTGCTAAAAACATACAAATCAACCAGGTAAATATTTCTAAAACAGGATAAATTAATTTTAATTGGCTCCTCGGGCAGGACTCGAACCTGCGACCAATTGATTAACAGTCAACTGCTCTACCAACTGAGCTACCGAGGAATGTAAAATCACAACTTACTTTTTTTTTATATTATCTCAACAAAAATAAATTGTGGAGGCAACGCCCGGAATCGAACCGGGATACAAGGATTTGCAATCCTCTGCGTAACCATTCCGCCACGTTGCCATGAATTAAATATTCAATGAGGACATATATAATTAATTTTATAATTTAGTCTATAAATTTAACGGATAATTTCATTGTTGTTTATTGATATGATTAATTTATAAAATAATTATCCATGAGTTCAGACAAATATATTCACGAAAATGTTGAAAATAAGATTTATTCTTATTGGGAAGAAAAAAAATTATTTAAACCAAAATCTAACAAAAAACAATTTTCTATAGTTATCCCGCCACCAAATGTAACTGGTAGTCTTCATATGGGTCATGCATTAAATAATTCTATTCAAGACTTATTAACTCGTTACCATCGAATGAATAATTTTGAAACTTTATGGCAACCTGGAACCGACCATGCGGGTATTGCTACACAAGCATTAGTAGAGAAAAAGCTTAAATCTGAAGGTATCGATAAAAATGATTTAGGTAGAGAAAAATTCATAGAAAAAGTTTGGGAATGGAAAGGTCAGTATGGTGATATTATTATTAATCAATTAAAAAAATTAGGCTGTTCGTGTGATTGGTCTAGAAATGCCTTCACCATGGACGAAAATCTATCAAAATCTGTATTAAAAGTTTTTGTTGAAATGTACAAAAATGGATTAATTTATAAATCAAAAAAATTAGTAAATTGGGACACTGTTTTAAAAACAGCTATATCAGATTTAGAAGTAGATCAAAGAGAAGTTAATTCAAAACTATATCACATCAAATATCCAATCGAAGGAACAGATAAATTTATAACTATTGCAACTACTAGACCAGAAACCATGTTAGGAGATACAGCTGTTGCAGTTAATCCATCAGATGAAAGATATAAATCATTAGTAAATAAAAATGTAATAGTTCCAATAGTTGATAGAAAAATAAAAATTATAGAAGATGATTATGCAGATCCTGAACAAGGTACTGGAGCTGTTAAAATTACTCCAGCACATGATTTCAATGATTATGAAGTAGGGGAGAGAAACAATTTAGAAATCATAAATGTTTTTACACCAGATGGTAAAATTAATGAAAATGCTCCTGATAATTATGTTGGACTTGATAGATTTGAAGCTAGAAAAAGAATTTTAAATGAACTAACTGATAAAAACTTATTTGTTAAAGATGAGAAAATTAAAAATAAAGTTCCTTATGGCGATAGATCTAATTCTATAATTGAACCCTATTTAACGGAGCAATGGTTTGCAGATGCTAAGAAACTTTCAATAAAAGCAAAAGAAATAGTAAATAATAAAACAACTAATTTTTTTCCTGTTAATTGGACAAAAACATATTTTCAATGGATGGATAATATAGAGCCTTGGTGTATTTCTAGGCAGCTTTGGTGGGGACATCAAATACCTGCATGGTATGGACCTGATGGTGAAATATTTGTAGATGAAACAGAAGAAGGTGCAAATAAATTAGCTAAAGAACACTATAAAAAAGATGTTGAATTAATTAGAGATCCAGACGTTCTTGATACATGGTTTTCATCAGGCCTATGGCCTTTTGCAACTCTAGGATGGCCAGAAAAAAATGAATATTTAGATAAATTTTATCCAACTTCAGTATTGGTAACAGGATTTGATATTATTTTCTTTTGGGTTGCAAGAATGATTATGTTTGGAATGGAATTTCAAAACAAAGAACCTTTTAAAAATATTTATGTTCATGCATTAGTTAGAGATGAAAAAGGTCAAAAAATGTCTAAGTCTAAAGGTAATGTTATTGATCCATTAGAATTAATAGAAAAATATAGTGCTGATGCTTTAAGATTTACACTTTTGTCAATGGCATCCCCTGGACGAGATGTAAAATTATCAGAGGATAGAGTTAAAGGTTATAGAAATTTTTTAAATAAAATATGGAACGCTAACAATTTTCTAATTCAAAATGATTGTAAATTTGAAAATATAGAAACGCCTAATGATTTAAAACTAAATATTAATAAATGGATTTTTGTTGAATTCACTAACACTAATGCAAAGATCAAAAAATCAATAGATAGTTATCGATTTGATGAGGCTGCAAGAATTGCATATCAATTTGTATGGCATTCGTTCTGCGATTGGTACTTAGAATTATCTAAAACTGTTTTTTATTCAGAAAATAATGAAAATATCGAAGAAACAAGAAATGTAGCTAGCTTCATATTTACTCAAATTCTAGTTATTTTACACCCATTCATACCTTTTCTAACCGAGGAAATATGGTTGAAAAATAAATTGGATAAAGATGGAAAAGACTTTCTAATGTTAAAAAACTGGTCTGAAGCCATTTCTAATAAAGATAAAGACTCTGATGAAGTAAATGAAATAATTGAATTTGTTTCATCTATAAGGTCTTTTAAAAATGAAATAGAAATAAGCCCTGGATCATTTGTTAAAATACTAGTGAATAAAATAAATCCTGAAATTAAGAAATTTATTGAAAATAACTCTAATACATTAAAAAAAATTGGCAGAATTAATGAATTTGTAACTGAAGATATTAAAAAACCTTCAGCAAACTTGGTCATTAAAGGTGAAATATTTAAAATTTACTTTGATGAAGATGTAGATTTGTCAAAAATTAAAGAAACATTATTAAATAAAAAGAATAAAATTGAGAAAGAGATGGAAAAAATTAATACAAGGCTAAATAATAAAAGTTTTATTGAAAGAGCTCCAAATTATATTGTTGAGCAAGAAAAGTCTAACTTTATTAATTTAAAAAAAGATGTTAATAAATTAAATTATACTTTAGAAAGTCTATAATGCGGAAATTTAATAAAAAAAAACTACCAAGCAGATATACAACTGTAGGTGCTGATAGAGCACCACAAAGATCCTTTTATTATGCAATGGATTTAACCGAAAAAGATGTAGCAAAACCTTTTGTTGGTGTTGTATCAACATGGAATGAGGCTGCACCATGTAACATTAATTTAATGAAACAAGCTCAATTTGTAAAACAAGGTGTAAATTCATCAGGAGGAACACCTAGAGAATTTTGTACAATAACTGTTACTGATGGTATTGCTATGGGTCATGAAGGTATGAAATCTTCATTGATTTCAAGAGATGTAATTGCAGACTCTACTGAATTAACTGTAAGAGGCCATTGTTATGATGCTTTAGTTGGTTTAGCAGGATGCGATAAATCTTTACCAGGTCTTATGATGTCTATGGTGAGATTAAATATTCCTAGTGTATTTATTTATGGTGGATCAATACTTCCAGGTAGATTTGAAGGTAAAGATGTAACTGTTGTTGATGTTTTTGAAGGTGTTGGAAAATATACATCAAAAAAAATGACAGCTCATGCTCTTAGAAAATTAGAATTAAAAGCTTGCCCAAGTGCAGGTGCTTGCGGAGGTCAATTTACTGCAAACACGATGGCATGTGTTTCAGAAGCAATTGGATTAGCCCTACCATATTCAGCAGGAACTCCTGCTCCTTATAAAGAAAGACATAAGTATGCCATTAATAGCGGCAAAGCTGTAATGAAACTTTTAGAAAAAAATATCAGACCAAGAGATATTGTTACAAGAAAAGCATTAGAAAATGCTGCTACAGTTGTTGCTGCAACAGGCGGATCTACTAATGCAGGTTTGCACTTACCAGCTATTGCAAATGAAATTGGAATTAAATTTGATTTAATGGATGTTGCAAAAATTTTTAAAAGAACTCCTTATCTTGCCGATTTAAAACCTGGTGGAAAATATGTTGCAAAAGATATGTGGGAAGCAGGTGGTGTTCCAATGCTTTTAAAAACACTTTACGATGGTGGATATATTCATGGAGATTGTATGACCGTTACAGGAAAGACAATGAAAGAAAATTTAAAAAATGTGAAATTTAATCCAAAACAAAAAGTTATGAGAAGTTATAAAAATCCAATCACGCCAACTGGTGGTGTTGTTGGATTAAGAGGTAATTTAGCTCCAGAAGGTGGAATTGTTAAAATTGCAGGTTTGAAAAAATTACAATTTACAGGAAGAGCAAGATGTTTTGACTCTGAGGAAAAAGCTTACAAAGCTGTAAAAGAAAGAAAATACAAAGATGGTGATATAATTATAATTAGATACGAAGGTCCAAAGGGTGGTCCAGGAATGAGAGAAATGTTGCAGACAACAGCTGCAATTTATGGACAAGGAAAAGGAGAGAAAGTAGCCCTTATCACAGACGGTAGGTTCTCTGGGGCTACCAGAGGCTTCTGTATAGGTCATGTGGGTCCTGAGGCCTCTATAGGCGGTCCAATAGCCCTTTTAAAGAATGGAGACATTATTGATATAGATGCAAAGAAGGGGACTATTAACGTTAGATTAAGTAAAAAAGAGCTTAGTTTGAGAAAAAAGAAATGGAAACAAAGAAAAATGAACTTTGGAAACGGAACTCTTTGGAAATATGCTCAAACAGTAGGTCCAGCTTATTTAGGTGCACCTACTCATCCAGGTGGTAAAAACGAGGTTAAAACTTACGCAGATATTTGATGAAAATTAGACCTGTAATACTTTGTGGTGGTGCAGGAACACGACTTTGGCCCAATTTAAAAAATACTCAAGCAAAACAATTTATTGATTTTGGTGGTTGGACTTTATTACAAAAAGCTTTTGAAAGAATAAATAATAACTCTTACGATTTTCCAATTATCAGCACAAATCTGAAGTATTTAAAAGATGTTAAGAAAACATTGAAAAAATCTAAAATAAAAAAATATAAAATAATATTAGAACCAGCAAAAAAAAACACAGCACCAGCAATTTTAGTAAGTGCTTTAATTAAAGAAATTCCATATGATCAGCCAATAATGTTTTTTACTTCAGATCATTTAATTGAAAATCCAAGTATTTTAACAAGATCTTTAAAAACTAATGTTAAAAATTTAAGTGATGAAAATATATTTATATTTGGGATTAAACCAACTAGACCATCCAATGAGTACGGATATCTTAAAACAAAAAGCAAAAATAAGTTAAATAAAGTTACTAAATTTATTGAAAAACCAACAGAGCAAAAAGCCAAAAAGATAATTAAATCTGGAGGTTATTGGAACTCTGGTATGTTTTACTTAAAAAAATCATCAATAATTAATAACTTTAAAAAATATCAGCCTAATATTTATAAAGCATGTCTAAAATCTTTAGAAAAATCGAAGATTAGAAATAATACATATTTTTTGAGTAAAAAATTCTTTGATAAATGTAAGGAAATTTCTTTTGATTATGCAATTCTTGAAAAATCAAAGAATATAAATGCAATAAAGCTTAGTATTCAATGGTCAGACCTTGGAAATTGGTTTGAAATATCAAAAATATATAAAAAAAATAAAAATAAATATTTTAAGAAAAAAAATGTTTTTCATAGACCATGGGGAAGATATACAAACCTATACGAGGGTAAAAACTTTTTGGTAAAAGAATTAGTGGTCAATTCTAAGTCTAAATTAAGCTTACAAAAGCATTTTCATCGATCTGAATATTGGACCATTACTGATGGAAAACCTCTAATTACATTAAACAAGAAAAATTTCTTTAAAAAACCAGGAGAAAAAATATTTATCCCAAGAGAAGCAATTCATAGAATAGAAAATAAATTTAAAAAAAAAGTAAAAATTTTCGAAATACAAACTGGACCTATTTTAAAAGAGACAGATATAGTTAGATATCAAGATATTTACGGTAGAGTGAATTAATACTCTTTATGGATACATTAGTATTTTCTGTCGTTTTATTGGCAGCACTACTTCATGCCACTTGGAATGGCATGGTCAAAAAACACTCGGATAAAGCAGTTGCTCTAGCAGGTATAATTTTAGGTCATATACCTTTTTCAATTGTTGCAATCATCTTGTTACCCGCACCCTCAATAGAAAGTATACCTTATATCTTCGCAAGTATTGTTGTTCACATCGGCTATCAATGGTTCTTGCTTAAATCATATGAAATTGGAGATTTGACAAAAGTCTATCCCATAGCAAGAGGGACGGGACCTTTATTTGTAACTGTAATTTCAATTTTATTGTTAGGAGTAGTGTTAAATAAATTAATACTGATCTCTATTTTCTTAATATGTTTTGGTATTTTTTTTCTTGGTATTTCCGATTATAAAAACAGTAGCTTAAATGTTATTAAATTTTCGATAATTACAGGTTTGTTTATTGGATCATACTCACTTGTAGATGGATATGGAGCAAGAATAAGTAATTCTGCAATATCTTTTGTCAGTTGGTCTTTCATATTAAATGCTATGATTTTCCCATTTATTCTTAGTTTAAGAGGTCAAAAGGATATTATTAAAAAGGTTTATAGAGACGGTAAGATGATATTTTTTTATGGTGTAACATTATCATATGCTAGTTATGCCTTGGCTGTATGGGCATTTACAAAAGCTCCAATACCTGTTGTTACATCCTTAAGAGAAACAAGTATTTTATTATCAATATTTATTGGATATTTTTTATTAAAAGAAAGTATCAATTTAAAAAAAATCATATCAATTTTATTTATTTTAATAGGTGTGATTGGGATTAAATTATTTTAATTAAATTGTAACAATCTATAAATATTTTTGTCATTAAAGTTTACTAAAAATGACTAACAGAAATCTTAAATAATAAAACATCTTCATTTCCTCTTTGTTTAAGATTTTGTTGATTAACTACCTTCCCCTTTTTGTTATAAAAAAGGGGAGGGACAATTTTTATATATTAATTATTTACAGACGCAGGACTCTCACTGGTTTTCTTTTTAGCTAATTTTTTTGCTTTTTTTTCGGCAACTTTTTTTTCAATACCTGCGATTTTTATATTAATTTTAGCTAGTTTTTTTTCCTTTAAATTAATTTTATTTTTAAGTTTATCTATTGATTTGATAAACTTTTTTTTTCTTCTTTCATTTTTCTTTAACTTCTTACCCATCATCACCTCCTATGAAAATTTAAATTATTATATTTAATTTAAATTTATAAGTAAAATAATTTGTCTAAAATTTTGTTATTTAAATTATAGTAAAAAATTTACTTTTTTTTTTGAAAATTCAATATCAATCTTATTGTGACATCCAAAATTATCTCCATCAACCTGAACGGGAATTTCAAAATTATTGCAATTAATTTGGATACTTTTTGAATAGGTAGTTATAACAGATTTGTTTCTTGATAAATCTCCATAAATAATTATCAAAATAATATAATACATTAGTTTTAGCCTACTTAAATCTTTAAAGACATAAGTTATTAATCTATCATCAAAAATGTTTGACTTATTTATCTTATGATGACCAGCATAATATTTGGTATTAGAACTTAATATCCAATCAGCTTGATGTTTTTGACCATCAAAGAAAACATCAAGTTTATTATTTTTCATAAATAAAAAATGCTGAAACCCTTTTAAACCAAATATTATCTTACCAAGTATTTTTTTTATACGTGTATCAATAGAGTGAACAATTTTAGCATCCCAACCAATACCAGCCATTAAAAAAAAATAATTTTTATTTATTTTTATAAGATTAGATTGTTTATAGTTATTTGATGTTAAAATATTACAAATATCATCTACTTTTTTATTTATCGATAACTCTGCTTGAAGTAAATTGGCTGTTCCAGCTGGTATATACCCAATTGCAAATTTATCATTAAAATCAAAGTCATTTTTTATCAATTCATTGATTGCAAATGATACTGATCCATCTCCACCAGCAACTATCAATCTATCATAATTTTTATTTTTAAATTCCAAAAATATTTCTTTCGCCTCTTTTTCAGATTTAGTTTTGAAATAATCTACAGAGTTGTTAATTTTTAATTTTTCATAAATCTTATTTACAAATTTTATTTTTTTCCCTGTTGAAGAATTAAGGTTATAAATCAAACAATAATGCATAATTTTTTCGTAACTAATTTTTAATAAATCTTTAACATTTCAATGACATAAGAATTAAATGATTCGAGTTACAGTTGTGTTACAAAATAGGTTTTTTTAATGCCTCCGTTATTAAAATATAAGAGTATATTTATATCTGATGTGCATCTTGGTACCAAAGGTTGTCAAGCTAACAAGCTTTTAGAATTTTTTAAGAATTCAAGATCCGAGAACCTTTATTTAGTTGGAGATATAATCGATGTTTGGGCAATGCAAAAGAATTTCTATTGGCCTCAAGAGCATAATGATGTCATACAAAAAATATTGAGAAAAGCCAGGCACGGGACAAAAGTATTTTACATAATTGGAAATCATGATGAGATATTTAGAAAATTTATTCCAATGCATTTAGGTGATATTAAAATAGTAAATAGAGTTATTCATGAAACGCAGTTAGGAAAAAAATATTTAGTTGTTCATGGTGATGCTTGGGATGGAGTAATGAAATATGCTAAATGGCTTTCTAAATTAGGAGCCATTGCCTATGAATTATTACTTAAAATTAATGTTATTATAAATTTTTTTAGAAAATTGAGAGGTAAAGACTATTGGTCATTAGCAAAATTTTTAAAATATAAGGTAAAAAATGCTGTAAAATTTATAGGTGAATATGAAAACACACTTTCTTCATATGCAAAAAGGAAAAAATTTGATGGAATAATTTGTGGACACATACATCATGCTGAAAATTTAAATCTTGATGGTGTTAATTATTTAAATTGTGGCGATTGGGTTGAGTCATGTACAGCCTTGGCAGAAAAATATGATGGAACTTTTGAGATAATTTATTGGGATAAAAAAAGAAACGAATATATTTCAGAAAATATTGATAATAACAGGATCGGTTCATTCAAAAAAGCATCTTAAAGAATGAAAATATTAATTGTTACCGATGCTTATTACCCTCAAGTTAATGGTGTTGTAAGAACTCTCCACGAAACTGGTGAAATTCTTAAGTCACAAGGTCAAACTATTGAATATATTACTCCTCAACAATTTCTTACCGTGCCAATGCCAAAATATAATGAAATTAGATTGTCCTTAAATGTTTGGCCCCGTGTAAGTAATTTAATTAATTCAATTAAACCTGATGCAATACATATTGCAACAGAAGGACCCTTAGGGTTTATGGCACGAAGACATTGCATTAAAAATGGCTTAAAATTTACCACAAGTTTTCACACAAGATTTGATAAATACATGAAACTTTATATGCCTATCATTCCAGCTAAATGGTCAGAAAAATTTTTATGCAATTTTCATAATAAAGCTGAAAGAATTTTAGTGACAACAGAATCCATGCGTGAAGAGTTAATTTCTTTAGGTATTGATAACAATAAAATGGTTACATGGACCAGGGGAGGTAATCATGGCGCGTTTAAAAACCCCATTAAGAGAGACTTACCTTATAAAAGACCTATATGGATATATGTTGGTAGGATTGCAGTTGAAAAAAATATTAAAGCATTTTTAGATCTCGATCTTGAAGGTACTAAAGTTATTATTGGAAAAGGTCCAGACCTAAACAATTTGAAAAAAAAATATCCAAATGATATTTTTTTAGGTGAAAAGACTAATGGAGAATTAGCATCTCATTTTGCATCATCAGACGTTTTTGTTTTTCCTAGTAAAACTGATACATTTGGTATTGTTGTTTTGGAATCATTAAATTGTGGTACACCAGTTGCAGCTTACCCTGTGCCGGGACCTAAAGATATATTAGGGGGTACTAATATTGATACTTTAGATGATGATTTGAAGGCTTCTGCTTTAAAAGCTTTGAAGGTAAGTCGCCAAGATTGTCTTGATTTTGCAAAAAAATATTCATGGGAAGAAACAGCAAAAATATTTTTTGAAAATATTTCACCTAATTATTAAAGACAATATTCATTACATTTGTTAAAACATATCCATGTTTTGGACAGAGTTGATACTCATAGTTGTAATAATTATTTTATTATATTTTTTATTTAAAAAAAATATTAAGCCAGAAAATACAGCTCCAGTTGTAAATAAGACCAATAAGGATGATTTAGGAAAAAGAGTAATTATTGAAGAATTAGAAGATCAATTCTTTGCTTTAGATAAATATAATTTAATCAAATATCTAAACAAAAGTGCAAAACAACGTTTTGGAGAAAACTTAATTGATAAAAATATTTCAAGTGTAATAAGAGATACAAAATTATTAGAAACGATTGAAGAGGCTATCAAAGATCAAACTACAAAAAATGTCAATGTAGAAATAAATTTACCATCTTATCAACTTTACAAAATCTATGTTATTCCTGGTCCGACCTATTTGTTTCCAGAAATAAACTCTGTCGTATTGTTTCTAAAAGATTTTACAGAAATAACAAAAGCACAAAAACTAAAAACTGATTTTGTTGCAAATGTGAGTCATGAATTAAGAACACCTTTAGTTTCGATTAAAGGTTCTTTAGAAACTATTCTTGGACCAGCTTCAAAAGACCAAGAGGCGCAAAAAAAATTTATGTCTATCATGTCTGATCAAGTATTAAGAATGGAAAACCTAATCAATGATTTATTGATTTTAAGTAGAATTGAATTGGAAGAACATATCAAGCCTAATAAAATTGTGAGCTTAAATGATCTTTTTACAAATATTAAAAGTAACTTTGAATTAATTCTTAAAAAAAAGAAAATCAATTTACATATTGAACTTATGGAACCAACCTTAGTTTTTGGTGATAATGATAAATTGTTAACTGTATTTTCAAATTTAATTGATAATTCAATTAAATATTCACAAGATGGAAAAAATATATACGTAAAAAGTCAAAATAGTGAAGGTAAATTAATTGATAAAAATATTGCCATTAGCATTAAAGATGAAGGTGTCGGAATACCTCACCAGCTAATTCCAAGAATAACTGAGAGATTTTTTAGAGTAGATACAGAAAAAAGTAAAAAGGTTGGTGGTACAGGTTTAGGTTTAGCTATAATGAAACATATTATATCTCAACACAGAGGTGACTATGAGATTCTCAGTAAAGTTAATGAAGGTACTGAAATTAAGATATATCTTCCAACAAAATAATTAATTTAAAAAATTGTTTAAAATTAACTCTCATTCAACCAAGATTTAACAAATCTTTTGTTGATTCGTATCTTAGTTTATTTAAAATTAGTTTATGATTAAGATATTACATAGTATTTTAATTATTATTTTTTTTTTAATGTCGATCATTACTAAAAGTAATGCATCTGATATTTCTACAATTTTAAGAAACCAGCAATTAACTGTTTTTGATATTGGTATCTTTAGATTACAGGAAGACTTAAAAAGTGCATATCCTGAAATAAAAAAACATAAAGATGTACCATACGAAGATATATATATAGATGTTCTCAGTTCCTATTGGAGAAATACAGTAGATTTAATTGTTTCAATTCCAGTAAATGAAAATTTAAAAAAAGAGAACTACATGTCAGATTCATTGAGATGTCGAAACATATTTAATTCTGTTAGAGATCATTTACTGAGAAATGAAAATATGAGTAATTATAGGTTTACTATGGCGACAAGCTATTTAACATCTATTTTTTCTACTCCTACTAGTTGGCCAAAATGGCGTTATGACCAAAGTGTTCTTGAGGAATTAGTTAATTTGGTAAAACTGGAAGTTGTCTTAAGACCAACCCCAGATCTTGCTTTTAAGGATAACGTAAATCCAGTTTCATGCAAAGGTGGTCTAGAAACTGAAAATAGTGAGATTATTGTCTCAATGAAATACAACTAAAAAGTTAGGTTTTTAACAAAACTGTAATAATTCTGTAATATTAAAGATTCAATAAATTTATACGAGTCAGGCATCTTTTAATTAATAAATAACGAAAGGATTAAAGATAATGAAAAAACTAACTATAGTGATTGCTTCTTTAGTTGCTCTATCAATAGCAACTGTTGCTCAAGCAAGAGATCAAATTAAGATAGTTGGTTCGTCTACAGTATTCCCTTACGCGACTGTTGTTGCTGAAAGATTTGGTGGTTCAGGATTCAAAACTCCTGTAATCGAGTCGACTGGTACTGGTGGAGGAGCTAAACTATTCTGTGCTGGTGTTGGTGAGCAACATCCAGATATTACAAATGCATCAAGAGCTATGAAAGACAAAGAGAAAGCCCTATGTAAGAAAAATGGTGTAAATGATATTGTTGAGATCGTAATTGGTAACGATGGTATTACATTAGCTTACAGCAAAGATGCAAAACCAGTAAACTTTACTAAAGAACAATTATATTTAGCATTAGCTGCTCATACAGTAGTTGATGGTAAGTTAGTTCCAAATATTTATAAAACTTGGGACCAAATTGACCCTAGCTTACCAAAACAAAAAATTTCAGTAATGATCCCACCAGGAACATCAGGAACTAGAGATGCTTGGAATTCTTTAGTAATGAAAAAAGGTATGACTAAAGAAGCTAAAGCTCTTTATAAAGCTGGTTATGAGGCTGGAAATAAAAAATACAAAAAACCACAAAAACTTTACAGAGAAGATGGAGCTGCTATTGAAGTAGGAGAAAACGATAGTTTAATCATCCAAAAGTTAACTCAAGATAAAGATATGTTTGGTTTCTTTGGTTTCAGCTATTTCTTAGCTGCTAAAGATAAATTACAAGCTGCTAGCATAGATGGTGGACAACCCTCTCTAGCGAGTATTCAAGACTACAGTTATGCAGTTGCAAGACCATTATTTTTCTATGTGAAAAAAGCTCACGTTGGAGTAATCCCAGGATTACATGAGTTTGTGAAAGAATTCACAACTAAGAAAGCTATTGGAAAAGGTGGTTACTTAGCAGATATTGGTTTAGTTCCATTAGACTCTAAATTGTATAAAACAACTAGAACTAATGCTACGAAGCTAGTTGCTATGGGTAATTAATTATTACTCTGTTAACAAATAATTAAAAAAGGGGTCTTTTTAGACCCCTTTTTTTTGAAATAAGAGTAAAGTCCTCAATAAAGGAGATTCTTTGAACTTAATATTGTTTACATTTATTGTTCTTCTGGGTTTCACAAGTTATTATTTTGGACGTAGAAAAGCTTATACAATTCAATCTACAAATAAAAGATTAACTGCATTACCACAATTTTATGGTTATTATCTTGCAATTTGGTGTGCAATACCAGCTTTTATAATTTTTTCTTTATGGGCAATTTTTGAGCCCACAATTGTAAAATTATTAATCTTAAGTGATTATTCAAATCAAGGCTATCTTGATGATGAATTAAATTTAATTTACGAAAAAACAAAAGCATTGTCTCGAGGACAATTTACCGGAGAAATTACACCTTTTATTGAGGCTTCAGCTGAAAAATATTTAAGTCTTCGATCAATAGCTCAAAGTTCAAAAGCTGTTATAGTATTATCTATAATTATTGCCTCTGTTGCTTACGCTTATAAAAAAATTTCATCTAATTCTAGAACAAGGGAACCAGTTGAAAAATTTTTGAAAGCAGTTTTATTTACAGCTTCTTTAGCTGCAATATTAACTACTGTTGGAATAGTATTTTCACTTATATTTCAAACTATAGATTTTTTTAAAGTAATTCCATTATTTGATTTTGTCTTTGGAACTCATTGGTATCCTGCAAAAGCTTTTGTTAGAGATTCTTCAGAGGCTTTAGATCCGACAATGTACTCCGATACTTTTGGAGCAGTCCCTATTTTTGCTGGTACCTTTTTTATTGCTTTCATAGCTATGTGTGTTGCTATTCCTATTGGACTAATGAGTGGAATTTATTTGGCTGAGTATGCATCAGTTAAAGTTAGACAATACGCAAAACCTTTAATTGAAATTTTAGCTGGTATACCAACAGTTGTTTATGGATTTTTTGCTGCTCTAACAGTTGGACCTTTTTTAAAGGAAATAGGTAATAGCATGGGTTTAGACGTTTCAGCTGAAAGCGCTTTAGCGGCAGGCGGAGTAATGGGCATTATGATTATACCATTCATTTCAAGTTTAAGTGACGATGTGATTACAAGTGTACCTCAAAGTTTAAGAGATGGAAGTTATGCCATGGGAGCAACCAAATCAGAAACAATAAAAAAAGTTATTTTTCCTGCAGCATTGCCTGGTATAGTTGGATCTATTTTGCTTGGTGTTTCAAGAGCAATTGGAGAAACAATGATAGTTGTTATGGCCTCTGGTTTAGCTGCTAATTTAACTTTAAATCCATTAGAATCTACTTCAACAATTACAGCGCAAATTGTTGTAATATTAATTGGAGATCAAGCTTTTGGCGACCCAAAAACGCAAGCTGCATTTGCTTTAGGTATGTCATTATTTTTAGTAACGCTCTGTTTGAATATTGTGGCCTTAAGAGTAGTTAAAAAATATAGAGAAAAATATGAATAAAAATAAAGAACAATTATTAAATAAAAGATATAAAGCTGAAAAGAGATTTCGATTATACGGTCAAAGTGCAATTTTTATGGCACTTTTATTTTTAACAATCTTTATTTTTAAAATTTTTTCGACAGGCTATTCAGCCTTTCAAAAAACTTGGCTTATTGTTCCAGTTACTTTTGATGCTGAATTAATGATGTTAGAGCAAAATCCTTCTAAAGAGGATTTAAAAGATGCTGATTATTACGATATAGCATTAAAATCAATGGCTGATTTGGATCCAAATGCTAATGAGGATCAAGAAAATGAGCTGAAGAGAATGGTCTCTTACTTTTTCGAAAGAGAGATTAAAAGGGAACTTTTAAACGACCCTTCATTAATTGGAAAAACTAAAGATGTTTATTTAACTGCCTCAGATGATTTAGATCAAGTATTTAAAGGCAATTATCCAAGAGATTTACCTGAAGATCAAAGAAGAGTTACGGATTATCAATTAAAGATTTTTGATCAACTTGTAGAACTAGGAAAAGTTGAAAGTAAATTCAATTTAAGTTTTTTTACATATCCTGATTCAAGAGAAGCTGAATTAGCTGGTATAGCAAGTTCATTTATGGGATCAATATTTTCTATACTTGTTTGTTTAATGATAGCTTTTCCTGTAGCAGTTCTAGCAGCTATTTATTTAGAGGAATTTGCTCCTAAAAACAGATTTACTGATTTTATTGAGGTAAATATAAATAATTTAGCAGCAGTACCTTCAATTGTTTTTGGTCTTTTAGGACTGGGTATTTTACTTGCTGTATTTCAATTACCTAGGTCAACACCTCTAGTCGGTGGAATAACTTTATCGTTGATGACTTTACCAACAATTATTATTGCTTGTAGAGCATCTTTAAAAGCAGTTCCTCCAAGTATAAGAGAGGCAGCACTTGCAATGGGTGCTAGTAAAATGCAAACTACAATGCATCATACAGTTCCGTTATCTATGCCAGGGACTTTATCCGGTACAATAATTGGTTTGGCCCAAGCTTTAGGCGAAACCGCACCTTTGATATTGATTGGCATGGTGGCTTTTGTAAATACAATACCAGGATCTCCTTTAGATCCAGCTGCAAGTTTGCCAGTGCAAATTTATATTTGGGCAGAGAGCGCTGAAAGAGGTTTTGTCGAGAAAGTTTCTGCTTGTATTATGGTTCTATTAGGATTTTTAATTATAATGAACTTATTTGCACAAATAATTAGACATAAATTTGAAAAAAAATGGAGTTAAGATGATAAAGATAAATTCAAAAAATGTAGATGTTTACTATGGAAAAAAACAAGCTCTATTCAATATAAATTTAGATATTGAAGAAAATCAAGTTACTGCATTAATTGGTCCTTCAGGTTGTGGTAAATCTACTTATTTAAGATGTCTAAACCGAATGAATGACGTTATTGATATATGTAGAGTAAAAGGGCAGATTATAATTAATGATTTTGATATCAATGATAAAAGTTGTGATGTTGTTAGATTAAGAGAAAAAATTGGTATGGTTTTTCAAAAACCAAATCCTTTTCCTAAAACTATTTATGAAAATATTTCTTATGGTCCAACAATTCATGGTATGGCTCAATCAAAGAATGAAATGGATGAAATAGTTGAAACTAGCTTAAAAAAGGCAGCATTATGGGAAGAGGTGAAAGATAGACTTCATGAACCAGGTACTGGTTTGTCTGGTGGTCAACAACAAAGATTATGTATAGCAAGGGCAATTTCAGTTAAACCTGAAGTTATTCTAATGGACGAGCCTTGTTCTGCTTTAGATCCTATTGCTACAGCTCAAATAGAAGAACTAATTGATGAGTTAAAAAAAGACCATACTATTATAATAGTCACTCACTCAATGGCACAAGCTGCAAGAGTTTCTCAAAATACAGGTTTTTTTCACCTTGGAGAATTGATAGAACATGGTTCTACTGATAAAATATTTAAGAATCCAGAAAACAAAAAAACTCAGGATTATATCACAGGGAGGTTTGGATAATGACCGAAGCACCACATACAGTAAAGTCTTACGAAGAAGAACTTAAAAATTTAAATAGCAATATAATTAAAATGGGCGGATTTTGTGAAGAAGCTTTGGGTAAAGCTATTCAAGCAATTACTACAAGAAATAGTGATAATGCTGAGGCAGTAATTAAAGATGATGAAAAAATTGATAAATTTGAGACTTTAATTGAACAGCAAGTAGTAAATTTAATTGCTTTAAGACAACCTATGGCCATAGATCTTAGAGAAACAGTCACTGCTTTAAAGATATCTTCTGACCTTGAGAGAATAGGTGATTTAGCAAAAAATATTTCTAAAAGAACTCTTTTGTTAAATGAAAATTTACCAAAAAATTTAGTAGATGCTATTATAAGAGTATCTTCGGATGCTCAAAAACAATTGAAATCAATATTAGATGCATATTTAGAAAGATCTTCGAGTATGGCAATTAATGTATGGGAAAGCGACGAACAAATTGATGATTTAACAAATTTATGCATGCAAGAAGTGATTAGATATTTAAAAGATAACGAAAATAACTTAAGTGATGGAACCCACTTATTATTTGTAACTAAAAATATAGAGAGAATAGGTGATCATACAACCAACATTGCTGAGCAAGTATATTATTTAGTTAAGGGAGAATATCTAGAGGGTGATCGACCAAAAGGCACAGAACCTATTGTTACTGGAGAAAAGTAAAATATGTCGGCTCACATTTTTATAGCTGAGGACGAGGCTGCTATAATAACTCTACTAAAGTATAACCTTGAAAAAGAAGGTTACAAAGTAAGTTTCTGTGAAAATGGTGAAGATGCGCTTAAACAAATTAAAGATAAGCTTCCTGACTTAATATTAATGGATTGGATGTTGCCCGATTTGTCAGGCGTTGAAATATGTAAAAATTTAAAAAAAGACAAAAAGCATAATGACATACCAGTAATAATGTTAACAGCAAAAGGCGAGGAGGAGGACAAATTAAGAGCTTTTGATACAGGTGCAGATGATTATGTAACAAAACCATTTAGTCAAAAAGAACTTAATGCAAGAATTAAATCTTTACTCAGAAGATCAAAACCACAATCCACCTTTGATGTTGTTGAGTTTACAGATCTAAAAATAGATAGAATAACAAAAAGAGTTTATAGAAATAACATTGAAATATCTCTAGGACCTACAGAATTTAAATTATTAGATTTTTTTATCAAAAATCCAAAAAGGGTATATTCAAGAGAACAACTCTTAAACAATGTTTGGGGAGAAAATATTTACGTTGAAACTAGAACTGTCGATGTGCATATCAGAAGATTAAGACAGGCTATTAATATAGATAATACTAAGCCTTTAATTAGAACTGTAAGATCAGCAGGTTATTCTTTAGAATCTTGAAGGTCTTTAGGTCTAGTAAATTCTTTAATTAAACCATTTCCATCTAATTTATTCCATTCATTAAAATCAAAATAAATTTTTGCAAATGCCGATGTCGGAAATTTGTAGTTTAATAATTTAAAATGGTTGTTGTTGTGATTTTTTGTCAGTGATCGTATTAGATTTCTAACAGTAGGTTCATGGTTAATTAAAAGCACTGATTTATATTTTTTTGGTATTTTTTTTATTATATCTATAATTTTATCTTCACTTGATAAGTATAATTTTTTTGAAGAAATAATTTTTTTTGGTTTATCTATTTTTTTTAATAAAATTTTTAGGGTTTTCTTTGTTCTTTTTGATGATGAAAGTAATATGTAATCAAACTTATAATTGTTTTTAACAAAAAATTCACAAATCTTTTTTGCATTTTTCTCGCCACGCTTACTTAATGGTCTTTCATGATCATCAAGATTTGGGTGGTCCCAGCTAGATTTTGCATGACGCATAACGTATAATTTAAGCATAAATTTTAAATATATGACTGCATTAAAAAAACAAGATAAAGAAACACTAAAATCTAAATACATAAATAGAGAGCTGTCTTGGCTAAAATTCAACGACAGAGTTCTTCTTGAGGCCCAAAATTTTGAAAATCCTCTTTATGAAAGAATTAAATTTTTATCTATAGCTGGATCAAATTTAGATGAATTTTTCATGGTTCGTGTTGCAGGTTTATATAGTCAAATCAAACAAGATGTAGATTCACTTAGTTCTGATGGTCTTACTCCTGATGAACAAATGAGTGAAGTTATTTTGGAAACAAATAATCTTCTTAATAAACAAAATAAAATATTTAGAGATTTAATTCTTCAATTAAAAAAAGCAAATATAAGTATAGTTAAACCTGAAAATTTAAGTAAAACTGAACAAAAAAAATTATTTAAAATTTTTAATGAAGAAATTTACCCTCTGCTAACCCCATCAGCAATAGACCCAGCTCATCCCTTTCCATTTATTGCAAATCAAGGAAGAGCATTAGTTATGAGATTAAATAAGAAAAATAAAAAAAGGACTTTAAATGCAATAATAGTAATTCCAAAAGCTTTATCAAGATTTATTGAAATAGATGGAAATAAAAGTTTTAAAAAATTTTTAATTATAGATGATGTTATAAGTTTTTTTGCTTCTGAAATATTTCCTGATCATGATTTAGATAAAAAAATGTTATTTAGAGTTATAAGAGATAGCGATGTAGAAATTCAAGAGGAGGCCGAAGATTTAGTAAGATCTTTTGAATTGGCATTAAAAAGAAGAAGAACAGGTGACATAGTACGTTTAGAAATTTTGAAAAATAGTAATAATGACTTAATTAAGTTTATAACCAATAA
This sequence comes from uncultured Pelagibacteraceae bacterium, assembly GCA_902613065.1. Lineage (GTDB taxonomy): Bacteria > Pseudomonadota > Alphaproteobacteria > Pelagibacterales > Pelagibacteraceae > Pelagibacter. Next base: position 30,810 of record CACMFU010000002.1, on the reverse strand, counting down.
GTTAAACGTAAAATCTGAATACATCTATGAAATTGAAGGCATTGTTGGAATTCAAGATATAGACCAAGTTTGTAAAATTAAAAATTCTAAATTAAGATTTAAAAATTTTAATCCCAGGGAGGTTGAGAGATTAAAGGAGTTTAATAATAATTTTTTTGATACTATAAGAAAAAAAGATTTAATAGTTCATCACCCTTTTGAAACATTTGATGCTGTCGTTGAGTTTTTAAATCAAGCTGCATATGATAAAAAAGTTATAGCAATTAAACAAACTCTATACAGAACAACGCTAGATTCTCCAATTGTTAAAGCCTTAATAACAGCAGCTGAAAATGGAAAGACAGTAACCGCTTTAATAGAGATCAAAGCAAGATTTGATGAAGAAGCAAACATTCAACTTTCAAGAAGTTTAGAAAATGCAGGAATTCAAATAGTTTATGGTTTTGCAAAATATAAAACACATGCAAAATCATCTTTAATATTAAGAAAAGAGCAGGGAAAAATTCAAACTTATATACATCTGGGAACTGGTAATTATCACCCAGTTAATGCAAAAATTTATACTGACTTATCTTTATTTAGCTCTGATAAAAAAATAGCAACTGATGTGGAAAAATTTTTTAATTATGTAACTGGTTATTCAAAACCACGAAATCTTAGTAAAATATCTATATCACCAATTAATCTTAGGGAAACCTTGAACAAATGTATTGCTAACGAGATAACAAATGTCAAAAAAGGTAAAAAAGGTGAAATATGGGCCAAAATGAATTCCTTAGTAGACCCAGCGATAATTGATAAATTTTACGAAGCTTCAAATGCTGGAGTAAAGATATTTTTATTTGTAAGAGGTGTTTGTTGTTTAAGACCTGGAGTTAAAGATAAATCTGAAAATATAATAGTTAAAAGCATGATTGGAAGATTTTTGGAACACTCAAGAATTTATTGTTTTGCAAATGGAAAAACAATGCCTAGTAGAGATGCAAAAGTTTTTATTTCATCAGCAGATTTAATGCCAAGAAATTTAAATCGAAGAGTAGAACTTCTAGTTCCAATTGAAAACCAAACAGTCCACGAACAAGTTCTTGATCAAATTATGTTAGCTAATTATTTAGATAAAAAACAAAGTTGGGAACTTGATGCTAGTGGAAATTATACAAAAATTAAATATAGTGAAAATGATTCTTTTTCAGCCCATGATTATTTTATGAATAATCCTAGTTTATCTGGAAGAGGTAAAGCTAAATTAAAAATGAAACCGAAAAAATTAAACTTAAGACTTATTAAAAGTGGAAATTAAAGTTTTTAAAAATAAACAAAATTTAAAATTAAAACCTGCTAAATTAGCAGTTATTGATATAGGCTCTAATTCTATTAGGATGCTAATTTATGAAGATTTTAGCTCTTCTCGTGTGCCTTTTTTCAATGAAAAAGCTGTTTGTGAACTTGGTAAAAATTTAGATAAGTCAAGAAAACTTCATAAGTCTGGTGTTGATTATGCTCAAAAAGTATTGAAGAGATTTTCAGAGATTTTAAATGTTTCTAAAATTTCTAATTTAAAAATAATAGCAACTGCAGTTTTAAGAGAAGCAACTGATGCAAAACCATTTGTTGAATACGTAGAAAATCTTTTTAAGAAAAAAATAGAAATCTTAAGTGGAGAGGAAGAAGCAATTTGTTCAGCAGAAGGTGTAAAAATTGGATTTGATAATGTAGATGGGTTAGTTGCTGATCTTGGTGGAGGTAGTTTAGAATTAGCTCGAGTTGAAAATGGTTTGATCACTAATAAAACATCTTTACCCTTAGGTGTTTTAAGATTAATTAATAATCCAATTGTAAAAAAGAGAAACCTTTCTAAATATATAAAAAAACTTTTGAGAGATGAAAAATGGTTATCTAAAAAAAAATTTGAAAATCTTTATTTAGTTGGCGGAACATGGAGAGCTTTATTTAAACTTCATCTTTTTCAAAATAAACACCCTGTCCACATAATCCATCAGTATTCAGTAAATTATGAAACTTTATCAACATTTATAGAAAAAATAGCATCGTTCAATAAAGCAAAACTAAAAACAGTTGAATATATATCTAAATCTAGAACACCTTATCTACCATATAGCTCTATAATTTTAGATGAGATCATGAGAGCAACAAATCCAAAAAACATAATATGTTCCATAAGCGGTATTAGAGAGGGATCTCTAGCAAAAGATTACTTTAAAAATATTGATAACTCTCAAGTTTTTGAAAAATCATTAGAATATATTTCGAAGAAGAGAGGTGATTTGGGATTAACCTACAAAAAGTATCATGAATTTATCAAACCTGTATTTGATGGTAATGAACATTTTGATGAAAAATTGCTTAATTTAGCTTGTGTTTTAAGTCATATGGATTGGGGACTTGGTGCTTTTCAAAAAGCAGAATTAGTTTTTCAAGAAACATTAAATACTCCATTATTGAGACTTTCACATAAAGAAAGAATTCAAATAGCTCTTTCATGTTATTGGAGGTACTGCAGCATTAAATACAACCCTAAAATAGAATATTTAACTTTTTTAAATAATAATGAAATTTTTTCTAGTAAACAAGTTGGTGCAGCCTTAAGATTTGCACATTCACTTACATCTATTTCAACTATCTTCTTAGAGGAATTTAAATTGTATAAAAGAGGTAACTCTGTATTTTTAAAAATTCCAGCACAACACCAAGAAATAATTTCTAAACAAGCCACAAAAAGATTTAAAGCTCTGGCGAGAGAATTATTTTTAGAACCAAGAGTAATTTATTCAAATAATTAATATATAATTTAATTTATTACAACTTACAGGTTAGTGATTTTTCTTCTTTAATATATTTTTAATTTTATTGAAACATATCTTTAATCCAAATGTAATATTCTTCTTTGATTAAATTGTAAACATTAAACCCCTGAAATACGCTCGGTATTATTATTGAGCGTATTTCTTTTTATAAAACAAAAACATACCAATATGAGAGGCGTTATTAAATTTACCATTCTTAATTAATTTAATTATTTGATGATCTGAAACTATGTGGATTTTTATTCCTTTTTCAGGCTTTGAAATTTTAATAAGATTATTACAAAAAAAACCAGTAATTTTAGTGGTGAGTCGACCTGGTTCAGAATAAAATGAAGTAATTTTTCTCAATTTATTTCTTGATTTATATCCTGTTTCTTCAATTAATTCTTTTTTAGCAGATATTAAAGCTGTTTCATGTTTTTCAATTATACCAGATGGAAACTCAAAATTAATTTGATTTATAGGAATTCTTTTTTGTGAAACCAAAATATACTTGTTCTTAATTTTGGGTATTACGATTGAAAGGTTTGAGGTTTTTAAAAAATGATAAAATTCATTTTTTTTAAATTTTTTATTAATTAATTTAATATTGTTTGTTAGTTTTAAATTTTTCAATCTTTTTCTAAGAATAATTTTTTTGCGATATAAACAGCAATTAACATACCAATTAATTCTGCAATTATATAAAAAGGAGTGTTTAAATAACTTATACCGGTAAACGACTCTGTAAATGTTCTTGCTATTGCTACAGCAGGATTTGCAAAAGAAGTTGAAGAGGTAAACCAATAACCAGCAGTGATATATAAGCCTACTGATCCAGCAACAGCTAATTTACCTGATTTCATTGAACCAAAAATAATTAAAATAAGACCTAACGTAGCAACTATTTCAGAAGTAAAAATATAAATCCCATTCCTTGACTTTGTTGATAATTCAAAAACCTGATGTTCAAAAAAGAAATTAGCTAATGCTACACCTAGTAAACATCCAAGTATCTGAGCAGAAATATAAAAGGGTAAAAGGTTTTTTTTTAACTTTCCTGTAATTGTCATAGCAATACTTACAAATGGATTGAAATGAGCCCCAGATACATCAGCAAATACTGTTATTAGCACAAACAATCCAGCTCCTGTTGCCAATGTGTTGGCTATTAGCATTACTGCTATATCATTAGTTAGATTTTCTGCCATTAAACCTGATCCAACTATGATCATGACCAGAAAGCAACTTCCAATAAACTCTGAAAGAAAATATCTATTTTTATTTTTCATCTATCCAATCTTTAATTTTATTACTTATAATATTGAAAGTTTTTCTAATGATTATTTGCTTTTCTTCGTCATTTACATTTTGAAGTTTAGCTACCGGATCTTCTATATCCCAGTGTATAATTTGATTTTTATCAGGCCAAATAGGACATACCTCATTATTTGCGTTGTTGCATACTGTTATTACATGATCCATTTTTAATTCTTTATTAATAAATTCTTCAAAGTTTTTAGAACTATAATTAGTTAGATCATAACTTTTATTTTTCTCTAAAAAACTTTTAACATCTTCATTGATTTTTCCAGATGGATTACTACCAGCACTGAAAGCATTAAATTTATTTGAGTATTCGTTATTAATAATACTCTCAGCAATAATGCTTCTCGCTGAATTTCCTGTGCATACAAATAAAATATTTTTCATTAAAAAATAATTTTATAAATACCAATTACAAATAATGGAATTTGTAATCCAAAATTAGTTAATATGGCCTTATCTTTTAATAAAAAACCCGATATTGTCCATCCAACTACACCAAGACCATGAAAATATATATTAATTGGATATATATTTAAATTTGTAAGCAATATTCCGGTTAAGACTAAAAACGTACTTATCCATTTGAGATATTTTTTTAAAAACATAAAACTCCTTTCTCTATACTTATGACAGTTATGTTAAAGATTTATTAAAATTATTATTTTATATTAAATTGATTATGTATCTATGGATAAAATATCCTCCGATTAGCAATATTAAACCTGCGATATAAATTATGAAAAAATTCATATTCAATGATTTTGCAAAAAAGAAGGGTACAAAAAATAAATAACTTGCTGGTACTGCAATAAATATACTTTTTGTAAACATTACTGTTTTCTCTGTATCATTGTGCTCATAATACGAAAATAGTATCGCTATTAGTGATACCAACGGTAATGCAATAATAAATCCAGCGAGCTTAGGATTTTGACCAGCCAACCAACTTGAAAAAGCAACAATTAAACCTGCTGCTACAACTTTAAAAATAAAAAATAACATCTGTTTTTAGCTTGTTGCAAATTCTTTAATTTTCTCAAAACTGAAGTGATCGGCTATATCTTTCTTAGCGTAGTATACTTCATCAACTGTGCCTTGTTCGTTTATCAAAACATCTGTAACAGCTATATCAAAATGACCTTTAATTTTTAAAGGAATATATCCCTTTAACATTGCAGGTATTATTTTATGAGATTTAAATAGCATTGCAGATAATGTTTTCATAATTGATCTTTCAATTTCATATTTTTGAAAATATTTAAAATCTTCATCGGCCAGTACAGTAAAAGGTAAATTGTTATGTTTTTTCATATATGACCTTAAATTATCAACCGGCGAGTGAAATATTGCAACATGTGTAAAATTATTTCCTAACTCATTAAATCTTTTATTAATTTCGTTTAATCTAAGATTGCAAAAACTACATCCAGCTATTCTGTAAAAAGTTAAAAGAACTTTCTTTCCATGTGTTTCTGATAAATTAAATGTAGACCCGTCATCTCTTGGAAGTGTAATTTCTTCTATTTTATCTCCTTTGGAGATCTTCATTTGATAGAGCATTTTTTACAAAGCCCAAAGAATTCAAGATTATATTTATTGAATTTCATACCCGCTTTGTCTTGAAAATTTTTTAAATATTTTGAAAGTTTGCTGTCACTAATTTCACTTACTTCTTCACAGCTTTCACATATTGAAAATGCTGTTGCCTTTGAAATCTGACAATTTGAATTTTTACATGCAACGAAAGCATTTCTACTTTCAATTTTGTGAATTTTTCCAATTTCAACCAATTTATCAAGCGCTCTATAAACTTGAAGAGGGGCTTTAATACCTTTTTTTTGCACATTATGTAAAATTGAATAAGCTTTTATGGGCTCATTTACTTTTTCAATGTAATCAAGAACTATTTGTTGATTTTTTGATAGTGTTTCCTGTTTAAGCATAGTTTTTCTTTTATCAATTTCCCATTAGTTTTTCAATTGTATCGTCTGTTTAATTTTAAATAGAGATATTACAAATAATAATAACGCTGCAGCAATGATAGATGGACCCGAAGGAGTATTGAATTGCAATGAAGAAAATAAACCCATGATTACTGATAATAATCCTCCACATATAGAAAAAATTACCATCTTTTTGGGAGTATCTGATATGTTACGAGCCATAGCCGTTGGTATAATTAACATCCCAGTTATTAATAAAAGTCCTACAATTTTTATAGAAATTGCAATTATTGCTGCCATTAAAATAGTAAATATTGCTTTTGCTCTATCAGGATTTAATCCTTCTGCTTCTGCAAGTTCATAATTTACTGTTGAAGCAAATAAAGGTTTCCAAATTATTTTTAATACAATTAAAATTATTGCTCCTCCTCCCCATATAATTATCAAATCATCAACATTAACAGCTAATATGTCTCCAAATAATAGTCCCATGACATCAAATCTTATAAATGAGAGAAAACCAATTACCACTAAGCCAACTGCTAATGCTGAGTGAGCTAAAAGACCAAGTAAAGCATCACCGGGCAAATTAGTATTTTTTTCAAGTTTAACTAATATGATTGCTATTACTGATGAAATGATAAATATCGAAATTGCTATATTAATTTCGAATGCCAATGCCATTGTAACACCAAGTAATGCTGAATGTGCTAATGTATCTCCGAAATAAGATAATCTTCTCCAAACTACAAAGCAGCCCAAAGGACCTGTTACAAAAGCAACACCTATACCAGCAATTAAAGCTCTTATAAAAAAATCATCAAACATTTAATTTTTTTTTATATCCCCATCATTTGAATGAACATGATCATGCTTATGTTCATATATAGAAAGAGTTTGTGAAGCTTGTTCGCCAAATAACAGTTTATACTCATTATTCATTGCAACGTCTTTTGGTGTTCCTGAACAACACACGTGGCCATTTAAACAAATAACATGATCTGTTGCTGTCATAACAGTATGCAAATCATGAGAAATTAATAAAATTCCACAATTTAATTTATCTGCTATTTCTTTTATTAATTTATACAATGCAATCTCCCCAGTAAAATCAACTCCTTGAACCGGCTCATCCAATACTAAAAGATCAGGTTTTTTTGAAACTGCTCTTGCAAGAAGCACTCTTTGAAATTCTCCACCAGATAAATTTCCTAAATTCTGGTTTTTAAGATGATCTGCACCCGTTAATTTTAAAGCTTCATTTATTTTTTCTTCATCGAGTTCATCTGTTAAAACCATAAAATCACTCACTTTAAGTGGCAATGTCCAGTCAATTGAAATCTTTTGAGGAACATATCCAATTTTATCAGTAAATTTTTCTACATTGCCTTCTATATTCTTATGAAGTCCTATCGCAATTTTTGCAGTTGTGCTTTTGCCAGAACCATTTGGCCCAATTAATGTTACTATCTTTCTTCTTTCAACAATTAAAGAAACGCCTTTTACAAGCCATTTATTCCGTTGTTTTAATCCAACTTCAGTTAATTTTACTAATACATTGTTCTCAATTGTCATTTATTACCTTGACTTATTAATGTTATATTATTACACAATGTTATATTATAACAATTAACACTAAATTAAATTATGAAAAACTTAAAAAAATCAACATTAATAATTACAATATTATCTTTTTTAGCTCTTTTTACATCAGCAAAAGCAGAAATAAAAGTTGTAGCTTCAATTAAGCCTATACACTCTTTAGCTAGCTATCTGATGGATGGAGTTGCTAAACCAGACCTAATAGTCGATGGATATTCTTCACCACATGGATTTCCGTTAAAACCATCTCATGCAAAGATGTTACAAGAAGCTGATCTTATTTTTTGGGTAGGTGAAGATCTAGAAAACTTCATGGAAAAACCATTAGATTCAATTGCAAAAAAAGCTGAAAAAATTGAATTAATGGAAATTAAAGGTCTTAATAAATTAAAATTCAGAGAACGAAATATTTTTGGTGATCATGATGATCATGACGATCACGGACATAAAGAAGATGGCCATAAAGAAGATGATCACGATGATCATGACCATAAAAAGAAAGATGGACATGACGACCACGATGATCACGACCACAAAAAAAAAGACGGTCATAAAGAAGACGACCACGATGATCATGACCATAAAAAGAAAGATGGGCATGACGATCATGATGACCATGGACATAAAAAGAAAGATGACCATGATGACCACGATGATCATGCAGGACATGAAGGTCACCACCACGGTGAGCATGACCCACATATTTGGTTAGATCCAATGAATGCTAAAGTTATATTAAATGAAATGGCAGAGCATTTAATTGAAAATGATGCTAAGAACGCATCAAAATATAAAAGCAATTTAAAGAAAGCACTAAAAGATATTGATAAACTTGTTAGTGACGTCTCTTCTGAATTAAATCAGAGTGTTGCATCAATTGTTTTCCATGATGCTTACCAATATTTTGAGAAAAGATTTAATGTTAATATATTGGGTGCTTTTACAGTTAATACAGATGTAATGCCAGGAGCAGAACAATTGGCTGAAATCAGAGAAATAATTGAGCATGATAAAGTAGCTTGTGTATTTTCTGAACCACAGTTTAATCCAAATATCATTAAAGCTGTAGCAAAAGATATGAATATTAAAACTGGTGTTGTAGACCCATTAGGAGCTACTTTGGATCCTGGAAAAGACTTATATTTTGATTTAATCAGAAATATGTCTAAATCTTTTAAAGGTTGTTAATTAAAAATTGAACTTTTGCCGTAAATAATATCTAATATTATTTATGGCAACCGTTCCTTTAAGTTTAGAAGAAATTTTTCATTTAGCTAAAAAAACATTAATAGCTAACGGATGCGATGAAGAAACAGCAGATACTTTATCTACTTTAATCAAAAATGCTGAAAGAGATGGATCATTATCTCATGGTCTATTTAGATTACCCGCTTATGTATCTGGTTTAAAAAGCGGAAAAATTAATGGTAAGGCTAGACCAGTGATTTCAAAATTAACCCCAAGTGTTGTTAAAGCAGATGGAAAAAATAGTCTTGCCCCAATGGTTTTAAAATATGGAATACCAGAACTCGTAAAAGCTGCAAAAGAAAATGGAGTAGCGGTTTTAGCAATTACTAATTCTCATCATATGGCTGCTATGTGGCCTGAGACTGAAGCAATAGCAGAGCAAGGACTTGTTGCTTTTGCCTGTACATCATACAAGCCAGCAGTTGCACCAGCAGGAGCAATTAAACCTTTATTTGGAACAAACCCAATTTCATTTGCTTGGCCAAGAAAAAATAAACCACCTGTAGTTTATGATATGGCTACTGCATCAATGGCAATGGGAGAAGTTCAAGTTGCAAAAAGGGAAGGGCACAAGGTTCCAATTGGAACCGGTTTAAATAAAGATGGAAAAGAAACAACAGATCCTGGTGAAATAGCAGATGGTGGAGTTTTGTTGCCATTTGGCGGCTATAAAGGCTCAGGAATAGCAATGATGGTTGAATTACTTGCTGGAGCCTTAGTAGGTGATAATTTTAGTTATGAGACGGCTGAGAAGGATACAAATGATGGTGGACCACCAAGTGGTGGAGAGTTTATTTTAGCTATATCTCCTGACAAATTATCAAATTCTAATTGGGATAGTCATTCAAATAAATTCTTTGAGAAAATGAAATCAATGGGAGAGGTTAGATTACCAGGTGAAAGACGTCACAAAAACAGATTAGATACTGGACCTAGAAATATTAATGAGGAACTTGTTAATAAAATAAAATCTTTAAGTTAATTCAATTTCAATTGGTGTGTGATCCGAAGGTTTTTGTCTGCCACGAGGAAATTTATTAATTTTTACATCTTTCACAAGATTTATAATTGAGTTTGAAACTAAGAAATGATCAATTCTCATGCCATTATTTTTTTGCCATGCAGCGCTTGTATAATCCCAAAACGTATATCCTTCTTTGTCAGGATGAACATATCTATATGCATCATGAAAACCTAAACTTAATAATTCCCTTAATTTTTTTCTTATCTCTAGTCTAAACAATGCATCATTTTCATATCCTTTAGGATTATGAACATCTTCAGCTGAAGGAATTATATTAAAATCACCACCAATAATTATATTCTCTTTTTTTTTTAAATAAGCTTTTAATTTCTTAATTAAATTTTCTAGCCAATATAATTTGTAAGTATATTTTTCCGTATCAACTGGATTTCCATTGGGTGTGTATATATTTATTAATTTAATTGTTTTTGATTTATGTTTTATATCTGCTGTAATAATTCTTGATTGTTTATTTTTATCTTTAAAAATATCTTTTTCAATTTTGTCTAATTTTTTTTTAGAAATTATTGCAACCCCATTATATGATTTTTGACCAAATACATAATTTTGGTAATTTGATTTTTCAAAGTCTTCGTAAGGATAGTTTTCATCTTGAGCTTTGATCTCTTGCATCATTAAAATATCTGGTGAATATTTTTTTAGATACTCTTTAATATTTTCAATTCTTGCTCTTACAGAGTTAACATTCCAGGAACTAATTATCATTAAAGCGAGAAAGATACGCCACAACCACAAGAAGATTTACTTTGTGGGTTGTTTATTTTAAAAGAATCTCCGATCAATTCTTTTACAAAATCAACTTCAGATCCTTTTAGTAAATCAGCCGATGTTTTGTCGATAAGAATATTGTCTTGTTGTAGATCATCATCATTAGCAGAGTTATCAAATGAGAAATCATATTGAAATCCAGAGCATCCACCACCTTTAATGGCGATTCTAAAAAATGACCCTTTATCTTTTGATGATAGAAGATGGTTTATCTGCTTTATAGCATTATCTGTAAATTTAATTTCTTTAATCATAATTAAACATTGATAAAAACAATATAATAATATTTTGCCATTTTTAAAGAATGAAAAATTACTCAAAATTAGGAACATTTGCTTCAAAAGGTAGACTGTTCAAAGAAGCGAGCAATCATTTCAGATCACCTTTTCAAAGAGATAGAGATAGAATAATTCATTCTACCTCTTTTAGAAGATTGAAGCACAAAACTCAGGTATTTGTGAATACTGAAGGAGATCATTATAGAACCAGAATCACGCATTCCATTGAAGTTTCACAAATTGCTAGAACAATTGCTAAATACTTAGGTTTAAATGATGATTTAGCTGAAACATTAAGTTTAGCTCATGATTTAGGTCATACCCCTTTTGGTCATGCGGGAGAAGAGTCCCTAAATGAATGTATGTATGAATATGGGGGATTTGACCACAACCTTCAAACACTTAGGATAGTAATGTTCATTGAAAATAAATATTTCAAATTTGAAGGTCTTAATTTAACATTAGAAACATTAGATGGACTTATTAAACATAATGGTCCGGTAACAAAGCTAGTCAAAATCAATAATTTAATTGGTTTGAAAAATTTAAAAAATAAAATTAATTTTTCAAAAAACTCCTCACTGGAGGCTCAAATTGCATCTATATCCGATGACGTTGCATACAATAACCATGATATTCAAGATGGAATAAAAGCTAAATTGTTTAAGTTAAACGATCTTAAACAAATCTCTTTTTTTGATGAAATTTTAAAATCATATAAAAATAAATTAAAGAGTGAAAATAATGATATTCTTGTATATCAAACTATAAGAGACTCTATAAATTTAATGGTTCAAGACTTAATAAAAACAACGACAAGAAACATTTTAGTGAATAAAATATCTACAAAAAAAGATGTATCAAATAAAAAAAATCAAATTGTTGATTTTTCCAACAAATTAAAAATAACTATAAATGAGATTAGAGATTTCCTTAGAATAACTATGTACAATAATAAAGATGTGCTAAAAAAAAATAACGAAGGAAAAAAGATAATTAAAAAGCTTTTTAATGTAATTAACAAAAAACCAAAAAAGTACATTAAAACTAAATATTTAAAAACTAACAAAGAAAGAGCTATATCTGATTATATTTCTGGTATGACTGATAGGTACGCCATACAATTATATAGAGCATCAAAATGAATATATTTGAGGAATACCTAAATAAAATTTTAGATAAAATTAAATTAGCAAGTGAAGAAAAGCTAATTTTATTACCTGAAAGTTTATCTGGTATAAACGTAGACATACCTCCTAAAAAATTTAAGTGCGATCTGTCAACTAATGTTGCAATGGTTTTATCTAAAACAAATAATGAACCACCAATTAAAATTGCTGAAAAATTAAAAGATATTATTTTTAAAGACGATAATAATATTGAGAAGATAGAAATAGCAAAGCCTGGATTTATAAATATTATTTTAAAAAAAGAGTTTTGGACTTCATTTCTCTTAAATATAAATAACCTTAATAATTTTGGTGCAGCTCTTAATGGCTCTAAAAAGAAGCATTTAATTGAATTCGTGTCTGCAAATCCTACTGGACCATTACACGTTGGTCATTGTAGAGGTGCTATTCTAGGTGATGTTATCTCTAATTTGTTAAAATTTAACAATCAAGAAGTTGTAAAAGAATATTATGTAAATGATCATGGTAATCAAATTTTACATTTTACTAGATCTGTATATTTGAGAATAAAAGAAAAATTAGATAATCAAACGTTTCCAGTAAATGAGGATGATTTATATCCAGGAGAATACATCAAAGATATAGCCCAACATATTATAGATAATAATAAAGATTTACAATTTGATGATTATGAAAAAATAAAGTTAACACTTACTAAATTAGCAATTACAGAGTCACTTAAACTCATTAAGACTAATTTAAATAATTTGGGAATTATTCATGATAATTTTACGAGTGAGACTGAAATAGTTGAAAATAAAGAGGTTGATAAGGTTATTGAGAAACTTAAAAAAGATAAATTTGTATATATAGGAAAAATCAAAGCTCCCGAAGGAGAAGACACAACTAATTGGGTAGAAAGAGATCAATTACTTTTTAGATCAACAGATTTTGGGGATGATAAGGATAGGGCATTACAAAAATCTGACAACACATGGACTTATTTTGCTGGAGATGTTGCGTATCATAATACAAAACTAAACAGAAACTTTGATAAATTAATAAATATTTTAGGAGCGGATCACGCGGGTTATATAAAAAGAATTACATCTGTTGTTGAAGCATTATCTGGAGAAAAAAATAAATTAATTTGTAAAGTAAGCCAACTTGTTAAGTTAATAAAAGATGGCAAACCTTTTAAAATGTCTAAAAGAAAAGGTGATTACATTACCGTTGAAGATTTAATTTCTGAGGTTGGAAAAGATGCAACAAGATTTATTATGCTAAGTAGAAGTAATGATGCTGAATTAGATTTTGATTTTACAAAAGTAAAAGAAAAATCTAAAGACAATCCGCTTTATTATGTTCAATATTGTTATGCTAGAATTTCATCGGTTTTTAGAAATATAAATAAAAATATTGATGACAAGATTGATAATGAAAATAATAATATGCAATTTAATAATGAAGAAATTGAAATTTTTAAAAAAATATCTGAATGGCCTAAATGTGTAGAAATTTCCACTAAAAAACTAGAACCTCATAGAATCCCTGTATATTTATATGAGTTATCATCTCAGTTTCATTCCTATTGGAATATGGGAAAAGATGATGTTGAAAAAAGATTTATCAATGATGATAAAACAATAAATATAGAAAAACTAATATTTTTAAAATCTATTGCAAAAACAATTAAAACTGGAATGGATATTATAGGTGTTGATACACCTGAAAAAATGTAATGCTAAAAGAGCTCAAATATCTATTTTATTTAATAATTATATTTTTCTTTCTATTTTTTACTCTAAGATATTATTTTTCAGACGATAATTATAAAAAATCATATAGAGCAGTTTCAAGTATTGATGAAAAAATATCATCTAACGAAAATAATCTATTTATTCTTAAAAATGACACGGACAACATTATTGAATATGTAGAATACAAAAATAAAAACACAAAAAAATATTCTTTTTGGGAATTGTTATATAATGATTAAAAGAACTAGAGCTTTTATATGTGGCATTAGTGGACATAATTTAAAAAAAAGTGAAGTAAGTTTTTTAAAAAAATATAAGCCATGGGGAATAATCCTTTTTTCAAGAAATATAAAAACAATCAATCAAGTTCAAAAATTAACTGGTTCGATTAAAAAAATATTTAAAAACTCTAATTATCCAATTCTAATTGATGAAGAAGGTGGAAGAGTAAGTAGATTAAGAAAATTCATAGATAATTCCATTTTTAGTGCAAAATATTTTGGTGATTTATATTCAAAAGATAGAAAAAAATTTGATATTTATTTCAATGTTTATGTTAAGCAAATATCCTATTTGTTAAGACTTATTGGTATTAATATTAATACAGTTCCCGTATTGGATTTAAGACGAAATAAGTCTCATAAAATTATAGGTGATCGATCCTATTCAAATGATAAAAAAACTCTGTCTAAAATTGGCGATATATCTATCGAAAAATTTCACGAAAATAGGGTTGGTACAGTAATTAAACATCTTCCAGGTCATGGTTTAGCTAAAGTTGATAGTCATTATAAATTACCAGTTATAGACAAAGATCTAAAGTATCTTAAAAAATATGATTTTTTTCCATTTACCACAAAAAAATCTGTTTTAGGTATGACCGGTCACTTGTTGTTTAAGAAACTTGATCCGATAAATAACGTATCACATTCTAAAAAAATCATAAAAATGATTAGAAGAGAAATATCATTCAAGGGAATATTAATGTCAGATGATATTTCAATGGGTGCTCTTAAAGGTAATTTAAAAAATAACGTTATTAAATCTTTTCGTGCAGGTTGTAATTTGGTGCTTCATTGCAATGGAAAAATGAGCGAAATGAATGTGGTAGGTCAAAATTCACCTTATATCGATGATTTTATTGTAAAAAAAACTTCTAAATTAATTCAAATAATAAGTTAAATTTAAATCCATGAGTGATTCTTTAGAATTTAATGTTGATCTTAGTAATTACTCTGGATCATTAGAAATACTTTTAGATTTGGCAAAATCACAAAAAGTTGATTTGGAAAATATATCAATCACAAAATTAGCAGATCAATTTCATGATTTTATAACAAAAACTGAAAATTTAAATTTAGAATTAGCCTCAGAATATTTGCTAATGGCTACTTGGTTAACTTATCTTAAATCTAAACTACTATTACCAGAAACAGAAGAAGAGGAATTTAAAGCTCTTGAAGTAGCAGAGAAATTAAAGCTCCAACTTAAAAAACTAGAATTAATAAGATTATTGTCTTCTCAGATGTTGAGCAGAAAAAGATTAGGCAAAGATATTTTTATGAGAGGTTCAAAAAGTGGAATGAGATCAATTTATAATTCTCAATATTCATTAACATTGTTTGAATTATTAAAAACGTATTCAAATATCGTAATGACAAAAGATTTTCAGAGAATGAATATTCCAAAACTACCAGTATTTACTACTGAAGAGGGTATTAAAGTCATAAAAGAGTTTTACAATAATTTAAATGATTGGAAAAATATGACTGATCTAATACCAAAAAATTTTAGAAATTCTAAAACTTTAAGTAAGACAGGTAATGCAGGAATTTTTGCTGGATCTTTAGAGCTTGCAAAAGAAGGCAATATATCTATTAAACAAGATAATTTATTTGAGGATATATATATTAAAAAAATCTAATGAATAAATTAAAAAAAAATAATGTTGTATCATTTCCATCTAAATTAAGTGATGTTGATAAAGAAATAGAAGCTATTGTTTTTGCAGCAGCAGAGCCTTTAAATATTGAAACTATTGAAAATAAAATTTCAAAAAAGACAGATGTTGAAAAATCTTTACTAAAACTTCAGAATTTTTATTCTGATCGTGGAATAAATTTAGTATGTATATCCAATAAATGGTCTTTTAGAACTTCACCAAATTTATCCTCATTAATGTCTCAACAAAAAACTGTTGAAAAAAAATTATCAAAGGCTGCGATAGAAACACTTGCAATTATTGTTTATCATCAACCAGTCACTAGAGCTGAAATAGAAGAAATTCGTGGAGTTGCGTTTGGAAATAATACACTTGAGATATTGATGGAATTGAACTGGGTTAGACCTCAAGGTCGAAAAGATGCCCCTGGTAAACCTATTCAATATGGAACAACAGATGACTTTTTAAGTCATTTCAATCTCCAAAAATTGTCAGATCTTCCAACCGTTGATGAATTAGGAACCGCAGGTCTTATTGATACATCTAGTGTAGATGCGTCTATATTTGGAACAGGCAAATTCTATAAAGAAAAACAAGAGGATAAAAAGGAAAATATATACTCTGATATAGATGAGATGCTTAATAGCACTCTTAATACCGATAACGATAAATAAAAAAATAGTTTTAAAACTAAAATTATAAGGTTATAAGTAATTATGAGTATAGGATTTTGGCAAATTGCAATTGTAGTAATTTTAGTAGTATTACTTTTTGGTAGAGGTAAAATCTCTAGTTTAATGGGTGATGTTGCTAAAGGAATTAAAAGTTTTAAAAAGGGTATGGCTACAGATGCTACAGAAGATAGCCAACCAAAAAATATATCTGAAAATCAAGACTCAGACAAAAAAGAGTAATCAATGCCACAGATCGGCTGGTTTGAAATATTAATAATAGTATCTATTGCAATAATAGTTGTAGGACCAAAAGACTTTCCTGTAATGTTAAAAAAAGTTGGATCATGGATAGGTTCTGCTAAGAGATATTTTTCAGATGTTCAAAATCAAGTTACAGAAATAACGGATGTTTCAATTAAAGAAGAATTAAAAAAAAACACTGAAATTATGAAAGAGGACAAGCCTAAAGATGACAGCTAAAAAAAAAGAAACAGGTTTTATAAGTCATCTTACCGAATTAAGACAAAGACTAATACATTCATTTATCTTCTTAGCAGTATTATTTGTAGTTTGTTACTATTTTTCTGAATACATATATGGATTTTTAGTTGAACCTTACGCTAATGCTGTCAAGAATGATAATGTTGATAGAAGATTAATCTTTACCGCACTTCAAGAAACATTTTTAACATATCTTAAAGTTTCTTTTTTTGCTGCTTTCTTTGTGACCAGTCCATATATCCTTATTCAAATTTGGAAATTTATTGCACCAGGATTATACACACATGAAAAGAAAGCAATTATGCCTTACTTAGTAATTACACCAATACTTTTTTTACTAGGAGGTATGCTTGTTTATTATCTAATTATGCCACTAGCATTTAAATTCTTTTTATCATTTGAAAGTGCGGGACTTGGGACTAGCTTACCGATTCAGTTAGAAGCTAAAGTAAATGAATACTTATCTCTTGTGATGAAGTTAATTTTTGCATTTGGATTAAGTTTTCAGCTACCAGTTGTATTAAGTTTGCTTGCAAGAATAGGAGTTGTAAATTCAACTTATTTAAGAGAAAGAAGAAAATATTTTGTTGTAATAATATTTGCTGCTGCTGCAATATTAACTCCACCAGATCCAATTACGCAAATAGGTTTAGCAATACCTTTGTTAATTTTATATGAATTATCAATTTTTTCTGTAAATATTATCGAAAAGAAAGCTCAAGAGAGAAATGCACAATATTAAGGATATTAGAAAAGATATCGATAATTTTAAAAATACAATTAAAAATCGAAACGTTGATGTAGACTTTGACCAAATATTAAATCTTGATGAAGAAAATAGAAAATTAATTCAAGAAAAAGAAAAATTAGAAATGGAAAAAAAATCTATTTCTAAATCTAAAGATGAAACCCTTTTTGAAAAGTCAAAAGAAATTTCAAATAAAATAGATGATTTAAGTAAAAATCAAAAAAATGTTAAAGACCAACTTGATCAGATATTAAGTAATATTCCTAATTTACCATTGAATGATGTCCCCGTAGGTAAGGATGAAAATAGCAATAAAGAGGTTGTAAAATCTGGTGAAATTAAAGAAATGAATTTTAAACCAAAATCTCATTATGAAATTGGTGAAAAACTAAATATGTTAGATTTTGATTTAGCAACAAAAACAACTGGATCAAGATTTGTTTTTGTTAAAGACAAATTAGCATCATTAGAAAGAGCAATTTCTAATTTTATGATTGATACACATGTCAATAATAATGGCTACACTGAAATCTCTCCACCTTTAATGGCTACAGACAACACTATGTTTGGAACTGGTCAATTGCCCAAATTTGAAAATGATCAATTCGAAATTAAGTTTGATGATAAAAATGATAGAAAGTTTTTAATCCCTACTGCAGAAGTAATATTAACTAATATGGTTAAAAATCAGATATTAAATCTAAAATCTTTGCCAATGAGATTAGTTGCATCAACACCTTGTTTTAGAAAAGAAGCAGGAAGTTATGGTAAAGATACCAAGGGCATGATTAGACAACATCAATTTTATAAAGTTGAATTAGTCAGTATTGTAGAAAATAACAAATGTATTGAGGAACTAGAGAGAATGACTAATTGTGCAACTAAAATTTTAGATGATTTACAATTACCTTACAGGAAAATTATTTTAAGCACTGGTGATATGGGTTTTAGTGCAGAAAAAACTTATGACATAGAGGTTTGGCTTCCATCTGAAAATAAATATAGAGAAATATCAAGCTGTTCTTCATGTGGAACATTTCAGGCTAAAAGAATGAAAGCTAGATATAAAAATAATAATAACGAAAATGAATTTGTTGGTACTTTAAATGGGAGCGGACTTGCCGTTGGTAGAACTTTAATTGCGATATTAGAAAATTATCAAACTGAGGATGGTTCAATAATTATTCCTGAAAAACTAAGACCATATATGAACAATATGGAGAAAATAGGTATCAATTAAGAGTTGTCTTCTAAAAGTATATGGTATAAATAATCGTTAACTTTTTAAGGACTTAACATGGACGCAGGAATTGGACAATTTATACCCCTAATTTTAATATTCGTAATATTTTACTTTTTCTTAATTAGACCCCAGCAAAAGAAAGTTAAAGAACACAAGGCTATGGTTGAAGCTTTAAAGCGTGGAGATAAAGTTATTACGTCTGGCGGTATCGTTGGCACTGTAGAACGAGTTATCGATAATGAAAAAGTAGAAGTTATGATAGCTGATAATGTTAAAGTTGAAATTGTTCGAGCTACAGGAATACAAGGACTAGTTACTAACGCTGAACCAAAAAAATAATAACTTCCTAAAGTGTTATATTTTTCTAAATTAAGAGTTTTTAGTGTTTTAATTTTTACACTTATTATTTCATATTTTACTATTTCCAACTTTACAAAAGTTGATGATGAATTTTTCTCAAAAAATATAAAATTAGGATTAGATTTACAAGGTGGTTCTTATTTATTGTTAGAGATAGATAACGAACCAGTCATTACTCAAAGATTGCAAAGTAAAGTATTAGAGTTTAAAAAATTTTTCAAAGATAAAGATATTAAGGTTAGAAATTTTGTAATTGAGGATAAGTCAATTATATTCGATGTTGAAAATTCTAAGATTGAAGATGTTAAATCTCTTTTAGATGATGATAAAAGTGAGATAAATCCTTATTTTCAACAATATAAATCACATCAATTTAACTTTGAAAACATGGATACCTCATTCAAGTTAGAATTTTCTGACTATGGATTAGTATTGTTAAAAAATTCCTCATTAGATCAAGCAATTGAAATTGTAAGAAGAAGAGTTGATGAAGTAGGAACTAATGAGCCAAATATTTTAAAAAGAGGTAATGATAGAATTCTTGTTGAGTTGCCAGGATTAGACGATCCTGGTAGAATTAAATCTTTATTAGGTAAAACAGCAAACCTAACATTCCAATTTATATCCAGTAGTTCTGAAGAATCATTTGGAACAGAAAAACTTTCTTTTGAGGATGGCTCTAGTGAGGCCATTGTTAGTAAACGAATTGTTTTAAGTGGTGATAATCTTATGGATGCCAAGCCAACTATGAATAATCAAACTAATGAGACAGTTGTTTCATTTAGTTTAGATAGGGTAGGAGCAAAAAAGTTTGGTAAAGCGACTTCAAATGGTGTTGGAAAAAGGTTAGCAATTGTTTTGGATGGAAAAATTATTAGTGCTCCTGAAGTCAGAGAACCAATTATTGGAGGAAATGGACAGATATCTGGTAATTTCACCTTTCAATCAGCAACAGATTTAGCTTTACTTTTAAGATCAGGTGCTTTGCCGGCTCCACTTAATATTATCGAAGAAAGAACTGTAGGTCCTGACCTTGGAAAAGACTCAATTAATGCAGGAATTATGTCATTGATAATAGGATTTATCTTAGTCGTTGCCTTTATGTTTTATAAATATAGATTTTTTGGCTTAATTGCTAACTTAGCCTTAATTTCTAATTTATTTTTATTAGTCGGTATTCTAACATTATTTGAGGCAACTCTTACACTTCCTGGAATTGCAGGTATTATTTTAACAGTAGGTATGGCTGTTGATGCAAATGTTTTAATTTTTGAGAGAATTAAAGAAGAATTAAAAAATGAAAATAATTCAATTGTAGCTTTTGATTCTGGTTATACAAAATCACGAACAACAATTTTAGATGCCAATATTACAACTTTAATCGCTGCAGTAATCCTTTTTTTCATGGGTTCAGGTCCAATTAAAGGATTTTCTATAACTCTTGGAGTTGGAATACTTACAACACTATTTTCAGTATATTTCATTGCTCGTTTGATTACTGCTTACTATGTCATCAAAAATAAACATAAGGAAAAACTTATATAATGAAAACAATCTATTTTAACAAGTTTTATAAAAGTTTTAATATACTTTCAGGTATATTAATTATTGCTTCCTTAGTTTTCTTAATTTTTAAAGGATTGAATTTTGGTGTTGATTTTAAAGGGGGTACTTTAATAGAGCTAAGGACTGACAAATCATCTGCTAATATTACAAAAATAAGAGATAGTTTTAATCAAATGAATCTTGGAGATGTCTCTGTGAAAAACTTCGGAAATGAAACTGATTTTGTAATTAAGTTTGAAAAACAAAATTCAAATGACCCACAATTTATAGAAGAGATAAAAACTAAGCTATCAAATTCTATAGGTTCAGTTGATTTTAGAAGAGTAGAAAATGTTGGACCTAAAGTTAGTGCAGAACTTTTGAGATCAGGGGTAATAGCGATTGCTTTATCTTTGGCAGCTATGCTTTTATATATTTGGATCAGATTTGAGTGGCAATTTAGTCTTGGAGCCATTTTAGCGTTATTTCATGACGTAATAATAACATTGGGAGTATTTTCTGTATTTTCATTAGAAATCAATCTTTCTATCGTAGCAGCTGTTTTAACAATAGTTGGATATTCAATGAATGATACAGTTGTAATATTCGATAGAGTTAGAGAAAATTTGCGCAAATATGCAGATGTTAAAATATTTGAATTAACAAATATCTCAATAAATGAAACTTTATCCCGAACAATAATAACTTCAGTTACTACATTGTTAGCACTTTTATCTATATTTATTTTTGGCGGAGAAATATTAAAAGGATTTTCTTTAGCAATGATATTGGGAGTAATTTTTGGAACTTACTCATCAATTTATATTGCAAACCCAGTACTAGTCTCTTTAAAAGTTAGCCAAAGAACAATTGTTAAGGAAGAAAAAGAATAATTAATAAAGATTTTGTGCTGCTACCATTGTTAACAACATTGGTAATGATAAAAGTGTATTTGTTCTAGAAAACAGCATTGCAGTCTTTGCTGATTTAGCTTTAACTTCAGGTTCACACTCAACCATGCCTAAAGCTCTTTTTTGATTTGGCCAGATAACAAACCAAACATTGAATGCCATTATTAACCCTAACCACATTCCAATTCCTATTGCAGTATTTTTTCCTCCACCTGATCCAATTCCTAATGTCATCGCTTGATGAACGTATCCATTAAAATAGGCTAATAGTAATCCGGATATGATTGTAAATAATGCTGCCCATCTAAACCAAAATAATGCTGCAGGGGCTATAACTTTGCCTATAGCTGGTTTTTGTTCGTCTGGAATTTTAGCCATGTTAGGAATTTGAACAAAATTGAAATACCACAGTAAACCAATCCACATAATACTTACAGTGACATGGACATATCTTAATAACCAGCTCCAAAATAAAACATCAAAATCAAATCCACCATTGCCGATGTAAAGACCAATGAATAGTAGTATTGCAATAGCCAATGACAAATGAACAGTTTTTGATAATGATTGTAATATCGAAGTCATCTATAATGTGATTTTATATTATTTTTCTATAAAGATTAAGCGGTTTTTTTAAATTTCGTATCTAATAAAGGCTTTAAAAATTTACCTGTATAGCTATCTTTTACTTTTGCAACTTCCTCGGGTTTGCCTTCAGCAATAATATTTCCTCCTTTAACACCACCCTCGGGCCCCATATCTACAATATAATCGGCAGTTTTAATAACATCTAAATTATGCTCAATAACTACAACTGAATTACCCGTTGCAACAAAAGTGTGTAAAATTTCCAAAAGTTTTTTTATATCGTGCTGATGCAATCCAGTAGTTGGTTCGTCTAATATATACATTGTTCTTCCTGTAGACCTTTTTGATAGTTCTTTAGCAAGTTTAATACGTTGAGCTTCTCCACCAGATAGGGTTGTTGCTTGCTGACCAATTTTTATGTAGCCAAGACCAACTTTTTTTAAAGTTAGAAGTTTGGTTTTGATGTTTGAAATATTTTCAAAATACTCACATCCTTCATCAACAGTCATATTTAAAACATCTGCAATACTCTTATCTTTGAATTTAATCTCTAATGTTTCTCTGTTGTATCTAGTGCCCTTGCATTCATCGCATGTTATGTAAACATCAGGAAGAAAGTGCATTTCGTAAGTAATTACACCATCTCCTTCACATGCTTCACATCTTCCACCCTTTACATTGAAAGAAAATCTTCCAGGTTTATAGCCTCTACTTTTTGCTTCAGGTAAATTGGTAAACCAGTCTCTGATAGGACCAAAAGCTCCAGTATATGTAGCAGGATTTGATCTAGGAGTTCTACCAATAGGTGATTGATCAATATCTATAACTTTATCAATTAATTCTATTCCTTTAAATCCTCTAAACGGCTGAGGAATTTTTCTAGACTTATTATTATTTAAAGTAAGGTTTAATGCATTGTATAAAGTTTGTAGTATCAAAGTAGATTTACCACTTCCAGATACACCTGTAACACAAGTGAAATTACCTAAAGGTATTTTTAAATTTACGTTATTTAAATTATTTCCTGATGCACCATTGATTTCTAAAAATCTACCATTTTTTGCAAGTCTTCTGTTTTTTGGAATAGGTATGAAACTCTTATTTGATAAATATCTTCCAGTAATACTTTTATCATTTTTTAAAATTTGCTCATATGTACCTTCAGCAACAATTTCTCCACCTTTATTTCCAGCTTCAGGTCCTAAATCTATTATATGATCTGCATTCTCCATTGTTTCTGTATCGTGCTCAACAACAATAACAGTATTACCTAAGTCCCTTAATCTTTTTAATGCATCTATAAGCTTAACATTATCTTTTTGATGTAAACCAATTGATGGTTCATCTAAAACGTATAGAACTCCAGTTAAACCTGATCCAATTTGTGAAGCCAGTCTAATCCTTTGTGCTTCTCCGCCAGATAATGTTCCAGACTCTCTAGATAAAGTTAAATAATCAAGACCAACATTTAAAAGAAAATCTAAACGTTCATTAATTTCTTTTAATATATGTTGAG
Source organism: uncultured Pelagibacteraceae bacterium (assembly GCA_902613065.1). Lineage (GTDB taxonomy): Bacteria > Pseudomonadota > Alphaproteobacteria > Pelagibacterales > Pelagibacteraceae > Pelagibacter. Next base: position 6,875 of record CACMFU010000002.1, on the reverse strand, counting down.
CAATTTTAATTTGTCTTTTGTCTAATTTAACTTCTAAAGATCTAAACCATTCCTTAGCATCAAAAATTGATTTTTCTGTAACTTGGCTTATGTTTAATTCATTTATTTTAACACACAGAGCTTCATCTTTTAATCGATAACCATTGCATCTTTCACATTTTGTATCAGATTGATATTGAGCAATTTCTTCTCTTTTCCAATCACTATCTGTTTCTAAATATCTTCTCTCTAGATTATTGACAACACCTTCAAAGGTTTTTTTATGTGAATACTTCTCATAGCCATCGTCATAAGTAAATTTAATTTCTTCATCATCAGATCCATACAAAATTACATCCTTAATTTTTTTTGGTAATTTTGACCATTTATCATCTAATGAAAAACCATAATGTTTAGATAATGATGCCAATGTTTGGGCGTAATACATTGATGTAGATTTTGCCCAAGGTTCGATTGCACCATCTGCGATAGATTTTTTTTCATTTGGAACAACTAAATTTGGATCAACATTTAGTTTCATTCCAATACCTTCACATTCCTCACAAGCTCCATAAGGACTGTTGAATGAAAAAAGTCTTGGTTCAATTTCTTCAATAGTGAAACCACTTTCAGGACAAGCAAATTTGGTAGAAAAAATTAGTTTTTCAATTTTTCTGTATTTTTTTGGAAGTGTTTCATTTTCATATTCTACAAAAAGTAATCCATTTGCTAAATTAACTGCCGTTTCAACACTTTCGGCTAATCTGTTTCCTAAAGAGGAATTTATTACAATTCTATCAACTAAGATTGAAATATCGTGTTTAAGTTTTTTATTTAATTCTGGAACACTTTCAATATCATACAATTGGTCATCAACTTTGATTTTTCTAAATCCTCTTTTTTTGTATCCTAATATATCTTTTTTGTATTCACCCTTACGTCCTCGCACGACTGGAGCATATAAATATATTGTAGATTTTTTTGGTAATTCTTTAATCTTATCAACAATTTGACTAATAGTTTGTGAAGTAATTGGTTTACCAGTGAATGGAGAGTATGGTATTCCAGCTCTTGCATAAAGTACTCTCATGTAATCGTATATTTCGGTTACAGTTGCAACCGTTGATCTTGGATTTTTCGAAGTATTTTTTTGTTCTATCGAAATTGCTGGACTCAAACCTTCGATTAAATCTACATTTGGTTTTTTCATTTTGTCTAAAAACTGTCTTGCATATGCAGATAAACTTTCAACATATCGTCTTTGACCTTCGGCATAGACAGTATCAAATGCTAATGATGATTTTCCTGACCCAGATAGACCCGTTATTACAACAAATTTGTCTTTAGGAATCTCTAGTGAAATATTCTTTAAATTGTGCTCTTTTGCGCCCTTAATAAGTATCTTTTTAAGCATAATTTTAGTTGCTTTAGATTAATAAAATTAATATTCAAGCCTATTAATGTTATAAATAACATTTCAAATATATAAATATTATGGCAGGAAGCTTAAATAAAGTACTTTTAATCGGTCGATTAGGCGCAGATCCAGAAGTTAAACAAATGGTTAACGGTAAAAGTGTAGCAAGATTAAGCCTAGCTACCAGTCAATCATGGAAAGATAAAAATACCGGTGAAAAAAAGGAAAAAACAGAATGGCATAGAGTAGTTGTTTTCAATGAAGGACTAGTAAATGTAGTTCAACAATATTTAAAAAAAGGAGCACAAGTATACGTTGAAGGACAACTCACTACTAGAAAATGGAAAGATGAACAATCAGGTCAGGATAAATATTCTACTGAAATTTTAATTCAAGGATACAATTCATCATTAACAATGTTAGGTGGGGGAAATCAAAATTCAATTCCATCTCAAGATAACAAACAAAGTTTTGATGATAGTTCTATGGCTCAAAACGAGTTAGACGATGATATCCCTTTCTAAATAAATGCAAAAAAACGAAGTAACTAAAGATTTAAATATCAAACCAATTTCAATGTATGATGAAATGAGTTCATCATATTTATCTTACGCCATGAGCGTAATAATTAGTAGGGCATTACCCGACATAAGAGACGGACTTAAACCTGTTCACAGAAGAATTTTATATGCAATGCACAAAGGTGGTTTTGATTGGTCAAAACAATTTAGAAAATCTGCAAGAATTGTTGGAGACGTAATTGGTAAATATCATCCGCATGGTGATCAAGCTGTGTATGATGCCTTGGTTAGAATGGTTCAAGATTTTTCAATGAGCGTTCCTTTAATTGATGGTCAGGGCAATTTTGGTTCAATCGATGGTGATCCACCTGCAGCAATGAGGTATACAGAAACCAAACTTGCAAAAATTTCTCAATTTTTGATTGATGATATAGAAAAAAATACTGTCTCATTTAAAAGTAATTACGACGAAACTGAGCAAGAGCCTACAGTATTGCCAGCTCAATATCCTAATCTTTTAGTAAATGGAGCTGGAGGTATAGCTGTTGGTATGGCTACTAGTATACCACCACATAATCTTGGTGAAATTATTGATGGAACTTTAGCGCTTATAAAAAATAAAGATATTAAAGTTAAAGAGTTAATGAAGCATATACCTGGCCCTGATTTTCCAACAGGAGGAGTTATTATCGGTAAAGATATTATTCGAGAAGGATACAAAACAGGCAGAGGTTCTTTTAAAATTAGGGGTGAAATAAATGTAGAAAATCTTAAAAATGGTAAAGATAGATTAGTAATTACTTCAATACCTTATCAAGTAAACAAATCTAACTTAAATGAAAAAATTGCAGAATTAGTTAGAGATAAAAAGATTGAGGGTATAAGTGACATTAGAGATGAATCCAATAGAGAAGGTATAAGAGTTGCTATCGATCTAAGAAGAAGCGTTGAGCCCGAGACAATAAAAAGACAACTTTATAAATATACATCCATTGAAACTTCATTCGGTTTTAATTCATTAGCCATTGTTGATAACAAACCTAAAACATGTTCACTAAAAGATTTTTTAGAGAACTTTTTAAAATTTAGAGAAGATGTAGTCATTAAAAAAACTAAATATGATTTAAAAAAAGCCGAAGACCGTGTTCATGTATTACTTGGTTTATCTGTTAGTGTAGAAAATATTGATAAAGTAATAAAAATTATTAGATCTTCAAAAAATCCAGAGGAAGCAAAAAATACTCTTATAAAAACTAAATGGAAAATTGCAAAATCTGCAAAATTAATTAAATTAGTTGATAGTAAAAATTATAAAGGTTCATATAATTTATCTGAAACTCAGGTTACATCAATATTAGAACTTAGATTACAAAAATTAACAGCTCTTGGAATTAACGAAATTGAAGAAGAAATAAAAAAATTATCTGAATTGATTACAAAGTATAAAAAAATAATAAATTCAAAAAGCGAACTATTAAAAGTAATTAGTAATGAGTTATCTCAAATTAAAGAGAAATTTTCATCTCCGAGAAGAACACAGATTATAGATGCTGTTTTAAACTATAATATTGAAGAAACTATTCAAAAAGAGTCTGTAATAATTACAATTACTTTACAAGGATACATTAAAAGAGGTGCATTAAGTAATGTTAAACAACAGAAAAGAGGCGGAAAGGGTAAAACAGGCATTAAGACAAGGGATGAAGACTCTGTAGTACAAACATTATCAGTAAATACTCACACATCTGTTCTATTTTTCTCTACAGAAGGATTAGCATACAAAGTTAAAGCTTGGAAAATTCCAGAAGGGTCAGCCGCATCAAAAGGTAAGTCTTTATTTAATATTCTTCCTTTAAAAAATCATCAATCAATTAGTTCAATTATGCCGTTTCCAGATAGTGATGTTGATACAAAAGACATGCATATCATTTTTGCAACAAGTGAAGGTAAAATCAGAAAGAATAATCTTGAAGATTTTACCTCAATTAATGCTTCAGGTAAAATTGCAATGAAACTTGACGGTAATGATAAAATTATTGGTGTTAAAATTTGTAGAGATGATCAGGATATAATTTTAAGTACTAAATTAGGAAAATGCATTAGGTTTGAATCAAAAAAACTTAGAGTTTTCAAAGGTAGATCATCAAAAGGTATAAGAGGTATCAATTTAGCAGAAAATGATACTATCGTATCTTTGTCTATTATTGATCATGATTCAAATAAGAAAGCAAAAAATAAAGACCAAAAATCAGAAATTAAAGCTAAAGAAAAGTTCATTCTGTCTATTACAGAAAATGGTTATGGTAAGAGAACATCTCACTATGATTATAGAGTTACAAATAGAGGAGGAAAGGGAATTATTGGTATTGTCAATTCACAAAGAAACGGGAATGTTTCTTCATCTTTTCCTGTTTTTGAAGGAGATCAAATATTAATTTCAACAAATAAAGGTAGAGTAATAAGAACAGCTGTTAAAGAAATAAGAATAGCTGGTCGTAATACGCAAGGTGTTAGAATAATTAAACTGACTGGGGATGAAAAAGTAGTTTCTGCTATTAAATTAGATGATAATCTTATTTAATGAAAAATATAGCTATCTATCCAGGAACTTTTGATCCAATTACTTTTGGTCATATAGATGTCATTAAAAAATCACTTAAGATAGTAGATAAAGTAATTGTAGGTATTTCAGATGGAAATCAGAAAAACTTCCTATTTTCATTAGATGAAAGAATAGAAATTGTTAAAAGAGCTCTTTACAAAGATCTGAAATTTAAAAAAAATAAAGTTGATGTTATAAAATTTAATACTTTGACAACAGACCTTTGTAAAAAATATAAATCAAATATAATCTTAAGAGGCTTAAGAGCAGTTTCTGATTTTGAGTACGAATTCCAACTTGCTGGAATGAATAGAAAACTTAATAATCAAGTTGAGACAATTTTTTTAATGTCAGATGTTGAAAATCAAATAATATCATCTAGGTTTGTTAAAGAAATCGCTCAGCATAATGGTGATTTGAAAAAATTTACGACCAAAAGTACAATTAAATCATTGAAAGAGGTTTATGAATAAATTTTTAAATATTTTAATTATTTTTTTTATTTTTTTATCAACAAATTTAATAGCAAAGGAGAATATAATGATTTTAAAATTAAAAGATGGTGATGTAAAAATTGAAATGTACCCAGATGTTGCACCAAATCATGTAAAAAGAATACAAGAGTTAGCAGACTCAGGACAATATGATAATGTTGTTTTTCACAGAGTAATTGATGGGTTTATGGCACAAACAGGTGATGTAAAATTTGGAAATTCATCTTCTAAAGATTTCGATTTAAGAAGGGCAGGTATAGGTGGATCCGATTTACCAGATTTAAATCAAGAATTTAATGACCTTCCTCATGATAGAGGGACTGTTTCTATGGCAAGATCATCAGATCCTAATAGCGCCAATAGTCAATTTTTTATTTGTTTTAAACCAGCACCTTTCCTAGATAGACAATATACTGTTTTTGGAAAAGTAATAGAAGGAATGGAATTTGTTGATATGATTACAAAAGGTGATGGAGATAACGGAGCAGTTTCAAATCCAGATAAAATTATTAGTTTTAAATCTCAATAATTAAATAATGAATGTCATTAAAAGATTTCAATTTTAATGTTCATCATACTCAAAATTATGCAAGAGTAGGAGTTATAGAGACCCATAGAGGCAATATAAACACTCCTGCATTTATGCCTGTTGGTACACAAGCAACTGTTAAAGGTGTATTTTTAGAAGATATAAAAAAAACAGGTAGTGAGATAATTTTATCAAATACATATCATTTAATGATAAGGCCTGGTGTTGAAAGAATTGAAAGCGTTGGAGGACTTCATGAATTTATGAATTGTGATTTACCAATTTTAACGGACTCAGGTGGTTTTCAAGTTATGTCTCTGTCAAAATTAAATAAAATCGATAGAGATAAAGGTGCAATTTTTCAATCACATATAGATGGTAAAACTTTTATTTTAAGCCCTGAAGAAAGCATAAGAATTCAAAAAGGTTTGAACTCAGACATAGTAATGGTTATGGATGAATGCCCTAAAAATACAAAAGATTATGATAAAATTAAAAAATCAATGGAATTATCATCAGAGTGGGCAAAAAGATCAAAAGATGCATTTGGAATAAATGACCACAAAGGTTTATTTGGAATTGTACAAGGTGGATTATTTAATGATCTAAGAATCAAATCTTTAAACAATCTTATCGATATTGGATTTAATGGATATGCTCTAGGAGGATTGGCAGTAGGGGAAACACAAGATGAAATGTTTGATGTTCTTGATGGAATAAAAGATCATATGCCTAAAGAAAAACCAAGATATTTAATGGGTGTTGGTACTCCATCTGATATACTCGGTGCAGTTAAGAGAGGTGTTGATATGTTTGACTGTGTAATGCCAACGAGATCGGGGAGAACTGGCTTGGCTTTTACATGGGAAGGACAAATTCAAATTAGAAACTCAAAATATAAAAATGATAATACTCCACTGGATAGAAGTGTCACAAAGTTCAATTTAAATAAATATTCTAAGAATTATTTAAATCATTTATTTAATACCAACGAAATGTTGGCCTCAATGATTCTGACCCTTAATAACATCAACTTTTATCAAGATTTAATGAGAAATATCAGAGACAATATAAAACATGGTACTTTTGATGAATTTCACGATAAGTACATCAAGAAATTGTAAATTTTTAACATTGATTAATAAAAAAAAATCAATATAAAAACGCTTCTTGGGGGCCCTTAGCTCAGTTGGTAGAGCAATTCCCTTTTAAGGAATGGGTCGATGGTTCGAGTCCATCAGGGCTCACCACTTAAGCAATAGGCGGATATTTAATAATAATTTCGTTTATCCAATTTGTAATATTATTAATTCTATTTGTTGAAGATGGGTGA
>CACMFU010000001.1 GCA_902613065.1 uncultured Pelagibacteraceae bacterium | reverse complement strand
CATAATTTACATCTCTCATTATATGTTCGACACTGCTGAATGCCATATCTGCATGAGCAATATAGTGCATAGCCAAAACTAATCCTGTAACTATTTGGGTAATTAAGCAAAAAGTTAATATCCCACCAAAAGTCCACCAGTAATTTAAATTTTTTGGTGTAGGGTAATCTGTTAAGTGATTTGCCAATGTAAGCAAAGGCAATCTATCATTAAACCATTTACCAAACTTTGAACTAGGTGTGTATTCGTGATTACTCATATTTATCCAATCTTAATCGTGTTAGTGTTTACAAATTCGTATTTAGGTATCTCCATATTAGTTGGAGCTGGTCCTTTTCTAATTCTACCAGATGTATCATAATGAGAACCATGGCAAGGACAAAACCAACCATCATAATCACCTTTATCTGTTAATGGTACACATCCAAGATGAGTACAAATTCCAAGCATCACTAACCATTCAGGATTTTTTGCTCTATCTTCGTCTTTTTCAGGATGCTTAAGATCATTAATATCAACTGTTCTCGCTTTTTTAATTTCGTCTTCAGTTCTTCTTTTAATAAAAACTGGTTTACCTCTCCAAAGTACTGTTAAAGACTGTCCAGGTTGCATTGAACTCACATCTACTTCTGTGCTTGCTAATGCTTTTACAGAAGCATCTGGGTTCATTTGGTCTACTAATGGCCAAACAGCAGCACCTACTCCAACTGCACCAGCGGCGGCTGTAGCGGTAAACAAGAAATCTCTTCTGTTGGTCTTTTTTTCGTCTTTTTGGTCTGACATCTTTAATATTTTATATCTTTGGTAATATATGATTTCATATAATAAAAAAGAGATATTTCTATGGTAACAATGACACAGAAACCTTTAAAACACGGTCCAAAAGTAGCTTTATATCAGCCAGATATTCCTCAAAATACAGCTTCAATAATTCGAACTTGTTCTTGCCTTGGGGCTAGTTTAGAAATCATTGAACCTTGTGGGTTTTTATTTAGCGATAAAAGGTTCAAGAGAGTTGTTATGGATTATTTAGATTACAGTGAAATAAAATTTTACAAGAGCCCTAAAGAATTCTTTGATGAAAATAGTAAAAATAGAGTAGTTTTAATGACGACAAAAGCTAGCAAAATTTATACAAAATTTAAATTTAAGCGTGATGATATATTGCTCTTTGGCAGAGAAAGTGCAGGCGTTCCAGAAGATGTGCATTCTAAGGTTAATGAAAGAATTAAAATTCCGATGCTTAAAAATAAAAGATCTTTAAACATTTCAATATCAGTGGCCATAGGTGCTTCAGAATTTATAAGACAGTTAGGTTAAATGGATCAATACATAAAAAAGAAATTAGCAAGAAATTGGTTTAAAACTTTGCAAGAAGTACTTTGTAGAGAAATAGAGGAAAAAGAGAGCAATAAAATTAAATTTAAAATTACAAATTGGAATAGAAGTAAAAGTAATGATGAAGGTGGAGGACAATACAGAATTTTAGAAAACGGTAAAATTTTTGATAAAGTTGGAGTAAATTTTTCAGAAGTTTATGGAAAATTTTCAAACGAATTTAAAAATAAAGTTCCAGGTACAAAAAAGAGCTCTAAATTTTGGGCATCTGGAATATCTGTTGTTATGCATATGAAAAATCCTCATGTGCCTGCGATGCATTTTAATACGAGGTATATAGTCACTTCATTTGGTTGGTTTGGAGGTGGTATGGATGTTACACCTTGTATAAAAGATAAGAAATTAGAAAATTGGTTTCATTCAGAACTAAAAAAATCGTGTGATAAACATAACAAAAATTATTATAAAAAATATAAAAAATGGTGTGATGAATATTTTTATTTACCGCATAGGAAGGAGCCAAGAGGTATTGGCGGAATTTTTTTTGATTATAAAAAAAAAAATTGGGAAAAAGATTTTTCCTTTGTTAGAGAAGTAGGAATAAGTTTCAAAAACATTTCTAACGAAATAATTGAGAAAAAAAATAAATTAAAATGGTCAATTAAAGATAAAGAAATTCAATACAAAAAAAGAGGTAGATATGTTGAATTTAATTTATTACATGATAGGGGGACAAAATTTGGTTTACAAACTGGTGGAAATGTTGAAGCTATACTTATGTCATTGCCACCAACTGCTAAATGGTAAATTATGGATAAAGAACCAATTACGACTGAAGGATTAGAAAAATTAAAGAGTGAATTAATTTTTTTGAAAGAAAAAAAGAGACCCGAAATTGTTGCAGCTATTGCTGAAGCAAGATCGCATGGAGATTTGAAGGAAAATGCTGAGTATCATGCTGCAAAAGAACAGCAATCACATAACGAGGGAAGAATTCAAGAAGTTGAGGATTTAATTGCGAGAGCAAATGTAATTGATATCACCAAGATTAGTAATGATGGAAAAGTGATATTTGGATCAACAGTCTACCTACAAAATTTAGATACAAATGAAAAAATAAATTACAAAATTGTTGGTAAAGACGAGGCAGATCTAAAACAAAAGCTTCTTTATTTTCAATCACCAATAGGAAAAGGCCTGATAGGTAAAAATAAAGGCGATCTTGTAGAGATAAATACACCAGCAGGGACAAAAAATTTTGAGATTGTAGACGTAAAATACGTTTAATTTGATAAAACTTTTTCCATATCTTTTTTTGATAAATTAAAATTATTTTCAATCCATTTCATTTCTAAATTTTTTAATTTTTGACCTAACTCCCTTCCCTCCTTTAATCCATAATCATTTATTAATAACTGAGCTTTTATTGGAAATTCTTGTGTATCTAATTTTTCAAAGTAAGTTTTTAATTCTGAAAGTTTTTTACTTTGTTTTAAATATAACAAATTGAAATCAATTAAATCGATTGTGCTAGATTTACCCTCATAATAAAATATTTTTTGTAAATATTTCTTGTTAAAAATTTTAGTACTATCTTTATTTAGCGAATTATTTTTTAGAAAATTAATTTTATCTTTTAATTCATTAGGTAAATTATATTTATATACAAAATAGTCAGAATTGTCGGTTTCATCGATTACAAGAAAAGAAATTACGAAATTTAAACTTTTATTTTTCAATATCTTTTCTTGTGGTTTTGATAACTTGCTCAATTTTTTAAAATTTTTTAATTGAGGGAAAATTAATGAAAATAATTCACAAGAGGTTTTATTTTTAAATAACTTTAAAAAGTTATCCAATTTGAGAATTTTTTTTAATTCATTGAATTGTCTTTCTTTTGATATTTTTCCTAAACCCTCTATATTTTTTTTAATGATTTTTATTATATTAATTTCATGATCGATTTTGCTATATTCAGTATAAAATCTTAAGTATCTAATAATTCTTAAATAATCTTCTTTTATTCTAGTTTCTGGATCACCTATAAATTTAATTATTCCAACATTTAAATCTTTATGACCAGAATTTGGATCATACAAATTCCCATCTAAATCTGAATATATTGAATTTATTGAAAAATCTCTCCTTAATGAATCTTCCTTCCAATTAGTTGTATACTCTACGACAGCATGCCTTCCATCTGTTTTTACATCTTTTCTTAATGTTGTAATTTCAAAATTTTGATCATCAATCACCGCTGTGATTGTGCCATGTTCAATTCCTGTTTCAAAAAACTTTATTTGGTTTTTATCTAAGCATTGCTTAACCTGATCAGGAGTTAAATTAGTTGCAAGATCGATATCATCTGTTTTTTCATCATTTAAAATTTTTCTTACACAACCACCAACATATCTAATCTCGCTAGTTTCATTGTAGTTATTTATTGCACCAAATATTTTATATACTCCCTTATTATTTTTTAAATCTTGAAATTTGAGATCTTTATCGCTTGAAATTTTTTTGTTTTGAAAAATTTTTTTAAGTAAAGCTTTCATAAATGGCTGGGGTGCTAGGATTCGAACCTAGGAATGGCGGTACCAAAAACCGCTGCCTTACCACTTGGCTACACCCCAAGATGTTTTTCGTATAACACAAAAAAAAAGCTTTATATAGTTTTAGAGTAAATACACCAATAGTTTTTATATTTATTTTTTAATTTTTTTTGAGCTTTTATTGCCGCATTTTTGGTTAAAAAATAACCAATTATAGTCGAACCCGAACCTGTCATATTTGCAAAGTAAATATTATCTAAATTTTGCAAGTAACTTTTGATCTTTCCTAAAATTGGATATCTACTAAAGGCTGCTCTCTCTAAATCGTTATTCGAAACTTTTAATAAATCCTGTCTTTCAATCTTGTTTGATTTATTGAATAGGCTCTTTGAAAATCCTCTGTGTTTTGCATAAATCATCTTAGTAGAACATCCAAAATTAGGCTTAATTATTAATAAATGAAAATATAATTTTTTATTAATTTTACTTATATTTTTCCCTTGTAGGATCATTGGACTCTCATAAAGACCCAAAATTACATCTGAACCAACTTTATTTGCAATTTTTATTAAATTATTTTTTGTAATTTTAATTATTCTTTTTTTAAATAAATAGTTCAAAATGGATGCTGCATTCATTGATCCTCCTCCCATACCAGAGGATTGGGGTATATTTTTTTTTATTTTGATATTGAATTTTTTATTTTGAATATAATTTTGATTATTTAAGATTTTTAGTAGTTTTGAAATTGTATTTGTATTTGAAATATTTGAGGAAAATTTCCCACTAAAAGATATTCTATTTTTTGAACCTTGTATCTCTTTTATTAAAATCTCATCAGCCAAATTGATCTTAGATATTAAACTTTCAATTTTATGATAACCATTTGAGTATTTATTTAGAATTTTTAAAGTTAGGTTTACTTTTGCAAATGATTTTATTTTATTAAACTTCATTTAAGAATTATTGTTTAAGCCATTATATAATTTTTCCTTAACTTTAATTTTTAATTCTTCATCTGCTTCATCGCTATTTAAAGCACTTTTCCAAAAATAATTAGCTTGGATTTTTCTATTTAGTTGCCAAAGAACATCTCCATAATGATCACTTGCAACAGGATCGCTTGGTAACAATTCAACAGCTTTTCTTAAATATTTTTCTGCTTCAATATAATTTCCCGTCAAATAGTAACCCCAACCAACTGAGTCTGTTATGTAAGGGTCTTCTTCTTTACCTTTGTAAGCTTGATTTAACATTTCTATTGCTTCTTCAATTTTATATCCTCTTTCTAACCAGCTATAAGCAAGATAATTAAGTGTATACGGTTCGTTAGGTCTAATTTTAATTGATTTTAGCAAATCCTTATCCGCCAAATCATAATTTTTTAATCTTTCATACGCTCCACCTCTACGATAAAGAACATCTGCATAAGCCATAGAATTTTTATCCAAATTTTTTAAGGCCAAAGTATAATAGCTTATAGCCTCATCATATTTTTTAAAGTTTTTGTAAATATTTGCCAAATCATAAATCATCTTTGTCGATTTATTATTAAATTTTTCAAGATTTTTTAATATATAATTCAAACTTGCATCATAATTTTCTTCCTCTGCTATTATTCTTGCAATCTTCTTTGTTTTGTACCAAAAAAATATTTCATCCTTATCATCAAATTTTTCGAAAGTTTTTTTTGCTAAATGATAATTATTATTAGACTGATAGTTTTCAGCTATTAGTGATAAATTAAAATAAAATTTTGGATTTAAATAATTTGAAATATTTAAATATATGTTTGAATAATCAAATCTACTTTGAGATGAATAAAAATTAGATATAAGGAAAAAGAATTCTGCCAAAATATCATTCTCATTTTGACATGAAAAATGCTGCGTTAATTTTTTATATTTTTTTTCATCTATCCATTTTTTTACTTGAGAAATAAGCAAACTACTTCTTAAAGGATCTATTGTATCAGCAAAATTATCTACTGTTGCAAAGTCATTATTAGACACTTCGTTACTCAAATAAAAAAAAGTATATCTAGAGTAATCACTTTGAGGATCGTTAATTAAATTTAAAAAATAAGGCTCAGTTTTTTTGGAATTCAAATAACAATTTTGAAAAGCCATGTTTATCAAATCTAATTTTCCAAATTGCTCAACAATGTCAGATTTTTTATATATAAAAAGATCAATGTAACTTTTTAAGCTAGAATAAATTATAAATTTGTATGAGTCGTCCTCTTTGAACTTTTCCAATTTTTTTAACTTCAAAGCCGCTTGTTTAAACTTTTTCTTCTTAATGCTATCTAAAATTAATAATAAATTTCCTTCAAAAAAATCTCCTCCTATTGAGGAATTAGAATATTTTACTTGTTTAATTGCTTTTTTAACCTGTCCATCCAAAAGTAAAGAAAATACATATTCTTGCAAAAAACTATCATGTGATTGAATTAATATTTTTGAATTTTCAAAAAACTTAAGAGCATCTTTATTTTTCTGGTTATCAAATGATAATAATGCTGAAAGATAATTTGATAGATACTTCTGGTTGAATTCTTTTTCATTCGCGGCTTTTGAATAGAGATTTGTTTGGTATAGAATTAATATTATAAAACAAAAAATTTTTAAGAACATTTTTTACTTTATGACTTTAAATGAAAAAAATCAAAATGACATATTTGATAATGATTTATTGAACGAACTAGGTATTGAGTATGAATTTAGTGATGAGCCAATAAATAGATTTAAAAATAATGCTCCTAATGAGGATAAATCTGAAGAATTAGCAAAACTTAGAGTTGAAATAGAAAAGATTGAAGATTGTGAACTAAAAAAAAGTGCAAAAAATCTTGTTTTCAGTGATGGAAATTCATCTTCAAAAATAATGATTGTGGGTGAAGGACCTGGACAAAAAGAAGATGAATTAGGAAAACCTTTTGTTGGTGATGCAGGAATGCTTTTAAATAAAATGTTAAAAGCTATTAATTTAGATAGAACTAACGTTTATATTACTAATGTTGTAAATTATAGACCTCCAAATAACCGAAAGCCTGAAATATCAGAAATAAATAGATACTCTGAATATTTAAGAAAACATATTTCGATTATAAATCCAGAAATACTTATTTTAATGGGAAGCACAGCAATGGAAGCGCTCTTCGGGAATAAAATTAAAATCTCTAAAGAAAGAGGAAAATGGAAAGAAGTAATAATTAATAATAAAACATATTTAACAATGATAACTTTTCACCCAGCATATCTACTAAGACAAGCAGAGCAAAAAAAATATTCTTGGGCCGATCTTAAAGAAATTAGAAAAAAAATAGATGAAACTGGTTTAGAGATTTAAATTTTTAATAATATTTTATATGAAAAAAATTATTGCTGGTGTTGATGAAGTTGGAAGAGGAAGCCTTGTAGGACCAGTTTATGCAGCGGCTGTTATATTAAATAAAGAAATTAATAGAAAAATTCTTAAAGATTCAAAAAAACTTAACAAAATTCAGAGGCAATCTTTAGCTAAATATATAAAAAAAAATTCTATTTGGGCAGTTGGTAAGGCATCTTTAAAAGAAATAGAAAATTTAAACATATTAAATGCTAGTTTATTAGCGATGAAAAGAGCAATAAAAAAACTTAGGAAAAGGCCTTCGCACGTTTTAATTGATGGAAATAGAGTGCCTCAGATAAAAAATTACAAATTTAAATCTATTATTAAGGGAGACCAAAAAATTCCATCTATTTCTGCGGCATCGATTATCGCAAAAGTTACACGTGATAAAATGATTTCAAATTTAGGTAAAAAGTTTATAGGTTATAATTGGCAAAAAAATTTTGGATATGGCACTAATCAGCATTTAGAAGCTATAAAAGTTTTAGGAATTTCAAAGCATCACAGAAAAACCTTCTCACCAATCAATAAATTAAAATAGTTTTCACTTAAAAACACAATATGTAGTTGTCATCATGACGAGTCATACAAAACCATTATAGATAATTCAATCCTAGGTTGACCCAAGAATCTTTTTGGAGTCTAATTTGTTTTTAAAAAATGAATTTAAACTTAAAAAACAAACTAATTAATGGAGATTGCTTAGAGGAGCTTAAAAAAATTCCTGATGAAACTTTTGATTTGATTTTTGCAGACCCTCCATACAACCTCCAACTAAAAAAAGAATTAACTAGACCTGATAGATCTAAAGTAAATGCAGTAAATGATAAATGGGATCAATTTGAAAATTTTAAAAAATATGATGACTTTACTTACTCATGGTTAAGCGAATGTAAAAGAATTTTAAAAAATGACGGAGCTATCTGGGTAATCGGTAGTTACCATAACATTTTTAGAGTTGGAACAGCAATTCAAAATTTGGGTTTTTGGATTTTAAATGACGTCATTTGGAATAAAAAAAACCCCATGCCAAATTTTAGAGGGACACGTTTCACGAATGCCCATGAAACTTTAATTTGGGCATCTAAGTCTGAAAAATCAAAATACACTTTTAATTATCAATCCTTAAAGTGTTTAAATGACGATCTTCAAATGAGATCTAACTGGGAATTGCCAATTTGTAATGGTTCTGAAAGACTAAAAAGGAATGGTAAAAAAGTGCATTCTACTCAAAAACCTGAGGCTTTACTTCACAGAATTTTATTAGCAACGACAAATAAAAATGATTTAGTTTTAGATCCTTTTTTAGGATCAGGAACAACAGCAACAGTTGCGAAAAAATTGGGTAGAAATTATTACGGAATTGAAAAAGAAAAAACCTATTTTAAAGCTGCGGAACAAAGACTAAAGAAAGCAAAACCTATAGAAGATGATCATTTAGATACTTTGCAAAACGGCAGATCTAAGCCAAGAATTCCTTTTGGATCTTTAGTTGAATTGGGAATAATTAAGCCAGGTACTACTATTTTTGACAATAAAAAAAGGATTAATGCAAAAATCAAAGTTGATGGCAGTATAAAATATGCAAACACTGAAGGTTCAATCCATAAAGTAGCAGCTACAATCTTGGGTGCTGAAAGCTGTAATGGATGGACTTACTGGCATTACAATAAAAATGGGTCAATTCATCCAATAAATAACTTAAGAGAAAGATTTTTAAAAAATAAATTTTGATTATTTATGAGCTTAGACTCTCATATCAAAAAGATTGTAGATGAAAAATTAAATAACCTTTTCTCAGATAAAAAATGGAATTTAAAAGTTAAGAAAAAAGAAAGAGTGGGAAACGTTGACCCACTATATTCTGATGCAGAAGCAAGGATGGCTTATGTTCTTCATACAGCTACAATAATGTCAGGACAACTAATTGATGTACTATATACAAATTCTGTAAAAATTTTATGTCCTCATCTAAAAGTTTTAGATATTGGTAAAAATGAGTTTAAAGTTTCTAGAGAAGCAAAAACTATAGCATCTACAAGTAAGCACGATAGTGATATTTTAGAAAATAGCTTACCCTATGGAAAAGCACAAAAAAGAAGGGGGAAAGATGAGTCAATTCAAATCGATCTAATGACCTATGATTCTAAAAGTAAAACGATTTCTAGTTATGAAATTAAAAGAGGAGGAGGAATGCATGATAGTGGTAAACAAGAAAAGATTATTGAGGATTTGTACACTGTAAGATTGCTTCTTAAAAGCTATGGGGAAAGAATACAAAAATTAGAAATTAAAAAAGCAAGAAGTTATGTAATTTCCCATATGGGTATTGATCTATTCTCACCTGAATATAGAAAATTTGAGGTCAAGGGATATGATCTTAATAGACATTTTAAAACAAAAAATCTTAAAGAAAATATAGACCTAGCTGTCGATTATTTTGCCAAGGAATTTAAAAGAAGATTTAAAATTATAAAATTAGAAGCTTGTAAAGAATTAACCAATTAATTTTAATTGTTCTCTTGTTTCAATCCATTTTGATGGTCTTTTTCTAGTATTTACCTGTTGGTTTTTATTATCAAACAGACCAACTTGATCTCCCCAAGAGTCCCAATTTTTTTTTGTTTTTCTGGCAAACAGTTCTAAATAGGGTCCATCAACCAACTTTTCTATTCTATCATAAGTTTGTTCAGGCTTTCTGCTATGCTCTCTCCTTTTATCTATGATCAACCTCTTTACATCTTTACTTTTTCTTTTAGGGTTTCCTATTGTACCTAAAATACACTGTTCACAATTGGCTCTAGTCCAATAACCTAGACCAGTAAAAAAATCTTTTTCAGACGATAATTTTTTTAAATCAACTTTAGTATTTGTCTTTGCCCAATAAAAAGCAACAGTCTTAAACTTAAATCCCCAATCTTGCATAAGCTGGATACCTTGATCAAGCATTGGATCTGTTACCCACATAAACAAAGCACAATCTTTATCAGCGTAGCGTTTTATGTTGAGTTTTTTCAAATCTAGTAAAGTTAAGCAATCATAATGAGATATTGCATTTCTACCCTCGCCCTTTTCACTGAAGTTTTTAAATCTCCAAGGTGGATCAGCATAAATTGTTTTATATTTTTTCATAACGAATCGGTTATAAGATACCATAAGAACAAATTAAGAACAAAGTTAATTAAGTTATCTATAAATTTTTCCAAGATAACTCTCTAAAAATTTTTTATTTTTTGATAAAAATTTCAAAACAATATTTCTAATTAATATTATTATTGGATTAGTTAAATGGAAGGCAAAATGATTTAGTTTAGATCTTTTGTTTACTAGTAATATTTTACTTATTTTATCTTTATAAACATTATTTGAATTTGTAATATTTTCTAAAATACCATTTGCCGTTTCAATACTTTGAGAAGCACCTTGTGCAAAAGAAGGTGGAAAAGCAAATAAAGCGTCTCCACTCAAAAAGGTATTTTGATATTTTAGTGTGGGTAATTCAGTGCTCACAAATACAGGAAAACACTTTAAATTTACTAAACTCTCCAAATTTATAATAGAATTTTTTGAAATAAGATCTTTTAAAGATTTTATAAATGTTTCAGAATTAAGAGTATTTTTATCTTCAATTTCTTTAGTAGTTAGTTTCTTTTTGATTATAGCAACGAAATTATATTCGAGTTTTTGATTTACAGGATAAGTTACATAGTGAAAATTTGAACCCATATAAACAGAAATATTATCTTTTTCATGTTGTTTTAAATTCGCCCTTAAAGCAATGTTCCCATTAAAAATTGGGTTTAAATGATTATTTGATATTTGAGATTTTAATTTTGAAAAAACACCGTCTGCAATTACTATATAATCGAAACTTTCATTCTTATTATTCCAAGAAATCTTTATTTTTTTATTATATTCGATATTTTGAATATCGGCTTTAAATTGAATTTTTTCCTCAGGTATATTGCCAATTAAAAACTTTATTAATGTTGATCTTTTAAGTGTTGTGTAACGGTCGTTTACACTATTGAATTGCTTTAAATCAATTTCACAAATCTTTTTAATATTTTTAGCCTGGAAAAAATTAACTTTTGTTGGATAATAAACATCTGATGCTGAAATATTTTTAAATCCTACTTTATTTAACAAATTAATACTATTAACTGAAAGTTGAATGCCATAACCTTCGTTTAAATTAAGGTAATCTCTTTTTTCAAAGATTTTATAATCTATTTCAGTATTTTTGTTTAATTCATTTGCAAGATACAAACCAGATATACCAGCTCCTACAATTGCAACTTTTTTCATTCAGATTTTGAGATGGTATAAAATATTTTTTTAGTAAATGATGGAATTATTTCTGAGCTTAATTTATCTTTTTTAATTAATATTTTATTTTTAATCTTTGGTGGTCTTTTCGAGTTATTTATCAAAATTTTCATTTCCATATTAGATAATTTTATATTAATTTTTTTATTATTTGAATAATTATACTTACTTTCTCGAACTTCAGTCATTGGAAAAATTGGCATATTTTTTAAAAATTTAAATTTATCATTTTTAACCAATAAATAATTATTTTGTTTTTTGTAGATAGTCGCTTCAAAATATTTAGTTTTTATTTCTTTATTAATTTTAGTTAACTCAAAATCATTTTTTTTTAAAGATATACAATTTTTACTTAATGGACATTCTTTACAAATTGGATTTTTTGGTTTGCAAATTAAAGCACCTATTTCCATAATTGCTTGTGAGTAATCACTAGCACGATCGGACAGTCCAAAAAAATTAATTTTTGTTTTTAGAGAAATTTTAGATATTTCATTCTGCTTTTTTAAATAGAGAGTTCTTTTAAGAATTCTCTCTACATTTCCATCTAAAGGGATAGTTTTAATGTTAAATGCTATAGACATTATTGCTTTAGATGTATATTCACCAACACCTGGTAATTGTATTAACTTTTCATAAGATTTTGGCAACTTACCGTTGAAATCTTTAAGAATTTTAATTGCACTTTTTTTTAGATTTCTTGCTCTTGAATAATAACCAAGGCCTTCCCAATGTTTCATTAAGATTTTTTCATCAACATCTGCTAATGATTGAAAGGTTGGAATTTGTTTTACAAATTTTTCAAAATAAGGAATAACAGTTTTTACTTGAGTTTGCTGCAACATAAATTCACTAACAAACGTAAAATATTCTTTTTGTTTCTGAGAAACTTTTTTTCTCCAAGGTAAAATTCTTTTATTATTATCGTACCAATGTAGAATTTTATTTGGTATGTTTTTATTATTCATATGAGTCAAAAACATAATACTAAGCAGAGATATAATTCCATTCAAGGTTTAAGATCTTTTAAAGATACTTTACCCACAGAAGCAAAAAGAATAATTAGTAAAAAAGGTAAAATTTATAACGAAACTTTAGACAATTGGAAATATTTAGTAGGTAAAGATTTATTTAAAGTAAGCTTTCCTAAATCATACAAAAGTTCAAATAAGTTATCGGGTAGTCGTTTAAATATTTTAGTAAAGAGGGGAAATGAAGTTGAAGTTGAGTATTCTAAAAAAGAAATAATAAAAAAAATTAATATTTTTTTTGGCTATCATGTTTTAGATGACATTAAATTGAATACATTTGATGGAAAAATTGAAGAAAGCCATAAAAATACAGCTATTAATGCGACAAAAAATAAACATATAAAGAGCATAAATAATATTAAAAATGACAAAATAAAAAATTCACTTTTAGAGCTAAGTAAACATTTTAAAATAAAATGAAAAAAATAATTTTTATCTCAATTTTAATTTTTTTTAATTTCATCAATGCTAATTCTGAAGTTAAACCAATTTTAGTTGGAAGTGCAGACTCAAAAGTTAAGTTAATGGTTTTTGAATCTTTAACTTGTAGTCATTGTGCAAATTTTCATAAAAATATATATCCTAAATTAAAAGAAGATTTTATTGATAAAGGATTGATTTCAATAGAATTTAAAAGCTTTCCATTAGACATCATTGCATTTAATGCAACTAAATTAGCGCATTGTAGAAATGATGGTGAGCATGAAATTTTGCATCATTTATATTTAAATCAAGATAAGTGGATAAAAGGGAAAAATGAATTAGAGGCAAATCAAGCAATGAAAAAATTTATTGATAATACTGAATATAATCTTGATTTTGATAAGTGCTTGGCGGATAAAAAAATAGAGGATCATATTTTAGAAGACCGAATCGAAGGTGTTAAAAAGTATAAAGTGAATGCTACTCCTACAGTCATAATTAACGGAAAAAAGTTTGAAAATCACTCAAACTACAAAAAATTAAAAAAATACATTGAAAAACTGATATAAGTCAGTGAATGGAATTTAAAAAAATCCAACTAAATGGATTTAAGTCTTTTGCTGAAAAAACTAATTTCCTGATCGAAGAAGGTTTAACTGGGATAGTTGGTCCAAACGGTTGTGGCAAATCAAATATAGTGGAGTCATTGCGATGGTGTATGGGTGAGACATCAGCAAAAAGTATGAGAGGTTCAGGAATGGAAGACGTTATATTTTCCGGAACTTCAAACAAACCATCAAAAAATATTGCAGAAGTTTTAGTGAGCTTATCAAATGACAATAAAGATGGTCCTCTACAATATAATGAGCTCGATGAAATTGAAATAAGAAGAAAAATAGAAAAAGATAAAGGCTCAAAATTTTATATAAATGGGAAAGAAGTTAGAGCTAAAGATGCTCAGATGTTTTTTGCAGATTTATCAACAGGTGCTCATTCACCTTCGATTATTAGTCAAGGTAGAATTGGAGCATTGGTCACGGCTAAACCTTCTGATCGAAGAGCTATCTTAGAAGAAGCAGCTGGTATAGCAGGTTTACATGTTAGAAGACACGAAGCAGAATTACGATTAGGCGCTGCAGAAAATAATTTAAAAAGGGCAGATGAATTAAGAAGACAACAGGAAAGACAATTAGCAAATTTGCAAAAACAAGCTGAAGAGGCTGCAAAATATAAATCTATTTCTGAAGAAATAAAAAAAGTTGAGGCAGGTTTATATTATTTACGTCTTTTAGAAATTGATAATGAAATTAAAGTAGAAAACGAGATCAATAACGAGGCTGATGATCAAGTTAAGTCCTTCAATGATAAATTAGAGGATTTAAGCATGAAAATTATTGAAAAGAATAAAAATGTAAATCCTATAAGAGAAAAAAATCAAGAAAACTTGTCAAAAATACAAAGATTAAATTTAGAGTTAAAGAGCTTAGATGAAGAAAAAGACAGGGTTAATGATGAAATACAATCAATTAGAAAGGCTTTAAGTGTAATAGATGAGGATATTGTTAGAGAAAAAAGCATAATCATTGATGCAAACTCTAATGAAAAAAGACTTAGAGAAGAAAAAGAAAATTTAATTACAGTTGACTCAAAATATTATGAAACTGAAAAATTGTCAGGTTTAGATTTGGTAAATGCAAAAGGTAAATTAAAAGATGAGCAAGATAAGTTAGAGAGAATACTAGAAAATCTAAACCTTGATACTCTAAAAAAGAATTCAGAAACTATCGATTTAGCAAGTGAGCAATTAGAAAAAGCAAAAGAAATGCTCTCAAAGAACAATATTAATGGTGCAACTAATTTAATAGATGAATGCAAAATAAATCTTTCATTTTTAAAAATGAAAATTAATGAAATGCATGATGACGATTTAGCGGTAACAGTAACTAAGAAAAACGAAGAAATCAAAAGTCTACAGGAAGAATATGCTGAAGCGTTTAGTGCAAATCAAAATATTAAAAAAGAATCAATCAAGAGAAGTGAAAGAATTAAAATAATTGATCAAGAAATAGAAAGTTGGAAAAACTTATTAGTAAATTCTGAAAAAATGGTTAATGAATTAAATAGTAGAAAAGATACTCAACAAAAAAAATTGGATGACCTAGAAAAACAACCTCAAACACAAGCTGAAAGAAAAGGGCAAATATCAGAAAATTTAAGAATTTCTGAAAAAGAAAAAAGTGATAATGAAATATTAATAGATGAACTAGATAAAGAGATTAATGAATTAAGAAGCAATCTTAATACAACAAAGGAAGAGTCTATTGAAATAAGAGAGCGAAAAGCTAGCTCTGGAGCAACAATCGATGGTTTGAATAAAAGAAGAAATGATTTATTAGAAAGAGTATCAACGGAACTTAATTTAAAAGAAGAAGAGATACTAAATTTTTCAAATTTAAAAGATGCATCTGAATATCCAGATACAGTAACACAAGAGGAATTGCTTGATGAAAGAAAAAGGGAAAGAGAAAAATTAGGCTCAGTCAACTTAAGAGCAGATGAAGAAACTTCAAAATATGAAGATGAAATTAAAAAAATGGAAAAAGATAGACAAGATTTAGTAACTGCAATTATAAAATTAAAAGAAAGTATTACTGAACTCAATCAGAAAGGTAGGGAAAGACTTCTAGATGCTTTTGAAAAAGTGAATAGAAAGTTCAATGAAGTTTATACCAAACTCTTTAATGGAGGTAATGCAAAACTAGAGCTAGTAGACTCTGATGATCCTTTAGATGCAGGATTAGAAATGTTGGTAAGTCCACCAGGAAAAAGATTGCAATCAATAACTTTATTATCAGGAGGTGAACAAGCCCTGACTGCTTTATCATTAATCTTTGCGGTGTTTCTTACTAATCCAGCTCCAATATGTGTTCTCGATGAAGTAGACGCACCTCTCGATGATGCGAATGTAACAAGATTTTGCAGTCTTTTGACGGAACTAACTAAAATCACATCTACAAGATTTATTATTGTAACTCACCACGCTTTAACCATGTCTAAAATGGACAGACTATATGGTGTAACAATGCCAGAAAAAGGAATTAGCCAACTAGTTGCTGTAGATCTTCAAAAAGCAGAGAGTATGGTTGCTTAATAATGGATGAAGACCAGTTTAAAACTCGCCTAAAAATTGCAAAAAATAAAACCGATAAAGACAAAAAATCTGAAGAGGGAAATAAAGGCTCAAGTATGGGATCAGCCTTCAAAATGAGCACGGAATTGGTATCTGCAGTGGCTGTTGGGACAATTATTGGGTTTATTTTAGACAATTGGTTTGGTACTAAACCCTGGTTAATTTTAATATTTTTTTTTATTGGTGTAGTAGCTGGAATTATGAACGTTATTAGATCAGCAAAAAAAATGCAAAAATAGTAGGCAAATGGCAGCAAATCCAATGTACCAATTCAACGTTTACCGAATTGGTCCAGAAATTAAAATAAATAACATAGACATTTCATTCACAAACGCGAGTTTGTTTATGGTCATAAGTTCACTAGCAATATTAATTATTTTTAATTTAGGAACAAAAAAATCAATTATACCAAATAAAATTCAATTACTTGCAGAACTCAGTTACTCTTTTATTTCAAAAATGATAAGTGATACAGCAGGATCAAAAGCTAAGCCTTACTTTTCTTTCATATTTTCTTTATTCATGTTTGTTTTATTTTGTAACATGTTTGGGATGATACCATACTCTTTTACTGTCACTAGCCACATCATTGTAACTTTTGTATTAGCTGCATTTATATTTGTAGGAGTAACAATAATTGGATTTATTAAACATGGACTTGGATATCTAAAACTTTTTGTACCAAGTGGAGTTCCAATGGTTTTATTGCCATTAATAGTTGTTATAGAAATAATTTCATACTTAAGTAGGCCAATTAGTTTATCAGTTAGATTGTTTGCAAATATGATGGCAGGCCATACGATGATGAAAGTTTTTGGAGGTTTCGTAGTTAGCTTAGGAATTGTTGGAGGCTGGCTACCACTAGGTTTTTCAGTTGCATTAACAGGTTTGGAGATATTAGTTGCTTTTCTTCAAGCATATGTATTTGCAATTTTAACATGTATCTATTTGAATGATGCATTAAATTTACACCATTAATTAACATAAGGAGGATATAATGGAATTAGAAGCAGCAAAAATGATAGGAGCAGGACTAGCAGCAATTGCACTTGCAGGAGCAGGAGTTGGAATTGGGATAATTTTTGGAAATTATCTTTCAGGTGCAATGAGAAATCCATCTGCAGCTCAAAAGCAGTTTCCAAACTTGCTATTAGGCTTTGCATTAGCGGAAGCGACTGGTTTATTTGGATTAGTTGTTGCATTAATTATTCTTTTCGCGTTTTAATTAATGTTGAAAAAGATAATTTTTCAATTTCTAGCTTTAAGTCTTATCTTTACTTATAGCGCTCAAAGCGCTGAGAGTGGAGGTATGCCCCAGCTTAATCCCGAGTTTTGGATATCTCAAATTTTTTGGTTAGTACTTACTTTTGGATTATTGTTTATAATTTTATCTAAGTTCATACTACCAAAAATTAGTAACAATCTTGAAACCAGAAAATCACAAATCTTAGAGAATATCGAAACTGCAGACAAGCAAAGGGAAGAAACTGAAAAAAAAGTTAAAGAATTTGATAAAATTATCAATGATACAAAAGTCGAAGCAAAAAACTTCTTTAATAGTGAAAGACAAAAAGTTTTGGACGATATAAACAATAAAAGATTATCTTTAGAAAAGGATATCGAAAAAGAAATAATAAAAGCTGAAGAAGAAATAGACCAATTAAAAAAAACTTCTCAAGAGAAAGTTACTAAAATTGCAATTGAGACATCCTCCGATCTAATTAAACAATTAATTGGTGAAGATATAAATAAAAGTAGTCTTTCAGCCATAGTTGAAGATCTTTCTAAAAAAGAAATGGAAAAACATAATGGCATTTGATGCAACATTTTGGGTAGCAGTTTCTTTTGTAATATTTTTTGGAGCGCTAATTTATTTAAAAGTTCCGCAAAATGTTAACAATTTATTGAGCAAAATGATTACTGATATCAAAAATGAAATTGATGAAAGTGAAAAACTCCGAGCTGAATCTAAACGACTATTGGATGAGGCGCAAAAGAAGCTAGATACTGCAAAAATTGAGAGTGAAAAGATTATGCAGCAGTCAAAAGATGAAACTGAAAGATTTGTAATTGAAATGAATGACAAATTCCATAAATCAACTGAACTAAAGAAAAGTCTAGCAGAAACTAAAATCTCTCAAATGAAGGATAATGCCATTAAAGAAATTAAAGATACATCAATTAACATTGCTGTAGAATCTGTGAAAAAAATTATTACAACATCTGTTGATAAGTCTAAACTTGACAATTTGTTTAATAAAAATCTTGAAGAAACGAAGACAGAATTAAAGAAAATCAGTTCTTAAACTAAGATAGTTTATCAAATTTTATAAAAATAATGTAAATTAAGGAATATGAATTCAATTGTAATTGGATCAGGTTTTGGTGGCATAGCAGCAGCTCTTAGACTTCGGGCAAAAGGCCATAAAGTCACTTTAATTGAAAAACAAAAAGATTTAGGTGGAAGAGCGAGAGTATTTAAAAGTAATGGGTTCACTTATGATGGTGGACCAACTGTAATAACCGCTCCATATTTAATTTATGAAATTTTTAAACTTTTTAATAAAAATCCAGATGATTACATAAAAATAAAAGATTTGGATACTTGGTACAGATTTGTTTTTGAAGATGGAAGCCATTTTGATTATTCAGCTGATGAAAAGAAAATGGAAGAACAGATTGCAACAATTAATCATAAAGATGTTGTGGGTTACAGAAATTTACTTAAATTTACAAAAAAAATATTTGATAAGGGTTATTCAGAATTATCAGATGTGCCATTTGATAAACCTTCATTTATGTTTAAGCAAATTCCTGCATTGCTAAGTTTAAAAAGTTATAAATCTGTTTATTCTTTGGTTAGTGGTTTTATTGAAAATGAAAAACTAAGAAGGCTATTTAGTATGCACCCATTATTGGTGGGTGGGAACCCTTTTACTACAACCTCTATATATGGATTAATTTTGTATTTAGAAAAAAAATGGGGAATTCATTATTCTATGGGTGGAACGGGACAAATCATAAAAGGTTTTGAGAAATTGATGTTAGAAGAAGATGTTACAATTATTAAAGGTAAAGAAGTTAAAAACTTGCTTACAGAAAATAAAAGAGTTGTCGGTGTTGTGACAAGTGAAGATGAGGAAATTAAAGCAGATAACGTAGTTTGTAATGCAGATCCTCCCGGTGTTTATTCAAAAATGCTAAATAATCAAAAATATAACACCTTATTTAATTGGAAGATAAATAGAATGGAATATTCAATGGGATTGTTTGTTTATTATTTTGGAACAAAGAAAAAATACGAAAATGTTGAACACCATACTATAAAGTTTGGCGATAAGTACAAAGAACACTTGGATGATATATTTGTAAACAAAAAATTAAATAGCGATATAAGCTACTATCTACATAGGCCTACCGCGACTGACTCGAGTATGGCACCAAAAGACCACGATTGCTTTTATGTATTGGTGCCTGTACCTAATAATAAATCAAGAATAGACTGGTCAGTCGAAGGTGAGAATCTAAAAAAACTTGTAATAGATAAAATGGAAAAAAGTTTATTACCAAATTTAAGAGAAAATATTGTAGATGATTTTTATTTAACCCCTGATTATTTTGAAAATGAATTAAATACAAAATATGGCTCGGGTTTTTCAATTCAGCCCAAATTTTCTCAATCAGCATACTTTAGATTTCATAACAAATCTGAGGTTTATGACGGTTTATATTTTGTTGGAGCAGGCACTCATCCTGGAGCTGGTGTTCCAGGGGTTCTATCATCCGCAAAGGTCTTAGATAAAATTTTGTAATGAATGAACAAAATTATTTGTCGATATACGCTAAATCTTTTAATTGGGCAGGTTTCTTTTTACCAAAACAAGTCTACTCTGATTGCTCTAATTTGTACGATTTTTGCAGATACTTAGACAATATAGCAGATGAAAAAGGTGATCTTGATACGAAATTAAAAAATTTCAATACTTTCAAAGAAGATTTCAAATTAAAAAATGAAAATAACCAAATAATTAAAAATATGTGGGCTTTAATAAATAAATTTGGAATATCACAAAAAATAATTGATGATTTATTCGATGGCGTCGAGGCCGATATAAAATCAAAAGTAGAAATCAACACTGACAAAGATCTATATGTTTATTCATATAGAGTGGCTGGAACAGTTGGATTAATGATGGCAAAAATTTTAAATGTCAAAGAAAGATCAGCACTTTTAGGAGCGATTGACTTAGGTATTGCAATGCAATTAACTAATATTTCAAGAGATGTTATTGAAGATGAAAGCAATAATAGGTTTTATATAAAAAAGAATTTTGATGAAATAAAAAGAATTCTAAAAATCGCTGACAAATTTTATAATAATTCTTTTATATCAATTAAAAAAATTCCATTTTTTTTAAGATTTTCGATTTTGGTTGCAAGACGAGTATACAGACAAATTGGAAATGAAATCTTAAAAAAAGGAAACTTAGAAAATTATAATAAATCAGGAAAAATTTATGTAAACAATTTGGGAAAAGTCTTACATACAGTGCTATCTATTGGTGATTTAATTAAATTATATTTTGTAAAAGAAGATAAAAAACTTACAATAAAAGAGCATGAGATAATAATGCAAGATATCGAGTATAATGAAAGATTTTGATTACATAATTATTGGAGGTGGCTGTGCAGGTTTAACATTGGCTTATGAGTTAGAGTATCACGATAAACTTAAAAATAAGACTTTAGCAATTATTGAAAAAAGAGATGAATATAAAAGAGATAAAACTTGGTCATATTGGAAAACTGTACCTCACAAGTTTGATGACTGTGTAAAAAAAAGATGGAAAGATTATACAATCAATTTTAAAGGAAATGTTGAATATAAAGATTGTAAAGAAACTCCTTACGAAAGTATTGATAGTGGACTATTCTACAAAAAAATTTTAAATAAAATCAATAAAAATCCTAATATTCAATTCTTTAAAGATATTAGTGAAGTAAATACAGAAAACGCGATTTTATTTAACAGTCTGCCAAATCTTGAGAATAAAGATTCTAATTTATGGCAACACTTTCAAGGTGTTGAGATTGAAACCGAAAAAGATTTTTTTGATGATCAAATAATGAATTTAATGGACTTTGATTGTGATCAAAAAAAAAGTGTTCATTTTTTCTATACACTACCCTATTCAAAAAAATCAGCTTTAATCGAAACTACGTGGCTTTCAAAAATGGAAGATGATAGTGAAAAAGATTATGATAAACAAATTACTGATTACATCGAAAACACTCTAAAATTAAAAAAATATAAAATTAATTATAAAGAAGTTGGGGCCATACCATTATTTTATCCAAAATTTAAAAACGATAAAAATACGATTAATATTGGAACTGCTGGAGGTATGACGCGTTTAAGTACTGGCTATACTTTCCTAAATATTCAAGAACAAGCAGAATATATTACCCAAAACATTGATAAAATAACCCAAACTAGAGCTTTCAATATAAAAAGTAAGTATAAGTTTTTAGATAATGTTTTTTTGAAAGTCCTAGCTGAAAAGCCAGAGATCATGCCAAATATTTTCTTCAAAATGTTTAAAAGCAAGTCAAAAACAGTAATAAATTTCCTCTCCAATAAAAGTAATATTTTTGAGGACTTATCCATTATATTAAAGATGCCAAAATGGATTTTTATTAAAGCTGTATTTAAATAATGATCAACAAAATAAATTTTTTTCATTCTATTATTTTTTTTAATATCTGTATTTTTTTTTCTGCCTTTGAGGTATTGAGAGATAATTCGTTTATACTTTTTAGTTTTTTTTTAATTCTTACAATTGGTATCTCTCACGGTGCGCTGGATCATGAAAAAGGTAAAAAACTTTTAAAAATTTATAAAATTAAAAATACAGAAGTGTTCTATATAACTTATATAGGTATTGCTATTTTTGTTATTCTAATTTGGATTTTAAGTCCAATATTGTTGCTTTCGCTTTTTTTAATAGTTGCAGCATATCATTTTGGCAAAGAGGATAGTGACTTTATCGAAACAAAAAATGCTAATTTTTTAGAAATTTTTTATTTCATTAAAGGATCATTAGTTATTTCAGCACCCTTACTGTTTCACAAAACTGAGACAATCGAAATTTTTAAAATGTTAAATTTTTCAATAGACGAAAATATTGTGGCTAATAATTTTTTAATTCCTTTAGTTATATTATCAGTGCTAAGTAATTTTCTTATATATAGAGGTAATAATAATGATTTAAGATCAATTCTTTTTTTAGATAGTTTTTCAATAATTATTTTAAACTATTTTTTTAACCCTATATTGGCTTTCACAATTTATTTCTGCTTTCTTCATTCTATAAGACACTCACTAAGTTTAATTAGTGAAATAAATAAAAATTTGATGAAAGGATTTCCTATTTTTTTGCGAAAAATTATTCCACTTACAGTAATCACAGCAATAATGTATTTAATAGTTTTTTATTTTATTTCAGAAAAATTTGGTATAGATGAAAGTATTATTAAAATAATATTTGTTGGATTGGCTTCATTGACCTTCCCTCATATTTTACTTGAATTCATGGTAGAAAAAAAATGAGTAACAAAAATTTAAAAATTTATTTAGCTGCACCAAGAGGATTTTGTGCAGGCGTTGATAGAGCAATTGAAATTGTAAAAAAGAGTATAGATAAATTTGGTGCTCCAGTTTATGTGAGACACGAAATTGTACATAACAAACATGTTGTAGAAAGTTTAAAAAAGATAGGAGCGATATTTGTTGAAGAATTAGATGAGATTAAAGATAAATCGAGACCAGTTATATTCTCAGCACATGGGGTTCCAAAATCTGTTCCAGAGGAAGCTTCTAATTTAAATATGATGTTTGTAGATGCAACGTGTCCTCTAGTATCTAAAGTTCATAGAGAAGCAGAAAACTTAAATAAACAAGGACATCATATATTATTAATAGGTCACAAAAACCATCCAGAAGTCATAGGAACTATGGGTCAATTGCCAGAAGGTTCAATAGATTTAATAGAAAATATTGAGGATGCAAATAAGTATGAAAATGTCTCAAAAAAACATCTATCTTTCATAACTCAAACAACGCTCTCTGTAGATGATACCAAAGATATTATTGCAGCTCTAAAATCTAAATTCCCAGATATTAAAGAGCCTAAAAAAGATGACATATGTTATGCAACAACAAATAGACAATCCGCAGTTAAAGAAATAGCAGATAAATGTGATATGTTTTTTGTAATTGGAAGTAGAAATTCATCTAACTCGGTAAGATTAGTTGAGGTTGCTAAAAACTCTGGTTGTAGTTCTGCTGAGTTAATACATTCGGAAAGTCCAGTGCCTATAGATAAAATTAAAGGATGTAATACGATTGGAATCTCCTCAGGTGCTTCGGCGCCAGAAATACTTGTTGAAAAGTTTATAGCAGAGTTAAAAGATCAATTTACAGTCAACATAGAAGAAGTTGAAATCGTAAAAGAAAATATTACTTTTAAAATTCCTGGAAAATTAAATTAATGGCTGTTTATACTAAAATTAATAATAAGCAGATAAAATTTATTGAGAAGAAATATAATATTGGAAAAATAGAAAATTATTCAGGTATAAAAAAAGGTATTGAAAATACCAACTTCCTTTTAAAGACAAAGAAAAAAAAATATATTTTAACTATTTACGAAAAAAGAGTTCAGAAAAAAGATCTCCCATTTTTTGTTAATCTTATGTCTGGTCTATCTAGATTAAAAGTAAAATGTCCAGTTCCTATAAAAGATAAAAAGGGTAAATATTTATTTAACTTAAAAAATAAAAAAGCTTGTATTGTCAGTTTCCTAGAAGGGAAAGATAAAGAACAACTAAATAATAGGGATTGTTTTATAGTTGGAAAAAATGCTGCACTTCTTCATAAAGCTTCAAAGAAATTGAAATTATATAGAAAAAATTCTCTATCGATAAATTCATGGGGATCAATTCTAAATAAAATAGACAATAAAATTAATAAATTGTCTAAAAACTTAAAAGATTTAATGAGAGATGATCTGAAAGATATCAAAAGAAAATGGCCTAAAAAGATGCCAAACGGAATAATTCATAGCGATCTATTTATTGATAATATTTTTTTCAATAAAGACAAATTTCATGGATTTATAGATTTTTATTTTTCGGCTAATGATTTTCTATCTTATGAATTAGCAACCTGCATTAATGCTTTATGCTTTAAAAAGAAAAATAGAAAATTTGTATTAGATAAAAAAAGATCTTCAAATTTATTAAAAGGCTACCAATCTGTTAGAAAATTAAGTGAAATTGAAAAAAGAAATTTAAATACATTATGTAGAGGATCGGCTTTAAGATATCTTTTGACTAGATCTTATGACTATTTAAATACTCCTAAAAATGCTGTCATTAAAATCAAAGATCCAAAGGAGTATATAGATAAGTTAAATTTTCACAGAAATCTAAGCACATTTAAGGATTATTCTTAATGATTAAAATCTACACAGATGGTTCTTGCATTGGAAAT
Organism: uncultured Pelagibacteraceae bacterium; assembly: GCA_902613065.1. Classification (GTDB taxonomy): domain Bacteria; phylum Pseudomonadota; class Alphaproteobacteria; order Pelagibacterales; family Pelagibacteraceae; genus Pelagibacter. The sequence goes on along the minus strand of CACMFU010000001.1, from coordinate 180,704 downwards.
CCAGGAAATGGTGGTTGGGCAGCAATCATTATTGACAATGGAAAGAAAACTCAAATTAAAGGAAGCAAAAAAGAAACAACAAACAATCAAATGGAATTACTTGCGCCAATTAAAGCTTTAAAAAAAATTCCAAAAGGAAGCAAGGTTCAAATATTTACAGATTCTAAATATGTAAAATCTGGAATAACTGAATGGATACATAATTGGAAAAAAAATGGTTGGAAAACAGCAAATAAAAAAGAAGTTAAAAATAAAGAACTTTGGACTGAATTAGATAATTTATCAAATACTTTTGAAATTAAATGGAGCTGGGTAAAGGCACATTCAACAGATAAACTTAATAATGAAGTGGATTTATTGGCAAGGTCCTCTGCAATAATTTAGGTACACCTGGCAACAGAATTGCCCTACTAATTATAATAAATCTAAAACACCCTCTGCTGAAGATAAACCGCATTGTTTAGTCTCTTTCTCAACTTGAATATTAATGACTTCTAGATTTTCAATAACCATTGCGTAACGATTTGATCTAATACCCATTCCTTTTGAATTTCTATCTACTTCAGCACCGATGGCTTTTGTAAACAATAGATACGGATCTGATAACATTGTAATTTTACCAGCCGCATTGTTTGCTTTTCCCCAAGCATTCATAACAAAAGGATCATTCACAGATAAACAAAATATATTATCTATTCCTTTGGCTTTTATTTTATCGGCATTAGCTACATATCCAGGAAGATGAAGTTTTGAACAAGTAGAAGTAAAGGCACCAGGCAATCCGAATAAAACAACTTTACCTTTTCCTAATATATCTCTAATCTTACTAGTTTGTGGTTCACCATCTACTAAATGAAAAATTTCTATATCTGGAATTTGATCTTTTATTTTTAATTTCATATTGAGTTTATTACGTATTCTTTAACTTTATTTATATCATTTGATATAACTTCAAATTTTTCTTCTCTATCATAAACATATTTAAGACTATCTGGTAATTCTTCAGTTTTTGAGATTGCATCTTCTATTGCTTTTGGAAACTTACATGGGTGTGCAGTAGATAAAACAACACAATTTTGTTCTAGTCCAAGTTTTTTTGCAGCACCAATTCCAACTGCAGTATGTGGATCAACTACAACTTTATATTCTTTATTTATATCTTTTATCATTTGGATTGTTTCATTTTCATCTAACATTTCAGACGTAAAATTCTTTTTTATTTCATTTAAGTCACTATTGTCGATTTGATAAGTATTGTTTTTTATTCTACTCATTACATCTTTCGTAACTTCTGAATTACAGTCTTTAACATCGTATAAAAGTCTCTCAAAGTTGCTTGCTATCTGGATATCCATGCTGGGGGTATTTGTTTCCTCAACTTTCTTTTGAGAATAATCTCCACCAGAAATTGCTCTATGAAGGATGTCATTTTTGTTAGTAGCTACAATAAGTTTATCAATTGGAAGACCAAGTTTCTTCGCTAAATAACCAGCATAAATATCTCCAAAATTTCCAGTCGGAACAGAAAAAGACAGGGGCTGTCCATTGCCTATTTTAAAATAAGAATAAAAATAATAAACAGCTTGAGCAACAATTCTTGCCCAATTAATTGAATTAACACCTGACATATTTATTGAGCTAGAAAATTTTTCATCATTAAACATTGCTTTAACTAGATTTTGACAGTCATCAAAGTTTCCATCAATAGCAATATTGAATACATTTTTTTCTTCATGGATTGTCATCAGTCTTCTTTGCACTGGTGAAATCCTGTTATTTGGATGTAATACAAAAACATTTAAATTCTTTTTGCCTTTTAAAGCATCAATAGCAGCTGCACCTGTGTCTCCTGAAGTTGCTACAATAATATTAATTTTTTCTTGTTCATTTCCTAAATGATATTGATAAAAATTTCCTATTAATTGCATTGCAATATCTTTAAAAGCAAGTGTTGGACCATGATAGAGTTCTAAAACTTTTAATTTTCCTAAATCAGAGATTTTTACAACATCCTCTGCTCTAAAATTTGAGTAAGATTTTGACACTGTGGAAATTAATTCTTCTTTAGTCATAAAATCACCAATAAATGGGAAAATTATTTCGGCTGCTAATTCATTGTAATTAAGACAACTTAGTTTGTTTAATTCATCTTTACTAAATGGTTTGATTGACTTTGGTACAAAAAGACCCCCATCATCAGCTAAACCTTTTAGAAATACTTTTTTAAATGAAAAATGATCTGAATTGTTTCTAGTGCTTATATATTCCATCAGTAATTTTTTTTTCTGAAATATAAATATATTAAAAAGATGGAAACGGCTAATGAAAACCATGTAAGAGCATACTTTAAGTGGTTGTTTGAAATATTGGCTCCTATTTGTTTTGACTTTGGATAAATTCCTTCTTGATTGCTAATATTGTTGATAATGAATGGAGAAAATTCTTTGCCTGTATAAGTCAATAAATCTTCATCTTTAAGAGTGAACCAATAATTCTTATTTATGTCATTATCTGGCTTGAAATAATTAAATTTGCTTTTTAATTTTAAAACTCCCTCAAATTTACTTTCATTTGAAATATACTTTTTAGATTTAAAATCTCTTGGAACCCAACCTCGATTTATTAGATAGCTTTTATTGTTAATACTAACTGGATTTACAATATCAAATCCTGGCTCTCCTTTGTCATTTAAGGAATATAAAAAAATTATTTTTGAATTATCTAATATTCCTTCAAATTTTATTTTTTTAAAGTTAATTGGATTACTTCCATTAAATTCTACTGGATCACTTTTTAAAGATTGATCGATTGAATTTATTAAATCAAGCTTCCAATTTAGTCTAACAATTTGCCAAGTGCCTAATGACAAAAAAACTAAAATAAAAAAGTATACAAAAATTGAAAAAGATAACTTATTTTTCAAGAACTATTAACTTCCCCAAATGTAAATAGCTGCAAATAAGAACAACCAGACAACATCAACAAAGTGCCAGTACCAAGCAGCAGCTTCAAAACCAAAGTGATGCTCTTTAGTGAAGTGTCCTAATTTACCTCTCCATAAACAAACCGCTAAAAAGATAGTCCCAACTAATACATGGAAACCATGAAACCCTGTGGCCATATAGAATGTAGCACCATAAATGTGACCTGAAAAACTAAATGTAGCGTGTTGGTATTCGTATATTTGCAATAACGTAAAGAATGCTCCTAAAATTACTGTACAAATTAGACCATTTATAAATCCTTTTCTGTCGTCCTCTAATAAAGAATGGTGTGCCCAAGTTACTGTTGTACCAGATAAAAGTAAGACAAGAGTATTTATAAGTGGGATATCCCATGGATCAAAAGTCTCAATATCTTTTGGCGGCCATACATTTCCCATGAATTCATTTGGAAACAAACTTGCATCAAAGTATGCCCAAAACCATGCAACAAAAAACATTACTTCAGATGCAATAAATAATGTCATTCCATATCTGTGATGAATTTGAACAACAGGTGTGTGATGACCTTTGTGCTCAGCTTCAATTACGACATCTCTGAACCACATGAATGCACAATAAATTATAAGTAAAAAACCTAAAACCATTGCCCACATAACTTTACTGTGGAAATAATAAACAGATCCAACTGCAGTAACTAGTGTTGCTATAGATGTAGCTAAAGGCCAAGGGCTAGGGTCAACTAAATGATAATCATGTTTTTGACCAGATGCAGACATTTATTTTAACTCTCTTTTTTTTCGTTTTTATAATATTCAGATGAGAAAAAAGTATATGACATAGTAACATCTTCAACTCTAGATGTTTTTGGATCATTTACTAATTCTGGATCTAAGTAGAATACTAGGGTGTAACTTGCCTTTTCCCCCGGATCTAATGTTTGTTTTTCAAAGCAAAAACAGCCTAATTTATTAAAATATGCTCCAAATGATGATGGAGAAACATTATATGTAGCTACAGCAGATGAAATTTCATCTCCCGTGTTTTCCACTTCAAATTTAATTCTATATACCTTGCCTGGCTGGACATCCATTGTTTTTTGATCAACATCAAAATTCCAATCAAGAGCACTGTTAACGTTGGTATCTAACCTTACATTTATTTTTTTATCTAGAACTATATTGGGAGCCTCTTTGGATATTTGTGTAGTTCCACCAAAGCCAGTTACTCTACAAAATAAATCATACAAAGGCACGGCTGCGAAAGACAATCCCAACATAAAGACAAAAATTCCTGCAAGAATTAGTGGAGTTAAAGTATTTTTTTTAATCATAGAGGTCTTTCAAATACTCCAATATTAAATAGTGTAAAAATGAATAAGAAAACTATAAATGCAACCAAACCAACTGCTGTCCATAAATTTTTCTTTTTTAATTTTTGATCTTTGACTATCATAAAACTTTATCCACTAAGAAAAAAACAAATATTAAAAATAAGTAAATAATTGAATAGCTGAAAATATGTCTAGCTTTCTTTATATTAAATTTTCCAACTTTATAGTTGTAAAGCTGGAAACAAATTAAATTATAATAAAATGTAAGTAGCAAGCTAAGTGTTAAGAATACTTCACCGACAAATCCAATGTAATATGGGAAAACAATTGTTGGTATCATTAGCAAAGAATAAATTAGAATGTTCTTTTTAGTATCCTGAATTCCATTAGTTACTGGGAGCATTGGAATACCTGCTTTTTTATAATCATCAGCTTTGTATAAGCTTAATGCCCAAAAGTGTGACGGTGTCCAAAAGAAAATTATTAAAAAAAAAGCAATAGACTCCAATGAAATAGAATTTGTTGCTATTGCCCATCCAATTACTGGTGGTAAAGCTCCTGAAGCTCCACCTATAACAATATTTTGTGGAGTTTTTCTTTTTAACCAAATTGTATAAACAAATACGTAAAATAATATCGTAAACAATAATAGAAATGCTGATAAAGCATTTGTAACAAAGTATAAGCTTACAACTGAAATAACTGACAGAGATGTTCCAAAATATAATGCTTGGTTTCTATTCAGCTTTCCTCTTGGAATTGGACGCAGGCAAGTTCTAGACATTAATTTATCTAAGTCAGCTTCATACCACATGTTAAGTGCTCCCGCTGCTCCAGCGCCAAAGGCTACAATTAATATTCCAATCACTGATTGTTGAAATGAAACTGAAGTAGGAGCTGTTAATAGACCAACTGCACATGTGAAAATAACAAGAGACATTACTCTTGGTTTCATTAACTTTAATAATTCAGTAATAATACCTAGTTCGTAATATGATTTTTTTACTTTAGAATACGTCGTAGCCATTTTAATTTTTATATCTTAAGACGTTACTAACTACTAGATTTTTCAGTACCTTCATAATCTTCAAACTTAGGTAATTCATCAAAAGTATGAAAATTCGGTGGTGATGGAACTGTCCACTCTAATGTTGTGGCCCCTTCTCCCCATGGGTTTTGTGCTGCTTTTTTCTTTTTTGCAAAAGCGTAGATTAAATTAGCGAAAAATACCACTAAGCCAACTACAGAAATATATGAACCGATTGAAGAGATATAATTCCAATCAGCAAATGCATCCGGATAATCAGCGTATCTTCTCGGCATTCCAGCCAATCCTAAGAAATGTTGTGGAAAGAAAACTAAATTTACACCTATGAACGTTAACCAAAAATGAAGTTGTCCCATCCACTCAGAATATTCATACCCTGACATTTTACCAAACCAATAATAGAAGCCTGCAAATATTGCAAAAACAGCTCCCAAAGATAATACATAGTGAAAGTGAGCTACAACATAATAAGTATCATGCAATGCAGTATCTACTCCAGCGTTTGCTAGAACTACACCAGTTACTCCTCCAACTGTAAATAAAAAGATAAATCCTAAAGCCCAAACCATTGGAGTTTTGAATGATATAGATCCTCCCCACATTGTAGCAATCCATGAAAATATTTTAATTCCTGTTGGGACAGCGATAATCATTGTTGCTGCTAAGAAATACGCTTTAGTATCAGTATCTAAACCAACTGTGTACATGTGGTGAGCCCAAACAACAAAACCTACAATTCCAATTGCTACCATCGCGTAAGCCATTCCTAAATATCCAAAAACTGGCTTCTTTGAAAACGTAGATACGATATGACTAATCATTCCAAATCCCGGCAAGATTAGAATATAGACTTCTGGATGACCAAAAAACCAGAATAAATGTTGGAATAATGTTGGGTCTCCACCTGTTTGTGCATCAAAAAATGCAGTACCAAAATTTCGATCTGTTAGAAGCATAGTAATTGCTCCGGCTAATACTGGTAACGAAAGTAATAATAAAAATGCTGTAACTAATATTGACCATGCAAATAATGGCATCTTATGCAAAGTCATTCCTGGAGTTCTCATATTTAAAATAGTTGTAATAAAATTAACTGCTCCTAAAATTGAAGAAGCTCCTGCGACGTGTAAACTTAAAATTGCTAAATCCATTGCTGGACCTGGTTGACCTGCAGTAGAAGATAGAGGTGGATAAATCGTCCAGCCACCACCGACACCTTGTGCACCTGGAGGTCCATCTACAAAAATTGACGAAAGTAATAAAATAAATGCAACAGGCAATAACCAAAAAGAAATATTATTCATTCTTGGAAATGCCATATCTGGTGCTCCAATCATTATCGGCACAAACCAGTTTCCAAAGCCACCAATCATCGCTGGCATGACCATAAAGAAAATCATTATTAATCCATGGCCTGTTACCAAAACATTATAAAGATGGTAGTTACCACCTAAAACATCATCACCAGGGTGCATTAATTCCATTCTCATCAAAACTGAAAAAGCTGTTCCAATAACTCCTGCAATAATTGCAAAAATTAAATACATTGTTCCAATATCTTTATGATTTGTAGAATATGCCCATCTCTTCCAACCTGTTGGAGTATGATGATCGTGAATATGTGCTGCTTCTGAACTCATTTTTATTTACTCGCTACTAGTTTTTTATTAATTAAATTTTCATCTTTTGCAAATTTTATCTTCGCTTCTGAAAGCCAAATCTGGTAATCTTCTTCTGAAACTACTTTAACTTCAATTGGCATAAAAGCATGTTTAATTCCACATAACTCAGAACATTGTCCGTAATAAGTCCCAACTTTTTCAGCTTTGAACCAAGTTTCATTTACTCTTCCTGGCATCGCATCCCTTTTAACTCCAAATGCTGGTAATGCCCATGCATGAAGCACATCATTTGCTGTAATTAAAACTTTAACTACTTTATTTACAGGAACAACGACTACATTATCTGTTGCTAACAATCTTGGCTGACCTTCTTTTAAATCCTTCTCTTCGATCATATAAGCATCAAAAATTATATTTTCATCTGGGTACTCGTATCCCCAATACCATTGATATCCAATTGCTTTAATAGTTACATCAGCTTTAGGAATTGCATCTTGTGAATATAAAACTTTAAATGACGGAACTGCCATCACGATCAAGATTAAACAAGGAACTAATGTCCAAACAATTTCAACTAAAACATTATGTGTTCTTTTAGATGGATTAGGATTTCTCGATGCTCTAAATCTTACCATCACATAAAGCATTAAAAATAAAACAAACGCACTTATAGCAACTATGATTGGTACTAACATATAGTCATGAAACCAAACTATATCTCTCATAGTTTGCGACGCAGGCTCTTGGAAACCTAATTGCCAATTTTTTGGTTGGTTTGCAAACGCCTCAACTGAGTAAATTAATGCTATAAATACAAAAAATAGTTTCTTCATTTGTTTTCTATATAGATCGAAAATATTATAAAAAATACTAGAGAATTCGCGACAATTTATCAATTTTGCAAATAATTGATCACAGATAACGCGGATATAACCGCAGTTTCAGACCTTAAAATGTTATCACTTAGTTTTATCGATTGAGACCCTTTAAAGTTTAGAATCTTTTTAATTTCACTGGCTGAATAATCCCCTTCAGGACCAATTAAAAGACAATTTGGTTTTGAATTAGAAATTTTAATTTTTTTATTATTCGTATTTAAATCTCCAAAAATTAAATTTATATCTGAATTGTTAGAAAGGAATTTATCTAATGATTGAGGTTTTTCAATTAAGGGAATATTTATTCTATTACTTTGCTCACACGACTCTATAATTATTTTATTTAATCTCTCATTATTTACTTTTCTAACAATTGTCCTTTCAGAAATAATTGGTACAAATTTTGTTACTCCAAGCTCAGTTGCTTTTTGTATCATGAAGTTAAAATAATTTGATTTAATGGGCGAGAAGGCTAACCAGATTTCTTGCTCTTTTTCTTTTTGTCTCAACTGTTCAACAACCTTGAAATTTAAGCTGCTTTTTGAAATTTCAGTTACAATTGACTTCCATTCTCCGGATTTATTAAAAACTGAAAAAGTCTCTCCTTGTTTAATCCTCATTACTTTCAATAAATAGTGTGACTGAGACTTAGTTAAATTAGTTTCTAAATTAATTGATAATTTTTCTGGATAAAATATTCTAATATTGCTCATTATATTTAAATTAATTTATGAAAAAAATTAAAGCAATCATATTTGATGCATACGGCACCCTATTTGATGTTAATTCTGCAGCTGAAAAATGTAAGGAAAAATTAGGAGATAAATGGGAAGGATTTGCTAATTATTGGAGAACTACACAACTTGAATATACTTGGCTTAGAAGTTTAATGAGAAGACACAAAGACTTTTGGCAAATCACTGAAGATAGTTTGGATAAATCTATGAATTTTTACAATATTGATAATTCAATGAGATCAGAACTATTAAATTTATATAAAGTGCTTTCACCATTTACAGAAGTAAGGGATGCTTTAAAAAAATTAAAACAATCAAATTATAAATTAGCAATTCTATCAAATGGTACGCCTGAACTTTTAAATGAACTTGTAGTTAGCAATCAATTAAAAGATATTTTTGATGATATTTTTTCTGTAGAAGAAGCTGGTATTTTTAAACCAGATTCAAAAGTATATGATCTTCCAATAAATAAATATAATATTGAAAAGAATGAAGTTTTATTCTTAAGTGCTAATACATGGGATGTTTCTGGCGCAGGGAATTATGGATACAACACAGTTTGGGTGAATAGAAATAATAATATTTTTGATAAATTAGATTTTGAACCTATCCAACAAATAAGTAATTTATCAGAATTACTTGATTTAATTTAGATATATCCTATATGAACAACATGACAAATATCGAAGTAGAAAAAATTATAGATCCAACACCCGCATCAGATGGTGCAGGAGTTAAATTAAAAAGAAGTATTGGCGTTGAACCAAATTATTATGATCCATTTTTAATGTTAGATGAATTTGGATCAGAAAATAAAGATGATTATATTGCGGGCTTTCCTCCTCATCCACACAGAGGAATTGAAACAGTTACATACATGTTAGCTGGGAGTTTCGAACATAAAGATAGTACAGGTGGTCAAGGAAAAATGACTGCAGGAGATGTGCAATGGATGAAAACTGGTAGTGGAATAATTCATTCTGAAATGCCAGCTATGAACGATGGAAAACTTCATGGTTTTCAATTATGGATTAATATGCCTGCCAGCGAGAAGATGAGTAAACCAGAATACCACTATATAGACTCTGATAAAATGAGTACACATAAGGATAAAGATAAATTTATAAAAGTAATTGCTGGAAAGTTTGAAAATTCAGAAGGTCCAATAAAAAAACACAATGTCGATCCAATTTATTTTGATGTAGAATTGAATGAAAGTAAAATTTTTAATCATCAAGTTCCATCCACACACAATTCATTCATATATTTAATTGAAGGTGAGATAGAAATTGGAAACAATAAACATGAAAGTGTTAAAGACTCTACTTTAATTTTATTATCTAAAGGTGAAAACTTGAAAGTAACTGCTTTAACAAAAGCTAAATTTTTACTAATATCTGGAAAACCGATAGGAGAACAGATTGCAAGAGGTGGCCCATTTGTCATGAATACCAAACAAGAAATACTTCAAGCAATTGATGATTATCATAATGGTAATTTTGTAAAGTAAATATGAAAGCTATAAGATTTGAAAAGTTTGGAGGCCCAGAAGTCTTAGAATACAAGGATATTGAAATAGGTAAACCTGGTCCAAAGGAAGTTCTCGTTAAAAATTTGTCAGTTGGACTTAATTATATTGATGTTTACCATCGAACAGGTTTGTATCCAATTGAATTACCAAGTGGACTTGGACTAGAAGCATCTGGAGTAGTTGAAGAAATTGGCTCTGAAGTAAGTCTTTTTAAAGTTGGAGATCGAGTAAGTCATGCATCTGCTCCAATAAGTGGATACTCAGAAAAACAAATAATGCCAGAAGAAAAATTAGTCACGGTGCCAGAAGGTATTTCAGATGAAATAGCTTCCTGCATTTTATTGAAAGGAATAACATCAGAATATTTATTACACAGGTCATATGCTGTAAAAAAAGGAGATAAAGTTTTATTTCATGCTGCAGCTGGTGGTGTTGGTCAAATATTATGCCAGTGGGCTAATGCATTAGGATGTGAAGTCATTGGAACAGTTGGATCTAAAGAAAAAGTTGAAATAGCAAAAAAAAATGGGTGTCATCATGTCATCAATTATACAGATCATAATTTTGTGGAAGAAGTTGAAAAAATAGTAGGTAAAAACGGAATAGATGTTGTCTATGATGGTGTTGGAGCAAAAACTTTTGAGGGATCAATAGAATGTTTAAAAATTAGAGGGATGATGGTAGCATTTGGAAATGCATCTGGATATGTTCACACTATAGATGTCAAAAAACATATAAATACAAAAGGTCTTTTTTTTACAAGACCGTCAATAATGCATTATACAATTACAAGAGATGAATTAGAAAAATCTGCTAAATTGGTTTTTGATGCAGTTCTCTCAGGGAAAATAAAAATTGAAGTTTCTAAAAAATATAAATTAAGTGAAGCTAAACAAGCTCACATAGATTTAGAGAATAGAATTTTAACTGGACCAGCAGTTATTATTCCTTAAATTGATCATCCATATCTGAAAGATGAAGTCTTAACGCTCTAGTCGAGATTTGTATTTCTCTTATAAAAAATATTATTGATACCATCATCGATAAACAACAAGAACCAAAAATTATTCTAGCTAAAAAATATGTCTCTAAATAAAGAGCAAAAACAGTAAGCATATTAAATAAGAAACCAAATGCTGCAAAAAGTATAGTAATCCTTAAATTTTTTACTCTATCATTTAAGTTAATTAGCTGCTGTTTCCACTCTGGTGGAGTATGCTTTTCAAAAACATATTCGTCGTGTATTTTTCTAATCAAACCGCTTAATGTATGAAATCTGTTACTATAGACAGCCATAATCAAGGGAATGGCGGGAAACATTAATGCGGTAACAGTGTAATCAATATTCATGCGAATCAGTTTGATTATGAATCTACGCTTTGTTATTTACAAGTAAATTATGTCTGAAAAGGTTAAAATTTTTATTGAATTAACAAGACTTAATAAACCAATTGGTTTCATGCTTCTATTTTGGCCATGTGTTTGGGGTTTAACAATTTCATATGATTTTTCTGCTTCTTTAAATACTTATTTTATTTATGCTTTTTTATTTTTTTCTGGATCAGTTCTAATGAGATCGGCAGGATGTATTGTTAACGATATAAGCGATAGAAAAATTGATAAGTTAGTCGAAAGAACAAAAAATAGACCAATTGCTTCAGGAAAAATTTCTGTTATGCGTGCTAGTATCTATGCAATAATTTTATGCTTAATTGCATTTATAGTTCTAATAAATTTTAACAAATATACAATTTACTTGGCTCTACTCTCAATGCCTTTTGCATTTACTTATCCTTTAATGAAAAGATTTACTTACTGGCCTCAACTTTTTTTGGGTATTACTTTTAATTACGGGCTAGTTTTAGCATGGGTTTCAGTTCAGAATAATATTTCATTAATTCCAATATTATTCTATTTCGGGGCCACATTTTGGACATTAGGATACGACACAATATATGGGTACCAGGATATTAATGATGATGAGATTATAGGAGTCAAATCGACTTCAATAAAATTCAAAAATAACCCAAAGAAATTTATTTCATTTAGTTATTTAGTTTTTATCTCAACATTATTTATTGTGGGGTTTTTAATGGATTATAATATATTTTTTTATTTATCTCTCATTGTTACGATTATACATTTATTTTATTTTCAAGTATTTAGTTTAAATGTGAACGATGAAAAAAATTGTCTAGCAAAATTCAAAAGTAATAATTTATTGGGATTAATAATTTTGACAAATATTATAATTGGTAAAGTTTTTTAGTATGAATGATAAAGAGATTATTTTCCGATTGTATATTGATTACACAAAAAAACATCTTGGAAAAATTATTTTTGCCCTAATTTTTTCAATACTTGTAGCGGGTAGCACTTCAGCTACTGCTTGGTTATTAGATCCAGCGATAGAGAAGATTTTTTTAAATAAAGACCAAAGTCTAATTTTAGTAATTCCAATATTAATTATTATTGCATTTTCAACTAAGGGAATTTCTTTATACATAGCAAAAGTTTTAATGATAAGAACATCTGAGGAAGTAAAAAAAAATATTCAAATCGACATGTTGTCATCTTTTATAAAAGCTGACACTGAAATGATTGAAGATAAACACACTGGAAAATATATTTCAAATTTAAATTTCGATGTAAATCAAATTACTGCGATGTTGAGTAATGCGATTTTAAATTTATTCAAAGATGGACTGACATTGATTGGATTATTACTTGTAATGTTTTTTCAAAATTGGAAATTATCTTTAATTGCAATTATAATGATACCCATTGCAACATTTACAGCTAAAAAATTAGGAAAAAGAATTAAAAAAGTTACTACCGAGGCACAAGAAAAATCAGGAGATTTGAATAAATATTTAGTCGATTTATTTAAAAATCATAAGATAATAAAAATTTTTCAAAGAGAAAATTATGAAAATGAAAGATCTGAAAAATTTGTTGATGAACTAAAAGAAAAATCAATAAAAATTCTTACAGTTTTTATAAGATCTACTCCTATTATGGAAATATTAACTGGAATTATGATTGCTATTCTTATTTTTTTCTCTGGGAAAATGATTATGAGTGGTCAATTAAGTATTAACAATTTTTTTTCATTTTTAGCTGCAATGATGTTAGCTTATCAACCAGTTAAGTCACTAGCTACAGTCAATATAGCTTTTGGCCAAGGATTATCAGCAGCTAAACGAATTATACCAATCATAGATCAAAAAAATAAAATATCAAAAAACGAAAGTGGTGATCACTTAAAAATTGATAATGCATCAATTAAAATAAAAGATTTAAGCTTTAAATACAATTCTAATGCAAAAAATATTGTGTTGAAAAAAATTAATATGAATATTGTGGGAAAAAAAATGACTGCTTTAGTTGGTCATAGTGGATCTGGAAAATCGACGATATTAAACTTGATACCAAGAATTTATGAGGCAAATGAAGGAGAAATATTAATAGATAACCAAAATATCAAAGAAGTAAATCTTGCATCTTTAAGAAAAGAAATATCAATTGTAGATCAAAATACTACTCTATTTGATGATACAGTTTTTAATAATATTAAATATGCAAAACCTTCAGCTACTGATGAAGAAGTCTATAAAGCTGCAAAAATTTCTATGAGTACAGACTTCATTGAAAAATTAGAGAGAAAATTTGAAACTTTCATAGGAGAAAATGGGGTGAAATTATCAGGGGGAGAAAAACAGCGATTATCTATTGCAAGAGCTCTTTTAAAAGACAGTAAAATAATTTTATTAGATGAAGCGACCTCTTCTCTAGATTCTGAAACTGAAGAGAAGATACAAAAAGCCTTGGAAGAATTGACAAAAAATAAAACAACTGTAGTAATTGCTCACAGACTATCAACGATACTTAATTCAGAAAATATTTATGTAATTGATAAAGGCTCTGTACAGAGTTTCGGAAAACATACTGAACTCCTAAAAAATTCGTCACTTTATAAAAATTTCTATGACAGACAGATCAAAAATAATTAATGATCTTCCTTTATAATATCTTCGGAATAGTATTTTTAATACTTTCCCCATTAATAATTTTAATAAGATTAATCTCTGGAAAAGAGGAAAAAAATAGATTTTTAGAAAAATATTCATTGAATGATAAAAAAAATAATATTCAAACTATATGGTTCCATGGAGCAAGCGTTGGGGAAATAATGACTATTTTGCCTGTAATAAAAAAATTTGAGGAAAATAAAAAAGTAAAAAAAATTTTACTTACTTCAAGTACAACAAGTTCAGCTTCAATTATTAAAAGACAAAATTTTAAAAAAACTACTCATGCTTATTATCCATTTGATATAGGATTTATTTGCAATAATTTTCTAAGAAAATGGAAACCTAAAATTGCAATTTTTGTCGACTCTGAAATTTGGCCAAACATGTATGAAAGATTATATTTAAAAAAAATACCTATTATTTTGATTAATGGTAGAATAACTAAAAAAAGCTTTGAAAGATGGAGCAAAATGCCTTCATTTGCAAATAATATTTTTAGCAAAATTTCAATTGCACTACCTCAAAATAAAGAAACTAAAAATTATCTAAATAGATTAGGAGTAAAAAAAATAAAGTATATAGGAAATTTAAAATATTTTAAAAATAACAAGCCAATTTCTAAAATAAATATTAAAAAATATTTCAAAAATAAGATAGTTTTTTGCGCTGCTAGTACACATCATAATGAGGAAATAATAATTGGCAGATTACATTTGGATCTAAAGCAAAAATTTAAAGATTTAATTACTATAATTATACCCAGACATATAAACAGATCAGAAGATATTATTGAAAACTTAAAGAATTTAAAACTTAAAGTTATAAAAAGGACAAGTGGTTTGAAACCATCAAGTGATTGCGATATTTTAGTAGTTGATACTTATGGAGAAATGTCAAATTTTTTAGAACTTTCAAATTTGGCTTTTATTGGAGGATCAATAATAAATCATGGGGGACAAAATCCATTGGAAGCTGTTAGAATGGGTAATTACGTCATGCATGGTGGAAAAATTGACAATTTCAAGGAAATTTACAAAGAATTGAAAAATTATAAAATTTCTTCAGAAGTTAAAAATATCAGCGAAATGAAAAAAGTATTTGTAAAAAAATATAATTACAAAAAATCAAAAAATAAAATTAAACGAATTCATGATTTAGGAAGTAGAATTTTTAGAGAAAATATCAAAGAAATTCAAAATTATTTATAATGAAAATAAAGAGACCCATTTTTTGGGATAGTTTTAATTTAATATCATTATTACTTATTCCTTTGAGTTTACTAACAGTAATTTATAATTTTATTAAATCATTCAGTTCTAAAAAACATTTCAAAATTAAGACTATATGTGTAGGAAATATTTACTTAGGCGGAACTGGAAAAACACCATTAGTCTTAAAAATTAACGAAATTTTAAAATATAAATATAAAACTGTGTTTATAAAAAAAAAGTATTCTAATCAAATTGATGAACAGAATATTTTATCTACGTATGGGGAATTGATCTGCTCAAGTTTTAGAGATATTGCACTTAAAATTGCTCAGCAGAAAAAATACCAAGTGGCTATCTTAGATGATGGTTTGCAAGAAAAAAGTTTAAACTATGACATTTCTATAGCTTGCTTTAACAGTTCGGATCTAATTGGCAATGGATTAGTAATCCCGGCAGGACCATTAAGAGAAAGAATTTCTAAAATTATGGATTACAATATAGCATTTTTAAATGGTGAAAAAAATAATACAAATTTTGAAAAATATCTTAGAAAATTAAATCCTGCTTTGAGAATATTTAGAGCAAAATATACTCCAAAAAATATTAAAGACTTTAAACTTAATGATAATTTTTTAATGTTTTCAGGAATTGGCAATCCAATAGAATTTGAAAAGACACTAAAAAAATTTAGGTTTAAAATAAAAAAAAAAATAATTTTTCCTGATCATTATAATTATAAAAATTCAGATATTAAAAATATAAATAAAATAGCTAAAAGTAATAAATTAAAAATTGTAACTAGTGAAAAGGATTATAATCGATTATCAAATATACAAAGAAAAAATATTCAACATTTAAAAATAGAATTGAAAATTGAAAAGGAAATGCAATTTAAAAATTTTTTAATCAAAAGAATATGAAAAAGTTTTTTTATTTTATTGAATTTGTATTGATTAAATTATTTTTTCTTATATTAAAAATTATTGGATATAAAAGTGGATCTAATTTAGGATGTTTCATAGGACGTTTATTAGGGCCAATATTTAGATCAAGAAAATTAATAAATAAAAATTTAGAACAATCAGGGGTAGTTGATAAAACAAAATACAATAAAATTGTGAATAAACTTTATGGTAATTATGGAAGAATACTTGCAGAATATCCATTTCTTAAGGATTTTAGAAATAACAAATTAAATAAATTCATTGAAATTGAGGGTATTGAAAACTTAAATGATATTAAGAAGGAAAAAAAAAGGGCCGTATTTATTTCAGGACACTTCAATAACTTTGAATTGATGGCACTTCAAATAGAAAAGGCAGGCATAGAATTATGCGCTATTTATAGACCTTTAAACAATTTATTTCTTAACAACACAATGGAAGAAATACGAAAAAAATTTATATGTAAAAATCAAATTAGAAAAGGTAGATCCGGTACAAGACAAATAATTGAGAATTTGAAAAAAGGTCGGTCAGTTGCTCTAATGATTGATCAAAGAGTTAGAGAAGGAATAAAAACTAATTTTTTTGGAAAATCAGCTACTACAACAACCATTCCCGCTCAATTAATAAAAAAATATAAATGTGAATTGGTTCCGATTTATATAGAGAGACAAAGAAAATATTATTTTAAAATGTTTATTTCTGCACCAATTAAAATTGGAAATAATAAATCAACCAAAGAAATTACAGAACATTTAAACAAAATTCTTGAGAAAATGATTTTAAAAAATATAGATCAGTGGATTTGGACACACGATAGGTGGAAAAAATAATTATTTTTTAGTTAATGTATCTCTTTTGATCGAAGCTTCTATGTAAGAAAAATATGCTTCTTGTTCTTCAACATTCCAATAATTAAGATTTTCAAGTGGTATTTTTTTTTGTGAAACAGCACAAATAACATGATCACCATCCTCTATAATTTCAAAATTGTTTGCTGAGTATTTTAATTTAGCTAACTTATTTAACATATTTAAGATATATATTTACTAAATGAAAATTGCAATTATTGGAAGCGGTGGTAGAGAACATGCTTTAGCATATCAATTAAGTAAATCTAAAAAATTAATTAAATTATATAGTATTCCCGGGAATGCGGGCACAGGTGAAATATCTAAAAATATTGATTTAGATCCAAATAATTTTGAAGATTTGTATAATTTTTTAAGTAAAGAAAAAATCGAATTAGTTATTATTGGTCCTGAAAAACCTTTGGTAGAAGGAATAGTAGATTTTCTTGAAAAAAAAAAAATAAAAGTATTTGGACCCAATAAAACTGTAGCTCAATTAGAAGGGTCAAAAATATTTACAAAAAAAATCTGTGAGAAATATAATATTCCTACAGCTAAATTTAAAATTTGTAATTCAAAAGAAAAGGCATTTGAATTTTTATCATCATCTACTTTTCCACTTGTTATAAAAGCAGATGTATTAGCTGCAGGAAAAGGTGTTTATATTTGTAAAGAAATAAATGATGCTAAAAGTGCCGTCACTGAAATTTTTGCTGGTAAATTTGGTAAAACAGATCAACTTTTAATTGAGGAATTTTTAGAAGGTGACGAAATGAGTTTTTTCACTATTTCAGATGGAATTTGTTATAAGACTTTTAATA
Source organism: uncultured Pelagibacteraceae bacterium (assembly GCA_902613065.1). Lineage (GTDB taxonomy): Bacteria > Pseudomonadota > Alphaproteobacteria > Pelagibacterales > Pelagibacteraceae > Pelagibacter. The sequence goes on along the minus strand of CACMFU010000001.1, from coordinate 162,749 downwards.
CAGCTCAAGATCACAAAAGAGTAGGTGAAGGTGATACTGGTAAAAATACAGGTGGAATGGGAGCCTATTCACCTTCAAGCTTAATTAATAAAGATTTAGAGGACAAAATTTTAAAAAAAATAATTGAACCTACATTTAAAGCTATAAAAGAAATGAATGAAAAATATGTAGGATTTTTATACGCAGGATTAATGATTAAAAATAATGAACCATTTCTTATCGAATACAATGTAAGAATGGGAGATCCAGAGTGTCAAACTATTTTACCTTTAGTAGACAATGATTTAGTTGAAATTATAGACGCATGCTGCAATTCACATCTGAAAAAACAGGAAATAAAGTGGAAAACTAAAAAAAGTATGTGCATAGTATTATGCTCTAAAGGGTATCCAGAAAAATATAATAAAAATATTGAGATTAATAATTTAAATGAATTTAAATCAACCGAGGATAACTTTGTTTTTCATGCTGGTACAAAAAAAGTTGGAAATAAAATTTTGGCAGTTGGTGGTCGAGTGATAAATTTTGTAAATATTTCAAATAATTTTTTATCCAGTAGGATAGAAATTATAAGACGAATAGAAAAATTAAATTGGAAAGATGGTTTTTATAGATCTGATATAGGCCATAAAGTAATAAATGAATGAGAGTAATAAGTGGAAATCTTAAAGGTAAAATAATTCAAAATCCTACTGATAAGAATACAAGACCATTGAGAGACATGGTAAGAGAATCAATATTTAATATCCTTGAACACTCTAAAAATCAAAAAATAGAGTTTAAAAATGGTATTGTTTTAGATTTGTTCTCCGGTTCAGGATCATTTGGCATTGAATGTTTATCCAGAGGAGTAAAAAAAGTTTATTTTATTGAAAATTATAAGCCATCTTTAAAAATTTTAAAAAAAAATTTAGACGATTTAAAGCTTTATCAAAATTCAGTGATTATTGAAAAAAATGTCTATGAAATATCAAGTAAAAATGTAGATGATAAAAAAATCGATTTAATTTATTTGGACCCGCCATTTAAGGATAAGAACATAAATAAATTATTAGAAAGAATAAAAAATTTTAAATTAGCTCAATCAAATACAATGATCATTATTCACAGAAATAAGAAATATACGGATGAATTCATAAAAGAATTTAAAATTTTTAGAGTACAAACATATGGTGTTTCAAAGATAATTTTTGGAAAAATATTATTTTAAAATTCTTTTCGTTTCTCTTTTTATCAATTCAACAGATGGCTGATCTAATGGATTTACTTTAAGAAGTTTGCCTAAGAGTAAAGTTTCTAATATAAAAAAGCAAAATAATTCCCCCATAGTTTCTTCATTTTTAACTGATAAATCAAAACATCTAAAAGGTATTTTTTTCTGTTTAAAAATATTCTGGGTAGCCTTTTTTTGAGTGTTAATGACATAATCGATATTTTTATATTTTAAATTCTTAAAACCATCTATTAGAAATGTGTTACTGAAATTAAATGATCTAAAATTTATTGTGCTAAAAAAAGTGAAAAAATTATCTTTATATCCATCTAGATAAAGTTGCAAAAGGCTATGATTGTCTTTAGGCATAGTGGAAATAATCGGAAATATGCCTCTATTTTCTTTACCCAAACTTTCAGCTGTTAATTGTTGATACCATTTTAAAAAATTATTTAAGCTCTCATCATAATTTAAAATAACTGAATTTTTTTTTCCTTGATTAAGATTTTTATAAATACCCAAAACATTATTTACCAAGCACTTAGTAAAAGACTTATTTTTTATAAGATAATTAAATCTTTTAAATTTTTTTTCACTTAGTCCCATTAATTCAGCTGGAATCATGCCTACTTCAGAAAGCACCGAGTATCTTCCACCAATATAATTTTTGTGTTCGATTACGTCAGCTTTTAATTTACTTGCTAATTTATTTAAAATACTGCTTTTATTCTCTGTAATTAAAAGGTTATCATTTCTTTTTTGTTGGCTTAAAATTAAATTAAGATTTGCAAATGTTTCTAAAGTGTTTCCTGATTTTGAAATTATTATATTTAATTTTTTGCCATTATTACTGAACTTAATATTGCTTTGTAAATTATTATAAAAATTGAATTTTTTTTTTATTTTTTTGTCTAAAAAATCATAGATTGCTTGAGCTCCTAAAATAGATCCACCCATTCCAATTAAATTGTAACTTTTATACTTTTTAAGTTTTTTTAAATTTTTTTTAGTTACATCATATTTATAATTTGAACAAAGAGATTTTAATAAAGGATATTTTAATAATAGTTCTTTTGGTTTAAGATAATTAAGTAGTTTCTTTTGTAGAGGCTTATTTATTTTATAGTTAAAATTTTCATAAATAATTTTTTTTTTTTGCATCAATTATTCAATTTTCTTTAACATTTCATTAAGTAAATTTGATTTATCATTACTTTTTTTTGAAGACTTATTTTCTTTAATATTTAGTAGTTCTTTTACGCCCTCAGAATTATCAGACCTACTCAACTCTAAATCATCTCCAGGCTTGGGTAACTTATTCATATCTGGTGGCATTTGTAGAGGGTTCTTTTTTTTTACTAAAAATTCGTCACTTTGATCTGATCTTTTTTGTCCTTCCAAAGCTTCCTTAACACCACCACAATTTAAAAGAATGGGTATTAGAATAACTAGTAAAATTAAATTAAATTTATTTCTCATTATTTTTTCGTTTATAAATTATAAATTCGGAGAAAATAAGACATATAATACCTGCAGTTATAAAAATATCAGCAACATTAAAGATAAACCAATGATATCCTGCATAATTTAAATCTATAAAGTCTGGAACAGCTCTGTAATAAACTCGGTCAAATAAGTTTCCTAAAGAGCCTCCTAATATTATCATTAAAAAAAATGATTTAATTTTTGACTCAATGAAAGCGAAATACAATATTACTAAGTTTATAATGACTATAATTGCAGTAAAGATATTATAGAAAAGTTTATCTTCTGATGAAAATAAACCAAATCCTATCCCTGTATTCCAAACTAAATAGATATTTAAAAATTGATTTATATAAAGGTCAACTTGTCCTTCATTATTTAAGATATTTAGAATATAAATTTTTGATAGTCTATCTAAAGCAAAACAAACAACTAAAAATACAAAACCTATAAGAAGTTTATTTAATTTTTCATTTCCCATTAGTATTTAAAAGTCCACAATTTGGTCTTTCACAACTCGTTTCAAAAATTTTCCAACAAATAGGACATTTATTTCCTTGGGCCTTTTTTGCAACTACATCAATACTATTTTTTAAATTTTCATCTTTAATTACAGAGGCAGATGAGGTTATACAAATTTCAGAAAAATTAATATTTTTTGCCTTATCGTAAAATTCTTTATTTAATTTTATCTCAATTGTTGCTTCTAAACTTGAACCAATTGACTTTTCGGCTCTCATATTCTCTATTGAAATATTTGCCTCATCTCTAATTTTTTTAACATAATCCCAATCTGAGCTAAGTTCTTCATCGTTCCAAGAATTAGGAACTGAAACGAAATTTTGTAAATGGATACTTTGGCTATCTTTTTCCTTTTTAACTAGTTGATAAATTTCTTCAGTTGTAAATGATAATATAGGTGCAAACCATTTTAGGAGACACTGCAAAATAATATTTAAAAGGGTTATACAGTTCTTTCTTTTATCGGAATTTAAAGCGTCACAATATAGAGTATCTTTCCTGATATCGAAATAAAAAGCAGAAAGCTCAACTGTGCAAAAATTTAGTAATTCTTTGTATAAATTATGGAAGTTATAAACTTTAAAATTATTTTTAAAATTCTCATTTATTGTATAAATTCTATGAAGCATAAATTTTTCAAGAGAATCAAAGTTTTCAAATTTAACTTTTTCTAGATCAAGATTTTCGTATTGATCTTGAATATTTCCTAATAGATATCTAAATGTATTTCTAATTTTTCTATAAGACTCAGCGTGTTGATCTAAAATTGAATAATCTATTCTTAAATCTTCAGCATAATTTGAAGATGCAACCCAAATTCTTAATATATCAGCTCCATATTTTTTTAATATATCTTGTGGAGCAATAACGTTACCTGTTGACTTTGACATTTTTAGACCTTTTCCATCTACAACAAAACCATGAGAAAGAATGCTTTCAAATGGAGCGACTCCTCTTGTTCCACATGATTGAAGTAATGAGGAGTGAAACCATCCTCTATGTTGATCTGAGCCCTCTAAATACATAGATGCTGGCCATTTGAGGTCGTCTCTTTTCTCTAAAACAAAGGAGTGAGTGGATCCACTGTCAAACCAAACTTCAACTATGTCTGATAATTTTTCATAGTCTTCTGCTTTATACTTGTCTCCAAGAAAGATCTGATAATCATCATTAAACCAACAATCAGAACCTTCTTTTTCATAAATTTTTGCAATATTTTCAAATACTTCATCATCAACTAAAACATCACCAGTTTTTTTTGAAATAAAAATTGGTAGTGGCACACCCCAGACTCTTTGTCTTGATACACACCAGTCTGGTCTAGTTTCAATCATTGATTTTATTCTTTCTTTTCCTTTGGAAGGATAAAAATCTGTATTATCGATAGCTTTTAATGCTTTATCTCTTAACCCGTGACTTTCCATTGATATAAACCATTGTGGCGTTGCCCTATGAACTAGTGGAGCTTTTGATCTCCAAGAATGAGGATAAGAGTGAGTTAGTTTTCCATTTGTTACTAAATTTTTTTGTTCATCTAATTTTTCTATAATTAAGTTATTAGCCTTAAAAATATGTAAACCTTCAAAAAGTTTAATTTCACTTGTATATTTTCCATCACCATCAACTGTTTCAATTGCTTTGATATTATTATTTAAACAAAGATTGAAGTCATCTGGTCCATGGCTCGGAGCACAATGTACAATACCTGTTCCTTGTTCAGTAGTGACAAAATTAGCCTCAAGCATAGGAATATCATAATTATATTCCATTTTAGAAAATGGATGACTGCAAATAGTTCCATTTAAATCTTTTCCTAAAAATTCGTTTAAAACTTTAATATTTTCTATAGAGGTATCTTTTTTAAAAGGTTCTAATAAATCTTTTGCAATTACAATTTTTCTGTTAACAAAATTTTTGTTATCATTAATTTCAAGCAATACATATTTAAGGCTAGCATTGTAAGCTAATGCTTTATTTGCAGGAATAGTCCAGGGAGTTGTAGTCCAAATTATTACGTCAGCACCTTTAATTATATCTAAATTTGAAAATTTCACTTTAAATGCAGCATAAATAGTATCTGAAACATGATCCATGTATTCAACTTCAGCATCAGCTAAAGCTGTTTTTTCAACAGTAGACCAAAGAACTGGCTTGTAACCTCTATAAAGGCTTCCTTCTTTAAGAAATTTTCCAAGTTCTCTGACTATTTGAGCTTCAGCATCAAATGACATTGTTGAATAGTAGTTTTCCCAATCACCAATTACCCCAAGTCTTGTAAATTCTCCTTTATGAACATCTATCCATTTGTTTGCAAACTCCCTACATTCTTTTCTGAATTCAATTACCGGAACATCATTTTTATTTTTTTTATTCTTTTTATATTGTTCTTCAATTTTCCACTCGATAGGCAACCCATGGCAATCCCATCCAGGAACATAAACTGAGTCCTTTCCATCCATTTGATGAAATTTTGTAATTATGTCTTTTAAAATTTTATTCAAAGCGGTACCCATATGAATATTTCCATTTGCATATGGAGGCCCATCATGGAGCACAAATTTTTCTTGCCCTTTACTTTTTTTTCTTAACAAATTGTACAGGTCAATTTTCTTCCAAAATTCAATGTAATTTGGCTCCTTGTTTGGCAAATTTGCCTTCATTGAGAATTTTGTTTTAGGTAGATTTATATGTTCCTTGCTCATGATATTTTATCTTTTGGCAATTTTAATATCTTTCTTTATCTGTTTTTTTAAAGCATCAATATTTTTAAATTTGGTTTCTCCTCTAATAAATTTTGTAAAATTAATAGTTAGATTTTTATTATAAAGATTTCCAGAAAATTTAAATAAATTTACCTCTAATAATAATTTTTTTTGATTAAAAGTAGGCCTATAACCAATATTTGCTATTCCTTTGATCTTTTTTCTGTTTTTTTCGATATAAACGTCAACTGCATAAACTCCTACTTTTGGTATTACATAGTTTTTTATATTTATGTTACAGGTCGGAAAACCAATTTTTCTTCCCATCATTCTACCCTTTTCAACGACACCTTCTATTGACCAATTTCTAGATAAAAGTTGATTTGCAATTTTTAAATTACCATTTTCGATTAATTTTCTTATTAATGTTGAAGAAATAATTTTATTTTTTTTATATAATGGTTTTGGGTTAATTAATTTATAATCATATTTCTTTTGAAGTTTTTTTAATAGATTTACGTCCCCCTCTCTCTTATTTCCAAATCTAAAATTATTACTAACAAAAATATAATCTGCGCTTAACTTTTTGCATAAAATATTTTTAATAAAATTATGACAAGATATTTTAGAGAATTTTTTATCAAATTTTTTATTTATTAAAAAATCAATGTTATAATCACTAAAATATCTGCTTTTTTGATTAAGATTTGAAAGTCGATAATTTGTAATACTTTTATTAAAGTACATTTTTGGTATTGGATCAAATGTCACCACTCCAATTTTGGAATTATATTTTTTTTTATATTTTTTTGCTTCTTTGAATAATTTTTGATGGCCTAAGTGTAATCCATCAAAATTACCAATTAGTATCATGGCATTTTGATGTTTTTTTAAAATCTCAAAATTTTTATAAATTTTAATTTTGTTCACCATTTTAATTTCGTTTGAGTGTAATCCACACTCACTCCATATTTTTTTTCTAATTTATCAATATTTAAACTACTTAATTCTTTTTTATGTATACCACTCGTTATTAACAAATTGTCAAAATTTTGAATATTAGCTCCTTTTATATCTGTATTCATATTATCTCCGATACATAAAACATTTTTACCATTTATGTTAGCAGATAAATTATAAACTGGAGGATAAGGTTTTCCAAAGTAAATTACTTTCCCACCAATTTCCTCAAATATTTTTGCAACTGATCCAGCGCAAAACTCTCTAACATCTCCTCTATCAACAATTAGGTCTGGATTAGTACACACAAATTTTTTATTTGAAAATTTCTCAAGTAAATCTTTATAATATTCAAGTTTTGTCTCATGATCTTCAAATAACCCTGTGCAAATAAAATAATCAGCTTGACTAATATTACTAACTTTATTTTGCTCAAATCTTTTAAATAAGTCAAAATCTCTTGGTGGTCCAATATGATAAAATTTTGCATTTAGAAAATTTTCCATTAAATATTTTAATGAAGCTTCTCCTGAGGTGTATACATCTTCATAATATTTTTTGAGTCCTATTTTTTTTAAAAAATCAATAACTGTAGAATTTGGTCTTGGAGCATTGGTAAGTAATACAAACTCTTTATTATTTTTTTTTAAATTTTCTAATACTTCAATAGAATCTTCAAAAATTTGTAATCCGTTATGGATCACTCCCCATATGTCGATAAAAAATAATTCGTAACTATTTATTTTAGATCTTAATCCATCTTTGTCTAAGTTTTGGGGCATACTTGAGGTATAGCTTAAAAATATGCTTTATTCTTGGGTTTTTTAGACCATAATTTTTATTCAAGATCTTGAAAATTATTAAATATGTCTCTATATGACTGCTAATTTAAAGGAGAATTCGTATGAAGTTTAAACCGTTACATGACCGTGTTTTAATAGAAGTTTTAGATAGCAGCGAAAAAACTGCTGGTGGCATAATTATTCCAGATACAGCTCAAGAAAAACCTCAAGAAGGTAAAGTTGTTGCTGTCGGCGGAGGTGCAAAAACTGAAGATGGAAAACTAATACCTATGGACGTTAAAGTAGGAGATAAAGTTTTATTCGGTAAGTGGTCAGGAACAGAAGTTAAAATTGATGGTAAAGAGTACAGCATAATGAAAGAATCTGACATTATGGGTATTGCAACAGGTAAATAATTAATAAGGAGAGTTTAGAATGGCTAAAATAGTTAAATTTGATTCAGATGCTAGAGCATCAATGTTAAAGGGAGTTGATATACTTGCCAATACTGTAAAGGTTACTCTTGGACCAAAAGGAAGAAATGTTGTTATAGACAAATCTTATGGTGCCCCAAGAACAACTAAAGATGGTGTTTCAGTTGCAAAAGAAATTGATCTTGATGATAAATTTGAGAATATGGGTGCACAAATGGTTAAAGAAGTTGCTAGCAAAACAAACGATGAAGCTGGTGATGGAACAACAACTGCAACAATATTAGCTCAAGCAATTGTTAAAGAAGGTTGCAAGTATGTAACAGCAGGGATGAATCCAATGGATGTTAAAAGAGGGATTGATGCTGCTGTAGACCATGTAAAAAATAAATTAATTTCGTCAGCTAAAAAAGTAAAAGATAGTGATGAAATTGCACAAGTCGGAACAATTTCAGCAAACGGTGATAAAGAGATTGGTGCAATGATTTCAAAAGCTATGCAGAAGGTTGGTAATGAAGGAGTAATTACAGTTGAAGAAGCAAAAGGAATTGAAACAGAACTCGATGTAGTTGAAGGTATGCAGTTTGATAGAGGATATTTATCTCCATATTTTATTACTAATGGTGATAAAATGACTACAGAGTTAGAAAATCCACTAATTCTTCTTCACGAGAAAAAATTAACAAATCTTCAACCAATGGTTCCACTTTTAGAAGCAGTTGTTCAAGCAGGTAGACCATTAATGATTATCTCAGAAGATGTTGAGGGTGAAGCGCTCGCAACACTTGTTGTTAATAAACTGAGAGGTGGTCTAAAAGTTGTAGCTGTAAAAGCTCCAGGTTTTGGAGATAGAAGAAAAGCTATGTTGGAAGATATAGCAATTCTTACAGGTGGACAGGTTATCTCTGAGGATTTAGGAATTAAACTTGAAAATGTTAAACTTAATGATCTTGGATCTGCAAAACGTGTAAAAGTTGATAAGGAAAATAGTACAATTGTAAGTGGAGCAGGTAAGAAATCTGATATTGAAGCAAGATGTGCTCAAATCAAAGCTCAAGTTGAAGAAACAACATCAGATTATGATAGAGAAAAACTACAAGAGAGACTTGCTAAACTAGCGGGTGGTGTAGCTGTAATCAAAGTTGGTGGTGCTACAGAAGTTGAGGTTAAAGAAAGAAAAGATAGAGTTGAGGATGCATTAAACGCTACAAGAGCAGCAGTTGAAGAAGGTATTGTTGTTGGTGGTGGATGTGCATTGCTTTATGCTTCAAAGGAACTTGATAGTCTAAAAGTAAAAGGCGATGATCAAAAAGCTGGTGTAGAAATTGTTAAAAGCGCTTTGCAAGCACCTATTAGACAAATCACAACAAATGCTGGTGTAGATGGATCAGTAGTTGTTGGTAAATTATTAGAAACCAACAAGCCCAGCAATGGTTACGATGCACAATCTGAGCAATATGTTGATATGTTTAAAGAAGGTATTATCGATCCAGTTAAAGTTGTAAGAACTGCACTTCAAGATGCTGCTTCTATATCTGGATTATTAGTAACAACTGAAGCAATGATTGCAGACAAACCAGATGAAAAAGACGCTGGTGGAGCTGGTATGCCTCCTGGAGGAATGGGTGGCATGGGTGGTATGGGTGGTATGGGAATGTAGCCCACTCTAATCTAACTGCTTAAAAAAATTTAAAACCCCCGTTTATCGGGGGTTTTTTTTTAGTGAAGATTCTATTAAAAACATTAAATTAAAATTATGAAACTTTTACTAAAATCGATAATTTTATTTCTTTTATTTTCGATTCCAATCTCAGCTAATGAATTTTCATTTACTTTTGAGTGGGGAAACTTAAAAAGTTGTACATCCGGTAAACCAAACAAAGTATCTAATCCAATCTTTGAACTAAAAAATGTTCCAGAAGGGACAAAAGAACTAAGATTTAAAATGAAAGATAAAGATGTTCCAGGATATAATCATGGAGGTGGAAAAATTAAGGATTACAACGGAGATCTAACTATCCAACCTGGCGCCTTCAAATATAAGAGTCCTTGTCCTCCCGATGGTTCTCATACCTATGAATGGACTATAACTGCAATTGGAGACAAAAAGAAAAAACTTGGTAAAGCAAAAGCAACCAAAAATTACCCTTAATATCGTTTGAATACAGAAAAAAATCATTTTAACAAATATCTTTTACTAATTTTTTTTACTGGAGCGGTAGTATTGTCCTTAGAATTACTAGCATCAAGAATACTAACACCATTTTTTGGCGTAAGCCTGTACATTTGGACTTCTATATTGTCAATAACATTAATTTTTTTAGCTATTGGATATCAATTTGGTGGGTGGCTAACATCAAAAATAAAAAATGAACTTTATGAGGATGTCTTTATTTTTGTCCCTTTTTTAAGTTCTTTTTTTATTTTAATTTCTTCAATTATTTATCCAATTTTGTTTCCTTATCTAATTGGAATAAACTTATTAATCGGTAGTTTTATTGGAAGCTTAGTTTTATTATCTGTCCCATTGGTATTAATGTCTGCGCTCAATCCTATTTTAATATCAATAATTAAATCAAAAAATGACGAAAGTAGCGACTCTAAGTCAGGTTATGTTTTTTTTATAAGCACATTGGGATCGGTCTTTGGTGTAATTTTTACAGCTCTCTTTATAATTCCAAATTTTACAAATTTTAACTCATTTATATTAAATGCTTTATTTTTAATTAGTATAAATTTACTAATTTATTTTCTAATTGGTTATTCATTTTTTAGAAAATTAAAAAAAAAATTTATATTTTTAAATATTCTCTTATTTGGAATACTAATTTTGATTTTAGTTAATAAAGAGAATTATCTTTCATATTTCACCAAATCAACAGATTTGAATGATAACGAGTATTTAATACTTTATGAAAAACCATCTTTTTATGGAAATCTTAAGGTAATCGGTTACAAACCAAAAAACAGTCAGGAAGAAACCCATTATATTCTTTATCAAAATGGTTTTACACAAAATACTGTTGCAAAAAACGGAGAATCTCTGAATACTTATATTCATGTCTTAAACAATTTATCAATGAGTTCTGAAATAGGAAATGCTCTGGTTCTTGGCTTTGGAGCGGGTGCACTGCCAAATTATCTTGAAAGTAAAAAATACAATGTTGATGTTGTTGAAATCGATCCTTTGACCTTAAGTATAGCTACAGAATATTTTAATTATAAAAAAAAAAAATCAAACATATTTTTTGAAGATGCTAGAACTTTTGTAAAAAAATGTAAAAAAAAATATGATCTTATTGTTATTGATTTATTTTTTGGAGATGGGGTTCCTGAACATCTAACAACAAAAGAATTTTATAGAGATGTAAAAAAATGTATGGTTAAAGACGGTATATTGCTAAATAATACAGTTGTAGATCTTGATAAAGTAGAAACCATTGATTTTGTACTATCTACTTTTAGATCAGAATTCAAAAATATTTATTATTTCTTTGACAAAGAACTTGTAGAAAAAACAGGTATAAAAATTACTAATCTTTATGTTTTGGTGACAGATAAAAGAGAGATAAAAAATTTAAAAATTGATTATAGTCAAATCCCACAAGTTCTTAGAAAAAGGGTATTTTCAACGTTAGGTAATATTAAAAAATATGAAACTAAAGATTATTCAAGATATGTGATAATCGATGAAATGAATAATTACTCACATTTATTTGCTAAAAGCATGTCTTCATTTAGAAAACTTATTAGCACTTCGATTCCCTCAAGAATTTTGATTAATTAGTAGTATATTTGAGTAATTTCTAAATTTGTTGAAAAATACAAAGATTTAACTGTTTTCAAATCAAAAAATTAATATATAAGAACGCGCAAATGACAACATCAATACGTAACATCACCATAATTGCTCATGTTGACCATGGCAAGACTACTTTAATTGATAATTTAATGAAACAGAGTGGCTCTTTTAGGGAAAATGAAGTTGTTGATGAAAGACTGATGGACTCCGGCGAACTTGAAAAGGAAAGAGGTATTACAATTCTTGCCAAACCAGCTTCCATAAATTGGAAAGATTCTAGAATTAATATTATTGATACACCTGGACATAGAGATTTTGCTGCAGAAGTTGAAAGAGTTCTTAGTATGGCTGATGGTGCATTATTGTTAATAGATTCAGCCGAAGGGGTAATGCCTCAAACTAAATTTGTATTAGCTAAAGCACTTAAACAAGGCCTTAAACCAATAGTAGTTATTAATAAATTAGACAAAGCTGACCAAAGAGCCGATGAAGTTTTAAATGAGACTTTTGACTTGTTTGTCAGCTTAGATGCCAACGAGGAACAATTAGACTTTCCAGTTATTTATGCAAGTGGAAGATCTGGTTGGGCATCTAATGAAATAGATGGCCCAAGAGAGAATTTAAACCCATTATTAGATCTAGTAATAGATCATGTTAGGCCAGCAGAATTTGACAAGACCAAGCCTTTTGCAATGCTTTCAACTCTTTTATATGCAGACAGTTTTTTGGGTAGAAGTTTAGTTGGTAGAATTTCTCAAGGTACTGCAAAAGCAAACCAACAAATTAAAGCAATCAATCTTGATGGAAAAAAAGTTGATGAGGGAAGGTTGACTAAAATATTTAGATACGAGGGGACAAAAAAAGTACCAATAGAAGTTGGCGAAGCTGGAGATATTGTAGTTATCGCTGGATTAGAAAAAGCAAATGTTGCTGATACCATATGTGATACTGAGGTAGATACACCAATACAAGCAACCCCAATTGATCCACCAACGATGTCTATCAAAATAACAGTAAATAGTTCTCCATTAGCTGGTACTGAAGGTAAAAAACTTACAAGTACTCAAATTAGAGAGAGGTTAGTTCAAGAGTCTCAGAATAATGTCGGAATTTCTTTTTCAGAAAATGAAAATAAAGACTCATTTGAAATAAGTGGAAGAGGCGAATTAATGTTAGAAATATTATTAACACAAATGAGACGTGAAGGATTTGAGATGACAGTAAGCCCTCCTAGAGTTTTATTTCAAAAAAATGAAAATGGTGAAAAATTAGAACCTATTGAGGAAATTACTATGGATCTTGATGAAGAGTTCTCTTCTAAAGTTATAGACTCGATGAATAAAAGAAAAGGAAAATTAATAGATCTTAAAGATACTGGAAAAAATAAAAAACGATTAATCTTTCATGCACCAACTAGAGGTTTAATGGGGTACACCAGTAGATTTCTTACTCTAACTAAAGGAACGGGGGTAATAAACAGAATATTCCATTCTTATGGAAAATTTGAGGGAGATATGGAAGGCAGAAGAAATGGTGCATTAATTTCTATGGAACAAGGAAAAGCGGTAGCATTTGCAATTTATAATCTACAGGCAAGAGGAGAAATGTTTGTTACTCATAATGATCCAGTTTATTCGGGTATGATTGTAGGATTGTCACCTAAACCTGGTGACATGATAATAAATGTCATGAAAGGTAAAAAACTTACAAATATGAGGACACAAGGAACAGATGAAAATGTAGTATTAACTCCTGTAAGAAAGATGTCGATTGCTGAGCAATTGAGCATGTTAAACTCTGATGAAGCACTAGAAATTACACCAAATTCATGCAGATTAAGGAAAGCTGTGCTTGATCCTCACGAGAGAAAAAAGCTCTCTAAATTATCAGAAGCTTCTTAAAAAATTATTACTCAGATTTATTTTTGGTAAAAGGCAACCACTTTTCAAACGCTGATTTACTAGGTCCGTCATATGGAATTGAGTAAGAGTTTGTTCTTGTCAATACCTCAATTCCTTTTGAGAAAACAAAAATAAATACTATGACAAAAACAATTGTCATTATTTTAAATGGATCAAAATTTTTTGTCTTAAAAACACTAACAGCTTTTGCTTCAGCTCTATGAAATTGTTTGAATGTATAATAAACAGCAAATATTAAACCTATATGAGCAACATATGTCCCTGCCCAACCAAAAGCAAAAGTGGCATATGAAAATACGTATAAACTAAATACTGTTGTCCATATAAAACTCAAAACTAATAATATTTGTAGTCTCACAGTTTTGGGAAGAGCTCTTAAATCATTTTTACTATCGTCAAATAGTATATTCGCTGATTCTTTCATCCAATTTTTTATAGACATGATTTATATTTACAATTTTTATTCAGTATTAACAATCGACTAATTGTCCACTAAAAGCATTTACTTCGTAACTTTATCCACAATATAAATTCCTAAAGCTACAGCAGGGCCTATCCCAAATGCAAATATTATAGTGCCCAAACCAACAGTTCCTCCTAAATACCAACCAGATATAACAGCTGAAATTTCTAAAGTAGCTCGAATTAAAGCAATAGGAAGTTGAGTTTTTTTTGTTAGACCCGTCATCAATCCATCTCTTGGACCAGGTCCTAAATTTGCAATTAAGTATATGCCACTTCCTAGACCGACAAGCAAAACAGAAAATACAGCAAGAATATATTTTGAAAAAGTAGCCAAAGGTGGATCAAAGAGAAAAAGGGTCAAATCGATTATCGCTGCTATAATTAGAATATTTAGAATTGTACCAATTCCTGGTTTTTGTTTTAGTGGAAACCAAAACCCTAAAACAACAATACTTATTATGAATGTAGATAAACCGATCGAAATATTTAATATGTTTGATAAACCCTCAGCAAGAACAGACCATGGAGAATTACCAGTAGTAGAAACTAATAAAAGACCCTCTCCCAACCCAAATAAAGATAAACCAACACATAAAAGTAAAAAAGTTGTAAATTTAGGTTTTAAATTTAAAGGTTTTTCTGAGCTCCAAGATTTTGAGGGGATATTTTTAATGGTTAAAAACATAATTCTTTAGACTATTTATCTTTTAAACATAAAAATTCTAGATAAAGTTCAAATAAGTTAATTAAAATAATATGAAATAATGAGAAAATTCTTAGTAATATTGTTAGTTTTATCTCCTCTTTTTTTGCAAGCACATACTGATCACTATAAAAATTATTCAAACATAGAAATGGAGATATTTAAAGATGATGAAAAAATTGGAGAAAGTATTTTTACTTTTAAAAAAGAAGAAAATAAATTTATTGTTAAAAACAAGACTAATTTCAATGTAAAATTATTGGGTGTTACAGTGTTCTCTGTAAATAGCAGAGGAACCGAGGAGTATATTGGAGATCAATTAATTTCATTTAACTCAGAAACATTTCAAAATGATAAAAGAAAATATGTAAATTTAATTTTTGACGAAAAAAAAGAGAAGTTTATAATTAATGGGTCATCATATAAAGGAGAGGCTGATAAAGAAAATATAATTGGTCATTGGTGGAATCATAGAATTTTACAAACCGAGACACAAATAAGTCCCTTATCTGGAAGTGTAAAAAAACAAAACATAGAATTTTTGGGGAAAAAAAAAATAAAACTTTATAATAAAGAATATGATGTTGAACATTTTAGACTGTTTTCTACGAACCCAAATCTACCCGATGATAAAAAATTAAATTTTGAAATATGGTATGATAAGAAAAAAGCATTGATTATAAAAGTAGCTTATAAAAGATTGGGTCTATGGGAATATAGGCTAAAAGAAATTCAATAATTATTTTCCAGCCACTGTCATTTGATTAATCAAAAGTGTAGGTGCATTTGTAGAGTACTTCATCTCTAAATCATTTGCCAAAGTAATATTCTTAAACATTTCCTTAAAATTTCCAGCTATAGTTATTTCACTTACTGGGTAAGTTAATTCTCCATCCTCAACCATAAATCCTGAAGCTCCAACTGAGTAATCTCCTGTAATAATATTACCTCCATGGCCTATAGTCTCTGTTATGTATAGAAACTTTTTTTCTGAATTTAGCAAATTCTTAAAACTTAAAGTACCGTTTTCAAAGTATAAGTTTGTTGTTCCTCCAGACCTTCCATTAGATTTTAAATTTAATTTTTTGCCATAATAAGTATCAATTAAATAATTTTTTAAAATACCATTCTCAACTAGTTTCAAAGAATTGGTCTCAACACCTTCGCTATCAAAGTTTTGGGAGCCTAATCCTTTTTCAATTTTTGGATCATCGATGATATTAATTGAATTTGGAAAAACTTCAGAATTGATTTGATCTTTTAAAAAAGAAGTCCCTCTTGCAATAGCACTCGCACTTATTGCACTTGCTAGTGTGCTTAATATTCCTTTGGAAATTCTTTTATCGAATATAACGCCAATTTTTTCACTCTTGATTTTTTTTGGACCTAACTTTTTTATTGCTTTGTCGGCAGCTATTTTTCCAATTTCTTCTGGTTTCATCATATCTTGCAAGAATCTTGTGCTACCAAACTCATAATCTCTTTCCATTGCGCCATTAATTCTTGATACAGCTACACATGAAGATGAAAAATTTGAGGTTTTGTATCCACCTAAAAAACCATTGCTGTTTGCGAGTATAAAATTATTTTTATTTTCGGTAAAACCAGCTTCAGTATTAACTATTTTTTCATCCGTTGATGCTGTTTCTTCAACTTTTTTTAAAAATTCAATCTTTTTATCATTTGGATAATGTGTTTCATCATAGAGATTAAGGTCTCTTATCTCTTTAGACATTAAATCTTTATCTGGTAACGAATTATTTTCATCTGATGGGGTAATTTTTGTAGCATCAATACAACGTTCTATTAGTTTTTCTAAGTTTGATTTAGATAAATCTGATGAATTAATGCTTGATTTTTTTTTCTCTATATAAGTAGTTAAATTGACAGCAAAACTATCTGCTCTATTTGACTCGTCTAATTTTTTATTTCTAAAACTAACATTTTCTGAAACAGAGTGAATTACTTTTACACCCACATCCGTGGCTCCTAGTTTTTTAGAGTTTTCAATACAATAAGATGCTATATCTCTTAAAAATTCCTGATCCCTTATCATTTAGATTAAAGTTTTGTTCCACCAACAGTCATCTTATTTATAAGAATTGATGGCTGAGCTACTCCTACTGGAACACCCTGTCCAGCTTTCCCACATGTTCCAATACCTGGATCTAATTTCATGTCATTACCCACTAATGAAACTTCTTTTAAAATTGATGGTCCATCTCCAATTAATGTAGCACCTTTAATTGGTGATCCAATTTTACCATTATTGATTTCGTATGCTTCCGTGCAGTTAAAGACAAATTTTCCTGAAGTTATGTCTACTTGTCCTCCCCCAAAACTTACAGCGAAAATACCTTTATCAACTGAACTTATCATTTCATCTTGCGAATATTTACCTGACAACATCATTGTATTTCTCATTCTTGGTAAAACGACATGTTTATAACTTTCTCTTCTTCCGCTACCTGTTGACTTAGTTCCCATCAAACGAGCATTTAAACGGTCTTGCATATAGTTTTTTAAAATTCCATTTTCTATTAAAACTGTATTTTCAGTAGGCGTTCCTTCATCATCTATGGTTAAACTTCCTCTCCTTTGATGTAAGGTGCCGTCATCTACAATTGTAACTCCTTCGCTTGCTACTCGCTGCCCCATTAAATTATGAAAAGCTGAAGTTTTTTTTCTATTAAAATCTCCCTCAAGTCCATGTCCAATTGCTTCGTGTATTAAAATCGCTGGCCATCCAGGGCCTAAAACAACTTTCATTTCTCCGGCTGGCGCTGGTTTGCTTTCTAAATTGACATTGGCGATTCTAAAAGCTTCATCACAAACATCTTTCCAGCTTCCATCTTTTAGATAATCATCATAACTTTGTCTTCCTCCAACTCCATAAACACCTGTTTCTTTTTTTCCATCTTTCTCTAATACGACAGAAACGTTGAATCTGACTAATGGTCTATCATCTTTCAAAACTTGATTATCAGACCTAATAATTTCTATTGATTTATGTTCGCCTAAAAAATTTGCAGTTACTTGATTTACAATTGAGCCTTTTGATCTTAAATAGTTATTAGCACTATTCAGCAAGTCTATTTTCGAGTCGAAAGTCTTGCTTTCTATAGGATTAATGTTTTCGTAATATTTGCTATTAGTTTTAGGAATTTCGTGATTATAGGTTCCTTTTTTTGACTTTAACGTATCTTTTAAATTCTCGCTTGATTTTCTTAATGACTCTTTTGAAATATCATTTGAATGAGAGTAAGCAACAACCTCTCCTGTCACAGCTCTGAAACCATATCCTTTATCAGAGTTATAAGTTGAGCTCTTTATTTTATTATCATCTAAAACAATAGACTCAGATTTATGATTTTCTAAATATAATTCTCCGTCATCACAATTTTTTAAGGTTTCAGTAACAATTGCTTCAGCTTGTGATGTATCTGTATCTGTTTCTATGAAGAAATTTGACATTTTAAGAATGTAGTAGTGATTATTAATATATCAACTGCTTATTTGGCACATTTGTAAAAATAAAATATTCAAATATAGTTTAATTATGAAGGTTTTTTTTAATAATTCATGCAAAATCTGCAAAGCAGAAATTAATATTTATAAAAAAGAAAACATAGAAAATTTGAATTGGATAGACATAACTAAAAATAAAAATGCTGAATTAGAAACAAAAAAAACTGATAAAGAGCTTCTAAGAAGACTTCATGTAGAACAAGATGGAAAAATCTATGTGGGTATTGATGCTTTTTTACTTATTTGGAAAAATATTCCAAAATACAAGTTTCTTTATAAATTTTTTAAACTCCCAGTCATTTACCAATTATTTTATATCGGATATGAAATTATAGCGTTCTTTTTGTATTTAAAAAATAAACACCAACTAAACTAATGTTGAATAGCGTATAAAATCTGGGTTACAAAAGATAAAAATATAAAAAAAGAGAAAAATAAAATAAAATACATAACTGTAACTGCTCTATTTCTCTTTCTTCTTAAAATAACAAATTTTTTATCATCAAGAAAAGATATATCTCTATCACCTGGCACTGGATAATCATAACTCCATCTCCATAAAGACGAACCAAATCTTTTATCTAGTTTATTGTAATAATTTACCCAAGCCAATGACCACATAAACATTAAAAACAAAAATGTTAAAGCTAAAAAAGTTGAGAACATAAATATATTAAATTATATTAAATTTTTTTTATATGTCTATCTGGGGAAGTTTAATTGGTGGAATGATCGGTTTTTCTTTAGGAGGACCGTTTGGAATGCTATTAGGTTCCTTAATTGGTGGAAAAGTATCAAGATCAAGATCATCATTTAAATCTTTTGCACAACCTCAACAAATTTTTGCATTAGCTCTTATAGTTTTATCAGCTAAACTGAGTAAAGCAGACGGTCAGGTTAGTAGAGAAGAATTAATAGCGGTAAAAGATAAACTCAAAATTCCAGAACATGAATTAGATCAAGTTGGAAAAATTTTTAATAAAGCTAAAGAAGAAAGCACTGGTTACGAACCATATGCAAAACAAATAGCTCAGATCTATCAAGGAAATATAAATGTTTTGGAAGAAGTCATTAATATATTATTTTATATTGCAGAAGCTGACGGAAATATAAGTGATCAAGAATTTAGAATGATACAACATGTTTCTCGATTATTTGGTCTTAGTGATGCACAGTTCAATGGAATAGTTGAAGGTAGGAAATCATCAGATAAACTCAATCCATATGTGGTACTAGAGAGCAAACCTGATGATAATCTGACAGATATTAGAAAAAGATATTTAAAATTAAGCAAAGAACATCATCCTGACTTACTTCTAAGTAAAGGAGTTCCTCAGGAAGTTATTGAGGAAAGTAAAAAGAAAATGAGAGCTATTAATTCAGCCTGGGATCAAATTCAAAAGCTAAAGAGTAATTAAAATTGCTCAGATTCTGTTGAGCCTTCCATTGCTGTTGTGGAACTCTTTCCAGAACTTATTGTATTGGAAACTGCATCAAAATAAGAAGTGCCAACTTCTCTTTGGTGTTTAACACTGGTATATCCATCTTTTTCTCTAGCAAATTCATTTTGTTGTATTCTAGAGTAAGCAGTCATACCTTCCTTTTTATATTTTTCTGCTAGCTCGAAAATAGCAATATTTTGCGTATGGAAACCTGCTAAAGTTATAAATTGAAATTTATACCCCATCATTCCAATTTTAGTTTGAAATGTTGCAATCTCATCATCAGATAAATGTTTCTTCCAATTAAATGATGGAGAACAATTATAAGCTAACATCTTGCCAGGAAATTTTGCATGTATTGCATCAGCAAACTTTTTTGCTTCTTCTAAATTAGGTGTTGCAGTTTCACACCATATTAAATCTGCGTAAGGTGCATAAGCTAACCCTCTTGAGATTGCTTGATCAATACCATCTTTTACATAATAAAAGCCTTCAGGTGATCTTTCTCCTGTTAAAAACGGTTTGTCATTTTCATCAAAATCGTTTGTTATTAATTTCGCAGCGTTTGCATCTGTTCTTGCAAGAATAATGAGAGGAACGTCGGCAATATCAGCTGCCAATCTTGCTGCTTTTAGATTTCGGACCATGGTTCCAGTAGGAACAAGTACCTTACCACCCATATGTCCACATTTTTTTTCACTAGCTAATTGGTCTTCAAAATGAACTCCGGCTGCGCCAGCTTTTATAAATTTTTTTGTTAGCTCAAATACATTTAACGGCCCACCAAATCCTGCTTCGCCATCTGCAATAATTGGTAACATGTAATCAGTTCTTTCGCTGCTTTTCATATCCCCATCAGCTATTTCCATATGCTGAATTTGATCAGCTCTAATTAAAGAATTATTCATAGACTCAACTAATTTAGGTGCGCTGTCGTAAGGATATAAAGATTGATCAGGATACATTTCACCAGCACTGTTTGCGTCTGCTGCAACTTGCCAACCACTTAAATAGATTGCTTTTAAACCTGCTTTTGCATGTTGAACGGCTTGATTTCCCGACAAAGACCCAAGTGTGTTTACATATGGCTCTGTATTTAATAATCTCCAGAGCTTTTGGGATTGCTGTTTACACATTGAATACTCAATTTTAATGGATCCTCTTAACCTTTCTACTTCTTCTGGCTTATAATCCCTTTGTATTCCTGCAAATCTTTTCAACTCGTACGAGATTTTCTCGGCTGACATTATTCCTCCTTAAAAACTAATTCTTTTTACTTTTCGTTATATTCTTCGGTAAACTCATTCATTCCACTTGATCCCCAATCGCAGTGGTCATCTCTTAAATAAACCCCTCTACTTCTATGCTCTTGGTGCTCTTGGTGATTTGTAGTTTGAGAACTAGTTTCAATGATTTTTATAGTATTTTTGTCCATGTAAACTTTATAATTTACAATATTTACAAAATCCACAAAAAATGTTAAAAGTCTAGTAAATACAATAAATTTTTTGTAAATAATAATTTACAAAGTTTACAAATAGTAAATGAGTCAAGTAGAATTAAACATTGGTCCAAAAATAAAAGCTTTTAGAAGACAGCTAGGTATGCAGGCAAACAAACTAGCTTTGCAACTTAACATTTCACCAAGTTATTTAGCTTTAATCGAGGGAGGTAAAAGAAAAATTGACGGGGAATTACTTTTAAAAATTTGTGAGGAGTTAAGCATCAACATTAGCGATCTAACAAATAAATCAGATATCAATATGGTCAACACAATTTCAGAATTGCTTGATGATCAACTTTTTGAAGATTTGGATATAGTTGGTCCAGAAGTTAAAGATCTTGCAAATAGTAATCCAAAAATTGGTAAAGCTCTAATAAGATTAGGAGACATTTTGAAAAAAAAAGATCATGAATTGGTTAACAAAATTGAAAAACTATCAGGAAAAATTGTAGATAATAGAAAAAACTCATTTCCTGGAGAAGTAATTTCAGATTTTTTGCAAGAAAACAGAAATTTTTTTCCAAAACTAGAGGAATTTGCAAATCAAATCTTTGAGCAAATAAAACAAAATAATAGAACAAGATATATTGCTTTATGTGATTATTTAAAATCAGAGTATAAAATTGAAGTACAAGATATAATTCCTGAGGAAGGGAAACCCTTTTCAAAAATTTATGATAACAAAAATAAAAAGTTGCTATTATCCGATTATTTGTCTTTGGAAACAAAGAAATTACATGCTGCAGCTCAAATTGCACAAGAAGGGGCTAGTGACATAATAAATTCTTATCTTGATACTTTTAATTATCCAAATGAAGAATCAAAAAAATTAACAAAAGTTGCTTTATTAAATTATTGTGGTGCAGCAATTTTAATGCCCTACAAATTATTTCATTCTGAATGTAAAAAACTTAAATATGATTTAGAATTATTACAAAATACTTTTGCAACTTCATTCGAACAAGTCACACATAGAGTAACATGTTTGAATGATCCAAAATTACCTGGGGTTCCATTTCATTTTTTGAGAGTTGATGTAGCTGGTAATATTTCAAAGAGATTTTCATTGTCAGGTATAGAAATACCACGTTATGGTGGTGCTTGTCCTCGGTGGAATGTATATTCGGCTTTTTCTAGACCTGGTGTTATACAAGCTGCAGTAAGTAAAATGACTAATGGCGAAAAGTATGTATGTATAGCAAGAACTGTTGAAAAAGGTATAGGAAGATATGGACAAAAAAAAAGTATGTTATCTATTGGACTTGGATGTGAAGCCAAATATGCAAGAGATTTTGTTTATACGGAAAACTTAGATTTGAATGATAAAAAATCAGAGATACCTGTAGGGGTTTCATGTAGAACTTGTGATAGACTGGATTGTTCTCAAAGAGCTTTTCCACCATTGCATAAAAAATTTGATGTAGACATTAATTCTAGAGGAGTATCTGTATATGTCAGTGATTAAAAAAAATATAAGTTTTATAATTATATTTTTATTTGTAAGTACAAATAATGTGTATTCAGACAATTTAAATATATTGTTTAAAGAATTGCTTAACGCAAAAAATTTACAACAAGCAGAAAAGCTAGAGGATCAAATCTGGAATAAATGGACAAGACACCCAAACAATGATTATCTGACGAACAAATTAGAGAACGGAACTTATTCTATGTATCATCAGCAGTATAGAATGGCATTAAAACTATTTACAGACGTGATTAATGAGGACCCAAAATGGGCGGAGGGTTGGAATAAGAGAGCAACATTACTATTTATATTAGGGGATTATGAGAAATCGTTAGATGATATTGAAAAAGTTTTAGATCTAGAACCAAGACATTTTGGAGCATTATCAGGACGAGCGCAAATATACCTAAGCTTAAAGGAATATGAAAAAGCAGTTGATGACTTAAGAAAAGCAAAATCTATTTATCCATTAATCAAAAGTGGAGAAAATATAAAGTTAATAGAAAAAATTATCAAAGACCAACAAATTTAATTGTTCTTAGATCTTTTTTTTGCAATCAGCTGGGTTAATGAATCTACCATTAAATCTGAGGCTTTAAAAATTTCACTTGGTTTAAATTCATGTGAAATATTTTTTTCTTCATTTGTTTTATCTTCAATTACTATACCTTCATCTGGAGAATTATTTTTAATATAAATTAGTATTAACCACTCATCATCAATTGTCTCATCCCATTTTATAAATATCTCTCCAGTTTCGAATCTTCTGTCTACGCATCTCAAGATAGACATATGTTTAGTTATATATCTTTTGTTAAGTTGAAAAACTAAACTATTCGCACTTCTGTAGAAGCTTTCAAGTGCAAACTCAATTTTTTGCCTAGCTAAAGTATACTCCCTTTCTCTTTGAAGTAATTTTGCTCTATCGTCTCCTTCTTGTGTTTCTACACCTAACGCTTCAACTCGTTCTCTTATTTTCTGATCTCTTATTTGTTGATATTTTAATTTTAATTTTTCGATACGCTGTTGTAATCCTGAATAATCCTCTCTCTTTTCTCTTAAAGCTAATTTTTCTAGTTGTTCTAATTCTTTTACCTCTCTTATTCTAAACTTTTCTATTTGTTTTTCTAATTTTAATTCTTGCAAAAATTTCTTTTGTCTCTCCGCCTGCTCTTTTCTTAGTATGGCCTGTTCTTTTCTTAAAAATAATTTTATATCTTTTGCTCTTTCTTTTTCTAATTTTTGTTCTTGTTTTAGCTGAATTTCTTTTTCTTTTAGAAAGGCAGTTTCATCTGCTTTCTTCTGTTTTTCAATTTCAATTTTTTCTTTTTCTGCTTGCTCAATTTTCTCTAGTTTAATTTGTCTTTTTTCCTCAGCTCTTATCTCTTTAAAACGAATTAATCTTAATTCTATAGTTTGAAAAAATTTTTGTATAAATTTATCAATTGCCAGTAAATTAAAATTAAATTTGAAAGAAAACTTATTTTTTAAATCTTCCTCAAGTCTGACTGTTCTTGAAATAATACCCTTTTCAGTACTTGTCTTTAACTTAACTTTTTTTATTTTTTTTCTTTGATTTGATCTTTTTGTTATTTTTTTCTTTAATTTAGATCTTTTTTTTTTTAATTTTGATTTGATTTTTTTTTTTGATTTTTTAACTTTTATTTTTAGACTTTTTTTTTTAGTTTTTTTTTTCTTTTTTTTCATTTAAGAAATACAGCTTTATCAGCTAATTTTTAATAAATATAGTCTCTAGTATTAGGAACAGATCTTATATCTTTAGTTAGCTGAAGTTGAAATACAACTTGATCTCCCCATTTAAAAGCCATTTCACAACTTGTAAGATAAAATTCCCACATCCTTAAAAATTTTTCATCAAACATTTCTAAAACTTCTTCTTTTTTTGATAAAAATCTTTCTTTCCAGTTTCTTAAAGTGTGGGCATAGTGCATCCTTAAAATCTCTATATCTGTAGCTATCAGTCCAGAATCCTCTATTGGCCTCGTTATTTCGCTCAAACTAGGGGTATATCCGCCAGGAAATATATATTTTGTTATCCAAGGCTGTGGGTCTCTTGGTGGAAGATTTGATCCAATTGTATGTATCAAAGCTACTCCATCCTTCTTTAACATTTGAGACACTCTATTAAAATAGGTATGATAGAATTTTTTTCCAACATGTTCAAACATTCCAACACTGACTATCCTATCAAATTTTTCATTCAATTGTCTGTAATCTATTAATTTAAATTCAACTTGATTATCTAAATTTAATTCTTTAGCTTTTTCTTGACTATATTTTAATTGATTTTCTGAAAGTGTAATTCCAGTAACCGAAGCTTTTGTTTTTTTTGCAATGTCAATTGCAAGTGTTCCCCAACCAGATCCAATATCTAAAACTTTTTGGTTAGGTTGTATATGAAGTTTTTTAATTATGTGATCAATTTTATTTTCTTGAGCGGTTTCCAAAGTATCATTCTCATTTTTGAAGTATGCACATGAATATTGTCTTTTTTTATCAAGAAACAAATCATATAATTTTTCTGAAATATCATAATGGTGTGCAACATTTTGTTTAGATTTAACGATTTTATTAAAACTTGTTAAATATTTTAAAGTTCCCTTTATTTTATTTAATGTCTTTCCATAAATATTAATATCTGCTCTTCCAATATTTTTAAAAGCTATATCAAGAAATTCCGTCAAGGTTCCATTTTTTAATCTTAAAGAGCCATTGGTATATGCTTCACCAAAATATAAATCAGGATGAAGCAGTAATTTTTGGTGCAAGCTTTTATCTAGTAATTGCAACTCTATTGGAGTTTCTTTCAAAGGTTTCCCTATTACATACCTATTAGAATTATAATCTATTAAGATAAAGCCATCTTCTTTGAACAAATCATTTAAAAAATTTATAAGTTTCATTATGCTGCTTTTAAGTGCTTAAAGTCAAAATCAAGCTTTTGAAGTTCAGCAAAAAATATTTTTTTTTCATTTTCATTTAATAACTTCAATGGTGGAATTAAATTCTGATAGTCCTGATCAATTTGTGCCATGAAGGTATGTAAACCTGAAATCAAATTAAATTTATCGAAAATACTTCTCACTAAACACAACTTTTCGTTTGAAGATTGATCCGATCCATTTTGAAATTTATCGTAAACATCTCTTGCCAAAATTGAAGTAACATTTGTTGTTGCTGTAATTATTCCAGAGCAACCTAATTCAAGTCCTTTCAATAATTTTGATTCTGAACCTGGCATTACTGAAAAATTATCTATTTTCAAATTTTCGTACAAATTATAAGAACTGTCTTTTACTCCAACTATTTGACTTGGAAATTTTTTTACTAGCTCTTCAACACAATCAATACTAAATTTATATCCTGAGAGTTTTTCGAAATTATATAAAATTATTTTACATTCATTAATTTCATCTATTATTCTTGAGTAAAAATTAATCACATCGTGATCGCTATACTTATAATAGGCAGGGGGCATAATTAAAAATTTATTAAACCCATTTGATTTGGCTATTTTTATCAAATTAATATTGTCAACTAGCGAATTAAGACCGGTCCCAATTATAAATTTGTCCCCATAATTACTTTTTGGTAACAAATTGATTAATTGAATTTTTTCCGAAAGAGATATGAGTTGTGATTGTCCAGTACTTCCAAAAAAAACTACTCCATGGCAACCTTTGTCAATTAGATTTTCAGCGTATTTAATCGTTTTTTCACTATTTAACGCCAGATTTTTATCTAATACTGACAATGTAGCTGCATATATTCCATTAATCATAACTTAATTATATGACTATAATTATAGAATAGATTTAAGAAAAAAATAATAAAAAAATATATTCTAAATACTTATGAAAGTTTGTGTTTATCTTAGCTATATAGGTCTTGGAGCAAATTTGTTACATCTTAGTTATGTGCATCAGTTATCTGAAAAGTTTGGACCTATCACAGTTTTTACATTATGCAATAATTTGTCGGATGCATTAGAGGATGATCCTAAAATTAAAGAAGTCATAGTAATAGATAAAAAATATAATAAATTTAAAAATATATTTAGTTTTTCATCAGAATTAAAAAAATACAATTTTGATAAAATATTTATTTATTATCCAAGTCCTAGAATATTCATTGCGTGTAAGTTAGCTGGAATAAAAGATATTTATCACTATCCTTTATTTAAAAAGAAAAATCTTCATTTAATCAACGCAGCACAAAAGTTTACTGCGAGTGTATTAAACATAGAGAAATGTCAAACATACACAAAAATTCACATAAATAAAAATAAACTTAAAAATATCTCAACTTATTTTGATAAATCAAAATTTAACATTGTAATAGGAGCTGGATCTTCAGGTCCAACAACAAAATGGGGTACTAATAATTACTCAAATCTAATAAATGAGTTAAATAATCTAAATAAATTTAATTTTTTTATTTTGTGTGGTCCTGATGAAAAATTAATTGCTCAAGAAATAATGGATAAGGTTGAAGGAGATAATATTACAGATCTTAGTGACAAAAATATCTCAGAAGTAATACCTTTTATAGCTTCTGCAGATATGTATGTGGGGAATGATTCATTTGGTTCACATATTGCATCACAATCTGGCAAACCAAGCCTTGTGATTTTATTGGACTCACCAAAAGCATATACGGATTATACTCCTAATCATATTAGAATTATTCCTGAAGGATATGATATTAATAATATTACACATGGAAGTGAAATTGATCCAAATTTAATTAAGGTCGAACAAGTGTACAAATCAATACTAAGTTATACTTAAACAACCGATTTTAAGACTGTGTCTTTTGCTTGGTTCACTAAAGTAGCAATATTATTTAATTCTGGACTTCTGTCTGGATGAATTTTTTTCATAATTTTTTTATAAGAATTCATCACTTCATCTTTTGTATATTTTTTTTTGGGATCTAAATTTAAAATTCTATATGCTTCATCTAAACTCATATTCTGAGATGACATATTTTGATTAAATTGATTAAAATTAAATCTGCCAGAATTTTTTAAAACTCTAAAAAGTCCCCATAATCTAAATAGCTGAAATAAAGAAATACCTGCTTTCGTTTTAATTAAAGGCAAAATAGCCAACATAAATGGTAAGGAAAATATATATCTTCCTGCATATGCCATTATTACCGCTAACAATATTGAAGAAATTATAATAAATGTTCTTACAAATTTTGATATTTTTTTTGTTGAGGTTTTGGCAAACCAATTGAGTAAAATATAAAGAATTATAAAAATTATTAGTATTGCAAAAAAAATATTCATAAATTAATTAAATTTAAATGAAAATACCACAGCTTAAAAAAAAACCAGAATTAAAATCTTGTCACAACGTAACTTGGGAAGATGATTATAGTTGGATACATCAGAAAAATATACTTGAAGTATTGAAAGATAGTTCAAAATTATTGCCTGAGGTGAGAAAATATCTTGAAGATGAAAATGATTATTTTAGTCATCAAATGTCAGATACAAAAGAAATTCAAAAAGTTTTATTCGATGAGATTAAAGGAAGAATTAAACTTGATGATGAGTCTCTTCCGTTTAAAGATGTAAGATATAGTTACTGGACAAAAACAACAACAAAAGGAAATTATTCTATAAAGTTAAGAAAAAAAATTGATTCTGATGAAATAGAAGAAATTTGGAATGGTGATTTAGAAAAAGAAAAGCTTAAAACAGAATATTTTGGGCTTGGAGACTTAGAAGTTAGCTATAATGATAAATTACTAGCTTATTCATTAGATTTAAAAGGATCTGAATATTACACCATACATATAAGAGATATTAAAAGTCGAGAGGAAGTTGGTGAAAAAATTGAAAATACAAGTGGTGGAATAACATTTAGCTTAGATGACAAATATATTTTTTACTCTAAGCTTGATGACAATCACAGACCAAGAGAAATTTACAGGCATGAAATTGGAACTCCTACTAGTAAAGATATTCTTATATTTAAAGAAGAAAGTGAAGCATTTACTGTAGGAATAGGTCTTAGCTCTGATGAAAAGTATTTTTTTATTACATCATCTGATCATAATACATCCGAACAGTATTATTTTAAAGCAGATGAAATAATTCCAAAACCAAAACTAATTGATAAAAGAAAAAGAGGGATAATATATTCGGTCAATTCATGGAATGGCAATTTCTATAAACATACAAATGAAGATGCGGAAGATTTTAAGATCGAAAAGACAAATGATTTAGAAAAAAAGGAGTGGGAAATATTTATACCTGCACGAGAAGAGGTTTTAATTGGAGGATTAATTTTTTTAAATGATTGGATTATAAGATCTGAAACTTCTAATGCATTATCAAAATTAATATTAAGAAATCCAAAAAATAATGAAGAAGAAGAAATATTTTTTTCAGATGAAAAAGTTATAGTACCCGGTGTTTCGTTAACCCAAAAAAATAGAAATACTGATGCCGTTTATTTATCATATTCATCACCAAAAACTCCTGGAAGGACTTACCTATACAATCTTAAAACAAAGGAGAAAAAATTAGTAAAAGAACAAGAGATTCCTAGCGGCCATAATCCTGATGACTACGTAGTTGAAAGATTAGAGTGTGCCTCTCATGACGGAAGAATGGTTCCTATTACCATAACAAGACATAAAAAAACTAAATTAGATGGATCTGCAAAATTATTATTATATGGGTATGGATCTTACGGTAGTTCTATGTCGCCAAGTTTTTCTTCAACAAGAATAAGTTTAATAGAGCGAGATATTATATGGGTAACTTCTCATATTAGAGGCGGTATGGAAAAAGGAATGAAATGGTGGAAAGAGGGAAAGTTATTAAACAAGAAAAATACTTTTGAAGATTACATTGCTTCTGCAAAATTTTTAATTGAAAAAAAGTTTACGTCCAAAGGTAATATTATTGGAATGGGTGGATCTGCTGGAGGTCTTTTAATGGGAGCCGTTGTTAACCAAGCGCCTGAATTATTTTTGGGTATTGTTATGGCTGTTCCTTTTGTTGACTCGTTGACCACGAACTTAGACCATTCGTTACCATTAACAGTCGGCGAATTTGATGAATTTGGAAATGCTAAAGATAAAAAAGAACACTTTGATTACATATTTTCATATGCACCTTATAACAATATTAAAAAGATGGATTACCCAAACATTTTGATAACAACAAGTCTAAGTGATAACAGGGTATTATTTGATGAGCCAGCAAAATTTACTGCAAAATTAAGGGATTACAAAACGGATAACAATTTACTTTTATTAAAAACAGAAATGAATGCAGGTCATGGGGGAAAATCTGGAAGAGATGGAGCAATTGAGGAGATTGCAATTGACTACGCGTTCGCTTTGAAAATAGCTGGAAAATTAAACACTTGATCTTGAAATATCAAAATTAATTACCATATAAACATTGTTAGTCGCCTAATGGGGCTAGCAATATATAAACTTGCTTAATTAAAGGAGGATAATATGACAAGTAAGGATCTATCAATTTTCAACTCACTTCGGCCTTTCTCAATTGGTTTTGACGATATGTTTGACCAATTCGAAAGTATGTTGGGCAATGGTGGTTTAAGTATGCAATCAAACTACCCGCCTTACAACATAAGAAGAACTGGCAAAGATAACTACTCAATAGAGGTTGCTTTAGCTGGTTTTAGCAAAAAAGATGTTGAGGTAGAGTTTGAAGATAATTTATTAACTGTAAGAACTAAACAAGTTGATAGAAGTGAAAACAAAAACCAAGATGGAGAGATAATCCACAAAGGTATATCGCAAAGACAATTTGCGAGATCATTTACAATTGCAGATGATGTAAAAGTTAATGGTGCAGAGTTAAAAGATGGTCTTTTAACAATCGCATGTGAAAGGATTATCCCGGAACATAAAAAAAAGAAACTTATTGAAATTAAATAAGTACCTTGCTTGTGGGGCTAGTCCCCACAAGACTAAATACATCCACTAGAGCTAAATCCGATAATAACCCCTGATGCATTCACCTCAAATTTTCTTTCACAAGGAATTCCATATTTTTTTGTTTTGTAGATAAGCATTTCATTTCCAAGTTCATTGACAAAATCTTCTGACGGTGAGCCTAATTCTAATCTCATCTCATTAACTTCTTTCCCAACGAATTGACCAAATTTTTCATTCTCTTTTTCAGCCACTTCGTCAGATTTCTTTTTAATTGTTTGGCATCCAGTTAAAAAAATTAATGTTAATGTGATAAACAGAGCAATAAATTTTTTTGATAAACTATTATTTTTAAAAGCAATAATCATTAATACATACCTAAAGTTGAATTATGTTAACAATTTGTTCAAAACTTTCATTAAATTGTTTGAATTTAATACAAATTTGAAAAGATAGTAAATTTTAAAGATTATTGAGTTATTGATTTATTATATTAAAGAAATGGTATGGCAACAGACTTAAGAATATCAAATATATCAAAAATATATCCAGGATGTGTAGCTAATGATAATGTATCTCTTCAATTTAAAAGTGGAAAAATATACGCACTTTTGGGAGAGAACGGAGCTGGTAAATCCACATTGGTAAAAATTTTGTCTGGTGTGATAAGCCCAGATAATGGTGAAGTTTTTTTAAATGAAAAAAATTTAAAATTAAGTTCTCCACTCGATGCCAAGAAAAATAAAATTGGAATGGTTTTTCAGCATTTCAATTTATTTGAAACTTTATCAGTATTTGAAAACTTAAGTATAGATGCAACTGAAGATAATAAAAGTTTAAGGGTAAGAATAAATGAAATATTAAAAAAATATAACTTTAATATTGAACTTGACGTACCTGTATTAAATTTATCAGCGGGGCAAAAGCAAAAAGTTGAGATTATAAGATGTCTTTTAAGAAGCCCTAAAGTTTTAATCATGGACGAGCCTACATCTGTTTTAACTGAGCAGGAAACAGAGGAATTATTTATATCTTTAAAAAAATTTTGTGATGAAGGAATATTAATTATTTACATTACTCATAAGTTAAAAGAAGTTTTGTCTTTATGCGATGAGGTTGCTGTAATGCGAAAAGGTAAGGTTGTATCGGTTAGCCAAACACAAAATGAAAGAGTTGAAACTCTCGCAAATAAGATGGTTGGTCAAAAACTAGCGAAAATTAAGAAAAAAATTAATATTTCCAAAAATAAAGATGAGATATTTAAAGTAAAACATTTAAATTTTTATAGTGATGATCCTTTTGAAACAAATTTAGTTAATCTAAATTTTTCTGTAAAGAAAGGAGAATGTTTAGGTATAGCGGGTATTTCTGGCAATGGTCAAAACGAACTCTTTCAAATTTTGAGTGGGGAAATAATTACACCAGATACATCAATCATTTTTCGAAATAAGGAAATTGCTAAATTAAATCCAAAGCAAAGACGAGAGTATTTAATGGCTTTTTCTCCTGAAGATAGAATATCTCAAGCGGCTGTACCTGAATTAAAAATATATGAAAATGTAGCTTTAAATAATTTTAAGTCATCAAATTTTTTTGAAAAAGGTTTGGTAAATGAAAGAAAAATTAAAGAGCATTCTAAGAAAATATTATCTGATTTCTCAGTAAATACTGACAATGTAGAATTAAAAAGTCAATTTCTATCGGGTGGAAATTTGCAAAAACTTATTTTAGGGAGAGAATTAATTACGGCTCCGGAATTATTAATTTGTTACAATCCAACATGGGGACTCGATGTGGGTGCAATCAATTATATTCATGAAACACTTATAAAAATTAATGGTCAAGAAAAATCAACGATTTTGATTTCTACAGACACGGAGGAGTTATTAAAACTCAGCGATAGAATTGCAGTTATTTACAAAGGCAAGCTTTCAAAAATAATGCCTTCAGAGGAAGTGACTCCAGAAAAATTAGGAGTTCTAATGGGAGGAGGTTCCATTGATTAAAATTGAAAAAAGAAATGATGTACCAATGGCATTATATTTTTTTACTCCATTTATTGCAATCATACTTACAATTTTAGGTGGTGGTATAATTTTTTATATTTTAGGTTTTAATCCAATAGAAGCACTTAAGTTTTACTTTATAACTCCAATTTCAAATTTATATGGCCTCAGTGAATTGTTACTCAAAGCAACCCCCCTTTGCTTAATTGCTATTGGTTTATCATTTTGTTTTAAAAGTAATAATTGGAATATTGGTGCAGAGGGACAATTAACTTTTGGTGCAATTGTAGGAGGTGGAGTTGCACTTTTATTTTATAATCAAGAAGGTTTTTATATACTACCTTTAGTTATACTTGCTGGAGCAATCGGGGGAATGATCTTTGCACTTATCCCAGCAGTCCTTAAAACATATTTTAATACAAACGAAATTTTAGTTAGTCTTATGTTGGTTTACGTTTCAAAGCTACTCTTAGATTACTTAGTAGTTGGGCCATGGAGTAATCCTGAAGGTTTTAATTTTCCTGAAACAAGACAATTTAGTGACTCATCTAGAATGCCATTATTATTCGAGGGTTTGAGAATTCATGCTGGTATTTTTTTAGCTCTCGCAGCAGTTATGCTGAGTTGGTTTATTCTTTATAAAACCTATTTAGGCTTCCAGATTAAAGTATCTGGTCTAAGTTTAAAAACTGCTAAGTATGCTGGGTTTAAAGGAAAAACAATGATTTTGGTTGTTTTTATGATTAGTGGTGCTTGTGCGGGATTAGCTGGAGTTGGTGAAATTACTGGACCTATTGGACAATTGCATAGAATGATATCCCCCGATTACGGTTTTACAGCAATTATTGTTGCTTTTTTAGGTCGTCTTAATCCTTTTGGCATAATTTTTGCATCTATGGTTGTTGCATTGACATACCTCGGTGCTGAAACAGCTCAAATTTTTTTACAAATACCAAAATATACCGGCCAAGTCTTTCAGGGTATGATCTTATTTTTTTTACTCGCATCTGATTATTTGCTTTTTTTCAAAATTAAAATTTTAAGTTTAAAAAAAAATGAGCTTAGACATTAGTTTTATAGGAATTCTGATAGGATCGATAATGGCTTCATCAGTGCCATTAATACTTGCTGCTTCAGGTGAATTGATTACTGAAAGATCGGGCGTTTTAAATTTAGGTGTCGAAGGAATGATGATAATCGGAGCAATATCTGGTTTTGCATTAATGGTAATAACAGACAACCTATTTATAGCAATCGTAGGCTCTATGTTATCAGGAGTTATAATTTCATTAATCTTTGGATTTTTAACACAATCTCTTCTTACAAACCATGTTGCAACGGGTTTGGCATTAACTATTTTTGGCATTGGTTTATCCGCAATGTTAGGAAAAAATTTTGTTGGTATCCCTGGAAAAGAATTTCCAATTTTATTTTCAAGTTTAAGAGAAAGTATTCCGTTTTTTGGTCCAATATTATTTGGACACTCTATAGTTTTATATTTTGCTTTTGCTTTACCATTTTTAACTAATTATTTTTTGAAAAAAACTAAATTAGGTTTAGTTGTTAGAGCTGTTGGTGATTCGCCTGTTTCGGCATCTAATCAAGGTATAAATGTTATTCTAGTTAGATACTGTTGTATTCTTTATGGAGGAGCTATGTGTGGCTTAGCAGGTGCATATCTATCTTTAATATACACTCCACAGTGGATTGAAAATATGACAGCTGGAAGAGGATGGATAGCTTTGGCTTTGGTTGTATTTGCAACCTGGAGTCCTATAAAAGTTTTAATTGGTGCTTTAATTTTTGGTGGGATTACAATTTTACAATTACATATGCAAGCGATTGGGTTTAGAATACCAGTTCAATTTTTAAGTGCATTACCATATCTGATGACAATAATAGTTTTAGTTGTAATCTCTCGTGACAGTAGAAAAATAAAACTGAATACCCCAACCTCCTTAGGAAGAATATTCTATAAGGAAAAGTAATGTTAGCTATTCGAAAATAATTATTTTTTTTTTTTGAATTTTGATTAACTTAAAGCTTCACAAAAAAAAATTTAGAGGGGAAATTCAAAATGTATAAAAACTTTTTTAGATATTTAATTTCTGCAATTTTTCTACTTGGGTTTAGTGTAAACTCAAATGCGGATTTTAAAGTTGGTTTTGTCTATGTTGGCCCGACTGGTGACCATGGATGGACATTTCAACATCATGAAGGTAGAAACGCTGTAGAGGCAGCTGGAATAAAAACAACATTTGTTGAAAGTGTTCCTGAAGGTGCTGATGCAGAGAGAGTAATAAGACAACTGGCTCAATCTGGCCACGACTTAATTTTTACAACTAGTTTTGGATATATGGATCCAACTAACAAGGTTGCAAAAGATTTTCCAAACGTAAAATTTGAACACGCAACAGGTTATAAAAGAGAGCACTCAAATGTTTCTACTTATTCTGCAAGATTTTACGAAGGAAGAACTCTTTTAGGCCATATTGCTGGAAAAATGACCAAAACTAACACGATTGGCTATATTGCATCTTTTCCAATTCCTGAAGTAATAAGAGGAATTAACGCAATGACTCTTGCAGCACAAAAAGTTAATCCAAATATTAAAACTAAAATTGTATGGGTATTTACTTGGTACGATCCAGGTAAAGAAGCTGAAGCAGCGCAAGCTTTAATCGATCAAGGTGCAGATGTAATTATGCAACATACAGATAGTACAGCACCAGTTCAAACAGCAGAGAAAGCAGGTGTTTGGTCATTTGGTCAAGCAAGTGACATGCAGAGATTTGCTCCTAAATCAATCTTGACTTCAATTATTGATGATTGGGCACCATATTATGTTGAAAGAGCAATTGCTGCAAGAGATGGCACATGGAATCAACAAGATACATGGCATGGATTAAAGGAAGGTATGGTTGCTATGGGGCCATATAATTCTGCAATGGGTGCTGACTTAGTTAAAGAAGTAGAGCAGCTTCAAAAAGATCTAGCATCAGGAAAAGTTCATTCGTTCACAGGTCCTATATACGACCAAAAAGGTAATATATTAGTTGCAGAAGGAAAAGTTGCTGATGATGGAATGTTAGCTGGAATGAACGTTTATGTAAAAGGTGTTGAAGGAGATATTCCAAAATAATTTTTAAAAAAAAATTAAAAAGGCCAACTATATAAGTTGGCCTTTTTTTATGAATGTTTTTTCTTTAAGCCATTAATATCTATTTCATCATAATATTCTGAAGGTTGAACTATCCAAGGATCTCCGTCTAGTAAGATTGGACAAAAATCTGGAGTAAAAGAAGAAGATTTTTTTTTCCAAAGACAAGCTGTTTTTATTTCTTGAATATAGTTTTTCACTGGAGCGTAATTTTTTAACCATTTAATACTTTCATTTAATGTAAGTCCAGTATCAGATAAGTCATCAACTAATAAAACATTTTTAAAATCTTCATTTTTAGCTATTGAGCTTATGTCTCTTGCAAAAATAAGTTCGCCCTGTTTATTTTCTACAGTTTCTCCAGAATAACTTTGAATAACAACATAAGCAGTGGGCAATTTAAATATTCTTGAAAGCATATCAATTATAGGTGCTGCACCCCTCATTATTCCAACTAAAACAGATGGTTTGTAATTTTTTTCGATTGTAAGAGCTAACTTTTCAACTGCTAATTTATAATCTTCATAATTGATTATTAATTTTTCTGCCATAAAATTTGGTAACATAAAAAAAAAAAATTAAAAAGGAGAATTATGAAAGGTTACTGGATTGCAACTTACACTGAAATTAAAGACCCTGAAAGAATGAAAAAATATGCAGATAAAGCAAAGGAAGCTGTATTAAAACATTCTGGAAAAATTTTAGCTCGGAGTGCTAATAACATTGCACTTGAGGGTAGAGAAATGGTTAGAATAGCACTTGCAGAGTTCCCAGACGTGGAAACTGCTAAAAAATGCTACGATTCTGAAGAATATGTTGAGGCAAGAACATATCTTAAAGATAATGTAATTAGAGAACATATGATATTTGAAGGTATGGAATAACTTAGAAAAGGGGCAAATATGAAGGCATATTGGGTGAGTTTGTATACAGAGATTTCAGATCAAGATAACCTAAAAAAATATGGTGAAAATGCAATACCAGTTATAAAAAAATTTGGTGGTACTCCTGTAGTTAGAGGAGGCAAACTAAAATATTATAGTGGTGACAAAATATTAAGGACCGTCATTTGGGAATTTCCCAGTTATGACATGGCCATATCTTGTCATGACTCAGAAGATTATTTAAAAGCTTGGTCTTATGCAGAACAAACTACAAAAAGACATATGTTTATTGTGGAGGGTGCTAATACTGAATAGTATCGTCATCAATTGAACGCCACAAATACCAAGTGGCAACAGAGCAGTATGGAGAAAATCTTTTTTGAAGCTTTTTTACAAAAATTTCAGGTGGAAAATATTTTTTTTTATAGTTGTTTGATATTGCTCTTAATAACCCAATATCCTGAACTGGCCAGATATTAGACCTATTATAAGTAAATAACAAAATCATCTCTGCTGACCATCTTCCAATTTGTCTTAAAGTTGATAGGTATATAATTGCTTCTTCATCGCTCATTTTCGAAATTAATCTTGGATTAAAACTTTTATCTTTAAATTTTTGAGACATTTCCAAGATACCCCTTATTTTTTGACGACTAAGACCGCATTTTTTAAGTTGTGATGTTTTAAGCTTTGAAACAATTTTTGGATTAATTTTTTTTTTACATGCCAATTCAAATTTTTTGAAGACAGAGTCTGCAGCAGCAACACTTATTTGTTGTCCTATTATACTTTTGCATAAAGAATAAAAGACATCTTTTCTAGTAGTTAAGTTATTATCTTTATATTTTTTGATCAATGATCTCATAATACTATCTTTTTTTGAAAGATATGTTCTAGCTTTTTTCCAATATGTCGGTGCCTTACTCATTTCTACTTACCGTTACTTGTTTATTTAAATATATTTCTCTTCGAAATATAATGATTGATGATATTATTACCAGTGAAGCACCCATCAATGTTTTAATTGTGGGAATTTCATCCCAAATAAAATATCCGAAAGATATTGCAAATATTAATCCTAAATATTTAAGAGGTGTAACTAGAGAAACCTCGGATAATTTATATGATTGACTTAATAATAAATTAGCTGTTCCTCCCAACAAGCCAATTGTACATAATAGTAAGAAATCATTGAAAGTTGGCATGATCCACCCAAATGGTATTGATAAAACTCCAACAATTGTAATTGCAAAAGAAAAAAAGAATGAGATCAACCAGACTGGTTCTGTGGATGAAAGTTTTCTAATTGTAATTGCAACGTAAGACATTCCAATACAAAAGATTATTGGAAATAAATAATAAATATTTAAGCTAGAAAATCCAGGTTGGGTAATTACTAAAACACCAATAAAACCAACAAATACTGCGGCCCATCTATATACTCCTACTTTCTCACTTAGTAAAAATATTGATAGCAAAGTTGTAAATATAGGTGCAGCAAATGAAATACTTGTCACTGTTGCAAGTGGTAGGTTTCTTAGTGCCAAAAATATTGCAGCTAAAGCTATCAGTCCTGAACAACATCTAATTAAATGTAATCCTGGTCTATTTGTTTTGTAAAAATCTCTAAATCTTGTCTTAGGAACTAAAAAAATTATTGGCAAAATACCAAATAGACCTCTAAAGAACATTACCTGTCCAATTGGATAATCTGATGACCACTTGACTATTACATCCATAAATGAAAAGGCACATATTGATAAAAACATGTAAAAAAAGCCTAATTGATTTTTGGAAAGCATGATAATAACTTTAGATTAATTAAAATTTTTAGCAATGGAAATAGCAACTTTAGCACTTGGATGTTTTTGGGGACCCGAAATAAAATTTAGCAAGTTAGATGGAGTAATAAATACAGAGGTTGGATATTGTGGAGGTAATACAGAGAAGACATCTTATAAAGAAGTATGTTATGGTGACACTAATCATGCAGAAGTAGTTAAAGTTGAATTTGACAATACTAAAATTTCTTATGAGGAAATAATAAGAAACTTTTTTGAATTTCATGATCCAACTACATTAAACCGGCAAGGTCCAGATGTAGGTACTCAGTATAGAAGTGAAATATTTGTTCATGATGAAAATCAAAATAAAATCGCTAACAAAGTATTGAAAGAAATTAATGAAAAATTTAAGGGTAAAATCGTTACCAAAATATCAAAATCAAAAAATTATAACAAAGCTGAAGATTATCATCAGAAATATTTGGAAAAAAGTTTCTAATGTCACTTATATCAACTGAGTGGCTAGAAAAAAATCTCTCAAATGTAAAAATAATTGATGGCTCTTGGCATATGCCTGCAACAAAAAGAAGTGGTAAAGAAGAATTTAATAAAGAGCATATACCAAATGCAATTTTTTTTGATATCGACAAAAATTGTAATAAATCAACCGACTTACCACATATGTTAACGGACATTAGTTCGTGGGAAAATATACTATCATCTATGGGCATATCTAACGAAGACGAAATTGTGATTTATGATAATTCTGATGTTTTAAGTGCTTGTAGAGTATGGTTTAATTTAATTTACTTTGGCCATGATAAAAAGAGAGTACATGTTTTAGATGGAGGTTTTAATAAATGGAAAAAAGAAAAAAGAATAACTTCTGCTAATAATATAATTATTCAAATAACCAGCTACAAAGCAAAAGAAAATAATGAAATGGTTAAGAGTATAGATCAGATTGATCAAAATATAATTAAAAAAAAATTTGATTTAGTTGATGCGAGAAGCAAAGATCGTTTTACTGGTTTAACTCCAGACCCAAGAAAAAATGTAAGAAGTGGTTCAATACCTAATTCAATTTGCTTACCGTTTAAAACCCTTATCAATGACGATTTTACTTTTAAAAGTAAATCTGAAATTTCTTCTTATTTTAACGATTTATCTTTAAGTGACCCAGTAAATGTTGTGTTTTCATGCGGTTCCGGGATCACAGCATGTGTTTTGGCACTTGCATATTCTCAAGTAAATAATAAGTATCTTCCAGTCATTTATGATGGTTCATGGGCTGAATATGGTAAAATATAAAATATGAAAAGATCAACAAAAATTACAAGCATAATAATAATTTTCTTTTTAATTATAGCTACGGTGATTGTTGGTAGAACAATGATTGGAAATCATTTTAAGAAGAAATTTAGTAAAAGACCACCTCCAGGAATAATTGTTACTGCAGCTGAAAATAGAGTTTTTGAAAATTTAATAAGCACATACGGAACAGCAAGACCATTTAAAACACAATCCTATAAAATTGAGAAGTATGAAATACTTAAACCTATTAACTTTAATCAAAAAGTAAAAAAAGGTGATGTAATTGCAGAACTTAAAAACAGAAAAATTACTGCTCAGTTTGATGGAACAATTGGAAAAAGAGAATTTTCAGAAGACATCGAAGTTTCAAAATCTTCAATCTTAGTTAATCTCGAAAATACCAGTATTATCTATTGTGATGTAGATATACCTGAAATGTTTGTACCATTTATTAAGGTTGGTTTACCTGTTGATATAAAATTTTCTGGATACAAAGATAAAACATATAAAGGTCAAGTTGACTCGTTGGCTAGTCGAATTAGTGAGGATACTAGATCATTACCAACAAGGATAAAAATGAACAATACATCTGGTGAAATTTTGCCTGGCTCATTTTTAGAAATTTCAATAAAATACGATACAAGAGAAAGCTTAAGTATTCCAGATACCAGCACAATAGTGGAAGGTGATAATATATTTATCTATAAAGTTGACGAAAAAAATAAAGTATTAAAAACAAATATTGATACCGGCGATAGATACCTGGGTTTTGTTGAAGTTTTAAATGGTTTAAAAGTTGGTGACAAAGTTGTTGCTGAGGGTACAAAAAAAGTAAGACCAAATTTAATAATAAGACCTATAAAAAAGGGTGCTAAAGTAGCTAATCAAAACAAATCTAGTTGGAGTGGAAAAAAGAAAAAAGATACTAAAGAAAACAAGAATGGTATGTTTGCGTGGTTACAAAAATTAAATATATTTAAAAAGTCTGACTCTGAAAAACAAGAAAATAAAAAATAATTAATACATGTATATAACCGAAGTTAGTATTAAAAGACCTGTTGTTGCATGGGTAATGTCAATGATATTAATTATTTTTGGAATTTTTGTATTTTGGGAATTACCTGTTAGGGAATTACCAGATGGTATTCAGCCTCCAGTGGTACAGGTACAAACCGATTATAAATCTGCTTCGGCTGAAATTGTTGATGAAGAGATAACACAAAAAATAGAAGATGTTATAGGAGGAGCGGAAGGAATTAAGAACATTGATTCTAGTTCGCTTAATGGAAGAAGTAGAATAAATATTTATTTTAATACAGATATAGATTTAGATGATGCAGCAAATGACATAAGAGAAAGAGTATCAAGAGTTGCGGACAATTTGCCAGATCAAGCAAACCCGCCTCAAATTTTGAAACAAGCAGCAGGTTTTACAACCACAATGTGGGTTGCGCTATCATCACCAACTTGGAATGATTTAGATTTGGGTGACTATGCAGAAAGATATCTTATAGATGCCTTTTCGAGCGTACCAAATGTTGGTAGAATTTTAGTCGGTGGATTAAGAGAGTTAAGTGTTAGAGTTTGGGTAGATCCTATCAAATTAGCAGCCAATAATCTTACTATTCAGGAAGTCGAGAGAGCATTAAGAAATGAAAATATAAACATCCCCGCTGGAACTTTAGAAGCTAGTAACAAAGATTTAACTCTTAATATTGATAAGTCTTACTCTAACATAGAAACAATCAAGCAGCTTCCTCTTAAGAAAAACAAAGATAAAGTCACAACACTTTCTGATATTGCAAACGTTGAGCTTGGTCCAGTTTCTGAGAAAACTTTATTTAAAGCTCAAAGAAAAAATGCAGCTAATTTAAAAACAGTTGGGATTGGAATATACGCAAAAAGTGGAGCATCAACTGTCGAACTTTCAAATCAAATTAAAGAGAAAATAAACGTTTTAAATCAATCTTTACCAGATGGTTTAAAGTTAGAAATAGCATTTAATAGAGCAACTTACGTAGGAACTGCAATACAGGAAGTTTATAAAAGTTTAATTATTGCTTTTATTTTGGTTGTAGTAATAATTTACTTGTTTTTAGGAAACCTAAAAGCTGTAATTGTACCAGCTGTAGCTTTGCCAGTAAGTTTAATTGGTTCGTTTTTAGGTTTATATATATTTGATC
Organism: uncultured Pelagibacteraceae bacterium; assembly: GCA_902613065.1. GTDB lineage: Bacteria > Pseudomonadota > Alphaproteobacteria > Pelagibacterales > Pelagibacteraceae > Pelagibacter. The sequence continues at coordinate 120,536 of CACMFU010000001.1, read as the reverse complement.
TTTCTATAAATATATTTGTTCTCCTAAGTTTTATTTTAGCAATTGGAATAATAACTGATGATTCTGTAATAATGACAGATGCAATTTATACAAGAATTGAAAAAGGAGAAACGCCACTTGTAGCTGCTTATAAAGGCTCAAGACAAATAACATTTGCGATAATAGCTACAACTTTAATCTTAGTTGCAGTTTTTTTACCTTTGATTTTTATTGAAGGTATAGCTGGTACCTTGTTTAAGGAAACTGCAATAGCACTATCGTTCTCAATAGTTGTTTCTTCGTTTGTAGCTTTAACTCTTTCACCAATGTTAGGAAGTAAGTTTTTAAATAAAAAAGAAAAAATTAATTTTTTTGTAAAAAAATTCAATAATGGATTTAAATCTTTTACAGAATTTTATACCGATACTTTAAAATTTTGGATTAATAAACAGAAAACAATTTCGATATTTATAATTCTATTAATTGCAGCTTCAGTTTATTTATTTAACTTTGCTAAAAAAGAATTGATACCATTAGAAGATAGAGGGGCTTATTTAATAATTGGTTCTACTGATGAAGGAAGTTCATTCGAGTACACACAAGAAAAAGCCCAAATAATTGAGGGACGAATATTAAAATTGTTACAAGCAGAAGACAGCCCTTACCAAAGATTAATTATGAGGGTACCTGGTTTTGGTAAGTCCGCAACTTCATATAATACTTTTATTATAATTGCACTTTTAGATGAATGGAAAAATAGAGAAAAGAGTACACAAGTTGTTTTAAGAGAGGCTATTGGTCAAGTTGTTAGTGTGCCAGAAACGTTTGCGTTTCCTATATCACCTCAATCTATAAGAGTATCTAGCTACAATAAACCAGTTCAAATGGTGATTTATGGGACAAGTTATGAAGAGTTAGAACAAATTCAAAGCCAAGTTTTAAGAGAGCTAAGAAGAAATAGAAATATGTTTAGAATTGAAAGTGATTACACAAAAAATAAACCTGAAGTAAAATTAATCACAAATAAAAATCGAGCAAATGATTTAGGAGTTTCAATAGAGAATATAGGCAGAACACTAGAAACATTATACGGTGGAAAGAGGGTTACAACATATAATAAAGAAGGAAGAGAATATCCCATTATTCTTCAGCAGTATTTAGCAGATAGAAGAGATAAAGATGGTTTATCAAAGATTTTTGTAAGATCTGAAACTACAGGAAAATTAGTATCTGTTGCAAGTTTGGTAGAATTTGAAGAGAAAGGAACTGCTGAGTCATTACCTAGATATAATAGACAAAGAGCAGTAACTATATCGGCAGCTTTATCTGAAGAATACACATTGTCTGAAGCTATAAAATATTTAGAAGACGTAATGTTGAGAGTTGCTCCTCAAAATCAAATAACTTGGAAAGGTAAGTCTGAAGAACTAAAAGAGACTAGTAACGAAATATTTCTTATTTTCGCTTTAGCATTAATAACTGCATATTTAGTAATGGCTGCTACTTTTAACTCGTTTGTCCATCCTTTTATTATAATATTGACTGTGCCTCTTGCAGTTTTTGGAGGTCTTGTATTCATTCTATTTCTAAATAGTTCGATAAATATATTTTCACAAATCGCATTGATTATATTAATCGGTATATCCACTAAAAATAGTATTTTAATCGTCGACTATACTAATCAAATTCGAACAACAGGTGCAAAAATTGAAGAAGCATTGATGGAAGCTTGCAAATTAAGAATAAGACCAATCATAATGACTTCATTAAGCACCATGATTGCAATGTTGCCTCTTATAGTAGGTAACATAGGTCCAGGCGCAGGTGAGGCGTCTAGATTAGCAGTTGGATCAACAATCTTTGGTGGAATGATTATTTCAACATTCTTTACATTATATGTGACGCCAACTATGTATTTAACACTAGCAAAAAATACCAAGAGAATAGATGCAGTAGATCTGGAGCTAGAAAAGCAGTTGATTAAAAAATAATATATTTTCTAGTAGTCAAAGATTTACTACATTTATTAAGCTGCTTCTTGAATTTATTTGAATAACCCTCTACTTTTTTTGCCAATACTATAACTTTCTGATTGTTTTTATAATTTTTATAATTTCCCCAGCCTTCATGATAAGCAATATATTGTCTGAAAGAATCTTTTTTTGAAACCTTTAAAATTTTTTCCGTTTTGTTTGTATACCAGCCAATAAAATCAACACTATCTTTAAATCTAGTTCTTAAAGCATATTTATTTCCAGTCTCATCTTTATATTGTTTCCAAGTACCTTTAATAGCTTGTGAGTATCCAAATGAACTAGAAGGTCTTTTATAAGGTATAACTTTAAATAATTTTTGACGCGCAGGCTTAGCTAGCCAGTCAAAATCAGATTCCATTTTTATTATTGCTAATTGCAAGTTGATTGGTGTTCCCCACTTTTTTTCAGTTTTTTTCGCGTGTTTATACCAAAGATATCTCTCAGAAAAAATTGAACAGCCATCTGCTGTATTTTGTGGTATCGATGAGCAAGCAGTTAAAAATAATAGACCAAAAAATAAAAAATACTTTCTAAAAAGAATCACAGTTTAATATAAATTATCTATTATTTTTTCTCCATATCCATGGATAATCAAATTCCATACTCCATAAACCTAACTTATTGTTTTTTGCATAAATTTGATCTTTAGAATATTTTTTTTTCGAATATTTTGGATAGTCGAAGGCTAATCCATTTCTTACCATGTAAGCTGAAATACTTTCATTATTGATAAAACACTCACCTAAATACCTACCAAAATAGTCCTTTTGTGGCTCTATTAGACATTTTAATTTTTTATTTATAATTTTTTCTGTAAGAGAATTTTTTGAAATTTTTCCACAATTAATTTTTTTTTTATTTTTTAAGCAAAACTGTTGCTTCCCTTTAAATTTAGTTTCTGGAGCATCTATACCTGAAAAACGAATTTTTTTATTATCTAATAAAATTGTATCACCATCAATTATTTTAATCTTATCTGAAATTAGGATTGTTTCCGATAGTAAGTAATTTGTTGCTACAAATGTAAATAAAAATAGAAAACTAACTAACTTCAGTAGTTGCTTTTTCATTGCATTCTTGCATTTTTTTTCTAATTTGATCTTCGGATATATTTTTATCTTTTAAATCTCCATAAAGTTTTCTATACACATCTTCATCACCCGCCTCAGCAAAATCTGCTTTAATTACATCTTGAATATATTGATTTTTTTTTTCCTCATCATATCCAAGAATTTGTGAGGCCCACTCTCCTAAATATTTATTTTTTCTTGCGTTAATTTTAAATTGTTTTTCCTCATCATGAGCAAATTTTTTTTCAAAACCTTTTTTTCTTTCATCGAATGAACTCATTGCAATCTACCTTTATAAATTATTTTAAAAACTAAAAACGATATAAATACACCTATTATATTACCAAACAAATCACCTAATTCAAATCCTCTTTCTGGAATTATTAAGTGCAGAATTTCTAAAACAATAGAAATACATATAAGATAAATAAATATATTTTTTAATTTATGTTTAAAAACAATTAATCCTAGAATTGATATGATAAAGAAAACATAAACATGATTTGAAGATACTAAAAAATCTCTTGTTAATTGTGGTTGAATTTTACAATCACTATAAATAAAACATCCAAAAATACTACCGGGATATAAGTAAAAAATAAATAAAACTACGTTAGACAGATAAAAAAACTGCTTTAAGTAATTCATAGTTAATCTATATTAAATTTTCACAAATGAGTCACTTAATACTTGTTAGACATGGTCAAAGCGAATGGAATTTAGAAAATAAATTCACAGGATGGGTTGACGTTGAGCTCGCACCACAAGGTAAATTAGAAGCCTGTAAAGCTGGGGAGTTTATAAAAAAATTAAATTTAGAAATAAAACATTTTTATACTTCATATCAACTAAGATCGATTGATACCTTGAAGCTCATTCTAAATACGATCAGAGTAAAACCAAATAATATAATTAAGGCCTGGCAATTAAATGAAAGGCACTACGGGTCACTTACAGGATTAAATAAAGATGAAATGAGAAAAAAATTAGGAGAACAAGAAGTTCATAAATTCAGAAGATCTTGGAATGATCCGCCAAAACCATTGAACACAAACAGTCCATATCATCCAAAAAATATAAGCATTTATAATGATATACCTCGTAACTTAATTCCAGATACAGAGTCCTTAAAAGATACTTATGATAGAGTTGTGCCCTATTTTGTTGAAAACATAGAGAAAAATTTACACGATAACACAATTATATCTGCTCATGGAAATTCTATTAGATCGCTTTTAAAATATTTATTTAAAATTGATGACAATGAAATTTCCAAACTTGAAATACCAACCGGAAATCCTCTACTTTTGAAATTTGAAAAAAAAAATTTAAAAGAAGCTAAATACCTCGATCAAAGTAGATCTAGGGATTTAATTAAATTCTAACCTTTTTGCAGAAGTTTTTTGTAAATCTCTTTATCTGTCAAATGTAGAAATTCAATATTACTTTCGAAACCGTGCAAATTTTCCTTTTCAATGTAGTTGTCCCAAATCTCATTCATCGAAAATATTTTTTTTGATAAATTTTTAAATATATTTTTATTTATAATTTGACATCCCGTATAAATATAATTTTTGTCATTATTTTTATTTAAATTATTACCAGCTAGAGAAAAATCGCCTTTAAATCTTTTATCAAAACTTAAATCTTTTTTTACAACCATTAAAATATTTTCTAAGTTATTTTTAAAATATATATTTTCCATCTTCTTAATTTCATTTGCATATTCAGCGTTCCAAATTGTATCAGGATTAAAAACTATAAAATCTGTTTCAACTGAATTATTTACTACGTTTAAAAGACCACCCCCTGTATCTAATATTTCTTTACCATCTTCTATAATTTGAATTTCTAAACCAAAATTATTTGAAAAAATGAAATCTTTTATTTTATCACTTAAATAGAAAGTATTAATTTTTAAAGATTTTATTTCTAATACTTTTATCAAGTTTATAGTATTTTCTAATAAGCTAATCTCATTAATTTTTAAGAGTGGTTTTGGTGTTTTCTCAGTTAATGGCATTAATCTTTTTCCAAATCCTGCACATAAAATTATTGCTGTTTTAATTTTCATATTTTTTTTATTCTTGGGTTTTTTTGTAGAAAATTTTTTAAATCATGGAAATTTGGATTATTTTTAATACGATTATCGATTAATTTCCACGCATAAGGTATTAATTTTAGATATTTTCTTTTTTTATCTCTTTTTGCAAGTCTTGTGAATATACCAATTATTTTTAGATTTCTTAAAACAGATAAAATTTCAAAATCATTAATAAATTGAGACTCGTTTTTATAATTAAATTTACTAAGAAATACTTTTAAAATATTTGACTTAAAACTATTTGAAGTTTTAATTCTTACATCATCTATAAGTGAGGCCAAATCATATGCTGGATTACCCAATACAGCATCTTGACTATCTATTAAAGCGATTTTATTTTTATAAAACATCATGTTTGAGACGTGAAAATCTCTGTGTACAAACACTTTGTGTTTGATTTTTAAATTTAAATACAAATTATCTATTATTTTTTTGAGATTTTTTTTTAAATGTCCTTTTTGAATAATTAATTTATTTGCTGCTAAGTACCAATCCAAAAAAAGGTACGACTCTTTAAGTATTTTAGCTTTTGAATAGTTTGATAAATTAAATTTTTTTTTAAGAAAATTTTGAGTTTTAAAATTTTTAATTTTTTGAATTTGATATAAAATTTTTAGTATTCTTTTGTATTCATTTAATTTAGTTTTTGAGGATTTAATTTTATCCAACATGTTTTTATTGCCGAAATCCTCAATTTCTATAAAATTTTTTTTATAATTTTGACTAATTAAACCTGGTGCTAATATTTTATTTTTAATCAATATTTTGTTAACTGCATCATAATTTAACAGGTTTGATCGCTTTTGAATTTTGCTATAAACTAATACTGAATTATTTGTTCTATAAAATTGTCTAAAAGATGCATCTCCTGATAATTTTTTAAATTTTTTCAAATTCATTAAAATTAAAATCAATATTATTAGATATAATTAAGTACCTATTTTCAAGCTTTTCATCATATTCAAATTTTAATGTAAAAGTACTTTCTATATTTTGACCCAAGATTTCAGGCCACTCAATTAATCTAGCATAATCTTCTGAGTTTTCATTAATTCCTAAGTTATTTAATTCTTTTTTATCTTTAATTCTGTAAAGATCAAAATGTCTAACAATCAAGGAATTAATCTCATATTCATTTATAATATTAAAAGTTGGACTAGTTATTTGTGTTTTTTCTAAACCATTTTTTGTTTGAAGATAATTAATTAGATACCTAATAAATGTAGTCTTACCAACTCCGATGTTTCCATAAAAAAGTAAAGTTGTATTTTTGCTAACTTTACTTGCAATTTTTTCAGCAATTTTTTGTGTGATAATTTCTTTTGAAATATCTATTTTGCTACTTTTAGTAGCGATAGGCATCTGGTTTATAAGGTCCTTCTGGTGTTACACTTATATATTTTGCTTGATCATCTGATAATTTGGTTAATTTGGCTCCAACTTTTTCTAAATGAAGTCTGGCTACTTTCTCATCTAAATGTTTAGGTAAAACATATACTTTTTTCTCATATTTATCTGAGTTATTCCATAATTCTATCTGAGCTGTTACTTGATTTGTAAAAGAAGCACTCATTACAAAACTTGGGTGTCCTGTTGCACATCCGAGATTAACCAATCTACCTTCTGCTAATAAAATAATTCTTTTTCCGTCTGGCAATGTAATTTCGTGAACTTGTGGTTTTATTTCATCCCATTTATAATTTTTAAGAGCATCTACTTGAATCTCATTATCAAAGTGACCAATATTGCATAGAATTGCTCTATCTTTCATTTCTCTCATATGGTCAGCTGTCACAATATCTTTATTTCCTGTTGCCGTAACAACAATGTCGGCTTCTTTTATCATCTCATCCATTAAAACAACTTCATAACCTTCCATTGCAGCTTGTAGAGCACAAATTGGGTCTGTTTCTGTAACCATAACTCTTGCACCGCTTTGACGAAGAGAAGCAGCACTTCCCTTTCCAACATCTCCAAATCCAGCTACAATAGCTACCTTACCTGACATCATGACGTCAGTAGCTCTTTTAATTCCATCAACTAAACTTTCTCTGCAACCATATAAATTGTCGAATTTAGATTTTGTTACTGAGTCATTAACATTTATTGCTGGGACAAGTAAATTGCCTTCACTTTCCATTTTTTTTAATGCTAGAACTCCTGTAGTTGTCTCTTCTGATAAACCTTTAACATCATTTAATAATTCTTTATAATCTTTGTGCATCAATGCTGTAAGATCGCCACCATCATCAAGTATCATATTTGGTTTCCAGCCATCTTTTCCTTCAATAGTTTGCTTTACACACCACCAATATTCTTCTTCTGTTTCGCCTTTCCAAGCAAATACAGGAATACCAGCTTTTGCAATTGCTGCTGCTGCATGGTCTTGTGTCGAAAAAATATTACATGAGGACCATCTTACTTCGGCTCCTAACTCGACTAAAGTTTCTATTAAAACGGCTGTTTGTATTGTCATGTGTAAACAACCAACAATCCGAGCTCCATTTAAAGGTTTTTTACCCTTATATTCTTCTCTAAGAGCCATTAATCCTGGCATTTCAGTTTCAGCCAGTGAAATTTCTTTTCTTCCAAATTCCGCTTGAGATATATCTTTTACTTTAAAATCTTCCATAGAAAGAGGCTTTTAACAATTTCACTTAATATATCAACAAAGATTTATGCTTCTGGGAAAATTATTTCAATTCTTGCCCCTTTATCTTTATTATTAGATGCGTTGATTTCACCACCATGAATTTCAACTAGATTTTTGACAATATTTAATCCCAAACCCGAATGTTCTCCAAAGTTTTCAGGTCTATTACTATAAAATCTATTAAATATCTTATTTGTATCCTTTTCACTAAATCCAGATCCCTGATCAACGACAACTAATTTAATTTTGTCATTTTTATCTTTTGATATTTCAACGGTAATTTCTTGATTATTTTCACTAAAAGAAATTGAGTTTTCTAATAAGTTTGCAATAATTTGCTCAATTCTATTTTCTATCCCTAAGATACTATAATTTTTAATTCCGTTAGATTTCAATTTAATTCCAATCGATTTTTTTGTTTCATAGATGCTGTTAAAATCGTCAACAACAGATTGAGCAATCTCTTTTAAATTTAATTTTTGCATTTTCTCAGAGGAAATTGCAGCCTCATCTCTTAGCATTTGAGAGTAATCAGTTATTAATCTTTCAATTCTCTCTACGTCATGTGATACAATATTAATTAATTTGTTTCTTTGAGATTTATCATTTGTTTCAGAAATTATCTCAGAGGCACTTTTTAGAGATGCTAAAGGATTTCTGATTTCATGCAAAAGATCTGTTGAATAATTTTCTGCTGTAGTAATTCTTTTGTTCAATTCATTAGTCATTTCATCAAGAGAATTTGATAATTTTCCCAATTCGTCATTTCTTTTTTTTATATTGCCGATATTGGTCTTTTCCTTACTTTTGTTTTTTATAATATTTGTATATTGAACCAAATTTTTAATTGGTTTTAAGAAGTATCTATTTAATACATATGAAAAAATTAAAATTACTAATGCAACAAGCAAAGCAGTTCTGATTATAAAATTTCTTCTTTCATCTATTGCAACCTTTATTTCATTGGCGTTTTCAGTAATAGCTAAATAGCCTATTGTTTTGTTTTCACTGACCACATTTTTAACAGTTACTAATAAAAATTGATCATAGTTTTCTTTAGAGTAAGTTAACGGTTTTCCATAATCTGATGAATATGAGTACTTTTTTAAATCTTCAAATATTTCTTTACTTTCGAAGCTTTTATTACTCTCTTCCAAATTCTTATTTTTTATACTTTGATTATTTAAGTCACTCATTTCAATTATGTTTAGACTTCTTGAGAAAGCATTTGGATCTAAGTCTAATGTGTCGGTATCTCCTAATAAATTAAATTCACTATCAAATATCTGTACTCTATCTATACTTTGAAATAAAAATTTAGTGGAAAAGAGAAAGTCTCTAATATCTTCAGATGAGAAATTTATTTTTAAACGATCAATATTTTCTGTTGTATTATCAATAATTTTTATGTGCGAGGCGGTTTTATTTTTAATGAGCGTAGGTTTTACTGTGTTAAGGTAAAATAATGTTAATACACCTATCACCAAAAAAACAATAAAGTTGATAACTAAGAATTTTTTTAAAATAGATTGATTATTAGATTTTGAAGTAGCCATTATTTAACATTCCAACGATAACCACTACCATATCTGGTTTCTATCGCTGAAAAGTTATTATCTACTTTTTTAAACTTTTTTCTAATCCTTTTTACATGACTATCTATTGTTCTATCTTCAATATCGGTGTCTTCTCTGTAAGCAACATCCATTAATTGAGATCTTTCTTTAATAATTCCAGGTCTTTTTGCTAATTCCTTTACAATTAAGAATTCTGTTGTTGTTAATTTATCTGGTAATTGCTTGCCATCCCATTCACACTCTAGCTGTGAAGGGTCGAGTTTTAATTTTCCATGTGAAATTATATTTCTATTATCCTCTAAATTATTATCTTTTTTTCTAAGTTGGACACGAATTCTTTCAATAAGAACTTTAGTTGAAAAGCCACCTGATTTTTTTACAAAATCATCAGCCCCTAGTTTTAGTCCTAAGAGCTCATCCACCTCTTCATCTTTTGAAGTTAAAAAGATAACGGGCATAGATGTTTTTTTTCTCAATTTTTTTAACAATTCTTCTCCATCCATTCTTGGCATTTTAATATCTATAACTGCAAGGTCTGGGGGATTTCTTGACAAACCTATTAAGGCACTTTCTCCATCCAAATAAGTTTGAATATTAAAACCCTCTTTCTCTAGAGCAATACTTAAACTAGTTAATATATTTCTATCATCATCAACAAGGGCAATTGTTTGTTTCATGTTTAACTATAAAAATACTAAAATGTTTAAAATTGGGCAATTAAATGTTTATTAATGAAGCTCTCCCCAGTTATCACCTATATTTACATCTACCGATAATGGTATTGAAAATGAATGCAAATCACTATCTTTCACACTTGTCATAATATCTTTAATCTTTTTAGAAGCAGATTTAGTACCATTATCAATTACTTCAAAAATCAATTCATCGTGAATTTGAAGCAACATATTAAATTCATTTGTTTTTTTAGTATCAAGCTCATCGTTGATTCTAATCATAGCAAGTCGCATTATTTCTGATGCAGATCCTTGGATAGGTGCATTTATAGCTGCCCTCTCTTGGAAATTTCTAACATTAAAATTTTTGTCATTGATTCCTGGAATATGAGTTTTTCGACCAAAAATATTTCTTACATATCCACTTTTTCTACAGAATTTAATTGTGTTATTCATGTATTCTTTAATTTCTGGAAATTTAATAAAATATGAATTTAGAAATTCTTCGGCTTCATTGTTTGATACACCAATTTGTTTGGCCAAACCATATTGAGATATTCCATAAATTATTCCAAAATTAATAGCTTTCGCTTTTCTCCTCATATCAGCATCAATTTTTTTTATGTCTGCACCAAAAACCTGGCTAGCGGTTAATGAGTGAATATCCTCATTGTTTTTAAAAGCTTTTTTTAGTTCTTTTACATCAGCTAGATCAGCCAAAATTCTCATTTCGATCTGATTATAGTCTGCTGATATAAGTTTTTTATTTTTTTCTGATATGAAGGCTTTACGAATATCTTTGCCCTCCTCAGTTTTAATAGGAATATTTTGTAAATTTGGATCACTAGATGCAAGTCTACCTGTTGTAGTTGCTGCTAACAGAAAAGATGTATGCACTCTTTTTGTATTGGGATTTAAATGCTCTGGCAAAGAATCTGAATATGTATTTTTCAATTTACTAGATTGCCTCCATTCTAGAACCAATTTAGGAAATTCATTCCCTTTGTAAGCTAAATCCTCTAGAACTGCTGCACCAGTTGCAAAACTCCCTTTTTTAGTCTTTTTCAGCGATGCAATTTTGAGGTCATTATACATTATTTCACCCAACTGTTTAGTCGATGCAATATTAAATTTTTTTTTTGAAATTTTAAAAATTTGTTTTTCTAAATCTTGAAGTTTTTTTTCAAATTTAACAGATAATTTTTTAAGAAAATTATTATCCAATTTTATGCCATTGATTTCCATTGATGCTAAAATTTTAATTAAAGGTTTTTCGAAAATTTCATAAATATTGAGTAATTTTTCTGATTTAAGCGATTTCAAAAATATTTTATATAAACGGTAAGTTATATCAGCATCTTCTGCCGAATAATCTTTTGCAATGTTTAACTCTACTTGACTAAATTTAATTTCTTTTTTTCCAGATCCAACAAGATCTTTATATTTAATTGTTTTGTGACCAAGATGAATATCTGAAAGGGTATCCATATTATGTCTATTTTTCCCAGCATCTAAAACGTATGACATCAACATTGTATCTTCCATGCTTTGAATATCTATATCCCTTTTACGAAATATTATGTAATCGAATTTAATATTTTGCCCAATTTTTTTTAAACTTTTATCCTCTAAATATGGTTTTAAAATTCTCAAAACATCTTTTTCATTTAGATTATTTTTATCAATATGACCTGTTGGAATATAACAAGCTTTACCTATTTTGCTAGAAATTGAGATACCAACTAAATTTGCCTGATGTGGGTCAAGAGAATCTGTTTCCGTATCAATAGAAAATTCACCAGCTTCTTCGGCTTCTTGCATCCAATCTTTTATTTCAGATAAATTTTTTATCAAAACATATTTATCTTTTGATATTTTAGATGTTTCTTTTTTGACTTCTATTTCATCACTAAACTTGGATTGACCATACGTCGAAATTGCCGAACTCAATAACCTATTAAATTCCATTTCTCTCAAAAAATTGTATAACTTGTCTACGTCTACTTTTTTTAGAACAAAGTCAGTTAATTTGTCCTTCACCGGAACATCATTTTTTAATGTAACCAGTTTTTTACTTACCAGAGCCTTATCTTTATTTTCTAAAAGTGTTTCTCTTCTTTTATTCTGTTTTATTTTATTTGCGTTTTTGAGAAGGTTTTCTAAATTTCCATATTCCTTAATTAATTCTGCTGCTGTTTTTACACCAATACCTGGAACACCAGGTACATTGTCTGTACTATCCCCTGCTAGTGATTGAACATCAATTACTTTATCCGGACCAACCCCAAATTTATCGATTACATCGTCATTAGATATAAATTTATTCTTCATTGGATCGTATATACGAACCTTTTTTTTGAAAAGTTGCATTAAATCTTTGTCAGATGATACAATTGTAACCTTTGCACCTTCGTCTAATATTTGCTCTACATAGGTGGCTATCAAATCATCAGCCTCGTAATTTAACATTTCTATAGAGGGTAAATTGAATGCTAATACTGACTTTCTAATATAATCGAATTGTGGAATAAGATCATCGGGAGCATCAGACCTATTTCCTTTATAATCTGAATATATTTCGTTTCGAAAATTCTTTCTTGCAGAGTCAAAGATTACTGCAAAATGAGTTGGTTTTTCTAAATTTTCGCTAGATTTAGAGTCCTCTAATAATTTAAACAGCATGTTACAAAATCCACTTACTGCTCCTACTGGCAAACCATCACTTTTTCGTGTTAATGGTGGCAATGCATAATAGGCTCTAAATATGTATCCGGACCCATCAATAAGATAGAAATGATCTGTTTTTTTAATTTTACCCATAATTTAATTTATAATAAATTGACGTATTATTGTAAGAATAAAACATCCTGTTAATAAATATTAGTAGATTAAACTTTATTAAAATAGTAATTTAAAGCTAATGGAATTAGTAAATTCAATTTCTAATAATAAAATAATTAAAATCATAATATTTGCATTAATAGGTTCTATTTTATTGACAATATCTGCAAAAATTAAAATACCTTTTTATCCAGTTCCTATGACTATGCAAACATTTATAGTTTTGTTTTTAGGAATTTCCTTTGGATATAAAGTTGGGGTACTTTCGGTAGTTTTTTATTTGATAGAAGGAATTATGGGATTACCGGTATTTTCTAACTCACCAGAGAAAGGAATAGGATTAGCTTATTTTGTTGGTCCCACAATGGGATATTTAATAGGTTTTATATTTGCATGTCTGATAGCAGGCATATTTACATACGATAAAAACCATATATTAAATTTTTTTAAAATTATAATTGCAACGTCAGTAATATATATTTTGGGTATTTTGTGGCTTGGAAATTTAATCGGTTGGGATAAACCAATATTAGAATTTGGTGTTTACCCATTTCTTTATGCTGAATTATTTAAGATATTATTACTAACAGCTTTAGTAAATAAAATTATTAAACTTAGAAAATATATTTAGAATTACCTTGGAGATCTTTTTGATAGAATTCTTTGAAGTGTTCTTCGATGCATTTTAAGTCTTCTTGCGGTTTCAGATACATTTCTGTTACATAACTCAAAAACTCTGTGAATATGTTCCCATTTAACTCTATCAGCGGACATTGGATTTTCTGGTGGAGCAGCTTTTTTATTTGGATCAGCTAAAAGTGCTTTTTCTACGTCATCTGCATCTGCTGGTTTAGCTAAATAGTCTATTGCACCTTCTTTAATGGCTGCTACTGCAGTTGGTATATTTCCATAACCAGTAAGCATCACTATTCTGCTCTCTGAGTTATTTTTCTGGATTTCTTTTACAACTTCTAGTCCGTTTCCATCGTTTAGTCTCAAGTCAACAACTGCAAAAGCAGGTTTTTTTGATTTCACAGACTCTATTCCAATTTTTACACCTTCTGCTTGTGAAACAGAAAAACCCTTTTTCTCCATTGCTCGAGCTAGTCTTTCTCTAAAAGGGTTATCATCATCTACTATAAGTAGAGATTTATCCTCAAATTCTGTTATTTTTTTTAATACTTCTGCTTCTGGCATGGGCCTTATATGGAAACATTCTAAATTATTTCAAGAGTACATTTTTACTTTACATTGGCTCATTTTCAGCATAAATGCTCGTTTTATATAAATTTGCATAGCAGTTATGCCGGTTTTTTTTGTTAAATTTTTTTTGGAGCTTTAAATGCAAAAATTTAAATCAGTTGATAAATTGGTAAATCAACTGAAACCAACAGAACCTGTTTATTGTATTAGAAGAGATTCTATAAATATAGCTTCTAAATTTTTTCAGAATAAATTTCCTGGTAAAATCCTATATGCAGTTAAAACTAACCCGCATCCATTAGTATTAAAAACTATCGTGGAAAGCGGAATTAATGATTTTGATATCGCTTCAATTAAAGAAGTTGAGGCAATTAGAAGTGTTAGCCCAGATGCAAAATGCTCCTACATGCATACTGTAAAAAGCAAGGAAAGTATAAACGAAGCATATTTCAAATATAATATTAAGACTTTTTCAATAGATACAAAAGACGAATTAATAAAAATTCTTAATAGTACTAATCAAGCTAAGGATTTAGAGTTATTTGTGAGAGTTGCAGTTTCTAATGAACACGCAGAAATAGATTTATCTAAAAAATTTGGCGCACAAACTTCTGAAGCAATAGGGCTTTATAGATTAACAAAACAGTATGCAAAAAAAATAGGATTAAGTTTTCATGTGGGTTCACAATGTATGCATCCAATATCCTATTCAAAAGGGATTAATGAAATTAAATATATAATAAAAAAAACAAAAATAGTTCCAGATGTTATAAATATAGGTGGAGGATTTCCAACAATCTATCCTGACTTAGTTCCTCAATCATTAGACTCTTATTTTGAGGAAATAAAAAATTCATTAAATAAATTAAAATTAGAAAAAAAACCAGAAATTATATGTGAGCCAGGTCGAGCAATTGTTGCAGAAAGTGGTTCGACAATTGTGAGAGTAAACTTAAGAAAAAAACAAAAGCTTTATATTAATGATGGAACATATGGAACTTTATTTGATGCAGGTGTGCCTAATATAGTTTATCCATCAAGGATAATTACAAGTGGAAGAATTATATCAAAAAAATTGACTTCATTTGATTTTTATGGACCAACATGTGATAGCATGGATTATATGAAGGGACCTTTTATTCTACCTAATAATATTAAAGAAGGTGATTACATTGAATTAGGTCAATTAGGAGCATACGGATTGACATTTAGAACTCAATTTAATGGATATTATTCTGATAGTATTTACGAAGTTTGTGATGATCCAATAATGACGATGTATGACAAAGAGACAAATAAAGAGTTTCTTGTTGCATAATGTCAGATACAAAAAATCTTAATCATAACAGAAAAAAAGACTTTTTAAGTAAAGAGGTTGAACATATTGATATTACATCTTTTGACTCTAGAAAAATTATATCTTCTATGGAAAAAATGTCTTTTGTTTCAAGAGAAACTGCTAATGCATCCAAGATATATAATGAAATGCTTAAAGATAAAGATTGTACAATATTCTTAACTCTTGCAGGGTCTACTTCTGCCGCTGGATGTATGCATATTTATAGAGATATGGTTAAATACAACATGGTAGATGCAATTGTAGCAACTGGAGCATCTATAATAGATATGGATTTTTTTGAAGCGCTTGGATTTAAACATTACCAAGGATCACAATATCAAAATGATAATGAACTTAGAGACAATTATATAGATAGGATTTATGATACTTACATCGATGAAGAGGAGCTCCAGGTTTGTGATAAAACAATAGGTGAAATAGCAGACAAACTTGAGCCGAAGTCTTACACATCGAGAGAATTTATTAAAGAGATTGGCAAATATTTAAAAACTAATTCTAAAAAGAAAGGTTCTTTAATTGAAACAGCTTTTGATAATGATGTACCTATATTCTGTCCTGCATTTACAGACTCAAGTGCAGGTTTTGGATTAGTCATGCATCAAGAGAGAAATCCAAAAAATCATATTACAATAGACTCAATTAGAGAATTTAGAGAATTAACAGAGATTAAAATTAAATCTAAAGGGTCGGGATTATTTATGATTGGTGGTGGAGTTCCTAAAAACTTTATACAAGACACGGTAATTTGTGCTGAACTTTTAGGAAAAAATGTAGATATGCACAAATATGCAATACAAATTACTGTTGCCGACTCAAGAGATGGAGCTTGCAGTAGTTCAACATTAAAAGAGGCAAGTTCATGGGGTAAGGTTGATACTACCAAAGAACAAATGGTATTTGCTGAAGCTACCAGTGTTTTACCATTAATAGCAAGTGACGCCTATCATACTGGAGAGTGGAAAAATAGAGACAGAAAAAACTTTTCCAAAATATTTTGATTGATGATCAAAAAAGTAAAAATTGGAATTATTCAAAGTAAAATTTCAGATAATATTCAAAAAAATTTAAATTCAGCTATTAAAAATATAAAAAAAGCAGCATCAAAAAAAGCTAAAATAATTTGTGTACCAGAACTATTTTTATCAAATTATTTTTGTCAAACAGAAAGTCATTCCAACTTTAAACTAGCTGAAAAAATACCTGGCAGAACTACAAAAATATTTTGTGAATTAGCCAAAGATTTACAAATAGTATTAATGATTTCATTATTTGAAAAAAAAACACATGGCTTCTATCATAATACTAGTATCGTTATTAGCGAGAAAGGTAAAATTTTATCGAAATATAGAAAAATGCATATACCAGATGATCCTGGTTATTATGAAAAATTTTATTTTACTCCTGGAGATTTAGGTTTTAAATCTGTTAAAACAAAATTTGGTAAAATTGGACCTTTAATTTGTTGGGATCAATGGTTTCCAGAAGCTGCAAGATTGACTGCACTTAAAGGTGCACAAATAATTTT
Source organism: uncultured Pelagibacteraceae bacterium (assembly GCA_902613065.1). Classification (GTDB taxonomy): domain Bacteria; phylum Pseudomonadota; class Alphaproteobacteria; order Pelagibacterales; family Pelagibacteraceae; genus Pelagibacter. The sequence goes on along the minus strand of CACMFU010000001.1, from coordinate 103,514 downwards.
TTACCCTACTGCTATTGGATGGCATCCTAAAGAGAAAAAAAAATTTGGTAAATCTCAACTAGACTCTTGGATAACAATGCAAAAATCTCACGCAATCGCAAATGGTACTTATGTGGTTGCTATAAATAGAGTTGGAACAGAAAAAAAAGGTAAGAAGAAAATAGAATTCTGGGGAAACTCAATGATCATAGATCCTAGTGGACAAATAATTGGAAAACTTGGGAATAAAAAAGAAGAAATTTTAATTCGTGAAATAAACTATAAAAAAATTGATTCAGCCAGAGAGCATTGGCCTTTTTTAAGAGATAGAAGAATCGATTTTTATAAAGGCATACTAAAAAATCCTGCAGATGAATGAAAACTTTAATGGATTTAGAATGCCGGCTGAATGGGAGCCTCAAAATTCAGTTTGGATTGCTTGGCCTTATAATAAAAATGATTGGCCTGGATTATATCAATTTATTCCTGAAGTAATTTTAAAGATTATAAAAAAAATTTCAAAAAATCAAAAAATTAACTTAATCGTTAGCAAAAATATAAAAAATATAAAAAAATTAATAAAACTTAATAAAATTAAAAATATCAACTTCCACTATATTAAAACTGATAGAATTTGGTTAAGAGATTCTGGACCCATATTTATAACAAACAAGGTCGAAAAGAAAAAAGTAATACTAAATTTTGGTTTTAACGGATGGTCAAAGTATAAAAATTATAAAAATGACAATAAAATCAATAATAGTATTAGTAAAATTGCTAATTTTAAAAAGATTGATCCAATAATCAAAAAAAAAGGCAGAATTAGAAAAATAATCATGGAAGGAGGGGCATTTGATATAAATGGCTCAGGTACAATTTTATTAACTGAAGAATGTTTGTTGAGCAAAATTCAAGAAAGAAATAAAAATTTTAAAAAAAAAGACTACGAAAAAATGTTTAATAAATACTTAAATATAAAAAACTTTATATGGCTTAAAAAAGGAATTGCAGGTGATGATACACATGGACATGTTGATGACATATCAAGATTTGTTTCAAGAAATACGATTATGACTGCAGTTGAAAATAATAAAAAAGATATAAATTACAAAAACTTAAATAAGAATTTAAATATATTGAAAGAAAGTAAATGTGAGAAAGGAAAGAAATTCAAAATTATAAAAGTTCCTATGCCTTCACCAATTTATATTGAGAATACAAGAGTTCCTGCAAGTTATATGAATTTTTATATTTGTAATAAAAAAATAATTCTTCCAATATTCAAAGTAAAAGAAGACAATATTGCAATTAAAATTTTCAAAAATTACTTTAGAAATAGAAAAATCGAAACAGTTGACTGTAGCAAATTGATATGGGGATTTGGTGCAATACATTGCATGACCCAACAAGAACCTAAAATTTAGCTATGCTGCTTTTAGTGTGCCGAGTAATAATCTAAAAGGTATCAACATTACAAGAGCTACAAATATTTTTACCGCAAGATCTCCTAACGATAAAGTTACCCAAGGAATTCCCGTTCCATAGAATGATATTGAGAAAAATAAAAAAGTATCAACAGTTGAACCTATCAAAGAAGATGTTAAAGGTGCTATAAACCACTTTTTTTGTCTTAATTGATCAAATATCTGAACATCTAAAAGTTGAGCAATTATAAAAGCTGTTCCTGAACCAATTGCTATTCTTATAGAAATAAGATCAGTAAAATTAGTTGAAAATATTAAAGTAAACAAAATTCCAATTGTGAAGCCTATATAGACAATTTTTCTAGCTACTAATTTTCCAAAGGATCTGTTGGCTAAATCTGTAATTAAAAATGCAATTGGATAACTAAAAGCACCGTAAGTTAAAATTTCCTCTAAACCGTAATATTTTATAGGAAATTGAACTAAATAATTAGATGCTAGCACAACCAATCCCATTAAAAATGAGAGAGTTAGGAAAACTTTATTCATTATGCTGTTTTTGCGATTATTGATTTTTTAAGCTTTTTTAATCTTAACGACAAATCTCTTGATTTTGCAGATTTTAAGAAATTATCAAAGCTACCTTTTTTATCTACAGATCTAACACCTGCATTTGAAACTGTTAATCTCAAAGATTTTTTTAAAAGTTCACTTTTAAATTTTACTTTCTTTAAATTTGGAAGAAATCTTCTCTTAGTTTTATTGTTAGCGTGACTAACATTATGGCCTTTTAGAGGGATTTTACCAGTAAGTTCGCATTTTTTAGACATAAATTTTCAAGATGTATATGGTCTTAAAGAATACCAGTCAAGATTAATTTTTTGTTCCAATAGCTTCAGAAATATTTTTAAAACCTTCTCTTTTTACAATTTCGTCGAGATCTTTATTAATCTTTGAAGCAATAGTTGGTCCTTTATAAACCATGCCTGTATACAATTGCACAAGAGTTGCACCGCTTACAATTTTATTAAAAACTCCTTCGGCAGAATCAACACCTCCAACTCCAATTATTAAGATTTTTTTTCCAACTAATTTAAAAAATTTATTAATTAATTCATTAGAGATATTTTCAAGTGGTTTACCAGACAAACCGCCTTTCTCTAATTTATTTATATTAGATATATTTTCTCTATTACTATCTGTCGTATTTGAAACTATAGCTATTTTAACATTATATTTTAAAAAAAGTTCTGAAATTACATCAATACTGTTTTCATCAATATCAGGAGATACCTTGACTGCTATTGGCACATTTGAATTTAAATTTTTCTTTTCTTCATTTATGCATTTTAAAAGATTATCTAACTCTTCATTTTTGTGAAAGTTTCTTAAATTTTCTGTATTAGGAGAAGAGATATTAATTGTAATATAGTCTGCTAAATTATGAAATTTTCTGAAACAAATTAAATAATCTTCAACTCTGTTTTCAGTATCTTTATTAGGTCCTATATTAATACCAAGTAATCCATTAGGTGAATTATTTTCAATATTTTTTTTACTTTCTTCTGATCCAATATTGTTAAATCCAAGTCTATTAATTAAAGCCTCATCTTCTTCCAATCTGAACACTCTTGGCTTTGGATTTCCTAATTGTGGTTTAGGTGTAATTGTACCTACCTCAACAAAACCAAATCCTAGTTTGTATAGAGGATTGTAAACTTCTGCATTTTTATCAAATCCAGCAGCTACACCTAGAGGAGAATTTAACGTTTTGTTTAAAAATTTAGTTTGGATAGTAACTCTGGTTGTTTTATCTATAGCTGGTATGTGATTTAACTTTAAAGCCTTTATTGCTAGTGAGTGAGCAACTTCAGGGCTAAATTTAAATATAAAAGGTCTTATAAGATTAAACATTTTCAACCTTTTTTCTTATCAATTCTTTAGTTTCATTTACTCCAAAAAAACTAATGAAGAAGCCCATTCTGGGTCCATTTTCATCACCAAATACAACCTCATAGATAAGCTTAAACCATTCTCTTAAATTTTCTTTATAACCATTTTCTTTTCCTACGGTAAAAATATTTGTCTGAATATCTTCAGGAGCCATTTTATCATTACAATTATCTAAAGACTTAATTAATGCTTTCAGTGCAACTTTCTCTTTTTCATTTGGAGTTTTGTAAATTTTTTTTGTTTTTATAACATCATTGAAATATTTTATTGCATATTCAATTAAATTATCAAAAATTGGATGATCATTTTCATTAATTTCTGACTTGTATTTTTTTACAAATTTCCAAAGTAATTGTTTGTTGTCCGCATTACTTGTTTCAACTAAATTTAAAAGCATTGAAAAAGTCATAATTGTATTTTCCTCTGGCATTGATCCATTATGTACATGCCAAACTGGATTCATTAACTTCTGTAAATCATTTTGAGTTTTTCCTTTTTCTATAAAATCTAGATATTCATCAACAGCTTTTGGAACAACTTCTCTGTACAATTTTTTTGCTCTTTTTGGATTTTGATACATGTAAAGAGATAGACTTTGAGGAGATGCATAATTCAGCCATTCATCTATAGTTACTCCATTACCTTTTGATTTAGATATTTTTTCACCTTTTTCGTCCAAAAAAAGTTCATAAGCAAAACCAGATGGGTTAGATTTACCTAATGTTTTAATAATCTTAGTTGAAAGAATTGCACTCTCAATTAAATCCTTTCCATACATTTCAAAATCAACATCTAAAGCGTACCATCTCATTGCCCAATCAACTTTCCATTGCAATTTGCAGTTTCCGTCCAAAATACTTTTTTCCAATTTTGATCCATTATTATCAAATATGATTTTAGAAGATTTTGAATCAATTTCTAAAACAGGTATTTCAAGAACTTTTCCAGTTTCTGGGCATATTGGTAAAAAGGGGGAATAGGTTTTCTGTCTTTCTTTGCCTAAAGTTGGAAGAATTATTTCCATAATTTTTTCATAATTTTCTAGAACTAATTTTAGGGTGTCATTAAAATAACCAGACTTGTAGAGTTCTGTAGAACTTTTAAATGAATATTTAAATTTAAAATTATCAAGAAATTGTTTCAACATATTATTATTATGTTCTCCAAAACTACTAAACTTTTCAAATGGATCAGGGATATCCGTTAAAGGTTTGTGAAGATTATTTTTGAGCTTTTCTTGATTTGGAACATTTTCAGGTACTTTTCTAAGACCATCCATATCATCAGAAAATGTAATAATTTCCTTTGGAATATCTGTTAAATGATCAAGAGCGTTGACAATCATTGTCGTCCTTGCAACTTCTCCAAATGTACCTATATGTGGCAGACCACTAGGACCATAACCAGTTTGTAAAACTATTTTATTTTTTTTCTCTATGTTCGATTTTCTCTCTCTTAATAGCTTTTTTGCCTCAACAAATGGCCAGGCGTTTGTTTTGTCAAAATTTGTTTTGTCTATCACAACTACTTAAATATCCTTAATATCAGCCTTTTTAATAATTCATATAGAGTTGAAATTTATTTACCATAAAATAATGTCCATTCAAAATGTCCAATTATAAAACTGTCTTTTTTACCTTAGGGGTTTTGCAAATTATTTTAGGTCTTTCAATGATTGTACCTATTTTGGTTCAATTAATATTTGATCAAATTGATGCAGGATTTATCGGATCAATGATTGTTACTATTGTTTTTGGATTTTTATTTTTCATTTCTAATTATGATCACGATAAAAAGATAAGTTTACCACAAGCTTTTTTGCTCACAGCACTTTCGTGGTTAAGTATTGCTATATTTGGTTCTTTACCTTTAATTTTTTCTAGTACAGATTTGAGTTTTACAGATGCGTTTTTTGAGAGCATGTCTGGTATTACAACAACAGGATCTACAATTATCACGAATCTAAATGAAACATCTAAAGCAATATTACTTTGGAGAGGAATGTTACAGTGGTTTGGTGGTATTGGAATTATTGTAATGGCAATCACTTTAATGCCTTTAATGAATATAGGGGGTATGCAACTTTTCAATATTTCATCTAATGATACATCTGAAAAAATTTTTCCTAAAACTAAAGAAGTTTCTTTGAGATTATTGTCTATATATTCCTTATTAACTTTAACTTGTGCTTTTTTTTATTTTATATTTGGGATGAGTTTTTTTGATAGCATCGTGCATGCTATGACAACAATAGCGACTGGGGGTTTTGCAAATTATAATGAATCTATAGGTTATTTTAACAGCTCGTTAATAGAAATTAATGCAATAATATTTATTATTCTTGGAAGTATACCTTTTATTAGTTACATCAAATACTTAGCTGGAGATAAGAAAATATTTTTCAAAGACACACAAATAAAAACTTTTATAATTTTGGTTATTATTTCAATTCTTTTAATGTTTTTTTATTTATCTGTTATAAATAAAAGCTTAACTGAAATAAGTTTTTTATCTGTTAGCTTTAATATAATTTCTATTTTAACCGGAACAGGATATGCTACAGAAAATTTCAGTAATTGGGGTCAATTTCCATTAGTATACTTCATAATTTTAATGTTCATTGGAGGCTGTGCAGGCTCTACAACTTGCGGAATAAAGATTTTTAGAGTTCAAATTTTGTATCAATTCATATCAAACCAGCTGAAAAAAATAATTTACCCTCGAGGAATTTTCAAAATTAAATATCAAAATAATAATGTTGATGAAAAATTTATGGACTCAATTATTTCTTTTATATTTCTTTATATATTAATATTTTTTTTTGTGACTGCGCTTTTATCGCTTGATGGATTAAATTTTATTACCGCAATTTCAGCGGCTGCCACGTCAATTTCAAATGTTGGTCCAGGTTTAGGTGATATTATTGGTCCAAATGGAAGTTTTTCAAGCCTGTCTGATTTTTCTAAATGGGTTCTCAGTGCTGCAATGATACTTGGAAGGTTGGAATTATTTGCAATTCTAGTATTATTTATTCCATCTTTTTGGAGAAAATATTAATGTTTGAAAAAAAACAAACCTGGTCAGAATCTATTTTAGTTTACAAGGATATTAGAATGCTAAGAATATTACTTCTTGGTGCAATTAGTGGATTTCCTTGGGTTTTAATTGCCAGCAGTTTAAGCCTTTGGCTAAAAGAAGAAGGTTTAAGTAGATCAACTATTGGATGGGCAGGTTTAATATTTGGGGTGTACGCCTTTAATTATTTGTGGGCACCAATAATTGATAGAATACAAATTCCATTTTTAACAAAAAGATTAGGGCACAGACGAGGCTGGATTGTCCTTATGCAAATTATAATTTTATTTAGTTTAATTGTTTGGAGTTTTATTAACCCTACAGAAAATTTGGCGTTACTAATTAGTGTTGGATTAGTTATAGCAATTGCTTCGGCTACACAAGATATTACAGTTGATGCGTTGAGAATCGAACAAATTAATGCTGATGAAGGAAAATCTATGGCAGCAGGTGCTGCTATGGCTGTAGTTGGATGGTGGACTGGATATAAGTTAGGTGGTGTTATAGCATTGTTTACTGCCGAATTTTTTCAAAACATTGGAATTGAAGATTACTGGCAAACTACTTTTTTAGTTCTTGGTGTTGTGGTAATCCTGATGAATATAGGTTTAATGTTTATACACGAGCCTATAACAACAGATAGGCAAAAGAAACAAAAAGAAACAGACGAAGTAATACAATCAAAACTTGGATCAAATAATATAATAACAAAATTTATTGCTTATATTACTGGTACAATAGGAGGTCCAATAATTAGTTTCTTCAAAAAAAATGGTTTCTCAATTGCAGTTGGAATACTAGGCTTTGTCTTTCTTTTTAAAATTGGAGAAGCGTTTCTTGGAAGAATGTCCATAGTTTTTTATAAAGAAGTTGGATTTTCAAAAGGTGAGATAGCCATATACTCAAAAACTTTAGGCTGGATAACGACAGTTGTATTTACATTATTAGGTGGAATATTTGCTATGAGAGCTGGCACAATAAAAACAATGTTTGTTGCAGGTGGATTTATGGCAGCAACAAATTTATTATTTGCTGCTCTCGCGTGGTCAGGAAAATCTGAGTGGTTGTTTGCTTTAGCAGTTATCGCTGATGATATATCTGCAGCATTTGCAACTGTTGCTTTTGTAGCCTTTATCTCTCTTTTAGTGGATAGGACTTATACCGCTACACAGTATGCACTTCTAGCTTCAATTGGAACTGCAGGAAGAACGACTCTTGCTTCTTCATCCGGTGCTTTAGTTGATTGGCTAAATGGAGACTGGGGAACCTTTTTTATAATTACTACTTTAATGGTCATCCCATCCTTAATTTGTTTATGGTTTATAAGGAATAAAATTAAAATTGGTGCAAAATAGTTTTTTTTTAAAAGAGCCTTTTGTCGATATATTAGAGGAACCAAAGAAGAACTCTAATGTTAGCTCTCAACTTATTTATGGTGAGAGTTTTAAAATAATTAGTAAAAAAAATAATTATTTTAAAATAAAGACTTCATATGACAAATATTCAGGCTTTATAAAAAAAATTGATAGCTACAAAAAATTTAATCCAACTCACAAAGTTAGGATTTTAAAAGCTAGAATTTATTTAGGTAATAAAAAAAAGAAATCAAAAAAGTTTTTACCATTTACGAGCAAAATACAAATTTTAAAAAAGGATCAAAATTTCATTATGTATAAAAAAGATAAATGGCTAAGATCAAATGACATATTTCCAATCCAAAAGAAAAATTCTGATTTTGTAAAGATATTTAAAAGTTTTCTAAATTGTAAATATAAATGGGGTGGAAAAACATTCGAAGGAATTGATTGTTCAGCTCTATTGCAAATATTTTATAAATTTAATAATAATTTTTTTCCAAGAGACACAGTTGATCAAGTTAAATTAAAAAAAGGTGCGGGATACAAAAAAAAATTTAAAAAAGGTGATATTATTTTTTGGAAAGGACATGTTGCTATATGCATCAATACAAATGATCTTATCCACGCTTATGGTCCAAAAAAAAGAGTGATCATAATGCCAATTAAAAAAACGATAAAACTAATTAAAGAAACGGCGAAATTAGATGTAAAGAAAGTAATAAGGATCTGAATTACTCTCGACCAAAATCAGGTTTAGAAATATCTTGTTTTTGAGAAATTATTTGTTTTCTTACTACTTTCGAATTGATTAATTTTTTTATTATCTTTGAATTTTCTTTCTTACTTATATTCTTCTTAAAATCTTTTAAATTTTTCATAAAAAGATTTATTGCTTCAATCATATTAGTTTTATTCTCGAAAAATATGTCTCTCCACATTATTTCGTTGGACGCAGCAATTCTTGAGAAATCTCTTAATCCACCTGCACTAAATTTAATCAAATTTTTATTCTTTTTTTTCTGAAAATCCTGAGCAGTTTTTATTAAATTGTAAGCAATCAAGTGAGGTAAATGGCTAGTGACTGAAAAAATTTTATCATGATCATCGGGGTTCATAATAATTATTTTAGATCCTAAAGATTTCCAAAATCTCTCTACTTTTTTTTGTTTTAGAACATTTTTATCTTTTATTATTATGCACCACTTGTTTTTGAACAAATAAGCATTACCATATTTGGGCCCACTAACTTCGGATCCTGAGATAGGATGACTCATCACCCAATCAAGATTTTTTGATAATTTTTTTTTTTTTAAAGAAATTAGATTTTTTTTTGTTGAACCAACGTCAGTTATAATTGAATTATGATTGAGATTTTTATTTAATGACGAAAAAAATTTAGGATATTCACTCATAGGAGTGCTTAAAATCACAAGATCAATTTTATTTAAATTTTTATCTAACCTTGTTAAAAATTTAATTTTTTTGTTAAATTTTTTAATAATAGATCTATATTTTTTAGACTTTTCAAATACAAAAAAATTTTTAGAAATTTTTTTTTGTATTGAAGCCTTTAATATTGATGAGCCTATTAATCCGCAACCAATAATAAGAATATTATTAAACATTTTTAAAAATAGTATTCATTCTTTTAAGGAATATTTGGTTTTCTTTTGTGTTGCCAATTGTAAGTCTTAGACAATTTTTTATGCCATATGAATTCATTTCTCTTAGTATAATTCCATATTTCTGTAATTTTTTTAAAGTTGTGTCTGCGGTAAATTTTGCTTTTTTGAAATCTAACAAAAAGAAATTTCCAGATATTTTGTTTGTACCAATATTATATTTTAACATCTCATTTTTAATTTTTTTGCACCATTTAAGATTATGTATTACTGACTTTTTGACAAATTTATCATCTTTAAGTGATTCAACAGCGCAAATTTGAGCAAATTTATTTACGTTAAAAGGTGGTTTAATTTTATATAATTCTTTAATTATAGATTTATCACCGTATCCCCAGCCTATCCTTAATGAGGCTAGACCATAGATTTTTGAAAATGTTCTTAAAATAAATACATTTTTAGAGTTTTTAAATAACTCAATTCCAGATTTGTAATCTTTATTTTTCATATATTCAAAATATGCATCATCAACAACCAATAAAATATTTTTATTTAATCTTCTCCTTAAGTCTAATAGCTCGTTTTTTGTTAAATAAGTGCCTGTTGGATTATTTGGATTTGCAATAAAAACAATTTTTGTTTTTTTTGATGTCTTTTTAAGAATTTCTTTAACTGAAACTTTAAAATTAATTTCTTTAGCTAATTTTACATTTGCCCCAAGGATTTTGGAGTATATCCTATACATGAGGAAACTGTACTGAGGAACAACAACTTCATCATTTTCTCTAAGGAACAATTGACAAAGCATTTGAATTACTTCATCAGAACCAGAGCCACAAATTATCTTGGATTTATCACAGCCATACTTCTTTGATATTTTTTGTGTTAATTCCGAAAATTTACTGTCTGGATATTTTGATATATCAAATTTAGACTTAACAATTTTTTCGACATTTTTACTGACACCTAAAGCAGATTCATTTGCAGATAACTTAATAATATTTTTATTACCAGCCAATAAGGATTTTCCTGGTTTGTAACTCTGTAATTTTATGTTTTTAAATCTTAGCAATGTCATAGTAAATATTTCACTATAAATAGTCTTTTAACTAGATAAAACAATAATTAATTGAGCAATATTTGACATATAAATTCCTTTGAAGTAAAAGCTGCATGCGCTGATTTATACTGAATTGCGAGCGCTATAAAAAAACCGCTAAAATGTTTTTTTTCTCACAATTCAATCAGTACAATTATTATGAATAAGAATATTGATACAAAAAAAATAATTATATCAAATCCCCTTAAATTGGATTGTGGTAAGGAAATTAATAACTTTCCAATAGCATATGAGACATATGGGGAATTAAACAGTGAAAAAAGTAATGCAATATTAGTTTTCCATGCTTTGACTGGAGATCAATATGTTTCTGGAAAAAACCCAATAACTAATAAAGATGGTTGGTGGAGTTATGTTGTTGGAGAAAATAAGCCAATTGATACAAATAAATTTTTTGTGATTTGTGCAAACGTTATGGGAGGCTGCATGGGATCTTACGGACCTAGCACAATAAATGAGTCCACTGGTAAACAAATAGGAACTGATTTTCCAATTATAACTATTAACGACATGGTGAACGCTCAATATGAGCTAATTAAATATTTAGAAATTGAAAAACTTTTTGCTGTAGTAGGTGGTTCAATGGGTGGAATGCAAGTACTTCAATTTGTCGCCAATTTTCCAGATAAAGCAAAACTTGCAATACCGATTGCTTGCACATCTAGTCACTCGGCACAAAACATAGCGTTTAATGAATTAGGAAGACAGGCAATTATGGCTGACAGTAAGTGGGAAAATGGATTTTATAGTAATTACAAATTAAATCCTGACAAAGGGTTAGCGGTAGCAAGAATGGCAGCACATATTACTTATCTTTCTGAAAAAGGATTGCAGGAAAAATTTGGAAGAAAATTGCAAGATAGGGATAGCCTAAGATATGGATTTGAGGCAGATTTTCAAATTGAGAGTTATCTTAGATACCAAGGATCTGTGTTTGTTGATAGATTTGATGCTAATAGTTATTTATATATAACTCGTGCAATGGATTATTTTGACTTATCCAAACAGTACAAAGGAAACTTATCTGATGCATTCAAAGAAACTAAAACAAAATTTTTTGTAATATCATTTACATCAGATTGGTTGTATCCAACATCGGAGAATAGAGAAATAGTTATAGCACTAAATTCTATTGGTGCAGATGTCGGATTTGTAGAAATAGAATCTGATAAGGGGCATGACTCATTTTTGCTCGATGTTCCAAGTTTCCTGAAGACACTTGGCGATTATATTAATTCAACCTACAAAGTTATAAATGAAAGAAGAATTTAACATTATATCTAATTTGATAGAGGAAAATACTAGAGTTCTAGATGTCGGTTGTGGCAATGGAGACTTGATGAAATTTTTACAAGAAAACAAAACTAAAGATATTCGTGGACTAGAAATTTCTAAAGAAAAAGTTCAAAATTGTTTATCAAAAGGATTAACTGTAATTGAGGGGAATGCTGAAAGCGATTTAAAACAATTTCCTAAATCGTCTTTTGATTACGTTATTTTAAGCCAAACATTACAAGCTTTTCTTAATCCTGAATTAGTAATTAATGAATTACTAAAAGTAGGAAAAAAAGTAATTGTTACTATACCTAATTTTGGTTACTGGAGAGTTAGACTACAATTATTATTTAAAGGCACAATGCCTGTAACAGAAAATTTACCTCATGAATGGTACAATACACCAAATTTACATATGTGCACAATCAAAGATTTTTATAATTTTTGCAGTAGTAAGAATATTAAAATATTTAAGTCTATCGCTTTAAAAAAAAGTCGAATTTCAGAAATAAATAAATCAAATTTAAATTATAAAAATCTTGACTCTCATTTAGGTATATTTTTAATAGAAAGTTAAATGAAAGTAGAAATTATTAAGTGTCTGGAAGATAATTTTTCTTACATTTTAATTAATGAAGCTAATAGAAATTGTTGTGTTGTTGATCCTGGTGAAGCAGATCCAATTATAAATTATTTACAGAAAAATAAATTAAATTTAAAATATATATTAAATACACATCATCATCATGACCATGTTGGCGGGAATGAAGAATTAAAAAAAAAATTTAATGCAGAAATAATAGGTTATATTGGAGATAAAAATAGAATACCTCAAATTGATATTTGCTTAAGTGATGGTGAAATTTGGAAGAAGGATATTTTTGAAGCAAAAATATATCATGTCCCTGGCCATACAATAGGTCATATCTGTTTTCATTTTTTTAAAAATAAGTTAATTTTTACAGGAGATACTTTATTCTCTATGGGATGTGGAAGAATTTTTGAAGGGAGTTATGAGCAAATGTACAACTCACTACAAGTTTTAAAAAATTTAGATAAAGATACAAAAATTTATTGTGGACATGAATATACTTTAAAGAATTCTGAATTTTGTTTAGCACAAGATTCCAATAACAATGAATTACTAAACAAAATTAAAAAAATTAAAGAAAAAATTAAACAAGGTAAAACTAGTATGCCATCAACGATTGGTGAGGAACTTAATTGTAACATTTTTCTTAAGTCAAACGATCTAGAAAATTTCAAAAAATTGAGGGATTTAAAGGATAATTTCTAAGTTATTAACCTTGACTATGATGCAACCCAGACTATATTGCTGACTATAAAAATTAGGGCTAACTATGTCATTCGCAGTAATTCAAACAGGTGGTAAACAGTATAAAGTGAAAGCTGGAGAGATTCTCAAAGTTGAAAAGCTCGAAGATTCAAAAGAAAATTCAAAAATAGAGTTTAATGAAATACTAGCTTACGGAGATGATAAAAATTTAGAGTTAGGAGAGCCGACAATTAGTGGAGCTAAAGTTGAAGCTGAATTAATAAAAAATGGAAAAAATAGAACAGTTCTTATTTTTAAAAAAAGGAGAAGGCAAAATTCGAGAAGAAAAAATGGTCATAGACAAAAATTTACAATGGTAAGAATAAGTAAAATCTATTCAAAAGATGGTAAAGTTATTTCTGAAGCAGAAAAAAGAAAAGAAATACCATCAAAAAAAACAGTTGAAACTAAGGAAGCAGCTAAATAAAAAGTAATTTATGGCAACGAAAAAAGCAGGTGGATCGTCAAGAAACGGAAGAGATAGTGCAGGTCGTAGACTTGGTGTGAAAAAATATGGTGGCGAGATGGTTGTGCCTGGCAACATTATTGTAAGACAAAGGGGAACTAAAATATTTCCTGGAGAAAATGTTGGCATGGGTAAAGACCATTCGATATTTTCGGTTGTTAAAGGTAAAGTAGAGTTTAAAAAATCAAAATCTGATAGAACTTACGTTTCTGTAAAGCCCAATTAATAGATACAACACTCACATAGTTGTTATATGAAATTTCTAGATCAAGTTAAGATATATGTAAAAGCTGGCAACGGAGGGTCAGGATCTCCAAGTTTTCGTAGGGAAAAATTTGTAGAGTTTGGTGGCCCTGATGGCGGCGATGGAGGCAAAGGAGGATCTGTAATTCTTATTAGTGAAAGAAATCTTAATACTTTGATTGATTACAGGTATCAACAACACTTCAAAGCTGAAAGAGGAAAGGATGGCAGCGGAAAAAACAAAACTGGGAAAGGTGGTGAAGATTTATATTTAAAAGTACCTTTAGGAACACAAGTATTTGAAGAAGATAATAAAACACTTATTTATGATTTTAAAAGTCAGAAAGAGGAATTTTTAGTAGCAAGCGGAGGTAAAGGAGGATTTGGAAATACAAGGTTTAAGTCCTCAACCAATAGAGCCCCAAAGAAATTTACAAAAGGGGGTCAAGGAGAGGAATTTTGGATTTGGCTTCAACTAAAAACAATTGCTGATATCGGTATCATAGGATTGCCCAATGCTGGGAAATCCAGCTTGCTTGCATCAATGACGAGTGCAAATCCAAAAATAGCAAACTATAAATTTACTACAATTAATCCAAATCTTGGTGTTGCTAGTTATGATGACAAAGAAGTTACTTTAGCAGATATACCAGGATTAATTGAGGGCGCTCATACCGGAACTGGTCTTGGGATAAAATTTTTAAAACATATAGAAAGGTGCAAAACTTTGCTGCATTTAATAGATATAACTGAAGATGATTTATTTATTTCTTACAATCAAGTCAGAAAAGAATTATCAAAATACAGTAAAGATTTAGTTAAAAAAAAAGAAATAGTAGTTTTAAATAAAACTGACTTAATAGATGAAGAGGAAAAAAAAGAGAAGCTAAAAAAACTTAAGAACAAATTAAAAAAGAATATCTTTTTCATGTCAACAATGGATAAAAAATCAGTATCAGATATAAAGTCAAAGTTGGTAAACTATGTATCTTAAGGACTCCAAAACTGTAGTAATAAAAATAGGTTCATCTTTATTAATAAATGACAATAAAATTATTAGAGAAAAATGGCTTTTGGAATTTGCTAAGGATATTAAAGAGTTACAAAAACTTAAAAAGAACATTGTTATAGTGAGTTCTGGTGCAATTGCTTTAGGGTGTAAAAAATTACAATTAAATAAAAAAACTTTAAAGCTTGATAAAAGTCAAGCTGTTGCATCAATTGGACAAATAGAATTAATGAATCTTTTTAAAAAGATATTTAGCTCAAATAAAATAAATATTTCTCAAATTCTAATTACTTTAGAAGATACTGAACAAAGAAGAAGAGCTATAAATGCTAAAAGAACTTTCGAAAACTTATTTGAGCTTAATTTTGTACCTGTTGTTAATGAAAATGATAGTATTGCAACTTCTGAAATTAAATACGGAGATAATGACAGATTAGCATCAAGAGTTGCACAAATATCAGGCGCAGATTGCTTAATATTATTGTCTGATGTTGATGGATTGTATTCTAAAAACCCAAAAATTCATAAAAATGCTAAATTGATTAAAGAAATAAAAAATATTGATTCTAAAATTGAAAATTTTTCAAGTAAAAGCACAAGTGAGTATGGTACTGGTGGAATGAAAACGAAAATTGATGCTGCAAAAGTATGTCAAGTCTCAGGTTGCTATATGGCTATTGCAAATGGTTTAATTAAAAGACCAATTAAAAATATACTAGAACATAATTCTGGGACATGGTTTTTGCCAAAAGTATCTAAATTAGATGCAAGAAAAAAATGGATAATTAGCTCTATATCTCCAAAAGGAGAAATTATTATAGATGATGGTGCTTTAAATGCTTTAAAAAATGGAAAAAGTTTATTAGCTGCAGGTATTAGAAAAGTTTCAGGAAAATTTGTTAAAGGTGATCATGTTAGAATTTTAGATAAAAATAACAAAGAATTTGCTAGAGGGTTGAGCAGTTTTACATCTGATGAGATATCCAAAATAAAAGGAGAACATTCTAACAAAATTAGTAATCTTTTAGGCTATGTTACAAAGTCTGAAGTTATACATAAAGATGATATGGTTAAAATTTAATGAGTAAACTACTTAAAAAAATTGGATTGAATTCTAGAAAAGCTTTGAATTCAAGTATTAGTCCAAAAAAAAAGAATAAAGTTTTAAAAGATTTTGTAAAATTAATTGAGATTAATAAGAATAAAATTATTAGCGAAAATAAGAAAGATATTTTTTATGCAAGAGGAAAAAAATTAAAAGAAAACTTAATTCAAAGACTCACTCTTAGTAATAATAAATTAAAAAGTATAATTGACTCTGTTAAAACTATTACTTCTTTTAAA
The DNA here is from genome assembly GCA_902613065.1 of uncultured Pelagibacteraceae bacterium. Taxonomy (GTDB): domain Bacteria; phylum Pseudomonadota; class Alphaproteobacteria; order Pelagibacterales; family Pelagibacteraceae; genus Pelagibacter. The sequence continues at coordinate 87,310 of CACMFU010000001.1, read as the reverse complement.
GATCCTATAGATCAAGTAACTTCCAAATGGAAAAGGCCAAATGGACTTGAAATTAGAAGAGTTACAATACCAATAGGAGTTATAGGTGTAATATTTGAAAGTAGACCCAATGTCACTTCGGATGTATCAGCACTATGTTTTAAATCTGGAAATGCTGTTATATTAAGAGGTGGTTCCGAAGCCTACAATAGTAATAAAATTTTAGTAAATTTATTTAGGAAAGCTCTAAAAAAAAATAAAGTAAACGAAAATTATGTCCAGTTTATAAATAACAAGAGCAGAAAACTCGTCGATTATTTATTATCAAAAATGGAAAACTCCATTGATGTTGTAATACCACGAGGCGGAAAAAATTTAGTAAAAAAAGTTAAACAACTTTCAAAGGTTCCAGTTATTGGTCATTTGGAAGGGATTTGTCATACGTATATTGATAAAGAAGCAGAAGATAATATGGCAAACAGAATAGTATTAAATGCTAAGTTGAGAAATACTAGTATATGTGGTGCAACTGAAACTCTCTTAATACATAAAAGTAAATCGAAATCAGTGAATTTAATTTTAAATTCACTAGCTAAAAGCGGTTGTAAAATTTTAGCTGATAAAAAAATAAGTAAATTATTTAAAGGCAAAACATATCCTGCAAATAATAATACTTGGTCAAAAGAACATCTTTCACCGATTATTTCAGTTAAATTAGTGAATAATGTTAAAGAAGCAGTTGCCCATATCAACAAATATGGAACCATGCATACAGATGCAATAGTAACCAAAAACAAAAATACAGCAAAATTCTTTATTAAGAATGTAAAAAGCTCTATTGCTATTCAAAATTCATCAACACAATTTGCTGACGGAGGAGAATTTGGTTTTGGTGGAGAGGTTGGAATTTCAACAAACACCTTGCCACCAAGAGGTCCTGTCGGTCTAAATCAGTTAGTAAGTTATAAATATGAAGTTTATGGTACAGGGCAAATTAGAAAATAAAAAGATTGGTGTACTCGGTGGATCGTTTGATCCAGCGCATGTTGGTCATGTAAGAATTTCTAAATTAGCAAAAAAAAATTATGATTTGAGCCAAGTTATATGGGCTATAACAAAACAAAATCCATTTAAAAAAAATAATCCAAATGATCTATATAAAAGAACAGCATATGCAAAAAAAATTAATAAAAATAATAAATTTATAAAAGTTAGATGTTTTGAGGCAATAATAAAATCTAATCGTACAGTAGATTTAATTAAATATTTAAAAAAAAAATTTAAACATTCAGAAATATTTTTTTTAATGGGGGCCGATAACCTAATAAATTTTCATAAATGGAAAGGGTACAATTCAATAACTAAAATGTGCAAAATATTGGTATTTGATCGAAATGGATACAAATCAAAGGCTTTTAGATCTAAATCATTTAAGAAATATAATAAAAAAGCAGTTGAATTTATAAAGTTTAATAAAGTCAATATTTCATCTTCTCAATTAAGAAAAATTTGATACTCTTAATTTAATTAATGGAAAAAATATCAGCTCTTAAAGATGAAATAATCAAAACGCTTGATATTAATAAAGCCTTAGACATAGTTTCAATAGATCTCGAAGGAAAGTCATCAGTTGCGGACTTCATGATTATAGCTAGTGGTACATCATCAAGACATATTCAAGCTTTATCTGAACAAGTTTTTGAAAAATTAAAAATTAATGGTGTGAATAATTGTAAAATTGAAGGAAAGGATAGCAATGATTGGAAGCTTGTGGATGGGATCGACTTAATTGTTCATATTTTTAATCCTGAAAAAAGAAAATTTTACGAATTAGAAAAAATGTGGTCAGAATTAATTCCTAAAGAAAAACTGATCATATGAAAAAAGTATACTTTATAGCTTCATTATTTTTTTTCATATTTACAAATCCAATTTTGAGTAATGAAAACGATATTTACAAAAAAATTGATTTATTCAGCGAAGTCTTAGATAAAATTAATAAAGAATATGTTGATGAAGTAAACCAGAGTGAAGCAATGGATGCTGCTATAAACGGCGTTTTACAATCTTTGGATCCTTATTCAGCATATATGTCTCCGGACTCGTTTAAAAATATGCAAACTGAGACTAGCGGAGAATTTGGAGGATTGGGCATTGAAGTAAGTATGGAGGCTGGTGTCGTAAAAGTAATTTCTCCAATTGATAACTCGCCAGCTGAGGAAGTTGGTGTCAAAGCCGGAGATTACATTGTTAAAATTGATGATGTTCAAGTTCAAGGAAAAACTCTTTCTGAAGCTGTAGAATTAATGAGAGGCCCAGTTGGATCTGATATAGAGATTACTGTTAGAAGAAGGGGAGAAAGAAAAGCACTTATATTTACAATTACAAGAGAAATTATACAAGTTGCATCTGTAAAGTCAGAAATTAAAGATGATCAAACAGCTTATATAAGATTAACATCATTCAATGAGAATAGTAGTAAACAAATAAAAAATAAAATCAAAGAATTTAAGAAAAATAAGAAAATTAAAAATTACATATTAGATTTAAGAAATAATCCTGGTGGATTGTTATCTCAAGCAATAAAAATTTCAGATTATTTTTTAGAAAATGGAGAAATAGTTTCTACAAAAAGCAAAAGGAAGTATGAAAATAGAAAATGGTTTGCAAAAAAAGGAGATATTATTGATGGAGAAACGATGGTTATTTTGATTAATTATGGGTCTGCATCAGCATCTGAAATTGTTGCAGGAGCACTACAAGATCACAAAAGAGCGATATTAGTAGGAGAGAGTACATATGGAAAAGGGTCAGTCCAATCAATTATTCCTTTAGAAAATGAAGGTGCCATAAGACTTACTGTTTCTAAATACTATCTCCCATCGGGTAAATCGATTTCAAGAGTAGGAGTAAATCCAGATATAATTATTGCTGAAGGCTCAGATGAATTTAGAATAAATACAGATACTGATAACCAGTTGGAATTTGCTCTTAAATTATTAAATGGTTAAGAATGAAAGAAAAATTTCAAAAACTTCCATTAAGAAATGGTGTTGGTATCGCAGTCCTAAATAAAGAAAATAAGATATTTGTTGCAAAAAGAATTGATAATCCTGCTGATTTTTGGCAGATGCCTCAGGGCGGTATTGATGAAGGTGAAAATTATTTTGATGCAGCGTTGAGGGAACTTAAAGAAGAAACAAGCATAAAGTCAGTAGAACTAGTTAAAGAAATAAGCAAATACACAACTTACGATCTTCCTGATCGCCTTTTAGGAATTATTTGGAAAGGAAAATATAAAGGCCAAAAGCAAAAGTGGTTTATTGTAAAGTTTAATGGAGAGGAAAATGAGATTAACATTAAAACTAAACATCCTGAATTTTTAGATTGGAAATGGATAGATATTAAAGATTTAACAACTAAAGTTGTAGATTTTAAACTTCATGTTTACCAAGAAATTCAAAAAGAACTAGAAAAAGTAGTTAATTAATACTTATAGATTTTAGAACTTCGACTTTGTGGTTTAAAAGAAATCTTTTTTGATCATCAATATTATCTTTTGATAATTCTGCTTCAGCACTGCTTATCGACTCAGATACAAAATTTTTATCAGCATCTTTTAAATCAAAAATTGAACTAGTTAATACAGATAATGTATTGTCTTTAAATTCGACAATACCATCTTCAACATAGAAACTTTGTTCCTCAGACTCAGAGAATACTCTAATTATACCTGGTTTTAAAAAAGAGATAATTGGAATATGGTCTTTAAGAATACCAATCTCTCCTTCTACAGCAGGTATTACAACCTCAAATACATTATCTTTAGAAAGAAAAGATTGTTCTGGATTAACAATATCTATATTAAAAAGATTACTCATTAAGCAGCTGCATCTTTTGCCATTTTTTCAGCTTTTTCTATTGCTTCTTCTATTGTGCCAACCATATAAAAAGCAGCTTCAGGCAGATGGTCATATTCTCCTTTGCATATTGCGTCAAACCCTTTAATTGTTGACTCTAAATCTACAAGTTTACCTGGAGATCCTGTAAATACTTCAGCCACAAAGAAAGGTTGTGATAAAAATCTTTGAATTTTTCTAGCTCTAGCAACGGTAAGTTTATCATCCTCTGATAGCTCATCCATTCCTAGAATTGCAATAATATCTTGCAAAGACTTGTATGTTTGTAAAATTTTCTGAACAGCTCTTGCTACTCGATAGTGTTCATCACCAACAACTCTTGGATCTAAAATTCTAGAAGTAGAATCCAAAGGGTCAACAGCTGGGTAAATACCTAATTCAGCAATTTGTCTTGAGAGTACAGTCGTTGCGTCTAAGTGTGAAAAAGAAGTTGCTGGAGCTGGATCTGTTAAATCATCTGCAGGTACATAAATTGCCTGAACAGATGTAATTGATCCTTTATTAGTTGTTGTAATTCTTTCTTGCAGGTTTCCCATATCTGTTGCAAGAGTAGGCTGATAACCAACCGCTGAAGGAATTCTTCCTAGAAGAGCTGATACTTCTGAACCTGCCTGAGTAAATCTAAAAATGTTATCAACAAAGAACAAAACATCTTGACCCTCTTGATCCCTGAAATACTCTGCCACGGTAAGACCAGTTAAAGCTACTCTAGCTCTAGCTCCAGGAGGCTCATTCATTTGTCCATAAACTAATGCTGCTTTAGATCCAGTTCCCTCTGGCTTGATCACTCCTGACTCGATCATTTCATGATATAAATCGTTCCCTTCTCTAGTTCTCTCTCCCACTCCAGCGAATACTGAAAATCCACCGTGGGCCTTAGCTATATTATTTATAAGTTCCATTATAATTACAGTTTTTCCAACTCCTGCTCCACCGAACAATCCAATTTTTCCACCTTTGGCATAAGGTGCTAATAAGTCGATTACCTTTATTCCGGTTACAAGAATTTCTGTTTCTGTAGACTGATCATTAAAAGAAGGAGCTTGTCGGTGTATAGGCCAATTTTCTTTAGTAGAAATTTGTCCTTTCTCATCGATTGGTTCACCTATAACGTTTACAATTCGTCCTAATGTTTCTGGACCTACTGGAACTTGAATTGGAGCGCCTGTATCTTTTACTTCATCACCTCTTTTGAGTCCCTCTGTACTATCCATAGCAATGGTTCTAACACTTGACTCTCCAAGGTGCTGCGCAACTTCTAAAACTAATCTATTACCTCCATTATCACACTCTAAGGCTGTTAATATTTCTGGCAGTTCTCCATCAAATTTTACGTCAACGACTGCACCAATTACTTGTGTTATGTTTCCTTTTTTGCTCATAATTATAAACTTTCTGCTCCTGATATAATTTCAATTAACTCTTTTGTTATTGCTGCTTGACGGCTTCTATTATACTCAATTGTAAGCCTATCAACCAATTCGCCTGCGTTTCTGGTTGCATTATCCATTGCTGTCATCCTCGAACCTTGCTCACTGGCAGAATTCTCTAACATTGCTTTAAATATTTGCGTTGAAATATTTTTCGGCAATAAATTACTTAAAATCTCATCTTCATCTGGTTCAAACTCATAGTCATTATCATTACCAGAAACATCTTTATCATCTTTATCTTCATTAAGTGGAACTATTTGTTGTTCTTGTGGAATTTGTGTGATTACATTTTTAAATTTATTGTAAAATATTGCGCAAACATCAAATTCATTTTTTTCAAATTTTTCAATTATAATTTTTCCTACTTTATCTGCATCAAAGTAATTTGTATTTTTTGACTCTTTGAAAGAAATATTCTCTACAATATAACTTTTATACTGTCTTTTAAGTTGATCATATCCTTTAGATCCAACAGTAATAATTTTTAAAGTTTTATTTTCAGATATTATTTTTTCGAAATAACTTTTTGCTTTTTTAATAATGTTAGTATTAAAACCTCCGCATAAACCTCTGTCAGCAGTAAGAACAATACATAAATGAACTTTCTCTTCACCTGTACCAACCAGTAACTTGGGAGCATTTTCTTTATCTGTTATACTTTTTGAAAGATTTAAAATTACATTGTTCATTTTTTCTGAATAAGGTCTGCCTTTTTCAGCATTCTCTTGAGCTTTTCTCAACTTAGCTGCAGCCACCATTTTCATAGCTTTTGTTATTTTCTGAGTTGATTTAACACTCGTAATTCTTTTTCTGAGATCGTCTAAACTTGGCATTTATAATTATTTAATTCCTTTAATTAATTCTACTAATTGTTTTTCAATGTCTTCCTCGATCTTCCCAGTTTTGGCAATAGACTCCATAATTTCAGGCTTATCAGATTTACACTTTTGTAGAACTTTATTTTCAAAGTCGGCTACATCTTTAAGTTCAATATCATCCAAATAACCTTTTACACCACAGAAAATTGATATAACTTGTTCTGCAACTGTCATGGGAGAATATTGTCCTTGTTTTAAAAGTTCAGTTAACTTCGAACCTCTATTTAAAAGTTTTTGTGTAGATGCATCTAAATCAGATCCAAATTGAGCAAAAGCTGCCATTTCTCTGTATTGAGCTAACTCTAATTTAATTGATCCAGCTACAGATTTCATAGCTTTAGTCTGTGCAGCTGACCCTACTCTAGATACGGATAATCCAACGTTTACTGCTGGTCTTATTCCTTGATTGAATAGTTCAGTTTCTAAAAATATTTGCCCATCTGTAATAGATATTACATTTGTTGGAATATATGCAGAAACATCACCTGCTTGTGTTTCAATAATTGGTAGCGCAGTTAAAGAACCTCCGCCATTTTCATCACTTAATTTAGCGGCTCTCTCTAATAATCTACTATGTAAATAGAACACATCCCCAGGGTATGCTTCACGCCCCGGTGGTCTTCTTAATAATAATGACATTTGTCTATATGCAACTGCTTGCTTAGATAAATCATCGTAAATAATTAAAGCATGCATTCCATTATCTCTAAAATATTCTCCCATAGTACATCCTGTGTAAGGGGCTAAAAACTGAAGAGGCGCAGAGTCTGAGGCTGTTGCCGAAACTATAGTCGTATATTCCATTGCACCAGCGTCCTCTAAAGTTTTTACAATCTGAGCAACTGTTGATCTTTTTTGTCCAATTGCAACATATATACAATAAAGTTTTTTACTTTCATCGTCTGACTCATTAATTTTCTTTTGATTTATAATTGTATCGATAGCTACTGCAGTTTTACCAGTTTGACGATCTCCAATTATAAGTTCCCTTTGCCCTCTTCCAACGGGAATTAAGCTATCAATTGCTTTCAAACCTGTTTGCATTGGTTCACCGACAGATTGTCGTGGAATAATTCCTGGCGCTTTAACTTCAACTCTTTTTCTCTCTAAACTTTTATCTAAAGCTCCTTTTCCATCAATTGGATTTCCTAATCCATCAACAACTCTTCCTAAAAGTTGTTTTCCAACTGGTACATCAACAATCGCACCAGTTCTTTTTACGGTATCTCCCTCTTTAATTTCTCTATCATCACCAAATATAACAACACCAACGTTGTCACTCTCTAAGTTTAATGCCATTCCTTTAGAGCCATCGGAAAACTCAACCATTTCTCCTGCTTGAACATTATCCAAGCCATAAATTCTTGCAATTCCATCTCCAACAGACAATACTTGTCCCACCTCTGAAACTTCAGCTCTATCGCCAAGTTTTTTTATCTGTTCTTTTAGTATTTTTGTTACTTCTGAAGGATTTATTTCCATTTATGCCTCTATCATTTGTTTTTGAATTTGTTGCAGTTTATTTTTAATAGAATTATCTACCATTGTACTTCCCACTTTTAATACTAAGCCACCAATTAAACTTGGGTCAAATTTATAATTTAACTGTATCTTTGCTCCAAAGTTTTGAGATAGCTCTTCTTTAATTTTAGAAATATCTGTTTCATTAAGTTCTTTAGCTGAAAAAAGCTCAGCTTTTATTTCACCTCTAGCTTTCGAACATACCTCTATAAAGTCACTTAAAACTTTTTCTAAATAAAAAAATCTTCTTTTTTGAATTAAAAAAACTAGAAATCTTTTTAAAAGATTATCAAAATTGTTTTTTTCAGAAATTGTTTCAATAACTCTAGTTAAATCCTCAATGCTTGTAGTGGGGTTTTTAATTAAATATCTAAATTCTTCACTCTCATTTATGAGTCTACTTATTGCAACGACTTGTTCCTCTATTTTTGCTAGAGATTTATCTTCGTTAGCCAGCTCAAATAATGCTTGAGCATAACTGTTGTTAGAAGTTATTGATATTTTATTTTCGCTCAATTTATACTCTCAATTGTGAAGATGTTTAAAATTTCGCTTAGATAACATACGAATTATCAGTCTTCAAGGCTCAGATTGTGAAAAATGGTAAGATTTAATGGGCTAATTGAAGCTGATAGGGTCAACATCAACTGAAAGTTTCATTCCTTTGGAGAGTTGAAAATCTTTCAATACATCTTTCAATTTTTTCTGAACACTGGATGTTTTTTTTGCCCTTATTAACAGTCTATTTCTGAATTTTTGATTAATTCTATATATTGGAGCGTTTACTGGTCCTAAAATTTTTGCATCTATAGATTTTGATAAAATATTTTTAAGTTTTACGGCATCTATATCAAGTTTTTTTTCATTTGAAGAAGATAAAATTAAAGCAATAAATCTTTCGTAGGGTGGTAAATTATTCCTCTTTCTTAAATTTAATTCATTTTCTAAAAATTTAAAAGGATCTTCATTTGTAATTTGATTTATAACTTCTGGTTTTAAGTTGTATGTTTGGAAATAAATATTAGCTGGTTTTCCAGTTCTACCTGCTCTTCCCGATAACTGATGGTAAAGTTGTAAATTTTTTTCAGTGCTCCTAAGATCATGTCCTTGAGAAGTTAAATCGATGTCTAATACAACAATACAGTTCAATTTTGGAAAGTGAAATCCTTTTGATATTAATTGAGTGCCTACAAGAATATCTATTTCACCAGATATAATTTTATTCAATTTATCTTTTCCAGATGCTTTATTCATTGTGTCGCTAGAAAAAATTATTGTTTTTTTATTAGGAAAGAGGTTTTTAACTTCCTCTGCAATTTTTTCTACACCAGGTCCACTAAATACAAACTCACAAATATTTCCTTTTTTACAATCTCTATTTAATTTTGAATTATATCCACAGTAATGACACAAAAGAATTTTTTTATTTTTGTGAAATACTAAATTTATAGAACACCTTGGGCATGTAAAAACATTTAAACATTTTTTACATAAAACATAGGGTGCAAAACCTCTTCTATTTATGAAAAAGAGAACTTGATCTTTTTTATTTAAATGTTCTTTTACTTTTTCAAGAGTTTTAAGAGATATAGAACTTTTGGTCGCTAGTTGATTTTGATAAAGATCGATAACATGGTGTTTCGGTAAATTTGCACCTTTATATCGATTAAGCAATCTTGAGTAATTATATTTTTTAATTTTAATATTTTCATATGTTTCGATTGATGGAACTGCAGTTACTAAATTTATTGGAATATTTTCGTGTTTAGCTCTTGATATTGCCATATCTCTAGCATTATAGATAATTCCTTCATCTTGTTTATAAGATTGATCGTGCTCTTCATCCACAGTTATCAAACCTAATTTTTTGAATGGCAGAAATAAGGATGATCTTGCTCCGATTACTACTTTAATTTTTCCTGCTGATAATCCATTCCATATAATTTTTCTTTTTTTTGGGCTGACTTTTGAATGCCAAACTGCAGCTTCAAATCCAAAATAAGATTTAAATTTTTTTTCAAATTCATTTGTTAATCCTATTTCTGGTAATAAAATTAGAGCTTGCAATCCTATATTTATAATTTTTTCGATAGCTTTAAAATAAACTATTGTTTTTCCTGAACCGGTTGTACCTTGCAGTAAATGAACTCTAAAACTGCTATGATTTTTAGATAACTCTTTATAGGCCTTATCTTGCTCTTCAGAAAGTTGATAACTTTCTTTTTCGCTTGATAGAGCATATTTTAATAGATCGCTATCATTTTTTATTTTTAAATTTTCATCATTAATCAAATGTAGTTTTAAACACATTCCTAGGGGTACAAGATTGTAATTAGAAAACCACTTTAGAAAATTCATTGTCTTTTTGCTTAGTGGTTCAATTTCAATTTTTTCAATTATAGATTTTAATTTAAATTCCTTATTATTCTTTTCTTCAAAAAAATCCCAAATTACACCAATAATATTTTTCTTACCAAATGGAACTTTTACATAATCTCCTGCTTTTAATTTAATATTACTTTCATATGTAAAAGGATAATCAAATATATTTGGCAACAAAACTGGATATTTCATAAATATTTAATTTTAGTTTTTTTATATCTTAAAAATATATAAATAGATCAAATGAAATATAATTATTACTGGAGAAAATCAGGTTTAAAAAAACCTTATGGGGATAATTTTTTGAGTTTAGTTGAAGAATATAAGCCAAAAAATGTATTAGAAATTGGTGTTTTTTGTGGTGTTACATCAAGAAATATATGTGAATTATTAAAGACAAATTTTGGTAGTGATTTTAGATATTACGGATTAGATTTATTTGGATCTACTAAAACATCAAGTGTAGATGAGATCGAACCTAAATTTCTTGAAAATCAAAAGTTTTCGAATCCACTTAAAACTATCTATTATAATTTCATAAAAAAAGAAAATTTAAATTCAAAGATATCTGTTCAAAATTTTTTAAAGAAATTTTCACAAAATATTGAGCTAATAGAAGGAGACACTAGGGTGACTTTAGAAAAAGTTCCTTTAAGTGAAATTGATTTCGTATTTTTAGATGGAGGACATAGTTACGATACAGTTTTAAGTGATTTACAGAAACTTTATGACAACATGAAAAATAATTCTAAAATTGTTTGTGATGATTTTGCGGGTATTACAAAAATTGAAAGTGTTGAAAAAGCAATAAAAGACTTTGCAAATAATAACAAAATAAAACTTGAAGAAAAATTTGAAAGATTTGCTTTATTGAATGTAGAAAAATAATTATTAAGAGTGAATTTGTCTTTTATCTACTGATAATGCTGCTTCTTTTATAGCTTCAGAAAATGTTGGGTGTGCGTGACATGTTCTTGCAATATCTTCGGAACTAGCTCCAAATTCCATTGCGACAGCCATCTCGGCTATCATTTCTCCTGCATGAGGACCAATAATATGTACACCAAGCACTTTATCAGTTGATTGGTCTGCCAAAATTTTTACAAAACCTTCTGGCTCATCAATTGCTTTAGCTCTTGAATTTGCCATAAAAGGAAATTTACCAATTTTATACCCTATGTTTTCTTTTTTTAATTGCTCTTCGCTTTTGCCAACATAAGCAACCTCGGGAGATGTATAAACGACTCCAGGAATAATATCATAATTAACATGACCTGATTGGCCTGCTATTAATTCTGCAACAGCAATTCCTTCCTCTTCAGCTTTATGGGCTAACATTGGGCCATCAATAACATCACCTATTGCATAAATATTTTTAACATTCGTTTCAAAATTTTTATTTACTTTAACTCTTCCTTTTTCATCTAACTTTACACCAACTTTATCTAAATTTAAGTTTTTAGTATAAGGTCTTCTACCTACAGAAATTAAAACAACATCAACATCATGTTTAACTTTTTGGCCATCATTTTGTGAAGTCTCAACTGTAACACCATTAGAGTTTTTAGTTATTTTATCAACTTTAGTATTAAGGTTGAATTTTATACCTTGCTTCTTTAATATTTTCATAAATTCATTTGAAATATCTCGATCCATTCCAGGCGTGATGTGGTCTAAAAATTCAACGACTGTGACTTCAGTGCCAAGTCTTGACCAAACTGATCCCATTTCCAATCCTATATATCCACCACCAACAACAATCATTTTATTGGGGAGTTTGGGAATAGATAGGGCTCCAGTTGAAGAAAGAATTCTCTCTTCATCAAAATCTACTCCAGGCAATGAAACTGGCTCAGATCCTGTACTGATTATTGTTTTATCAGTTTGAATTATTTTAATGCCTTCAGAGCCTTCAATTTTTATTGAATTCTCGTTCTCAAACGAACCTTTGCCTTTAAAGTAAGTGACTTTGTTTTTTTTGAATAAAAATTCAACTCCTTTAGTCAAAACTGTTACAGCTTTGTCTTTATTTTTCATCATTTTATCTAAATTGAGTTTTATCTCTCCAGTCTCGATTCCAATTTTTTCAAAATTTTTAGCACTGTGAAATTTTTCAGATAAATTAAGTAAACTTTTTGATGGGATACATCCAATATTTAAACATGTCCCCCCTAGAGATCCTCTAGACTCTATACATGCTGTTTTAAGTCCAAGTTGAGACAATCTAATTGCACAAACATATCCACCAGGGCCACCACCAATTACTGTAACATCAAATTTTTCTGACATATTATAAATTTAAAAATAACCTTCTTGGATCTTCTAAGTTTTCTTTAACAGTTTTTAAAAAACTTACGGATTCTTTTCCATCAATTATTCTATGATCATAAGACAATGCTAAAAACATTACAGGTCTAGCCTTTATCTCACCATCAACAACAACAGGTCTTTCAACGATATTATGCATTCCAAGAACTGCCGATTGTGGAGGGTTTAAAATAGGAGTAGATAACATTGATCCATACACACCTCCATTGCTAATTGTAAATGTTCCGCCTTGAAGATCCTCTATAGTAAGACTTCCATTTTTTGCTTTGTCTGACAGATCTTTTATGTTTTTTTCAATGTCAGCAAAAGACATTTCATCAGCATTTTTTAATACTGGAACTACTAATCCTTTTTCAGTTCCTACTGCAAAGCTCACATTATAATAATTTTTGTAAACCATTTCATCATTTTCAACTTCAGCATTTATTGCAGGAAATAATTTTAATCCTACTATGCAAGCTTTCACAAAAAAGGACATGAAGCCAAGTTTAATTCCATAACTATTTTGGAAATCTTCCTGGTTATCTTTTCTCATTGAAATTACATTTGACATATCAACCTCGTTAAACGTTGTGAGCATAGCTGCATTATTTTGAGCCTCTTTTAAACGTTTAGCAATCGTTTGTCTTAGTCTTGACATTTTAATTCGTTCTTCTTCACCGTATTGAATTTTTCTTTCGTTAGGTTGAGGGTTAGCTCCCATTAAACCTATTAAATCACCTTTTAAAATTCTACCATCTTTACCTGTCCCTTTTACTTCATCTAAATTAATTTTATTTTCAATAACCATTTTTCTTACAGCAGGAGAAAGTGTTTTATTTTGTTTAATAGGCTTGGTTTCTTCAACTTCATCAGTTAATACCAATGGTTCTTCGTCAAGCAATAAAGGTTCTTGAGTTTTTTTTGTATCTTTTTTCTTTTCAATTTCTAAATTTATTACATTATTTTTTTCAACGTTTCCTTTAACCGGCTCAGCTTCCTTTTCTTCTTTAAGAGCACCACCTTCTGAAATCATTCCTAATACAGTTCCAACTTCGACTGTATCACCATCTTTTGAGTTGATCTCTGATATAACACCACTCGCAGGTGCAGGAACTTCTAAGTTTACTTTGTCAGTTTCTAATTCTACTACAGCTTCATCAGCAACTACGTTATCACCCTTTTTCTTTAACCATTTCGTGACCGTAGCCTCTGTAATACTTTCTCCCAAAACTGGAACTAATATTTTTTCACTCATTTATTCAAACACTTTATTTATAATTTCTTGTTGTTCAGAATTATGTCTTCTTGCATAACCTGTAGCAGGTGTAGCATCTGGACTTCTTCCAATGTAAGAAATTGCATTGTTTTTAGCCTTAATAGTCTCTAATGTCCATTGTATATAATCTCTAACAGCAAACCAAGCACCCATATTTTTGGGCTCCTCTTGGCACCAATAAAATTTTGAATTTTTTGCAAATGGTTTTAGCTCTTTAACCAAACTTTTTGCAGGGAAAGGATATAGTTGTTCAATTCTATACAAAATCACATCATTGATTTTTAGTTTCTCTCTTGCCGCGAGAAGATCAAAATAAATTTTTCCAGAGCATAATATTACTTTTCTAATTTTTTTATCTTCTTTTAACTTAATAAAACCTTTTTGCTTAGTATCTCGAGCATGATCCCATAGCACTCTATGAAAAGAATTTTTTTTACTAAAATCTTCTAAATTTGATACACAATATTTATTTCTTAGAAGTGACTTAGGTGTCATTATAATTAAAGGTTTTCTAAAATCACGGTGCATCTGTCTTCTTAAAGCATGAAAATAATTTGCAGGTGTAGTACAATTCATAATCTGTAAATTATCATTTGCACATAATTGTAAAAATCTCTCTAATCTCGCAGAGGAGTGCTCTGGACCTTGTCCTTCATAACCATGGGGTAATAACATAACCAGTCCTGATGCTCTTTTCCACTTTCTTTCACCAGATGATATAAATTGATCAATAATTACTTGTGCACCATTTGCAAAATCTCCAAATTGAGCTTCCCAAATTGTCAATGTATTCGGTTCTACTAAACTGTATCCATATTCAAATCCTAAAACTGCAAGTTCAGATAAAAAACTATCTACAATTTCAAAATTTTTTTGGTTACTAGATATATTGTTTAAAGGTATGTACCTTGAATTATCAATTTGATTTCTTAAAACTGAGTGTCTTTGACTAAAGGTACCTCTACCTGAGTCCTGACCTACTAATCTTACTGGATAACCTTCAACTAATAATGAACCAAATGCTAAAGACTCAGCTGTTGCCCAATCAATTCCTGAGCCTTCATTAATAGTTTTTTTTCTATTTTCCATAATTTTTGTTATGGTTTTGTGAATATTTTTATCAGTTGGAAAAACATGTATTCTGTCAGAAATATTATTTAAAATTTTCAAATCTGATCCAGTTACGCCTCTTTTATCTTTACCTCTTTCGGGTTTATATCTCGACCAAGTTCCCTCAAACCACCTAATTTTAGGTTTATAATCTTTCGCATTTTTAAATTGATCATTTAATAAATTTTTAAAATCAATAATTTGTTGATCTAAATCTTGTTTCGTAAAAAGTTCTTCATTTACGAGCTTTTCACCATAAATTTTAATTGTAGATGGATGAGATCTAATTTTTTTGTACATAAGTGGTTGGGTAAAAGATGGCTCATCTCCCTCATTATGTCCAAATCTTCTGTAACATATTAAATCAATTACAACATCGCGATTAAATTTTAATCTAAATTCAGTCGCTATCCTTGTTGCGTAAACTACTGCTTCAGGATCATCTCCGTTAACATGGATGATCGGTGCATCAACCATTTTACCTACGTCAGAAGGATAAGGGGAAGATCGTGCAAATCTAGGACTTGTTGTAAATCCAATTTGGTTGTTAACAATAATATGGATTGTCCCTCCAGTGTTATGACCAGGAAGTCCAGACATTGCAAAGCACTCTGCTACTATTCCTTGTCCTGCAAATGCTGCATCACCGTGAATTAATATTGGTATAACTTTATTTCTTTCTTTGTCTTTATGAAAAAATTGTTTAGCTCTAGTTTGGCCAAGAACAACAGGATTAACTGCCTCTAAATGTGAAGGATTATCTGTTAAACTAACGTGTACAGGATTTCCATCAAATTCTCTATCAGATGAGGCTCCTAAATGATATTTGACATCTCCAGCACCATCTTCTGAACCATCCATTTCACCAGCAAATTCATTAAAAATTCTTTTATAAGACTTTTGTAAAACGTTTGCTAAGACATTTAGTCTTCCTCTATGTGACATTCCTATTTTAACTTCTTTTATTTTGGATTGTCCTCCGATTTTTATAATTTGCTCAAGAGCAGGTATTAAACTTTCTCCACCATCTAAACCAAATCTTTTAGTACCAACATATTTTGTGTTTAAAAATTTTTCAAATCCCTCTGCTTGTATTAGTTTATTTAAAATCGCTTGCTTTCCATTTTTTGTAAACTTGAGTGCATTCTCATCTTTTTCAACTCTATCTCTAAACCACATTCTCTCAGTTGGATTTGAAATATGCATGTATTCATAACCTATAGGACCACAATAAGTTTTTTTTAAAAACTTGAGTATTTCTCTAATATTTGCACTTTTTTTATTTATTATTCCGTTTAGAAAAATTTCTTTGTCATAATCTTCTTTTTTAAAACCATAGTACTCAGGATGTAATTCGTCTAAATATTCTGACTTCATCAATTCTAAAGGATCTAATTTTGATAATAGATGTCCCCTTAAGCGATAAGCTCTTATTAAGGCTACGGCACTTATTGAATTTTTATTTGAATTTGCAATTACTTGAAAATTAAACTTGCTAGAATTATCTTTGTTTTTTTCATTTTCTTTAGCTGTTTTCTCAACATCTTCTATATTAATTTTTTTTGAGAAAGGTTTCCACGACGGTCCATTTATCTCATCGACTAATATCTTCATATCCTCATCTACACCTGAGAAATATTCAATCCAACTTTCAGATAGAGATGGATCTTTATTTATAAATTTTACATACATTTCCTCAATAAATGCACTATTAGCTTTATTTAGAAATGATGTTTTTTTATATTCCAGATTTTTAGGAGAGCTCATTTTATTTTAATATAATACTAAATTTTGTTTTCAATTGGACAATTTATTTAACAATGTTTTTCCAATTTCTGAAGGGGATGTGGCAACTTCTATACCACAATCTTCCATTTTTTTGATCTTATCTTTGGCCCCGCCCTTGCCACCTGATATTATGGCGCCTGCATGTCCCATTCTTCTACCCGGTGGTGCTGTAACTCCTGCAATAAAACCAACCATGGGTTTTTTTATTTCATGATTTTTTACAAATTCAGCTGCTTCTTCTTCAGCTGATCCTCCTATTTCACCAATCATTAAAATTGATTTAGTTTCCTCATCCTTTAAAAATAAATCTAAACAATCAATGAAGTTCGTACCATTTATTGGATCACCACCTATGCCTATACATGTTGATTGTCCCAAATCATTCTCTGTAGTTTGTGCGACAGCCTCATAGGTCAAAGTTCCAGATCTTGATACAATACCAACAGAACCCTTTTTATGTATATTTCCTGGCATTATTCCGATCTTGCATTCATCAGGCGTAATTATCCCTGGACAATTGGGACCGATTAATCTTGATTTTGAATTAAGTAACTTTTTTTTGACCTTAATCATATCAAGAACTGGTATACCTTCAGTGATACAAACGATTAATTCTAAGTTAGCTTCAATGGCCTCTATGATTGCTACGGATGCAAATTTCGCAGGAACATAAATCATAGTTGCGTTGGCACCAGTTTCATCGACTGCCTCCTTTACTGTATTAAATACTGGTCTATCTAGATGAGTTTGACCACCTTTTTTTGGTGTAACTCCTCCAACTAAATTTGTTCCATATTTAATTGCTTGCTCTGAATGAAAAGTTCCGTGACTACCCGTAAAACCTTGGCAAATTAACTTTGTGTTTTTATTAACTAAAACTGACATTTATTTAATAGCCTCTACAATTTTTTTAGCAGCATCTGATAAATCAGAAGCAGAAATTAATTCAAGACCAGAATTATCAAGTATTTTTTTTCCTTCTTCAAAATTTGTTCCGGCCAGTCTTACAACTAAAGGAACATTCATTTTTATTTCTTTTGCCGCGTCCACAACACCTTGGGCAAGAACATCACATCTCATTATTCCACCAAAAATATTAATCAATATTCCTTTAACATTTTTATCTGATAAAATTATTTTAAAAGCAGCTGCCACTTTTTCTTTAGAAGCCCCACCACCAACATCTAAAAAATTTGCTGGTTCCTTTCCATATAATTTAATTATGTCCATAGTTGCCATTGCAAGCCCAGCTCCATTAACCATACATCCAATTGTTCCATCAAGTTTAATATATGCTAAATCATGCTTGCTAGCCTCTATCTCTGTTTCTTCTTCTTCATTGAGGTCTCTCAACTCAATTAGCTCTGGATGTCTGAATAAAGCATTTCCATCAAAATTCATTTTTGCATCTAAACAAATCAACTCTTTTTCTTTTGTTAAAATTAAAGGATTAATTTCAATGAGATTAGCATCCGTTTCTATAAATAATTTGTATATGGACTTGATTAGATTAATTCCTTGTTCTTTTGTTTCTTCATCTAGATTAAAAATACTTACTATTTTATTACAATTTTCATCAGATATTTCGTTATCTAAATCTACTTTTGTTGTTAAAATTTTCTCAGGAGATTTGATTGCGACTTCCTCTATATCCATACCCCCTTGATCACTTGAGATAAATGCTATCTTTGAGCTCGCACGATCTACAACACAAGACAAATAAAATTCTTTATCAATGTTAGATGAAACTTCGACATATAATCTTTTAACAATTCTTCCACTAGGCCCTGTCTGATGAGTGATTAATTTTTTTCCAAGCAAGGATTTTGCCTCTGTTTCAAGACTTTTTAAATCATTTACTATTTTAACTCCACCAGCTTTACCTCTGCCTCCAGCATGAATTTGTGCTTTCAACACATATTTATCAGTTTTAAGATTTTTAGCTTTTTCCAATAATTCATTTACATCTAGAGCATAAACTCCATCCGGAACTTTAGCTCCATATTTTCTAAGTATATTCTTTGCTTGGTGTTCGTGAATATTCATTAACTAGTTATTTAAACTAGGATCAATTTTGGATGCAGCTTCCCATAATTTTTTTACAGCATCAACTGAGTTATTAAACTCAGATTTTTCATTTTCATCTAGCTCAATTTCTTCGATTTTTTCTATACCGTTCTTTCCAACAATTACTGGCACTCCAGCGTAAATATTGCTTATTCCGTATTGTCCATTTAAATGAGCAGCACAAGGGAGCATTTTTTTGCTATCTTTTAAGTATGCTTCTGCCATTTCAACGCCTGAGGCTGCCGGTGCATAAAATGCTGAACCTTTTTCTAAATATTTAACAATTTCAGCACCTCCATCTCTAGTTCTTTGATTTATACTTTCCAATTTATCTTTTGAAATTTTTCCTTCTTTAACTAAATCTAATAATGGTTTTCCTGAAACTTTTGTAAATCTTGGTAGAGGAACCATAGTATCTCCATGACCTCCCATTACCATTGCCTCAATTTCTCTAACAGGCACATTTAACTCTAAAGATAAAAATAGTTTAAATCTTGATGTGTCTAATATTCCGGCCATTCCAACAACTTTTTCAGGCGATAGTCCAGAAAATTTTTGAAAAGCCATAACCATTACATCTAATGGATTTGTAATACATATAACAAAGGCATTTGGTGCATGTTGCTTTATACCTTCAGCAACCTGTTTTATAATTTTTAAATTTATTCCTAATAAATCATCTCTACTCATTCCTGGTTTTCTTGGAACACCAGCTGTAATAATGATTACATCTGAATTTTTTATATCTTCATAATTTTCAGTACCTGAAAATTTTACATTAAATCCATCTACGGATGAAGACTGTGCAATATCTAATGCTTTACCTTTAGCAATTCCACTTGCTACATCAAATAATACTACTTCATCAACAAGCTCCTTTAGTCCAATTAAATGTGCTAAAGTTCCACCTATTTGTCCAGCTCCTATTAATGATATTTTTGACATTTTACTATTTCATTGTTGGCATTATAAATTCAGGATCTGATCTAACACCTGAAGGCCATCTTGAAGTAATCGTTTTTAATTTAGTATAAAATCTAACTCCTTCTGGCCCGTGCATATGTTGATCTCCAAATAATGATCTCTTCCATCCACCAAAACTATGAAAAGCAACTGGCACAGGTATAGGGATATTAATTCCAACCATTCCTACTTTAATTTGATTTGCAAATGTTCTTCCTGCATCTCCATCTCTTGTATAAATACTTGTTCCATTACCAAACTCATGGTCATTAATTAAATTTAATGCTTCGTTAAAATCTTTAGCTCTGACAACAGATAATACAGGTCCAAATATCTCCTCTTTATAAATTCTCATATCTTTTTTAACATTATCGAATAAGCAACCACCAATATAATAACCGTCTTCATAACCTTGAAGTTTGATATCTCTTCCATCAACCACAAGGTCTGCTCCTTCTTTAATACCTAAATCAACATAACCTCTTACTCTTTCAAGATGCTCTTTTGTTACTAAAGGACCCATTTCAGAATTCTTATCCATGCCTGGTCCAATTTTTAAAGCTTCCACTTTTTTAGATAATTCATCAACTAGTTTGTCACCTACATTACCAACAGCAACAGCAACAGATTGAGCCATACATCTTTCTCCTGCAGACCCATATGCTGCACCCATTAGACCGTTTACTGCTTGATCTAAATCACAATCTGGCATGACAACACAATGATTTTTAGCTCCTCCAAGAGCTTGAACACGTTTTTCATTTTTGGCTGCATTTTCATAAATGTATTTAGCAATAGGTGTTGATCCAACAAAACTAACTGCGGATATATCTTTATGTTCCAAAATTGCATCTACAACTTCTTTATCTCCATTAACAACATTCAAAACCCCGTCTGGTAAACCAGCTTCACTAAATAGCTCTGCAAGTTTTAATGGACAAGATGGATCTTTTTCAGAAGGTTTTAATACAAATGTATTTCCGCAAGCTATTGCCATTGGAAACATCCACATTGGAACCATTGCAGGAAAATTAAATGGTGTAATACCCGCACATACACCTAATGGCTGTCTCACTGACCAGCTATCAATGTTTGTGCCTACATTTTCTGTAAAGTCACCTTTTAGCATTTGTGGAATTCCACATGCAAATTCAACTACCTCTAAACCTCTTGTGAGAGAACCTTTGGCATCTTCATAAACTTTTCCATGCTCTGATACAATCATCTTAGCTAGCAAGTCAGAATTTTTTTCAATTATTTCTTTGTATTTAAATATTATTCTAGCTCTTTGTATTGGAGTTACATTTGACCATGTTTCAAATGCTTTTTTTGCTTTTTGTACTGCTAAATCAAGATCTTGTTTTGTACCAAGTCTAACCTCAGACTCTTGTTTGCCTATAGCAGGATTAAATACTTTTCCTTTTCTATCAGATACACCTGAAACAATTTCACCATCGATAAAATGCTCAATTAAATTCATGGATGTATTTAAATAAGTAATTATGTGGTTGCAAGCATTTTCTTTATCTCAGCAATAGCTTTTGCTGGATTTAATCCTTTTGGACATGCGTTAGTGCAGTTCA
The DNA here is from genome assembly GCA_902613065.1 of uncultured Pelagibacteraceae bacterium. Taxonomy (GTDB): domain Bacteria; phylum Pseudomonadota; class Alphaproteobacteria; order Pelagibacterales; family Pelagibacteraceae; genus Pelagibacter. The sequence goes on along the minus strand of CACMFU010000001.1, from coordinate 66,100 downwards.
AAATCGTATGACATCTATAAAGCTTAAGTTCATCTGCAACTTTTTGAAGTCTTTCCTTTCTATCTTCGTCTCTGCTATCCATTATCCATCTATAAGCTTGTAATAAAACTGCAGGACCTAAATACTTATCGCCATTCCACCAATAACTGGGACATGAAGTAGAACAACAAGCACACATTATACATTCATAAGCTCCATCAAGTTTAGCTCTATCTTCTGGAGATTGATGAATTTCTGTTGTTTCACTTTTCGAATTATTTTTTAACCAAGGTTCAATGGATTGGTATTGTTTATATAATCCACTTAAGTCTCCTATTAAATCTTTTTTTACTTTTAAGTGAGGCAAAGGGTATATATCTATATCTCCCTTAATTTCTGCATGTGGCTTAGTACATGCAAGGCCATTTTTTCCACCCATATTCATTGCACAAGAACCACAAACTCCATGCGCACAAGATCTTCTATATGCAAGTGTTGGATCAATTTCGTTTTTAATTTTATTTAGTATATCTAAAACTTTAGATGGACAATTATCCATGTCTACTTCATACGTGTCTATTCTTGGGTTCTCTCCAGTTGATGGATCCCATCTGTAAACATTTACTTTTCTGATATTCTTTGAACCGGTTTTGTCTTTAAAATATTTACCTTTATTAACTTTTGAGTTTTGTGGTAAATTTAATTGAACCATTAATACACTCTTTCTTGTGGAGGAAAATATTGGACTTCATTTGTTAATGTTGAAGTATGTACATCTCTGTATTCAATTTTAGTATTTTTTCCATCACACCAAGATAATGTATGTTTCATAAATTTTTCATCATTTCTTTTCGGATAATCTTCACGAGCATGTGCTCCTCTGCTTTCTTTTCTGTGATATGCAGAATCTACAGTTGTTATCGCTTGTCTAATTAAATTATCAAATTCTAAAGTCTCAACTAAATCAGTATTGAATACCAACGATTTATCTTTAACAGAAATCGATTCCATGCCGTCATATGTTTTTCTGATCTCATCTACACCCTCTTTAAGATTCTTTTCAGTTCTAAATACAGCACATTTAGACTGCATTGTTTTTTGCATCGCCAGTCTAAGTTCAGCAGTTCCATTATCTCCCTCTGCATACCTTAGTTTATCAAATCTATTCAGACATTTTTCAGTTTCGCTTTCACTAACTTCTTCGTGAGGCGTTCCGGGTTTTACCAATTCCGCTGCTCTCTTTGCTGCTGCTCTTCCAAAAACAACCAAGTCAATAAGTGAATTTGAACCTAATCTATTTGCTCCATGAACAGATACGCACGCAGCCTCACCAATCGCCATCAAACCTGGGACTGTTTTTTGAGATCCATTTACTGTTAAAACTTCAGCTTTATAATTTGTTGGTATACCACCCATATTATAATGAACTGTTGGAACAACTGGTATCGGTTCTTTGGTTACATCTACATTTGCAAATAATCTTGCTGCCTCAGTAATGCCTGGCAATCTATCTTCAATAACTTTTTTATCTAAATGACTTAAATATAAATGAACATGGTCTTGATCTTTACCAACACCTCTTCCCTCATTGATTTCAATAGACATTGATCTGCTAACTACATCTCTCGATGCAAGATCTTTAGCGTTGGGAGCATATCTCTCCATAAATCTTTCACCTTTAGAGTTTACCAAATATCCACCTTCACCTCTTACACCTTCAGAAATAAGTGTTCCGTGTCCATATATTCCTGTTGGGTGAAATTGTACAAACTCCATATCTTGAAGAGGTAATCCAGCTCTTAATACCATTGCATTACCATCACCAGTACAAGTATGTGCAGATGTTGCTGAGTAATACACCTTCCCATATCCCCCTGTGGCTATAATTGTTATGTGAGATCTAAAACGATGAATTGTTCCATCATTTAAATTCCAAGCAATTAAACCTTTGCATTGTCCATCTTTCATAATTAAGTCTAATGCAAAATATTCAATAAAAAATTCTGTATTATGTTTAAGTGCTTGACCATACAATGTATGGAGAATTGCATGACCAGTTCTGTCTGCTGCAGCACAAGTTCTTTGTACAATTCCATTTCCATAATTTTTTGTCATTCCACCAAATGGTCTTTGATAAATTTTTCCATCTTCTGTTCTACTAAAAGGAACACCATACTTTTCTAATTCTAGTACTGCTTTTGGAGCTTCCTTACACAAATATTCAATACTATCTTGATCGCCTAACCAATCTGCTCCTTTTACAGTATCGTACATATGCCAACGCCAATCGTCTTCTCCCATGTTTCCAAGGGCTGCTGAAATTCCACCTTGGGCAGCTGATGTATGACTTCTAGTTGGAAAGACTTTAGAAATGCATGCAGTTTTTAATCCAGCTTCACTTAAGCCAACCGCAGCTCTTAGGCCAGAACCTCCAGCACCAAGGACAACGACATCGTATTCATGATCTATAATATTATAAGATTTCATATAGTTAGTTTAAATACCGCAAATATTGTAATTAAAGGAATTGTTATAGCAAAAAAATTTAAAGCTTTGTTTGCGGCATTTTTGATTTTTTCGTCTTTAATATAGTCTTCAAAAACCTCACTTATGCTTAATGCTGAGAAAAAGTACGCAAAAATAAGAAATAGACTAAATATAAACTTTGAAGGTTGAGAAGTTAGAAAAGTTAATATCTCTAAGTAACTTTTATCATAAATACTAACCAAATTTAAAGCAAACCATAACATCAAAGGTACTAATATTAGAGAACTCACCTTTAAAAATACCCATTTTTTTGTTACTGCTCTCATTACAATAAATTTCGTCCTATTAAATAAATTGAAACGGTTAATACAAAAGATCCAAATATTACAATTAATCCTGTAATTTTTGTGGTTTTTAATTCAAATCCATAACCAAAATCCATGATTAAATGTCTTATCTCACTTAAGATTTGGAAACTAAAAGACCATGTAATACCCAATATGAAAAATTTTCCAATAATAGATTGGAGGAATAACTTTATAAATTCATGACTTTCTTCACTAAATGAAAAAAATATAAAAAAAATACAAATTAAAGTTATTGCTAATATATTTATTATTCCAGTAATTCTATGAGATATTGAAACTAAAGATGAAATATGCCATCTATAAATTTGAATGTGAGGAGATAAAGGATTATTTTCCATTTTGATTTGCTTTCATTATTGTTTCTGCAATTTCAACAGAATTCAATGCGGCTCCTCTTAATAGGTTGTCTGAAACGATCCACAAATTAATTGAGTTCTCTTTTGTCTTATCATCTCTAATTCTGGAGATAAATGTTTCATCACTACCAGTTGCTTCTATTGGTGTACTATATCCTCCATTTTCTCTTTTATCTATAACTCTACAACCATCAGCATTATTTAATGCCTCTCTGATTTGATCAAGAGAGTAAGGATTTTCAAACTCTATATTTACTGACTCTGAATGTGATACTAGAACAGGAATTCTAACGCACGTAGCTGTTAACTCTATATTATTATCAAGTATTTTTTTTGTTTCATTAGTCATTTTCAATTCTTCTTTTGTGTATCCATCATCCGAAAAAACATCAATGTGAGGAATTATATTGAATGCTATTTGTTTAGTAAAATTTTTAGATTGAACAGGATTTCCATCAAGATAAGATTTAGTTTGTTCAATCAATTCATCCATAGGTGCTTTTCCGCCTCCAGAAACAGATTGATAGGTAGAAACTATTACCCTTTTTATTTTATATAAATCATGTAATGGTTTAAGAGCTAATACTAACTGAGCTGTTGAGCAGTTAGGATTTGCCACAATATTTTTTTTCATTTCATTAATTTTTTCTGCATTCACTTGAGGCACAATAAGTGGAACATCGGGGTCCATTCTAAAAAAACTGGAATTATCAATTACAGTTGTTAATTTTGCTGCACTTTCTGCATATTGTTCTGCAATTTTACCACCTGCTGCAAAAAAAGTTATATTCGCATTTGAAAAATCATATTTTTCAAGATCATAGACTTCGTAATCTTTGCCTTTAAAACTTATTTTTTTTCCAGCACTATTAGAAGAAGCAACTAAAAAAAGGTTATCAAATTTAATATCTTTTTTTTCTATAACTTCTAGAGTCTTCCTTCCAACATTACCGGTTGCACCGATGATAGCTATATTAGTCATTTTAAAGATTTATACTAAATGAAAGGTAAATCGCAAACTGTTCCGTTAAAACTATTACCATTTATATCAATTTTGAATGTTTGCTTTGCTTCAAAATATGGTTTTTTTATCATAGCTATACCAATTACCTGTTTAAAAGTTGGATTGTAACAACCTGATCTTAGTTCTCCGATTATATTATTTTTTTCATCTGTTAAATTGATTGAACCAGTTACGCTTATTTTATCAGTATCAATTTTAACGCCCATTAGTTTTCTTTTAATTCCTTCAGACTTTATTTTTTTTAATTTCTCTTTTCCTAAGAATTCAACGTCACTGTCAATATTAATATATTTATCAAAGCCACATTCGTATGGGTTGTCTCCATTGTCCATATCGTTTCCTTGAGAAAGTAATCCACTTTCAATACGTTCAATTAAATTAGGACATCCTGCTCTAATATTAAACTCATCTCCGATTTCAAATAAATGATCGTATAGTTTTAAACCCGCCTCATTATTCTCTACATAAATTTCATATCCACCTTGTTTAGACCATCCTGATTGAGCAATTAAATGTTTGGCTCCAGTAAAATCAAAATAATCAAAACCAAAAAATTTTAAATTTGTTATTTTTTCACCAAAAACCTTTTCCATTAATTTAAATGATTTAGGCCCTTGCACAGCCATAATATCAACTTCAGGTTCGATAATATTTACATCAAATTTATTCCCAATTGCCAATCCTTTAGCAAATAAGATTACATCTGTATCTGCAATAGAAACCCACCATTTATTCTCATTAAATCTTAGAACAACTGGGTCATTAATTAATCCAGCATTATCATCTATAATTGGACAATAATAACATCTTCCATCTTTTGATTTTGAAAGATCTCTACAAGTCATAAGTTGAACCAATTTTGCCGCATCTTTTCCAGTAATCTCTACTTGTCTCTCAGCGGCCACATCCCAAACTTGAACATGTTCTTTTAAATGATGATATGAGTCTTCTAAAGAACCAAATGCAGCGGGAAGCAACATATGGTTATATATTGTGTAAGCAGTAACTCCTTGTTTTTCAATTCTTGATGTATAAGGCGTACCTCTAAGTCTTCTTGATTTTGCAATAGAAAAGTTTTTCATTTTTAGCTTAGTGTCATTTTTTTATCTATTTGTAAAGAAAGTAAGTTGTTTATTTGAAAGAAATCTAAGTAAGTTCCTTAGCTCTTTTTCTTAATTCAAATTTTTGGATTTTGCCTGTTGATGTTTTTGGAAGTTCACAGAAGTCTATTTTTTTTGGAATTTTGAACCCTGCTAGAGTTTCTCTACAAAAATCGATTAATTCTTTTTCATTTGTCTCTTTATCTGCCACTTTCTCTATAAATGCACATGGAACTTCTCCCCATTTCTCATCTGGTTTTGCTACTACTGCAACAATTGAAACAGCTGGGTGCTTAGAAAGTGTGTTTTCGATTTCGATAGAAGAAATATTCTCTCCACCTGAAATAATAATATCTTTAGACCTATCTTTAACCTTAATGTATCCATCTGGATAAATAACTGCCAAATCACCAGAGTGAAACCATCCATCTTTCATAGCCTTTTCAGTGGCCTCTTTGTCTTTAAAATACCCTTTCATAACAACATTACCTTTGATCATTATCTCGCCAATGGTTTCTCCATCCTTAGGTACAGGTTTCATAGTTTCTGGATCTAAAACAACCACTCCTTCTGTGTTTGGAAACCTCACACCTTGCCTTGCTTTAATTTCATTAATTTTATCTTCTTCAAAACCATTCCATTCATCATTCCAAGCACATTGTAAAACATGTCCATATGTTTCAGTTAAACCATAGACATGCATTACCTCAAATCCTAATGCTTTCATTTTTTTGAAAATAATACTTGGAGGTGGTGCTCCAGCAGTTAAAACATAAACTTTATTTTTTAATTCTTTGATATCATTTTGTGATGCACCTGTTATCATATTAAGTACAATAGGTGCACCTCCAAAATGGGTAATGTCGTGCTTTTCAATTAATTCAAATATTTTTTTTACATCAATAGCTCTTAAACAAACTGTTTTTCCATTTAACATTGGTATTGTCCACGGGTACCCCCATCCATTACAGTGGAACATTGGTACAACTGTTAAAAAATTTAATCTATTTGGCATATTCCAAGCAACAGCACTACCTGTTGACATTAAATAAGAGCCTCTATGATGATAAACAACACCTTTTGGGTTTCCGGTTGTTCCAGACGTATAACTTAAAGAAATTGCTTGCCATTCATCCTTTGGTTTTTTCCAAATATAATTTTCATCACCGGTGCTTAAAAATTCCTCATATTCTCTATCTCCAATTTTTTTTAACAAGGATTGGTCAGCAAAATCATCTTGAACATCAATTACGATTGGTTTTTCTTTTAAAGTTGATAAAGCCTTTTCTGCAACTGCATGCAATTGTCTATCTATTATTAATACTTTTGCTTCACTGTGTTCTAAAATATAAGCAACAGTTTTTGCATCAAGTCTTGAATTAATTGTATTTAAAACGGCTCCTGTCATAGGAACAGAATAATGTGCTTCAAAAATCTCTGGAGTATTAAAGGTCATAACTGAAACTGTGTCTCCTTCAACAATACCAATTTTCTCTAGTGCACTTGCAAATTTGATGCACCTGTTAAATACTTCAGTCCATGTGAAAGATTTTGTTTCATATACTAAAGCCTCATAATTTGGATAAATATCTTTTGCTCTTTCTAGAAAGCTAAGCGGTGTTAACGGGACATAATTTGAAGGATTTTTATCTAAGTTCTGATTATATTTATTCATCAGTTAAATTTTGCGCTCATAGTATATTTACTACCAGAAATAGCAGATTTATAATGGCTCTCAGCTCTAGGCAAAATTTTGTCAAAATAATAATTTCCTGTATTTAATTTATCTTCATAAAACTCTTTATTGTTTTCCAAATTTTCATAGCTTTTTCTCATTGTTTTTAGCCATATAAATGAAAGACAAAAATAACCAAAAAATCTTAAATAATCGTTACATGATGCGCTTATATCGTCTTTTGGCGTATTGCCATTAGGAGATATCCAGTCCGTGAAATCTGACAATATATTTTTTAATTCAGATATTTTTTTTACATGTTCATTTAAATTGTCTACTTTTGAACAATTTTGAATTTCTGTATCTACATATTTCATAAAATTTTCAAAAACTTTTTTCTGACTAATTTTTCTAAATACAAAATCAATTGCCTGCACAGAATTAGTTCCTTCGTAAATAGGTGTAATTCTATTATCTCTAAATAATTGTTCTATCCCTTGGTCTTTGGTATAACCATAGCCACCAAAAACCTGAATTGCTTCATTGGTTATTTCCATACCCATATCTGTAAAAAATGACTTAATTACTGGGGTCATAAGACCTACAATATCCGATGCATCTTTTTTTACTTCCTCTGAACTATGACTTAAGCTTACATCTACCTGCTGAGCCATCCAAAAAGATAAGGATCTTTCTCCCTCAATTATAGACTTCATATTTAATAAACTTCTTCGAATATCTGCGTGCTTAATAATTAAATCTGTTTCTCCATTAGAATTATTATTTGATTTACCTTGTTTTCTCTCTTTAGAATAACTTAAAGCAGTTTGATAAGCTGTTTCAGATAGACCTAATCCTTGTATACCGACAACAATTCTTTCTAAGTTCATCATTGTAAACATAGAATTTAAGCCTTTGTTCTCTGGTCCGATCATATAGCCTTTGGCATCATCAAAACTTAATACACATGCGGGTGAACCTTTAATACCCATTTTTGATTCAATTGAAACAGTATTGACGCCGTTTCTTGGACCAATTGATCCATCATCATTAATTTCATATTTTGGTACTAAAAATAAACTTATCCCCTTCGTTCCTTTTGGTGCATCCTGTGTTCTTGCTAAAACAAGGTGTATAATATTTTCAGTTAAATCGTGGTCACCAGAAGTAATAAAGATTTTTTGTCCACTTATATTATAAGTACCATTTTCATTTTTAATTGCCTTTGTTTTTATTAATCCTAAATCTGTTCCACATTGAGGCTCTGTTAAACACATTGTCCCACTCCATTTACCCTCAACAATTTTAGGAAGATATGTGTTTTTGATTTCTTCAGTTGCATGACTCAAAATACAATTGTATGCACCTATACTTAATTCACTATATAATTTAAAAGATAAACTTGATGATGAAAGCATTTCATCAAAAAAAGCACTTACAGTTTTTGGCATTCCTTGGCCACCATATTTTGGATCACAAGTTAAAGATACCCATCCATCTTCTATAAATTTTGAATATGCCTCTTTATAACCTGGAGGGGTTCTAACTACTCCATTTTCATAGACACAAGGATTTTCGTCTCCAGCTTTTGCTAAAGGAAGAAGCATTTCTTCATTAATTTTTGCAGCTTCCTCTAAGATATCTTTTACTAGATCAGATGTGACTTCTTTATATTTTTCAATTTCGTTATAATTTTTATTATCTTTTAGATGTTCAAATAAGAACATCATATCTTTCACAGGTGCGGAATAAACAGTCATAAATTTAATAGTATCAAATTAAGTTAATTTTTTTATTTTTGCAAATATGCAATAATCGCATCTCCCATACCAGAAGTTGAAATTTCTTTTGTTCCTTTTGACATAATATCTTTAGTTCTTAACCCATCATCTAGTACATTTTGCACTGCTTTTTCTAAGTCATCAGCCTCTTTATCTAAGTCAAGAGAGTACTTCAGGGCCATTGCAAAACTCAAGATTGTTGCAATTGGATTTGCAATTCCTTTTCCAGCAATATCTGGAGCAGATCCATGAACAGGCTCATACATTGCTCTCATTTCACCATCTTTATTTTTTGCACCCAGAGAAGCTGAAGGTAATAAACCTAAAGATCCCGTCAGCATAGATGCTTCATCTGACAACATATCACCAAACAAATTATCTGTCACAATTACATCAAATTGCTTTGGATTTCTCAAAAGTTGCATTGCACAATTATCTGCAAGCATATGATTTAACTCAACATCTTTAAATTCTTTATCGTGAAGATTTTGAACTTCCTCTTTCCATAATTGACCTGCTTCCATAACATTCGATTTTTCACAGGAAGTAACTTTATTGTTTCTCTTCTTTGCTAAATCAAATGCAACTCTAGCAACTCTTTTAATTTCTGATGAAGTATAAGTATGAGTGTTTATTCCTTTACGTTCACCATTATCAATTGGCTTGATACCTCTCGGCTCACCAAAATAAATGCCACCTGTCAATTCTCTAACAATCATGATGTCTAGACCTGATACGATTTCAGGTTTTAGCGTAGATGCCTCAACTAATTGTTTAAAACAAATTGCAGGCCTCAAATTTGCAAATAATTTTAATTCTTTTCTTAGCTTAAGAAGAGCTCTCTCAGGTCTTTTGGAAAAATCTAAATTATCATATTTTGGTCCACCCACAGCTCCTAAAATGACTGCTTCACATTCTAATGATTTATAAAATACTTCATCTGTAATCGGTGTTCCGTGCCTGTCGTAAGATGCTCCTCCAACTAAGGCTTCTTCCATATCAAAATCAAGAGATTTATTTACATTAAACCAAGTTATAATTTTTTTAACTTCACCAATAACCTCTGGACCAATACCATCACCTGGTAATAATAAGAATTTTCTTTTTTTGACTTTAATCATTAAATATCCAAGGCTTTGTGGATTTTAATTTTTCTTCAAATGAAATTATTTTATTAGACTTTTCCAAAGACAGTGCAATATCATCTAGTCCCTCAATTAAACATTTTTTTTTAAATTCATCTAATTCAAATTTGATTTCTTTATTCCCAAAAATTATTTTTTGATCTGGTAAATTTATTGCTATTTCTTCTTGTCTCTTAGAATATTCAGAAAGTTCTTTTATCTGTTCATCATTAACTTTAATAGGCAATATTCCATTTTTAAAACAATTATTATAAAATATATCTGCGTAACTAGTACTTATAACGCAAGTGATACCAAAGTCTAAAAGTGCCCATGGCGCATGTTCTCTGGATGATCCACATCCAAAATTATTCCCTGCAATTAAAATCTTAGAATTATCATATGGGGATTTATTTAAGATAAAGTCATCTACCACTTTACCTTTTTCGTCATATCTCATTTCATAAAATAAATTTTTTCCCAGTCCTGTTCTTTTTATTGTTTTTAAAAATTGCTTTGGAATAATCATATCTGTATCGATATTTACAATTGGTAAATATGCAGGAATACTTTTTAATGTTGAGAATTTGTTCATTTAACTATTGTATTTTCTAACATCATCTAAATTTCCAGATATAGCAGCTGCAGCAGCCATAGCTGGACTAACTAAATGAGTTCTTCCACCTCGTCCTTGTCTTCCTTCGAAATTTCTATTTGATGTTGATGCACATCTTTCTTCTGGCTTCAACTTATCTGCGTTCATAGCTAAACACATTGAGCAACCTGGCTCACGCCATTCAAATCCAGAATTTTTAAATATTACATCTAAACCTTCTTGCTCTGCTTGTTGTTTTACTAATCCTGAACCAGGAACTATCATTGCATTTACATGAGAAGCAATTTTTTTATCTTTTAAGATTTTTGCAGCTTCTCTTAAATCTTCAATTCTTCCATTTGTGCAACTTCCAATAAAAACTTTATCAATTCTAATATCTTTTATTTTAGTTTTCGGCTTTAAACCCATATATTTTAATGACCTGTTAATAGAATTTTTTCTGTCTTCGTTTTGCTCATTTTCAGGATCAGGAACAATTCCATCAATATCTACTACATCCTGAGGCGAAGTTCCCCAAGTTACCATTGGTTTAATATCTTTGCCCTCAAGACTGATTTCTTTGTCAAATTCTGCATCACCATCAGACTTTAATTTACTCCAATATTCTAATGCTTTGTCCCAATTTGAATTCTTTGGAGACATTGGTTTACCTTTTAAATAATTAAAAACTTTTTCATCTGGCTCTATAAGTCCAGCCCTTGCTCCACCTTCGATTGTCATATTGCAAATAGTCATTCTTTGTTCGACACTTAAATTCGAAATTAAGTTTCCAGCATATTCAATTACATAACCAGTTCCACCAGCTGTACCAATTTTTCCGATTATTTGTAATATTACATCCTTAGATGTTACTCCAACAGGAAGATATCCATTAACGTTTATTCTAAAATTTTTTGATTTTTTTTGAACTAAAGTCTGTGTTGCCAAGACATGTTCCACTTCCGAAGTTCCAATTCCGAATGCTAATGCACCAAATGCTCCGTGCGTAGCAGTGTGACTATCACCACAAACAATAATCGTTCCTGGTTGTGTAAATCCCTGTTCTGGACCAATAATATGAACTATTCCTTGTCTTTTATCGTTCATTCCAAAAAGATTTATTCCGAATTCTGCACAGTTTTTTTCTAGTGTCTCGATTTGTATTTTTGAATCTTTGTCAGTAATAGGCACTGATCTATCCGTTGTTGGAACATTGTGATCTGCTACTGCTAAAGTTAAAGAAGGTTGTCTAACTTTTCTATTAGAATTTCTTAAACCTTCAAATGCTTGTGGACTAGTAACTTCATGAATTAAATGTCTATCAACAAATAAAAGTGAAGTTCCATCTTCTTGTTGATGAACAAGGTGATCATTCCATATTTTATCGTATATAGTTTGAGGCATTGTAAAAAATTATTTTTTTACTTCAGGATTTTCTTTTTTTTCATCAGTTTTTTTTTCTACTGATGGGGTTTCTTCTTTAGTTTCTTTTTTTTCTTCTGGTTTTTTTGCTTCTACTTTTGGAGCATCTTTATTGGTATCTTGTGGGCTGTCTGCTGTTTTTTGCTCTGTATCAGGCATAACATTTTCTTCTGTTACTTCGTGAATCTTAGTTTCGACATCTATACCTATTTTCTTTTTAATTTTTTCTGCAATTCTTGCAGATTTACCTGTTCTATCTCTCAAATAATATAACTTGGCTCTTCTAACTTTTCCTGACCTTACAACTTTAATTGTATCTACAATCGGACTATATAAAGCAAATGTTCTTTCCACACCCTCACCAAAAGAAATTTTTCTTACAGTAAAAGAAGAATTGATATCTCTATTTTTTTTCGCAATACACACACCTTCAAAATATTGAATACGATCTCTTTTTCCTTCAGTTATTCTAACTCCTACTTTAACAATATCACCTGGGAAAAATTCTGGATGCTTTCTCTCAGAAATAATTTTTTTTACTTTAGATTGATTAATTTCTTCAATTGTCTTCATTTTAATTCTCTTTAGTTTTTTTATATAATTGCCACAAATCCGGTCTTCGGTCGCGTGTTATAGCCTCAGATTGAGATAAACGCCAGTCTTTAATTTTGGCGTGATCGCCTGATAATAGCACGTCTGGAACACTTTTTTCCTCCCATATTTGAGGTTTTGTAAATTGAGGATACTCTAAAAGTCCGTTTTCAAAACTTTCTTCTTTAGCTGAATTTGTATTACCAAGAATACCAGGAATAAATCTTAAAATTGCATCAAGAATTACAAATGAAGCTCCTTCACCTCCAGATAAAACAAAGTCTCCTATACTTACTTCCTCAATATTTCTTGTTTTTAACAATCTTTCATCAACTCCTTCAAAGTGTCCACAAATTATATTTATTTTTGTTTCTTGAGATAGTTGTTTTGCTAATTGATGATTGAACAACTTACCCTTCGGACTTAGATAAATAATCTTTTCGCCATCTTTAACATTCTTATCTATTGATTTTGCTAATACATCTGCTTTCATTAACATACCTTCACCTCCTCCGTAAGGAGTGTCATCAACGGTTTTATGCTTATCAAATGCATACTCTCTTATATCCACAGTATCTATTTTCCATTTATTCTCAGATAGTGCTTTACCAAAAATACCTTGGCCTAAATAGCCTGGAAAAAAATCTGGATAGAGTGTGAATATACGAGCTTCTAACATTATTTTTTTTCTTCTTCCTTTGGTGCTTCTGCTGGCTTAGCTTCTTCCTTTGGTGCTTCTGCTGGCTTAGCTTCTTCCTTAGGTGCTTCTGCTGGTTTAGATGCATCTCCTTCTGGTTTCACTTCTCCACCTTCGTCAGCTTTTTTTCTATCTTTTTTAGGAATTGCTTTTTGAGGATTGTTTCCTTTTTCAGGCATTGGCATTATATCGTTTTCTCCCAATAACCTTGCAACTCTTGTTGTTGGCTGAGCTCCTTGACCTAACCAATATTTAATTCTCTCAGAATCTAAGCCAATTCTTTCCTTTTTATCCTTCGGTAATAACGGATTATAAAAACCTAATTTTTCTATAAACCTTCCGTCTCTTGGAAATCTACTATCAGCCACAACAATTTTATATACTGGCCTTTTTTTAGTACCTCCCATTGATAGTCTCATTTTTAACATTACTTATATCTCCTTTATTTTAATTGATTAAATAGTTCAGGCGGGATCCCTTTATCCGCCATTCCTTTCATGTTTCCTTTAGACATTTTTTTCATCATTTCTGACATCATCTTAAATTGTTTTAACAACTTATTGATAGTGGCAATGTCTGTACCTGAGCCATTAGCAATTCTTTTTTTTCTTGATCCATTTATAATTTTAGGATTTTCTCTTTCTTGCTTTGTCATTGATAAAATAACAGCTTCATTTTGAGTAATAATTTTTTCATCTATTCCTGATTGGTCCATTTGTGATTTAATTTTTGAAACTCCAGGGAGAAATGACATTATGCCTTCTATTCCACCCATCTTTTTCATTTGACGTAATTGAGAAAGATAATCTTCCATCGAGAATTGACCTTTTTTAAGTTTCTCTTCTGTTTTCTTTAAATTTTCTTGATCTAAATCTTCTGAAGCTTTTTCAACTAAGGAAACGATATCTCCCATTCCCAAAATTCTATTTGCAATTCGATCAGGATGGAAAACTTCAAAATTCTCAATTTTTTCTCCAACACCAAGAAACTTTATGGGGATCTCAGCAACATATTTCATACTCAATGCTGCTCCACCTCTTCCGTCTCCATCTGCTCTTGTAAGTATAATACCGCTCAAATTTACTGTATTTTTAAATTCCTTGGCTACATTAGCAGCAACTTGGCCTGTTAGAGAATCTGCTACTAGTATAGTTTCTGCAGGATTAATAATAGTTTCAATTTGTTTGATTTCATTCATCATTTGAAAATCTATTTGTGTTCTTCCAGCGGTATCAAATAAAACTACTTCACAACCATTTAAATTTGCAGCACTTAAAGCTCTTCTACAAATATCAGCTGGAAGCTGGCCCTCTATAATTGGCAAAGTTTCAATATTATTTTGTTCACCCAAAAGTCTCAATTGCTCTTGCGCGGCAGGTCTGTAAACGTCCAAACTAGCCATCATTACTTTTTTCTTATTATTTTTTTCTAAAAATTTTGCTAATTTTGAGGTTGTTGTGGTTTTTCCCGAACCTTGCAATCCAACTAACATGATTGGAACTGGAGGGACAGCATTAAGGGATATTTCAGAATTCTTATCACCTAAAAAAGATACTATTTCGTCATAAACGATTTTTACAACCATATCTCCGGGAGAAGTTGACCTTATAATTTCCTGACCTAGCGCTTTGGGCTTAACTCTACTAATAAACTCCTTAACTACGTCTAAAGAAACATCGGCTTCTAATAAAGCCAACCTTATACTTTTTAAACCCTCGTCAACTTGCTTTTCATCAAGAGAAGGGGCTTTTTTTAATGAAGAAAAAATTTCTTCAAATTTATTAGTTAAATTTTCAAACATAATTTTGCACAGCAAGTATCGCACCAGTGGGCGAACCCTCGCTGACTGGTGTCGATCTCTTTGTTTCCAAAGACACCGCAAATTGCTGTATTTTGCGGAAGTGCGCGTAAATTATATTAGAGGTTCAAAAAGTCAATAAATAAGTTAAGTATTATTTATATGGAATTTGAAGCATTTAAAATGGACGGATTGGGTAACGACTTTGTTATTATTGATCAGAGAATAAATAGTTTAAACTTATCAAATGACCAAATCTTAAAAATTTGTGACAGAGATTTCATAGGGTGCGATCAGTTGATCTACATAAACAAAAGTCAAAAAGCTGATGCTGATGTTGCTTTTTTTAACTCGGATGGAAGCCGCTCAGATGCATGTGGAAATGGAACTAGATGTGTTGCTTATTTACTAAGTATTGAAAAAAATAAAAAAGAAATTGAAATTTCGGTATCCTCAAAAATATTAAAATCTAAAGTTCTTAATGATAAAGATGTTGAAACGATAATTGGAACTCCAAATTTAGAGTGGAACAAAATTCCTTTAAGTAAAAATCTTGATACTAAAAATCTATCACTTGGTATGATTGATATTGACGGAAATAAAATGGATGGTGGTATTGCAGTGAATGTTGGAAACCCTCATATCGTATATTTTTGCGAGGATATAGAAAAAATAAATTTAAAAAAATATGGACCATTAATAGAAAATCATGAAGTTTTCCCTGAGAAATGCAATGTCACAATAGCTCAGAAAATTAGTGAACAACATTACAAAATTAAAGTTTGGGAGAGGGGTGCAGGTTTAACAAAAGCTTGCGGGACTGCAGCATGTGCAACAGCAGTCGCAGCTAATTTAAATCAACTACAAAACAGTAATTCAAAAATAGAATTTTCGACAGGAATTTTAAATATTCAAATTGATAATGAATTAAATATAAAAATGAGAGGTCCTGTATCTGAAATTGAAAAGATTAATATCAAAATATAATGGGTATTTTTGAAAAATTTAAAATCGGATTTAAAAGAAGTGCAAGCAATATAGCATCAGGCCTTAAAGAAATAATAGTTAAGAAAGAAATTGACGATGCAACTCTTGATAAAATAGAAGAATTCTTGATCAGCTCAGATGTGGGCATAGATGCAGCATCAGAGATAAAATCTATAATTGCTCAAAAAAAGATTGATCCTAAAAATGATCCAATCAAGGAAGTTTTCGAAATACTTAATAATTATATTTTAGAACTAATGACACCCCTAGAAAAGAAAGATTTTTTTTTAAAAAAAGAAAAGACAAATATAATATTAGTTTCAGGTGTTAATGGAGTTGGTAAGACAACTACTATTGGAAAATTAGGAAAAATATTTATACAAAATAATAGTAAAGTTCTTTTTTCAGCATGCGATACATTTAGAGCGGCTGCTATTGATCAATTAGAAGAATGGGCTAACAGAGTTGATGCTAAAATTGTAAAATCAGATCCTGGTTCAGATCCGGCTTCAGTTGCTTTTAAAGCAATGGAAATAGCTAAAAGTCAAAATATAGATCAAGTAATAGTAGACACGGCAGGAAGATTACAAAATAAAAAGAATTTAATGGATGAATTAAAAAAAATAGGAAATGTAATTAAAAAAAGTGATGAAACAGCGCCTCACGAGGTTATTTTAGTTTTAGATGCAACATCGGGACAAAATATAATTAATCAACTCGAAGAATTTAATAAATTAATTCCAATCACAGGCATCATAATGACAAAACTTGATGGAACTGCAAAAGGTGGGATATTGGTCGCGATTTCAAAGAAATATAAAGTACCTATTGTTGGTCTCGGGCTTGGAGAAAAAGAGGATGACTTACAATTATTTGAAGCTGAGAAGTTTGCAAATGCTTTTACCCAAGTTAATTAAGCAAATTTTTAGAAATTAAAGGTTTATAGATATTGCACTCAAAATTATTTTTTAGAGATTTATAACCACAGTTTTCAGCATAAGAAGAGATTATAAAATTTAATTTGCCAGAAGTCTTAGCAATTTCTAACTTATTATTTTTTATGTCATATTTTAAATTTTCATTAAAATTTTTTTTTGCACTTATCAAAATTAAAGTGTTG
The DNA here is from genome assembly GCA_902613065.1 of uncultured Pelagibacteraceae bacterium. Classification (GTDB taxonomy): domain Bacteria; phylum Pseudomonadota; class Alphaproteobacteria; order Pelagibacterales; family Pelagibacteraceae; genus Pelagibacter. The sequence continues at coordinate 48,996 of CACMFU010000001.1, read as the reverse complement.
TTGTCATTTAATAAATAGTAAGCAAAATCCTCTGGGAAAAGTGGATAATTATATTTTTTTGATATTTTTTTAATTTTTTTTGGAAACCAGTCATATGAAATTAAAGGATAATCTTTATTTAAATTTTTATCATATAAGTATAAGTCCTGTGGAAAATCATTAATATAATTAGAAAATTCTCCCTTTGCTAAAATAGCTTTCTTTCGTGTTTTAAAATATAAAATGAACTCACTATTGTAAGAGTTCATTTTTCCAATATGAAAATAATTGTTATCATAGTAATCATTATTTATTTCTGAACTAAGTTTTGTTGGCAATATTAATAAAAAAAGTAATAAAAGGAATTTAAACATATCTAAAATTAGAATTTAAAAGTGATGTGGATTTGTTTAAATTATGTCTTAATTTAAACTTTTTATAAAATTGTCGATTGATTGAATTAAATTTTTATTAAATTCCATCATATGGTCGTCGTTGTCATTAAAATAATTTGACTTAACACCAACATATTTATTAAATATTTCTTCACCCATATAAAATGGTACAATATTATCCTTTTTCCCATGCATCACATGCATGGGAAACTTTATTTTGTTAATTTTTTCAATAGATTTGTATTTATCTTTTAAAATAATTTTTGCAGGAAGATATGGGTAATATTTTTGCGCCAGAATCTCCATAGATGTAAAGGGGGACTCTAATATTATACCTGCAAATAAATTGTTACTTGCGGTCTCTATTGCTACAGCAGTACCAAGAGACTCTCCATAGAGAACAATATCTTTATCTTCTATATTGTTTTGATTAAGCCATTCTTTGGCTTTAATTGCATCTTTATAAAGTCCAATTTCTGTTGGTTTGCCTTTGTTTCCACTAAAGCCTCTATATGCAAAAATTAAATAGTTTAAATCTAAATCTGCAAACTCATTAAGTTTATAAATTCTATTATCTAATTTTCCAGCATTTCCGTGAAAAAAAAGTAAGGTTTTAAAGTTATTATTTTTTTTGTAATACCATCCAACTAAATCATTATCAGATTGAATACTTACTTTTTCGATTTTGTGAGATAAAGGTCCCTCATCTAAATAATTATTTTCACCAGGATGGTACAATAATTTTCTTTGATAAAAATAAACTATTAAAGAAACTCCAAAATAAATAATAAAAATATAAAACAGAATTTTTGCAAATAACATTTTAGGCTTTAATTTCATTTTTACTTTTTCTTCTTACCAAATAAATACCAAAAAATACAAATATGGTACCTATTAAATGATAATTTTCCAAAATCTCAGAAAAAAATATTATTCCATAAAAAGCTCCATAAATTGTATAGAGGTATAGTGTGAAACCGGTTGTTGATGGTCCTAAATATTTAATAGTTAATGTGTATAATGAGAAAGCAATTATACCTGGGGAAATTGCTGCAAACAAAATCCAATAATAAAATTCTTCATTAAATAAAGTTTTTTCAAAATAAATATGCTCTATAAAATAAAAAGGCAAAATAGATAAAAAACCAAAGAAAGATATAATTGTTAGTCTTGGAAAAAAATTAAGTTCTGAATTCCATTGAAAAAGCATTACTGTATAAATCGCCCAGCCTAATGCTGCTCCTAACATCCAAAAATCTCCAGAAGCAAATTTCAATTCAAGAAGTAAATTGATATCGCCCTTTAAAATTACAGCAAACACTCCAACTAGACAAAAAAGTAAGCCAATAAATTGAAAAATATTTATCTTATCTTTAAAAAGAAAATATGAGATTAAAATTATAAATATTGGTGAAGAAGTATAAAGAATTCCCATATTAACAATGGTTGTAGATGAACCAGCCATATATGGAAATATTCCACAAACACCACATCCCATCAAACCTAGAAAAAAACTTCTTTTACTCTCTTTTTTAATAGTCTGAAAATTTTCAACTAAATACTTATAATTTAGTACAAATAAAATAATGAAAAAAATAAACCATCTCCAAAAAGATAAAGATATTGGAGGAACATCATCAACACCACCCCTTGCTACAATTAAGTTACTAGCCATAAAAAGTGGCTGAAACAATAATAAAAAATATCCAATAAAATTTTTATTCATTTTTATTTAATATTAAAAAAAATAAGTAACTTAAAATGCATAAAAATAAAAAAATTGAAAAAGAAATTTGATAGCTCATTGTAATAGTAGCACCTAAATTTCTGGAAAAATCTATTATCAAACCAATTATCCACTGTACAAAAAAAGTACCAGAAAATAAAAATACATTGAATGAAGTTAAAGATTTTCCTGCTAGTTTAGTAGGAAAATTTAATGCTATTGCTGGTTGGGTTAAAGAAATTACTATTGATGATAAAATATAAAGAGTGAACATGGTTGCACCAGCTTTGTCTCCCATTATGATTATTAAAAATAAAATTATATAGCTTACAGGAAGGGTAAATTTTACAATTTTCATACTGTCAATTCCCTTGGAAGATAGTTTTGGCAAAAAATATCCCCATATTAAGAAAGAAAAAAGCATTGTTACATTTATCCAAAATAAACCTGTCGCGCTTTGTATTGCATCATAACCTGTTACATTTAGCATCCATGGGCCAGCCCACAATGTTTGTATTGCTTGAACGCCTCCATAATTAAAAAATGCAAGCGGTACTAAGCTTATAAAGAATTTATTTTTCCATATGTAAGAAAGATTTTGAAGATTATTTTTTTGATCTTCATCTCTTTTGGTTTCCCATGAAGGTATTAAAATTGATATTAATATTATGCTTATTAAAATTAAAGAGGCTATAATTAAAAAAATAGATCGCCAACCAATTATTGGTAATAAAATTTGAACTGGTAGAGTTGATGCAACAAATCCAAAATTTGCAACCATCAACATCCATGAATTTGCACGTTGTTGATACTTTTCTTCAAACCATACTCTGTAACCAGTTAAAGGGCCCATTAAACAAGCGGCAACACCTACACCAATGAAAATTCTAGAAATTAATAAACCTGCAAAACTTTTAGCAAAAGCGAATGAAATAGTTCCAATAAGAGCAATGATTAATAAATATCCGATAACTTTTTTTGGGCCAAATCTATCTAATAACATACCAGTAGGAATTTGCATGAGCGAAAACCCTAGAAAATATCCTCCAGCTAAAAGTCCAAGATTTGCGGCACTTAAATTGAATTCAGTTGAAAGAGCAGGTGTTAATGTTGCGGTAATTGATCTCAGTAAATTTGATATAAAAAAGCCAAAGGCAAATACAGAAAAAATTAGAATACTTTTATTTATTTTATTGATCATTTATATTTTTTATGAAATTACAGTTCTATTATGAATAATCATTCAACAAAAGATAAAGATGCCATTTCTTCAAATGGTATGGCCGCAACATCACATCCAATAGCTACAGAAGAAGCTCTTAGAATATTGCAAAAAGGTGGAAATGCTGTGGATGCAGCTATTGCAGCTTCTGTTGTTCTGTCTGTTGCAGAGCCTAATGCTACAAGTATAGGTGGAGATTGTTTTGCAATAATAAAAATGAATGGCAAAGACCCTGTTTCATACAATGGATCAGGTATTGCTCCAGCAAAAGCAAATTTTGATTATTTCAAGGAAAACAATATAGATAAAATTGGTTTAACAAGTCCTCATGCGGTAACTATTCCTGGTGCATTAGATGCTTGGAATTCAATTCATAATGATTTTGGAAAACTCGATTTTGAGGAGTTGTTTCACAAAGGTATAGATATTGCAAAGAATGGTTTTAAAGTGACTAAAGTTGTTGCTAACGCCTGGAGCAACGTATTTAATAAATTAAACGATAACCCATATTCTAGAAAACATATGCTAAATAATGGTAAAAGTTATCAATTTAATGAGGTAAATAAAAATCCTGCACTTGGAGAGACTCTCGAAAAAATTTCAAAAAATGGAGTTAAAGAATTTTATGAAGGATCAATTGCTGAAGATTTAGTTAAAACTTTAAAAGAGTTTGGGGGCTTACATACAATTGAAGATTTCCATAAGCAAAAAACTATTAAATCAGATACTTTATCAGATAGATATAGAGATATTATCATTCATCAATGTCCTCCGAGTGGCCCTGGAATAACAGTTTTAGTAATGATGAAATTATTAGAAAAGTTAGGTATTGAAAAATATGATGTGAATTCATTTGAAAGGTTCCATCTTGAGGCAGAAGTTACAAAGCAGGCTTATAAACTTAAAGAAGAAAATATTGGTGATCCAGAATTTGTAGATTTAGATTTAAAAAAAATATTAAGTGAACAAAATATAGATAATATCTCAAAAAATATATCTATTAATGGCTGCGCAGATGTAGGAGATCTAAATATTCCAAACCATCCTGAAACAGTTTATTTAAGTGTAGTAGACAGAGATTTAAATGTAGTTTCAATAATAAATTCTGTTTGCTATGCTTTTGGTTCTGGAATAACAGGTGATAAATCTGGAGTGGTTCTTCACAATAGAGGAACTAATTTTAGAGTTGAGGAAGGTCATCCTAATTGTATTCAAGGATTAAAAAGACCGCTACATACCATAATTCCTGGAATAGTTATGAACAACAAAGGAGAATGTGAATTATCTTATGGAGTAATGGGTGGACAATATCAACCTGTAGGACAAGTTCACGTTTTAAATAGCATTATTGATTATAACTTAACTCCTCAACAAGCCATTTCATTTCCTAGAGCTTTCCATTTCAATAACATTTATAAATTAGAGAAAAGTATTGATGAAAAAATTTTTAATAATTTAAAAGAAGTCGGTCATAATGTTGAGTATATAGATGGTACTCATGGAGGCGGACAAGCAATTCAAATAGATAGAGAAAAAGGAAATTTAGTTGGCGGTTCAGATCCAAGAAAAGATGGATACGCAAAAGGTTATTAATTTAAATGAACTCTAGAATTGTTAGGAATATTATAGAATCACAAAATGATAATCTAACTGCAATAACATCTGAAAGTAGTTCTCCACTAAAATTTGTTGATTTAAAATCATTAATAGAAAGAATTTCAAAACAATTATCAGGTAATGGTATTAATAATAAAGATCGTGCAGCAATAGTTTTGCCAAACGGTCCTTACATGGCAACTAGTTTTTTGGCGATTTCAAGCTACATGTCTGCTGCACCTTTAAACCCTAACTATAAATCTGAAGAATTCGAATTTTACCTTGAGGATTTAAAGCCAAAGATAGTGATTGTAGAAAAAAATTCTAAAAATCCAGTAGTAGAAGTCGCAAATAAATTAAAAATTCCTGTTTGCGAAATAAAATCAGACGGAAATAATTTAAGCGGAGATTTCAATCTTTTTGAAATTAGCAGTGATTATGTTTTGCCAGGTGAAGATCATGAAGCTCTTGTGCTGCATACTTCGGGCACTACATCAAGACCTAAGATTGTTCCATTAACAAATAAAAATATTTTTTCTTCGGCAGATAATATCTCCAAAAGTCTTAATTTAAGTGATAAAGATCATTGTCTAAATATTATGCCATTATTTCATATACATGGCTTAATTGCAGTTCTTGCAGCATCTATGAAGGTAGGGGCATCTGTATGTGCAAGTAGTGGATTTAATGCATTAAAATTTTTAGATAATGCAAAAAGAGAGAAAATAACTTGGTATTCTGGAGTACCAACAATGCATCAAGCAATATTGATGAGAGCAGATAAAAATCTAGAAACTGCTAAACAATTAAATCTTAGATTTTTGAGATCATCATCAGCATCTCTGCCTCCAGCTGTATTTGAAAAACTAAATGAGGTATTTAACTGTCCAGTAATAGAAGCATATGGGATGACGGAAGCTACTCATCAAATGACCTCAAATCCTTTACCGCCTAAGTCCCAAAAACCTGGATTTGTAGGAATTCCTGCTGGGCCAGAAGTTTGTATTATGGATACTAATAACAAAATTTTAAATCAAGGAGAAGAAGGAGAAGTTTGCATTAGGGGTGAAAATGTTACTTCCGGATATGAAAATAATCCAGATGCAAATAAAAATAGCTTTTCAAATGGTTGGTTTAGAACAGGAGATCAGGGATATTTTGATAAAGATGGTTATCTAAAAATCTCAGGAAGATTAAAGGAAATAATAAATAAAGGTGGTGAAAAGATTTCACCTTTAGAAGTCGATAACATTCTTATGGATCATCCAAATATTGAGCAAGCTGTTTGCTTTGGATATGAAGATAAAATGCTTGGAGAAGATATAGCTACCGCAATAATCATAAAAGAGGGCATGAAGTGTACTGAAGATGATATAAAAATTTATGCAAATGAAAAACTTGCTAAATTTAAAATTCCAAAGAAAATATTTTTTGTAAATGAAATTCCTAAAGGTGCAACAGGTAAACTACAAAGAAATACTTTAGCTAAAAAGTTTGGATTAGTGAACTAATGACTAAAATTTGTATATTTGGAGCTGGGTCTATTGGTGGATTTATTGCTACAAGTTTAAAAAAAACAAACGCACAAGTCTCTTTAATTGCTAGAGGAGAACATAAAAAAGCAATAGAGCAAAATGGATTAACTTTTATAAGAGATGATAATAAAGTTAATTTTAAATTTGATGTAACAGACAATCCTAAAGATTTAGATGAACAAGATTTCATAATTATTTCTGTAAAAGCTAACGCTATTAGTAAAATTTCAGAAAGTTTAAAACCAATTATGGGTAAAAAAACTTCAATTATATGCGCCATTAATGGATTACCTTGGTGGTACTTTCATAAAGCTAATACGGGTACCAAATTAGACAATCAAATAGTTGAAAGTGTGGATCCAGGTGGAAAAATATGGCAAACTCTTGGGCCTGAAAGAGCAATTGGTTGTGTAGTTTATCCAGCTTGTCAGATATTAGAGCCAGGTGTTATTAAACATAATGGTAATGGTGAACGATTTTCTTTAGGTGAACCAGATGGAACCAGGTCAGAAAGACTAAAAATAATTTCAAGTTTATTCATAGAAGGCGGTTTAAAAGCTCCTCAGAAGAAGAATTTAAGAGACGAAATTTGGGTGAAACTATGGGGGAATTGTTCATTCAACCCAGTAAGTGCTCTAACAAATAAAACTATGGATGAAATGGGTAATGATCCTGAAACTTACAATTTAATAAAAGTTTTAATGCAGGAGTGCCAACAAGTTGGAGAAAAAATCGGAGTTAAATTCAATATATCAATTGAGGATCGAATTAAGGGTGGAGTCTCAATTATAGGACATAGACCTTCAACCGCTCAAGATTTAAATGCTGGCAAACCATTAGAAATAGATCCAATAATTGGTTCAATTATAGAAATTGCAAATAAGCTTGATTTAAATGTTCCAAAATTAAAAGAGATTAATGAAAAATTAAAGTCCAAGGCAGAAGACTTGGGTCTTTATACAAGATCAGAATTAATTGATAAATTAACAGTTTAAAAATTTAGTGAAATATCTCTATGTATTGAATTACATTTAGATACATAGATAGCTTGCTCTTTGGTAAGTTTAGACTGCAACCTTAATCCAATTGTTTCTTTGATTGCATTATTATATTCCTCAAGTTTTGGCATTAAGTTTTCTTTAGCATTTGCTCTCCAGCTAACTTCTTTATTGAATAACTCAACAACTTCTTTTGATTTTGTTCTAATCGCCATTGGATCAAGTTCGTCTGAGTCCACCATTGATAATAAATCATCTACACTATTTAAAAATTCATCCATTCCAGAGATCTCACTCAACTTGTCAAACAATCCATCCATAATTGTAACTGATCTTTCATATACTTTTGTATTGCTTTCCATAGCTATAAAATAATCTAACTGTTTAATATCTTTTGATACTTCTTGAAGTTTTACTCCATCGTTTATGAACATTGCGAACTGATCAAGTAGATCGTAGGCTTCATCTACATTCTTTCTATATCTTTTTGTTGTTGTATTTTTAGCTTTATTTATTTTGTCGAATTCTGAATTCTTAGCTTGCCAAGTTTCTGGAATTGAGTTTTGAATTTCCTCAATTTCAAGTTTTACATCCTCAATTCTTAATTCTATTTTGTTTTTCTCATCTAATTCGTCATCATCTAAATTTCTAATCTCTGCTTTATATTTTTCTATTTTTTTATTTAATTTAAGTATTTTCTTTTGCTTCTTTCTAACAGTGAAATGCAGATCCCTATAATCAACAGCATATGCATTGTATTCGACCTCAACTTTTTTTAATTTATCGACTAGAGCAAAAGTTCCTAGTGCACTATCAAAATGATCTTCTAAAATTTCCATTTTATCATCTGGCAGATTAGTTGGAGCCTCAGATTGGAATTTTAATATTGCATTTTTAATTGTCTCACCGTTTGAATCAAATCTTGCAAATTTGTACTCTTGCAAACAGTACTGTAATTTAGGATTCATTGGTGGAGGAGCAACATTCGAAGTTAAATATACTCTATTTGGTAGATAATTTACTAAGCTAGGGTATGCACCGACTATTCCCAATCCTATAAGCTGAAGGATTATAAAAGGCACAACACCTTTCCAAATATCAAGTGTTTTAACAATTTTTGGAGCTACCCCTTTCAAATAAAAGAGTGCAAATCCAAATGGCGGCGTTAAGAAGGAAGTCTGTAAGTTAACACCAATCATAACTCCCAACCAAACGGCTGTGACGTTAGCCCCTGTTTCAGCTAATAATATTGGTGCAATTATTGGAACAACAACAACTGCAATTTCAATAAAGTCTAGGAAAAATCCTAGCAAGAAAATTACAATCATCACAACAACAAATTGTGTCCAAAAACCGCCTGGTAAATCTTGTAAAAAGTCTCTTACTAATTCTTCTCCCCCAAAAGCTCTAAATCCTGAAGTAAGCATTGCTGCTCCTAAAAGGATAATAAATACCATTGAAGTAGTCACACAAGTTTCTGTTACAACTTCTTTTAAAACATTTTCTGTTTTAAAAGTTCTCCAAAAACTCCAACCTATTCCGTATACAAGTATGACCACAAAGAAAGCGGTAATAAAGATTGCGCTTAAATCTCTTTCCTCCAAATTTTTTACATTTAATTCATAATTTGAAGCAAAGAATGTAATTGGAATTAGAGATCCAATAATTAAAATTAAAGGATAGAACGCACTTTTCTTTCCTTCATATAATCTATAACCAGCCATCAAAGTGGCACCAATTGCTCCAATTGAACCTGCTTGGTTTACAGTAGCAATACCCATTAAAATTGAACCTAATACAGCGAATATTAATGCAAGTGGTGGTATGATAATTACAACCACTCTTAACCAAAATTTTAAATCAAAATTTCCTTTAAATGGAACTGGCGGTGCAACACCTTTCTTTATTCTAGCAAAAATAAATACATAGATCATATAAAGAGCAACTAAGACAAGGCCTGGTAAAAGTGCTCCTAAGAACATATCACCTGCACTTGATGAACCTACTCTAAATTCACCTGGCATATTAAATTCACCAGTTAAGGCTTTATAATCATTTTGTCTTAAGTTGTTTGCAACATCAGATGCACTTGCCAACTGGTCAGCGATAATAATTAAAACAATTGATGGAGGAATAATTTGACCTAATGTTCCTGATGAACAAACTATTCCGCTAGCAAGTTGTCTGTCATACTTGTTATTTAACATCGTTGGTAACGAGATTAGTCCCATCGCAATTACAGTTGCTCCAACGATACCAGTCGTTGCTGCTAATAGAGCTCCAACAAATATAACAGAAATTCCCAAACCACCAGGAATTGGTCCAAACAATTGGCCCATTGTTATTAATAAGTCTTCGGCAATTTTTGATTTTTGAAGCATAATTCCCATGAAAATAAATAAAGGAATTGCGATCAAAGTATCTGTTTCTACATCCCAGTAATTACTCCTAAAATTTGTAATACCAGCAACGAGCCATTCTATAGGTCCATCTACTGCAAAAAAGGCACTGGAGTCTCCCTCAAATATGTAGCCAAAAAATGCTGCTAAACCAATTGCAATTATAGCTGAACCAGGTAGTGCAAAAGCAACCGGGTAACCCGATGCAAGAGCAACAATCATTATCACAACTAGAACAGCTAAAAAGAATGTTTCCATAATTTAATTTTTGACACCTTTTAAAATTTTGTGACTACTTTCCATAAAATAGCTAGTAAATTGAATTAACATCGTAACAGCAAAAACAGCTAGATAAACAGCCATCAAATATAAGAGATAGAGACCATTAGATCCTTGTTGCGTAACTTCAAAAGCTACAACAGGACCATTTATAATGCTGGCTTTTCCGTTTAGACCTAAAAATATAACTATTAATGTAAGTGGTACTCCTAGAACTGCCGATCCAACCATATTTGTCCATGCCTTCTTTTTTTCACTAAAAGAAGAATAGAGTACGTCAACTCTTACGTGCCCTTCATGAATTAAAGCGTATGCACTAGCAAATAAGTAAAGTGCAGCATACCAAAATCTAACTAGATCCCCTTGAAATGCTTGTTCGTATGAAAATATAAATCTTGATAATACAATTACGAATTCACTTACTACAACCAATACTGCTAGCCAAATAAAGCCAACTGATTTCGTAAAATATCCAATCACGAAAGAGATTAATATTATTGGAAAGTGAATATAAGTAATTCTGACTGGGGCTTTAACCATCAATGCTTTTACTTCAGGACTGAAGATTGCTTCCCATAATCTTTCAACAACCATAAAAGATATAACGAAGTCAGCTACGCCAACTAAAAAAACTGCCCAAAATGATGATCTAACAAGATATGCTGAAAATCTTGATAAAATTTTTGAATCTTGCTCCAAAGTTTGACTGTATGTTTTAAAAACATAAAAAACGACTGCAGCAATACAAATCAAATACAATCCAATTTGCATATAACCATAATTTAAATCAGATCCCTCTAGAGCTTTTTTCTTAAATCCAAACATCTCATGATGTGAAAAAATTTTTTTTATTCCTGGCCAATCACTCCAAACTGTTAAAACATTATTAATAAGAAATGCTAAAGTAAAAGCTAAAACTGAATAACTGATTATTCTGAGATATAGAGAAAGATTTGAATTTTTTGTCACCATAGTATTTTAAAATACCTAAGTAATACTCGATTTTGTTTAAAAAAAAAGGGCCCAATTAAGGGCCCTTTAATAACTAAATTTAGTTAGATTACATTCCTAATGCTCTGTTTCTTTGAGAAATGTAAGGTGAGTCAGACAAGTTGGTCCAAGAACCAATGTCTTTTCTAGCCTGTAAGAAACTAGAGTGGATTCTCTCAGCGAGACCACTGCTTGCTCTTGTTTCCTCAAATACTTCATTAGCAGCTTTAGCAAAACCATCATAAACTTTGTCGCTAAACTTCTCTAGTTTAACACCATGATCGTTTATTAATCTTGCAAGCGCAGCACCATTCTTAGCGTTGTACTCTGACATCATAACGTCATTTTCCATCGCAGCTGCAGCTTCAATTAATAGCTGATCTGATTTTGATAAGCTTGTAAACCAAGATTTGTTAGTACCACATGCTAACATAGATCCTGGCTCGTGCATTCCAGGATAGTAGTAGTATTTAGCAGCTTCTTGGAATTTCATAGCTTCATCATTCCATGGACCTACCCACTCTGTTGCATCAATTGCACCAGAAACAAGGTTTTCGTAAATTTGTCCACCAGGAAGTGAAACTGGAGATCCTCCAAGTTTACCGATAACTTGTCCACCTAATCCAGGCATACGCATTTTAAGACCTTTGAAGTCATTAGGGCTTCTAATTTTCTTGTTAAACCATCCACCCATTTGAACTCCTGTGCTTCCACACATAAAGTTTTTTAGACCGAATTTGTCTGATAGTTCATCCCATAATTGTTGACCACCAGCAAATCTAATCCATGCGTTCATTTCAGTATAAGTGAAACCGAAAGGTACAGCTGTAAAGTAACCCCAAGCTGGATCTTTTTTAACCCAGTAGTAGTCAGCAGCGTGATACATTTGCGAGTTACCTGAAGCAACTTCGTCAAATGAGTCAAACGCTTTAACCCTTTCGTTTGCTGCATAGTAAGTGACTTGAATTCTTCCATCACTCATGTCTGTAATTCTTTGAGCAAATCTTTGCGCACCAGTTCCTAAACCTGGGAAATCTCTTCCCCATGTAGCTACCATAGAAGCTTCAATTCTTTCTTTGGCAACGGCTGGAGCAGCTAAAGATGATGCAGCTACAGCAGCAACACCAGTCGCAGCAGCAGCCTTAAAGAATTTACGTCTTGAAGGAGTTTTACCCTTCAATAGTTTTTTTTCTTTAATCATTATTTCTCCTCTTTAAGTTAATTAACTGATGCATTTAAAGCATATATGCATCTTAGAGTCATTTTAAAAAACTGAAGATTTTTCACTTAATTACAATCTATGATTGTAAATGTTTATGAATTATCACTATTTCATAAATATTTTGGCATGCTTTAACATGCTTAGATCTTCAAATTGTTTGCCTATAATTTGCAATCCTAAAGGTAAATTTTTTTCGCCTTTTAAAATTGGCAGTGAAATGCAGGGAACATGTGCTAGAGACCAAATCTTATTAAATTCTGGACTACCAGTTGTCTTAAATCCTTTGTCAGCAATTCCACAACTACTTGGCGTTATAATTGCATCAAACCTTTCAAATATACTATCTAAGTTTTTTGAGTATGTTCTCATCGCATCTAAAGCTAAAGCATAATCTTTTGCCGAATGTTTTAGTCCATTAATAATTGCTCTCTTAATTTCTATAGAAAGTTTTCCTTTTGAAGTTTTGTAATAATGATGAAAATTTTGAGCCATCTCTGTCTCATATATAATTGTATGACAATCAATCATATCTTCAAAATATTTGGGAGCAGTCTCAACCTTTACTATTTTTTTATTATTTAAAATAAATTTGTTAAATGATTTTTTTGAAATGCTGTCAACATTTCTCCAGCGTTTGGTTTTATAAAAAACAAATTTTGATTTTTTTATTTTAATTTTTTTATTAAGAAAATTAATGCTTGTTGTTGTTTCATCTGCATCGTCTCTAGCAAACAAAACTTTCGATAAAAGTTCTACATCACTAATTGTTTTTCCAAATACTCCGACTTGATCCAAATTATATGATGTTTGCAAAACACCATTTCTAGAAATTAATCCATAAGTAGGTTTATAACCAACAACTCCGCAATAAGAGGCTGGCCTAATTACAGATCCACCCGTTTGAGTTCCAATTGATAATGGCGCCATATCAGATGCAATAACGGCTGCAGAGCCACTAGATGAACCTCCTGGTGTTCTTGAATAATCATGTGGGTTTTTGGTTTTTGACGGCGATAAGAAAGCTAATTCACAAGTTACAGTTTTACCCATAATTATTGCTCCAGCCTTTTTTAAGAGCTCAACAATTTTAGCATCTGAATTATTCTTTTTTTTTAATTTTATTCTTGCACCATATTTTGTTGGCATTTCTGTTGTTGAGATAATATCTTTAAGTGCTACTGGTAAACCATGCAAAACCCCTAAAGATTTTAATTTTTTTCTCTGATTATCAGATTTTTTTGCATCACTTAGGAGTTTTTTTTCATTAAAATATTCCCAGGCTTGAATATTCTTATCATATTTTTTTTTTTGATTGATATATGCTTTACAAAGTTCAACGGAAGTTAATTGTTTATTTTTAAGTTTTTTTAAAAGTTGTTGTGCTGATAAATTTAGGAGTTTCATTTATCTCTTAAACTAATTTTTCATCAGAATAAACGCAACATTTCTCTGGTGGAAAATATAAATTTAATTCTCCGTCTGGAATGGGTTTTTCTCTTTCTACTTTTGACTTAATCACTAAATCACCCATTTTTCCTGTAAGGAGCTTAAAATTACCAAAGTCCTCAACTCTTATGAGTTTAATTTTAACTGTATTACTTTTTTCTTTTTCAGCCAATTCTATAAACTCAGATCTAATTCCCAGTTTAACATTTTTATCTTTTAAATTTCCTAAATTTGAATTTGTCTTAATAGTGGTGTCATTAATTTTTACTTCATGATCAGAGGATACAGTTGAATGAAAAATATTCATCGCAGGAGAGCCAATAAAATAACCTACAAAAGTTGTTTTAGGTTTTTCAAATAAATCTTTTGGCAATCCAACTTGCACGATTTCACCTTGATCCATAACAATTATATTTTCGGCAAAAGTCATAGCTTCGTTTTGATCATGAGTTACATAAACCAATGTTGTTTTATATTGTTCATTGATTTCTTTTAAGTTTCTTCGAAGTCTAAATTTTAAATCTGGGTCTATAACTGTAAGAGGTTCGTCCATTAAAACAGCAGCAACGTCTTCTCGAACTAAACCTCTACCTAAAGAGATAAGTTGTTTTTGATCAGCCGTTAATTTTCTTGCTGGTGAGTTTAAAAATGAAGATAAATTTAAAGTATCTGAAACTGCTTTTACTCTTTCTTCAATTTTTTCTTTTGTAAATTCCCTACATCTTAGTGGGAACGCTAAATTGTCATAAACTGTCATTGTATTGTAAATTACTGGGAATTGGAAAACCTGTGCAATATTTCTATCTTCTGTTTTTAAATCGGTTACAGGTGTTTCATCGAATAATATTTCACCTTTTGATGGCCTCACTAATCCAGAAACAATGTTTAACATTGTAGTTTTTCCACACCCAGAGGGTCCCAAAATTGCATACCGCTTGCCATTTTCCCAAGTCATTGAAAACGGATTGAGGGCATATGTTGGTTTTGGATCTAGAGGATTATAAGTATGAGAAATATTAGATAAATCAATTTTAGCCATTTGTTCCTCCATATGGCGATGAAACTAATTTTTCATCTTCTCCAAAAGCATAAAACTTATTTGCATTAAAATTTATTTTTACTTTCTCATGAATTTTAAAATTCATTACTTCCTCGATTAAGGCAATTATTTTTGAGTTTCCTCTTTTTAGGTGGAGCAATGTTTCTGACCCACTAATTTCTGCTAATTCTATTTCGAATTCTTCACCATTCTCATCAAGTTTAATTTCTGAAGCTCTAATTCCAAAATTATAATCTCTATCTTCTAAATTCTTAAAATGATTTGGAATTTCTAAAGAAATATTCTCAAAATTTAAATTTTTTGAATTTTTTGAACCCTTCAGAACATTCATTGGTGGATCATTTGATATTTCTGCAACTTTTAAATTAGATGGATTTTCAAAAATTTCTTTGGCAGGCCCTTTTTGTAATACCTTCCCTTCATCTAAAACAATTACTTCTCCATTTAGTTCCATTACTTCTTGGGGATCTGTTGTTGAATAAATTAAAATTGTATCTTGGGACAGTCCTTCTGAGAAAATTCTTTTAAATTCTTCTCTTAATTGCTCTCTAAGTTTATAATCTAAATTAACTAACGGTTCATCTAGCAACAAAATTTTTGCTTTTTTTGCAAGTGATCTTGCAAGCGCAACTCTTTGTTGCTGTCCGCCAGATAATTCCTGAATTTTTCTATTTTCAAATCCAACCAATCCAACAGTTTTTAGAGCTTCATCTACATCTTTTTTTATTTGCTCTGGACTTAATTTTCTTTGTTCTAATGGAAAAGTTATGTTTTCATAGACATTTAAATGAGGGTAATTAATAAATTGTTGATAGACCATAGCAACATTTCTTTCCCAAACTGGTATTTTAATAAAGTCTTTTTCCTCAAAAGAAATTGAGCCTTGATCTGGATTTAATAATCCTGCAATTGTTTTTAAAAGAGTCGTTTTGCCAGATAAAGTTCTGCCTAAAATGGTATACAAATTGCCTTTTTTAAAATTAAACGAGACATCGTTTAAATGAAATTGCTCATCAGGTTTATAAGAAATTTTCTCTCCAATTAAATTCATTATTTTAATGCTCCTGATAAATTTCCTTTTGATAGATATCTCTCAACTATAAATGCAACGATTATTAATGGTGCAACTGAGACTAAAGCTGATGCTGAAAGGCTCCACCATGGTGTTATTGATGAATTAAGTGCAACAACTTTTACAGGTAACAATTGTACTTCAGTAAATGTCAAAATAAATGCAAAAAAGAAATCTATCCATCCAAAAATAATACAAAACATTCCCGCAACAATTAATCCAGGTATTGAATTTGGTAAAACAACTTTATAGAAAGCTTGATAAGGATTACACCCATCAATTAATGCAGTCTCATCTAATTCTTTTGGAACTCTATTAAAAAAATCTACCATAATCCAAACAGCAATTGGCATTAATAAAACGATATATACGACCACTAGACCTAATAAACTATCAAGCAATCCTATTGTGCTTAGAAAAATAAAGAAAGGAATTGATAATACAATTGGAGGCATGATTCTTTGTGAAATGAAGAAAAAAGTAATATCGTTGTTTCTAACAAATCCGGCTTTAAAGGTAAATCTTGATAGTGCATAAGCAGCAAGTGTTCCAAGAACAATACTTATTAAACTAGCAGTACAGGTTACAAAAATACTGTTAAAATAAGGCTCGACAATATCTACTCCACCTTTCGCAGGAGACTTAATTAAAACTCTCCAACCCTCCAGTGTTGGTTCGAAATCTAACCAAGGTATATAAGTTACTTTACTATTTACAGATTGGAAGTCTTTAAAAGATGTTGATACAGCCCAGAGAAAAGGTGCAACAACAAATACAGTCCAAAATGTAATAAAGAAATATTTAAGAAAAGTGTAAAGTTTGCTCATAGTTATTCTTTGATCATTAATTTGGTTAAAACTTTAGCTATTATCGTTAAACTGATAATCATTATTACAAGATAAGTGAAAGATAAGGTTGCTGCATAACCCATCTGAAATTCTCTTAATCCTTTAATATAAATATAAAAACTTGAGGTCTCAGTTGCAGTACCTGGTCCTCCTGAGGTCAAAACAAATACTGTATCCATTATTTTTGAAGCCTCGATAAGTCTTATTATTATTGCTCCAATTGATATTGGAGCCATCAAAGGAAAGGTTACATAAACAAATTTTCTAAATGGACTTGCTCCATCTATAGCGGCTGCCAAAAAGGGTTCTTTTGGAAGTGACAAAAGTCCAGCTAGTAATAGTAAAAACATAAACGGTGTCCATTGCCAAACTTCAACAATTATAACAGTAAACTTTGCAATAACTGGATCACTCAACCATAAAATAGGTTTTACTCCTAATCCACCTAACAAATCATTTACAGGACCTAGTGACTCATGAAAAAATGTTCTCCAAATAACTGTCATTATTACTGGAGTTGTCATCATTGGTACTAGAAAAATTACTCTAAAAAATCTTTTAAATTTTATTTCTCTCCAAACCATCATCGCTAAAGCAAATCCGATAACATATTGAAGAATAACTGTAGTTACTGATAAAAAACTTAGCCTAAAAAAAGACTCCCAAAACCTCGGGTCATCAGTAAATAACCTTATGTAATTCGTAATGCCTATGAAGTTCATTTCTGGTGTATAACTATTCCATCCAGAAAGACTTAATCTAATAGTAAAAATAATTGGAAAAATTAAAATTCCAATAAGTACAAACAATCCTGGGAATAAAAAAACAAACTTGTGTTTAAAATTCATAATTTTTTTTTTGGATTATTTTAAAATGTGGCCGTTAAAAAACGGCCACAAGTTTACAAAATTATTGCTTATTATCTTCCATTGCTACACCAACAGCATAGGCTTTTCTTACGTTATCTTTTCCTACTCTGTTAAGTATATCTTCCCACTGTTTAGCAGCTTCGTCTAAAGCAGCTTGTGGAGATAATTGACCAGCTAATGCTTTTGCAGCAGCAGTAGCCAATGCAGCATTAAACTCAAAAGTTCCAGGAACTCTTAATGGAAATACTCTATTTTTACTTTGTTCCATTTGTGCAAGAGTATCAACATATGATTGAGCAATATCTTTATCCCAACCAATTTGTGTCCATACATCAACTTTAAAGTCGTCATTTCTAAATGGGTTTACACCAAATCTACCAATTCCAATGTCCGCTTGGTGGTTAGCTTCGTTAGCGAAGAAACATAGGTAATCGAAAGCCATTTCTTTCTCTTTACTTTTCTTAGCTACTCCAACTGCCCATCCCCATACGAAGAAAGGAGCTTGGTTAAAGCCTTCATCCCAAGAGTTAGTTTTTCTATTCCAAACTTTCATTGCTCCTGGTAACTGTGCAGCACCAACTTTATTGTTTATTGGACTATCTGGTTGCATAGCAGCAACAAATGCATCATCCCATGAAAAACTAAACAAAGTTTGTCCTCCACCAAATGATCCAATTTCATCACCTAAACCAAAATTTATTCCTCCTGGTGGAACATATTTAGTTGCTGCAACCCAATCTGTTAATGCTTCAACAAAACCTGGATTGTTAATTAGTGGTTTCATAGTTTCTAAATCAAAGAAAAAACCACCTGGTGTTTTAGGATTTTTAGAGTAAGCAGCAGATCTTGAATAGAAAGCAGCATACATCAGGTCATCTTTTTTCATAACTTCTGCTGATCCATATTCTTTCTCGCCATCACCATCCCAATCCCATCCATTGAAATAAGCGGCCATTTCTCCATATTCTTTCCAAGTTGTTGGTACCTTTAACTCTTTACCAGTAGCTTCCTTATATTGCTTTTGGTACTCAGGATTATCAATTACATCTTTTCTATATTTTAGATAATGTCTGTCTCCATCAACCGGAAACTGATACATAACACCATCCCAAGATGCTACACCAATGTGAGACGGGGTAACGTCTTTCATTTGTTTCATCTCAACGTATTTCTTTGGAACTGGCTCTAAGTATCTTCTCCAATCGTTAATGAAGTTTGAAAATCCAAAAACGATGTCATATGGAGCTTGTCCAGCTTGAAATGGTACCATTGCTTTCGCATATAAGTCACCTGCTGGTGTATGAGTAACATCAACTTTTGCTCCAGTAAGTTTAGCGAACTGCTCAGCATGTAGAGCTGTTGGCTCTCCCATGACTGGTACAGCATGTGTATTAATCTTAAGCGTCTTGCCTTTATAGTTTTTCTTAGACATAGACTCGTAAGAACAATCACCAGGAATATCCCCAGTTGCTTTGATATGTGGAAACTGATCACTCCACTTATCAGCATACGCAACAGGACTAAATACCAACAAAGCTGATATTAGAGCGGTTACGCAAGTTTTTATTGTCTTCATCTTTTTTCCTCTCTTTGTTGTTAATTATGGAACTAACACTGCACGACCTTTGACTTTTCCGTCATTAAGATCATGTAGCGCCTTGTTAGCATCATCTAATTTATATTCCTGCATAGATAGCTTGACTTTACCTCTGTCAGCTAATTCCATGAGCTCGTATAATTCAGACCACGTTCCTACTAAATTTCCGACTATTGTTTTTTCAGATATTATTAAATCTACGGCTAAAGATTTGATCTCCTCTCCATAACCTACAATATAATAAAAGCCTCCATTTGAAGTCATTTGAATTCCCATTGCAGTCGATCCTTTTTCACCAACGAAATCAATTACAGCCTCAGAACCTTTTCCCTTGGTTAACTCTTGAACTTTTTCAATTTCGTTTCCATCAATCAAAACTCCGTGGTCTCCACCCAACTCCATAGCATGTTTAAGAGCTTTTTCTGATTTCTCTACAATAATTATATCAGCTGCACACATTGCTTTTAAACATTGAATAGCAATATGTCCTAAACCTCCAGCACCAATTATTGTACAACTTTGACCAGGAAGTAAATGCCTGGTAGCTTTTTTCACAACTCTATAAGCTGTTAAACCAGCATCAGAAAATGGAGCAACATCTTTAGGTGCCAATACTGTTGGCAATTTAATTAAATTCCTCACACTTGTTTTTAAAAGTTCTGAATATCCACCTTCTTTAATACTTAATCCTGGGAAAGCTCCAGCGGCAGCATGCATGTCGTTACCTCTTCTACAGTCAAGACATGTTCCATCTGTTCCAGATATAAGTGGGTGCAAAATTACTGGGTCTCCCTTTTTAAATTCTGTAACGTCCTTTCCAACATCTTCTATCCAACCAGCATTTTCGTGACCCATAACGCAAGGAAGTAGTTTTCCGTCTGGATCTTGAATATGTTTCCAAACTCCTTCAATTATGTGTAGATCAGTTCTACAAACACCAGCTGCACCAATTTTAACTATTACATCAGAAGCCTTTTCTATTTTTGGATCAGGCATTTCTTGATTTGTTACCCAAGTTCCCTCTTTCATTTCTGGGTCGTACTTATGTAAAACCTGTGCTTTCATTATTTTCCTCTCTAAATTTATTTTTTATAAATAAATTTTAAATTGAAATAAAAAATATGTCTAGAAAGTTAGAATAATTTTAATTACCAATTACAACTTGAGATTGTTAATTAACTTTATTTTTGCATCCGCCTGTTTTGAAAAACTCATCAATATTATCTATAGCTAGATTAGCCATTGCGGTTCTAGTCTCTTTGGTTGCGCTACCTAGGTGGGGTAAAATAAAAGCACTTTTGTGTTTAAGATATCCTGGATTTAAATTTGGTTCATTTTTGTATACATCTAGCCCAACTGCATAAACTTTTCTTCTTTCCAAAGCATCTATTAAAGCTTCATCTTCAATAATATCTCCTCTTGCAACATTGGTCACAACTGCACCTTTTGGTAATAGTTCTAGTGTATCTTTATTGATTAAATTTATTGTCTCTTTAGATGCAGGACAACATACCGAAAGGACATCAGAGACTTTCATCAAATCATTTAAGTTATCGTGGTAAGTTGCGCCTTGTTCTTTTTCTTCGCTTAATTTTGAACGATTGTGATAATGAATTATCATACCTAAAGATTTAGCTATTTTGGCTATTTTTTGACCAATTCTACCCATGCCAAGTATTCCAAGTCTAGTGCCCGTTAATTGTTTACCTATCAACATATCTGCTGACCAAACCCAGCCACCTTCTCTAGCTTTTTCAATTCCTTCAGATGCTCTTCTGCATGCACCTAATATCAATAAAACCCCAATTTCTGCAGTAGCATCAGTTAAAACATCTGGCGTGTTTGTTACTGCAATCCCTCTTTTCTTTGCAGCTTCTAAATCTATATTTCCAAAACCTACAGCAAAATTTGATATAATTTTTACACTCTCAGGTAATTTATTAATTGTTTCTGCATCGAGCTTATCTGTCAAAGCCGATAAAATACCATCACAGCCTGTGCTCATCTCTATTAGCTTCTTTTGAGAGTAGAGTTCATCATTTAAATTAAAGTTAGCATCAAATAATTCTTTAGCTTTATCCTCACAAGATCTTAAAAGCCTTCTCGTGATTAAAATTTTTTTCATTTTGTTTTGGATTAATTTAGATCAAAAACCTTACCAGGATTCATGATATTGTTTACATCAATGCTTCTTTTAATAGCTTTCATTACTGGCAAATTGTCTGGGTGCTCTCTTAATAAGTAATGTTTTTTTTGAAGACCAATTCCATGTTCTCCTGTAATTGTTCCCTCTAACTCTAAAGCTTTGTTAATTAGATCATCGCTATACTGTCTAATTTTTTTTTGTTTTTCTTCATCATCAGGATCATACAATATTATGGAGTGAAAATTTCCATCTCCAACATGACCAACCATTGGTGCAGTTAGACCTAACTTTTTAACTTCTTTTTCTGCCCATGAAATACACTCAACTAACTTTGAAATTGGTACACAAACATC
Source organism: uncultured Pelagibacteraceae bacterium (assembly GCA_902613065.1). Classification (GTDB taxonomy): domain Bacteria; phylum Pseudomonadota; class Alphaproteobacteria; order Pelagibacterales; family Pelagibacteraceae; genus Pelagibacter. The sequence goes on along the minus strand of CACMFU010000001.1, from coordinate 27,264 downwards.
TGTGGAATACACTTTCATGTCATTACCTAAAGCTTTTACTGAATAGTAAACATCATGCCTTGCTTTCCATAATATTTTTTGTTCTTCAGGAGAAGATGCCCATTGAAAATCACTTCCACCATTATTTTTTGATAATTCTTCAACAATTTTTATAGACTCGTTATTTGATAGCTCACTACCATGGAATTCAAAAAATAAAGTTGGTGATGCTTTGATGTTTTCTAACTTTGAATATTTAATGCTAATTTCCATTTGATCTTTGTTTAACATTTCAATTCTTGCAATTGGAACTCCATACTGAATAACTTCTTGTGCAGTCTTTACTGCTGAGTCTAAATCTGGAAAATAGCAAACTGCACTCATTATGCTCTCAGGTATTGGTGATAATCTTAATTGAACTTCTGTAATAATTCCTAAAGTTCCCTCAGATCCAATAAACAAATTAGTTAAGTTATATCCCGCAGAAGTTTTTTTAGTTCTTGCACCAGTTTTAATTATATCTCCATTAGGTAAAACAACTGTTAAACCAGAAATAACTGTTCTCATTGTTCCATATTTAACTGCCATAGTTCCTGAAGCCGAAGTAGATGCCATTCCACCGAGTGCAGCATCTGCACCAGGGTCTATTGGAAAAAATACACCATCTTCTCTTAAATATTCATTTAATTGCTTTCTTGTTACATTTGCTTGTACTCTGCAATCAAAATCCTCAGCATTTACGCTTAAAACTTTATTCATTTTTTCTAGAGAAATTGTAATACCATTTTGATTTCCAACAACATGACCTTCAAGAGATGTGCCAGTTCCAAACGGGACAACAGGGATTTTATGCTCGTTACAAATTTTTAGAATTTTTGAAACTTCTTCATTAGTTTCTGGAAATACAACTGCCTTCGATAAAATTGGATTATAAGTATCTTCTCCTCTTGCATAATTTGCACGAGTAGATTCAGAAGTAGAAAATCTCCCGTTAAATATCTTTTTTAATTCTGCTTGTACAGTTTCGTTCATTCTTTAATAATACAAAAATATTAATTAAAAATACAGTTTATTTAGAAAGCATCTTGCCTATATTTTCTAAGGCTTGCATTATATTATCTCTAGATGCGGCAAAACTAAATCTAACGTAATCATTACAAGTTTTACCGAATGCAGTACCAGGAACAATTGCAACACCTGCTTCATGCATAGCTTTTTTGCAAAACTCAGATCCATTCATGCCAGTACCTTTTATATTTGGAAAAGCATAAAAAGCTCCTCCTGGCAAACTACACTCAACTCCTGGTAAATCATTTAATCCTTTATGAATTAAATTTCTTCTTAAAGTAAACTTGTCTAACATATCTTTGATTGAGTCCTCAGGACCATCTAATGCAGCAATGCCTGCATATTGAGCTGCAGCATTTACACATGATACACTATTAATCAAAAGTTTGTTTACATGTTCAACTAAATGTTCTGGCCAAAAACTCCATCCAAGTCTCCATCCAGTCATAGAATATGCTTTACTCCAACCCTCAAGAACAATTAATCTATCTCTTAAGTTTGGGTAATTAAAAAAAGTTGGCATTTCTTTATAGTCAAAAACTTGTCTACTATAAATTTCATCACTTAAAATTGTTACGTGAGGATGTTTTTCTAATTCTTTCGCTAAGTAATCTATCGCAGGTTTTTCAACAAAACTTCCAGTTGGGTTATTAGGGTTTATTAAAATTAAAAGTCTAGTTTTATCAGTTATTAAAGATAAAAGTTTATCTGGATCAAATTTTAAATCTTTGTCCTCAGTTAAGTCATAAGGAACAGCTTTTGCTCCAGAGTAGTTAATCATTGATTCATAAATAGGAAAGGCTGGCGTTGGATGAATTATTTCAGCACCCGGTTCACCAAAACAAGTGATTGCATAATACATTGTTGGTTTGCCACCTGGCATTATTAATACTCTATTTGGATCAATATCTGTACTGTAAAGTCTCTTTACCCATCTAGCTACAGCTTCACGACATTCTGGAATGCCATTTGATAATACATAACCGTGATGTCCATCATCTAGTGCTTTTTTTGCAGCTTCAACTACATGTTTCGGAGTTTTAAAATCAGGCTGACCTAAACCTAAATGGATCATAGGTTTACCTTGTGCTTCTAATTTTTTTGCCTCTGCCAGAACAGAAAATGCACTTTCAGTTCCTAAACGGTCTAAAGCTTTTGATAGTTCAATCATAATTTTTCGTCGACAAACTAACTGAAAAGCAACTTCATGTCTATTTATTTAGAGTGAAATTAATAATAAAATTTATTTATAAAAAATATTTAATTACGGTAAATTATCTTTGATCTATCTAACTCTTTTACACTTTTGCAGCCCATAAGGATCATATTTCTTCTAATTTCATCGTGCATATTTTGAAGCAGCCTCTCTACTCCTTGCTGTCCACCCGCTCCAAGACTAAATAAAAAAGCTTTGCCAAAACTACAAGCAGTAGCGCCCGCGGCTAAGGCCTTAAGAACATGGGTTCCTCGTCTAATACCTCCATCTAAAATTATTTCAAGCTTATCACCAACAGCATCTGAAATAGCTTTTAGTTGATCAAACGGTGTTCTTGATCCATCAAGCTGTCTTCCTCCATGATTAGAAATTATTATCGCAGTACATCCAATATCAACTGCTCTCTTTGCGTCTTCAACCGACATCACACCCTTTAATGCAAAAGGCCCATCCCATTTTTTTATGCAGTATTCTGCATCATCCCAATTCATTTTTGGATCATACTGTTCATTAACATAGTCTATTACAGATTTTGTAATGTTAGTCCCTTTATCAGTTTTGTGTTTAATATTAGCTAGTTCAAATTTTTTATTTGTGAAATATCTAAATAACCATCCAGGTCTCATTGCAAAATTCATTATACTTTCTAAAGTAAATTTAGGAGGAGTTGTAAAACCAGTTCTGTGATCTCTTTCTCTATTTCCAGCAACAATTGTATCAACTGTTAAACACAGACCATCAAAGTTTGCTCTTTTACACCTATCAATCAAATCGTCAGTAAATGATTTATCTTTATGAATATAAAGTTGAAATAATTTTGGTCCACTTGATATGTTAGCAATTTCTTCAATCGAAAATGAAGCCATTGTTGACATGCTATACATGGTACCAAATTTTTCTGCAGCTCGCGCTGAAGCTTTGTCTCCATCAGGATGATATAAACTTTGCATTGCGGTAGGAGATAAAAAAATTGGCATATCTATTTTTCTACCAAAAACTGTGGTTGATAAATCCGGCTCTCCAACACTTCTAAGAATATTAGGGATTAAGTCACAATCATCAAATGATTTTGTATTTCTTTTTAAAGTGGTTTCATCATCTGCTCCACCGTCAATGTAATGAAAAATTGGAGCTGGAAGTTTTTTTTTGGCTAACTTTCTAAAATCTTCAAAATTATAACAATTCTTTAAGCTCATGCATTTCGAAATCTTAAATTATTTCTATTTAGATCACTGATCTTTGTGCAGCCCATTAATTTCATGTCTCTTACTAATTCAGTTTTATATAAGTTAAGTGCTCTCTCAACACCTTCTTGACCTGCTGCAGCTAAAGCATAAAGATATAATCTTCCACCAGCACATGCTTTTGCACCCATGGATAAAGCTTTTAACATATGGGTTCCTCTTTGAAATCCACCTTCGCAAATTACATCCAGCTTATCACCAACTGCATCAACAATTTCTGCTAATTGATCAAAAGGTGATCTAGATCCATCAAGTTGTCTTCCTCCATGATTTGATACCATTATACCAGTGCATCCGATATCAACTGCTCTTTTAGCATCTTCAACACTCATCACTCCTTTAAGCGCAAAATGGCCACCCCACTGAGAGCATAATTTTTCAGCATCGTCCCAGTTCATAGATTGATCCAACATAGTAGAAAAATAATTACCAATTGAAGTATTTGTATCAGTGCCTTCTTTAACGAAATCTTGAAGATGTGGTAGTTCAAATTTTCCTTTGGTTAAATAATTTATTCCCCACATTGGTTTTGTAGCAAAACTAAACAAACTGGACAGTGTTAATTTTGGAGGAGATGTAAATCCAGTTCTCAAATCTCTTTCACGATTTCCTCCTGTTATCGTATCAACAGTTAAAGCCATCACATCAAATTTTGCTGCTTTTGCTCGTTCTAAACAAGAATCATTTAATCCTCTGTCTTTATGGAAATAAAATTGAAACATTTTTGGAGTATCTATTAAAGATGAAATTTCTTCAACACTAACTGTAGCTAATGCCGAAACACCAAACATCGTATTGAACTTCTTTGCAGCTTTTCCAACCGCTCTTTCTCCTTCGTAGTGGAATAGCCTTTGCAGAGCTGTTGGAGAACAATAAAAAGGTAAATCTAGTTTTTTTCCAAAAATAGTTGTCGACAAATCCACATTTTCAACACCTCTTAATACATTTGGAACTAAGTCAACGTCATTAAATGCACTACTATTTCTTGCATAAGTTATTTCATCATCTGCAGCCCCATCAATATAATGAAATATTGGTGATGGAAGTTTTTGTTTTGCCAATTTTCTAAAGTCATAAAAGTTATGACAATCTTTTAATCTCATATCTTAAGTTAAAATTTTTTTGTAAAATTAAACATATAACTATTTGCCCCAGGATTTTTATCTCCAAGACTCGCATTAGAAATATGATTATAAGAAATACCTAATTCAGAATTAGATGAAATATCAAATAATATCTGTAATTGTGTCTTAAATTCGATTTCGTGACCTAAGTCCTTGCCATCTCCTTCGTCGTAATATCCAATTGCAAAACTAGGAGAGAAAGTAGTTGAATTAGATTTTTGATTTAATTGATAACCTGTATAAATATATAATGCATCATCAGCTGTTATCATTGCACCTGTCACAGGCTGAACATTTCCCAAGAAAATATCTTTGCTAGCATTAAAATTTATGTATTCGGCACCGAAAAGATTTGCTTTCTTACCATCGTCGCTGAAATCAAACATGCCAGTATAGAAACTCCATTTATTTTCTGCATTAGTAGCTGAGATAGTAAGAAATGAAATTATTAGAGTTTTAATTAAAATTTTCATATTAAAAATTCCTGTTACTTTATAGATACTTTTTTAATAATTAAAAGACCACCAAAAATGAACAAAATCAAAGGTATTGACCAGAGTAAAAATGTATTTTGGTTTAATTCTGGTTCATAAACAATCCATTCTCCATATTTATTTTTTAAATAATCATATATTTCTTCTTCTTCTTTACCTTCATCAATCTTATTTTTTACAACAAGCTTCATACTTATAGCAAAATCGGACTGAGAGTCGTAAACAGATTGACCTTGGCATATCAAACACCTTAAGTTTTTTGTAATTTGATCTACTTTAGTATTTATTTCATTAGCATAGGAAAAATTAAAACAAAAATATATTAAGAATACTAACTTTATAATTTTAAGCATTTTTTTTTAATAAATTTTTTATTTCTATTAAATTTTCGCTCGTCAGAGGACCAATATACTTTTTTATTATCTCATTTGTTTTACCACTGATAATAAAAGTTTCAGGAACACCAATGGCTCCAAATTCTATTGATTTTGTTCCATCATTATCGGTAATAACTTCGGAATAAGGATTTCCAAGTAAGCTTAAAAAATTTTTCGCATTTTTTGGACTGTCTTTATAATTAATTCCAATTATATTTATGTTCATATCTTTTAATTTCATTAAAAACTGATGCTCTTCTCTACATGGTGCACACCAAGATGCCCAAATATTTACTACAGAAGTACTATTTTTATCAAATAAGTCTGAAATATTAATTATTTCATCAGAAAATAGTTTTTTTGCATTAAGTGAAAAATCTATTTTACCTTTTAATTTCTCGTTAGAGTAATCTTTCGATACGTTCAATCCCTTAAGCAAGATTATAAAAATTATTATTAATGTTAGTAGTAATCCTAAAAATTTAATATTTTTGCTCATTTTTTCTAATCACACTTAATAAACCACCAAAACCAATAAATATAGTTGAGATCCATATCCAAATCATTAAGGGTTTATATTGATATCTTACATTATAATAACCATCGTCTTTTAAAATATTAAATACTAAAAAATTATCTGAAAATAATGTTGTCTTAATATCCGCTTCACTCGTAATAGTTAAAGGCTGTTGGTAAATTCTAACTTCTGGGTATAAAGCAAAAGAGGAATTTTTATTTGTAACTTCAAAACTAGCTTTAAGAGATTTATAATTGTCCACATCTGTAACATTAACTTCTTTTAATTTTACAACTTTTTCATTGAATATTCTTTCATCTCCTACTTTCATATTTGAATTGAATTCATTAGAAAAAAGGCCATTCAATAAGATACTAGTAATTAATAAACTAAAACCAAAATGTGAAATTTTTTGGCTAATCGAGGATTTACTAACAAAAAAATCCTTAATTGTTACTAATAAAAGATAGATGCTCAAAACTATCAGAGGAATAGACAACAGAAACGAATTTTCGGTTTTTGTTAAAATGACATATGAAATAAGTAGTGAAACTAAAAAAATAATTAAAATATTATAGTTAAACTTTTTTAATTTATCTTTAATCCATTTCAAACTTGGGCCAAAGCTCATGAATATTAAAAAAGGAATTAAGAAGGGTATTAAAAGATTATGATAAAAAGGCGGACCAACAGAAATTTTTGAACCATTTAAAACTTCAAGAAAAATTGGATAAATTGTACCAACAAGAACAACAGATAAAAAAAACATCATAAACCAGTTATTCACTAATATTGCAGTCTCTTTACTTAAAATAAAATTCTCTTTTGCTACGTTGGATATTTTATTCTGATTAAAAAAGAAAATTAATATAGACATCAATATTAGGATAAAGAGAAAACTTAATATAAATAACCCCCTTGATGGATCGTTTGCAAAAGTGTGAATTGAATTTAAAATTCCAGACCTAACAAGAAAAGTGCCGCTCATACTCAGTGAGAAAGTTGTAATTGACAAAATAATAGTCCACTCTTTAAAAGAATTTCTTTTCTGTAATACAATTACAGTATGCAGTAGCGCTGTTAAGCAAAACCATGGCATTAATGAAACATTTTCTACAGGATCCCAAAACCAAAAACCCCCCCAGCCCAGCTCATAATATGCCCATATAGATCCTAGCAAAATACCGATTGTTAAAAATACCCAAGATACCAAAACCCACTTTTTAATATGTCTTGCCCAGTTATCTCCAATATTTCCGCTAATCATTGCGGCAAGTGAAGCTGAAAAGATAATAGATGTTCCAACATAACCTAAATATAAAATTGGAGGATGAATAGCTAAAGCAGGGTCTTGTAAAATAGGGTTCAAACCTAATCCCTCGCTAGGAATTGGATATAGCGTTTTGAATGGGTTGGAAGTTAATAAAATAAAAACTAGAAAACCTGAAATAATAATTTGTTGAAATAGTATCGTTAGAAGTTTGTATTTAGTATCTTGTGATCTTGAATTTAATAAAAAAATAAATAGAAAAACTGAAAGAACTAATAACCACAATAATAAACTTCCCTCATGATTTCCCCAAGTACCTGAAACTTTATAAAATAAGGGTTTTAAAGTATGAGAATTGTTAAAAACAGTTTCATTACTAAAATCTGAAATTACAAAAGCTGCAACTAGACTAAAAAAACTTACTGTAATCATTATAGTTTGTATTGAAGTAATTAAAATAAAGTTTTTATCTAAATATTTATTTTCTGAATTTGCATCCAAGTATGACTTAAAAATTAAATAAACAGATGCAATTAAAGCAATATATAAAGAATAATTTCCTAAATAATTAGACATACAAATTAATTATTTTTCATAGCTTCGCTGACTTCAGGAGGCATATAATTTTCATCATGTTTTGCTAAAATCTTGTCAGCATTTAGAAAACTTTTATCCTTTAAGAAACCTTCAGCAACTACACCCTTGCCCTCTTCAAACAGATTAGGTACCGATCCATTAAAGTTGACTAATAATTCATTTTTGAAATCCGTAATTACGAAAAAAATTTCTTTATCGTTTATTTTAATAGAATTTTTTTTCACCATTCCACCAACTCTTATTTTTTGAGCATTTTTGATTTCATTAAGGTTTTTAATGTCTGTTGGAGACTTAAAATAGACTACGTTTTCCTCAAGAGATTTAACCACCAAAAAAATTGTGAGAACTAATGAAATTAAAATTAAAAAAATAAAAAGAGCTCTAAATTTAACTTTTTTTCCGTACATGTGAATTTTAGTTAAACTTTAGATGTGGAAGTGTTTGCTAATATCTCTCTGTACGTTTTTTGCTTAGCTACTGATGCGAGTTTCTTTTCATCTAGTGATTTATAATTTTCCTCAAATTTCTTTTTCTCTTTAATTAAATTTAATTTTACTACCGCGTACAAGAAGCTAAAAGAAAATAGAGTAAATATAAATGATGACCAAACGTATACACCGTATCCATTCATATTTAGTAGTTCACTAATCATAATCTATTAAGACCTTTATTTTTAATCTTTAACAGTTCTGTATTATATTTCATTAAAAATATCAAAAGTGAAAATAGAGCAAATGCCGCAGTCATTATTGCTAATGGCGTCAACATTGAAGAATGAATTGTTGTTTCTTCCAAAATTTTTACTGACGCAGGTTGGTGTAAAGTATTCCACCATTCTACTGAGAATTTTATAACTGGAATATTTATAAGACCAATAATTGCTATTATTGAGCTAATTTTTTCTGCTTTACTAGTATCTGTCGTAATCTTCCAAGAAGTAATGAACAACAAATAAAAAATTGAAAGTAATAGCATTGAAGTTATTCTTGCATCCCAAGCCCACCAAGTTCCCCAGGTTGGTTTTCCCCAAATTGATCCTGTAACTAAAGCTATTATGCTAAAAACAAAACCAGAAGGTGCTAAACTTTTTGTTATTAAAGAGAAATTTTTATTTTTAAAAACAAAAACTCCAAAAGAAAGAATGGAAATAAATGAAAATATTCCGAGTGATATCCAAGCGGATGGAACATGGACATACATAATCCTAACTGAGTCACTCTGCATATAATCCTCGGGGGAAAGAACTAAAGCTTCAACTAATCCAAGTAACAATACAATTATAAACAGCGCAAATACAAACTTTTGTATTTTATTAATTATCTTTAAAGTATTATTTGGATTGAAATAATTTATCATAATTTTTTATAACACATAAATTTTAGATTAAAATTATTCAAAATTTTCTGACCAAGAATACAGAGGGAGATAGAGGAAAAACAGTACTCTTGATCAGAATTAAATATTTTATAACAAACAGATATGACAGAGATTTGGGACAATTGTGTTTAAATATTGGCTATTAGTTAATTTGAAGGCTTGAAGTAGCTTGATCCACGCTTACCTGAAAAAATTTCATTAATTAGAGGGTGTTTTATAGGCTCTTCAGAGTCATCAAATAATAGATTTTGCTCAGACACATAAGCCTCGTAAGTAATTTCGTCATTCTCTGCTAGTAAATGATAAAATGGCTGATCCTTTCTAGGTCTCACGTTTTTTGGAATCGATTGATACCACTCCTCTGAGTTATTAAATTCAAAGTCAACATCGTAAATTACGCCTCTAAAATCGAAGTGTCTATGTTTTACAACATCTCCAATTGAAAATTTAGCTTTTTCAGTACTCACGATATTAAATATGGATATTTGATGAAAAAAATCAATAAAAAAAATATAAATGTTTTATTAATCTGTTAATATGTAGCAGTGAATAAATCACTTCTAAAATTCATTACAGACGTTGGGCCTTTAGCTATTTTTTTCTTCTTTTATTATAGCAGTGATAAAAATTTAAAAATTGCAATACCACCTCTAATTGTCGCAACAATAATTTCTGTTCTATTGGTTTGGATAATGGAAAAAAAAGTTCCGATGGTTCCTTTGTTAGGAGGAATTTTAATTACTCTATTTGGAGGTTTAACAATTTATTTTGATAATCCAATTTTTATTTATATGAAACCCACTATTATAAATATTTTATTTGCCTTAGCTTTATTCTTTGGAAAATACTTCACCAATGAACCAGTTTTAAAATTAATACTTGGAAAAACACTGCCAATGTCCGATGAAGGTTGGAAAATTTTGAATAACAGATGGACTTATTTTTTTATTTTTTTAGCTATATTAAATGAAATTGTTTGGAGAACTCAAACAGAAGAATTTTGGGTTAACTTTAAAGTTTGGGGAATGCTACCAATCACATTCATCTTTACAGCATCACAAGTTGGGTTGATTAATAAACACAAATTAAATGAGTAATTTAAAATTAGTAATAAATAATTCAAATAAAGAACAAAACCAAAGGTATTTTTTTGAAAAAAAAGAACTAAAAATTATACTAGACCTATATGCTAAAATGGTATCTGAAGGATCTTGGAAAGACTATGGCCTCTCAATATCAAGTAAAAGAGTAAGTTTTAGTATTTTTAAAAATGCAGCAGAAAAAGCTATCTACAACATTAATAAAAATTTTAAACCTTCTAATAAGAATTTGAAATATTTAATAACTGATAGAAATGGTAAAATTTTAAATAATGCTCATGATTTAGAAATACTTCTAAAAAAAACTAATTGGAAAAAACTATAGTTTTTGATTATCTTCTTTGACCAAACAATCTTAAAAGCATTATAAATAAATTTATAAAATCTAAGTATAATGTTAAAGCTCCCATTACAGCTTTCTTGCCAATTACTTCACCTGAATCTGATGCTACGTACATATTCTTAATTTTTTGTGTATCGTATGCAGTTAATCCAACAAATATAAGAACTCCAATGATTGAAATAGCAAAGTACATCATTGAAGATTTTAAGAAAATATTTACTAAAGATGCGATTATAATACCAATCAAACCCATCATTAAGAATGATCCAAATTTTGTGAGGTCTCTTTTAGTTGTGTAACCATATATACTCATAGCTCCAAATGTTGCTGAAGATATGAAAAATACTCTCGTCACACTAAGTCCTGTGTAAACTAATAAAATTGATGATAGTGATAAACCCATCAAGGCAGCAAAAATCCAAAAAGTAGTTTGAGCTTTTGAAGAACTCATTTTATTTATCCCAAAACTCATATAAAAAACAATTCCGAGAGGAGCTAACATAACCACCCATTTCAATCCTGATAGATAAATTGCATTTCCGAACTCAGTTAAAGCAACTATTGATCCACTTGCATCTGTAACTACTGACATTTTAAAAGATAGCAATGCAATGATTCCCGTTAGCAAAACTCCAGTTGCCATGTAGTTGTAAACTTTAAGCATGTAGGCTCTAAGGCCTTCATCCATAACAACAGCTTTTTTTGCTGTCGTTGATCTATTTAAGATATTGTCTCTATTGAATTCCATATTTAAATATATAGTAATAAATTTAAAATTTTTCAAGCAGTCAAAATATAGGTAACAAATACTTAATATTTAATGAATTATAAAAAATTAGGAACAACTGATATAGATATTAGCACAATTTGTCTCGGCACCATGACTTGGGGTGAACAAAATAGCCAAGAAGAGGCCTTCGAACAAATGGATTTCTCACTAGAAAATGGGGTTAATTTTTGGGATACAGCAGAACTTTATGCGGTACCTCCTAAAGCTGAAACTTTTGGTCATACAGAGACGATCATTGGAAATTGGTTTGAAAAAACAAAAAAAAGAAAAGATGTGATACTTGCAACTAAAGTTTGTGGTCCTGCAAGAGATTATATTAGAAATGGTGAAAATAGTTTTGTAGGGAAGAATCTCGAAACTGCACTTCATAACAGTCTTAAAAGACTTAAAACTGATTATATAGATTTATATCAACTTCATTGGCCAGAAAGAAATGTAAACAATTTTGGAAGACTGGGTTATGTGCATAAAGAAAATGAATGGAATAAATTCGAAGACGTGTTGGTTGAATTACAAAAGTATATTGAGCAAGGTAAAATTAGACATGTAGGTTTATCTAATGAAACTCCTTGGGGTGTTATGAATTATCTCAAACTCTCAAAGGAAAAGAGTTTGCCAAGAATGATGTCCATACAAAATCCTTATAGTTTATTAAATAGGTCATATGAAGTTGGATTAGCTGAGGTGTCTATAAGAGAAAATATTGGCTGTTTATCTTATTCTCCTTTAGCCAGTGGTTTTTTAAGTGGTAAATATAGAAATAAGCAATTTCCAAAAGGATCTCGGATGGAAAGAGATTGGGATTTTTGGACAAGATATCGAAAACCAAATACTAACGAAGCTGTTGATGAATATTTTAATATTAGTGAAAAATACAACATTGATATGAGTCAAATGTGTATAAAATTTTGTGAGATACAGGATTTCATGTCTAGCGTTATTATTGGTGCAACAACAATGGAGCAGTTGAAAACAAATATAGAAAGTGTAAAAGTGAATCTCGATAAAGAAATAATTAATGAAATTAATGAAATTCAAAAAAAATATCCAAATCCATGTCCATAATTTTTAAAATAATTTTTTTTATTCTCTTATTAGGATCAACTTCTTATTCAGAAGAATTAAATAAAATAGGAACATTTAAAGACTGGGATGCAATTGTTGTTACTAATGGGGATAGTAAAGTATGTTTTGCTCAATCTAAACCTGTTCTTCAATCTCCTAAAAAAAATGATAGAGATGCAAGATTATTTGTAACTTTTAGACCATCTGAAAAAATTAAAGACGAAGTAAGCACAACCTCAGGCTATGAATACAACAGTCAAAATTCAATTACAGCTAGCTCTGGTAAATCAAAATATAAATTTGATATAGCTCAAGATAATTTTGCATGGATTTCAAGTAATAAAATTGAAAAAAAAGTTGTTAGCAGAATGAAAAAGGCCTCAAGATTAATGGTTACTGGATATAATAAATCAGGATCTCAAACAATTGATCATTATTCTTTGATGGGTTTCACTAAAGCATATAACGCGGCTAAAAAAAGCTGCAGTTAAATAATGAAATCAAAGAAAAAGATAGTTCTTGCCTATTCTGGGGGTTTGGACACATCAATCATATTAAAATGGTTACAGGAAAATTATGATGCAGAAGTAATTTGTTATACTGCAGACATTGGTCAAGAAATAGATAGAAATAAAATTTTCAGAAACGCAAAAAAACTTGGCGTAAAAAATATTATTATTCAAGATCTAAAAGATATTTTTGTAAAAGATTATGTTTATCCAATGATTAGGGGCCATGCAATATATGAAGGTGTTTATTTGCTTGGAACCTCAATTGCTAGACCTTTAATAGCCAAAGATCAAATTAGAATTGCTAAAAAATTTAATGCCTATGCTGTGTCTCATGGATCAACAGGAAAAGGAAATGATCAAGTAAGATTTGAGTTAGGTTATCATTATTTTGGTCCTAAAATAAAAGTTATTGCACCTTGGAGAATTTGGAAGCTGAAATCTAGATCAGATCTAATTAATTATGCAAATAAAAATAAAATTGAAATACCTAAAGACAAGAAAGGAGCGCCACCTTTTTCAATAGACGATAATATTTTTCATACATCAACAGAAGGAAAGTTGTTAGAAAATCCAAAAAACTCCGCACCTGACTTTATCTTTCAAAGAACGGTATCTCCAGAAAAAGCACCTAATAAATCTTCAATTGTAAAAATAGACTTTAAAAGTGGAGATCCGATTGCAGTGAATGGGAAAAAATTATCTCCATCTAAATTGCTTGGAAAATTAAACTACATAGGTGGAAAAAATGCTGTTGGAAGAGTTGATCTAGTAGAAAATAGATTTATCGGTATAAAATCAAGAGGTGTATACGAAACACCAGGCGGAACTTTATTAATGCACGCTCATAGGGCTATGGAGTCCGTTACACTTGATAAAGATACAATGCACAAGAAAGAAAAAATTATGCCTAGATATGCGGAACTGATTTACAATGGATATTGGTTTTCTAAAGAGAGATTTAAATTACAAAGAATTGTAGATCTTAAGAGAAGTAAAGTTAATGGATCAGTTAAATTGAGGTTATATAAAGGGAATGTTATTATTCATTCAAGAATAACTAAAAGTTCAGCTTATTCTATGAAAAAAGTTTCATTTGAGGAAAATAAAACTTTTAATAAATCAAATGTTGAAAGATTTATTAATTTTCACAAGAAAAAATTAAAATAAAATATCATGAATTTTGAACCAAGTCGGGCGCAAGCCACTAATAAACTAGATAATTTTGTTGAAAATAATCTTTCTGAATATTCAAGATTGAGAAATTTTGATTTTGGTCCAGATAAAAGATCAAATATATCTTGTATTTCTCCATATATATCTCATGGAATATTAAATGAGTTAGAAGTTATAGATAAAGCCTTAAAGAAATTTTCATTTTCTAAAAATGAAAAATTTATTCAGGAGGTTTTGTGGCGTACTTATTGGAAAGGATGGTTAGAATTAAGACCTAATGTATGGACAGATTACATAATAGAACTAAAAATTATAAGAGAAAAATACAAAGATAATAAAGATTATTTAAATGCCATTGATGGAAATACAAATATAGAATGTTTTAATGAATGGGTTAAAGAATTAAAAGAATTTAATTACCTTCATAATCATACAAGAATGTGGTTTGCTAGTATCTGGATTTTTACTTTAAATTTACCTTGGCAATTAGGAGCTGAATTTTTTATGAAGCATCTCTTTGATGGAGATGCGGCATCTAATACATTAGGATGGAGATGGGTTGCTGGGATACAAACACAAGGTAAGCATTATTTGGCAAGTGAATGGAATATAAAAAAATTTACTAATAACAGATTTAATAACATTAATTTAAATGAAAATGCACCACCTAAAGTTAGCGAGAAAATATACAAGGCTGTCTTAAAAGATTTTAGTAATCCAGTAAGTTTGGATGAGCAAAATTTAATTATTTTTGATAATAATCTTTCTTTTGAGTTGACTGATTTCAAAGACCATAAATTTAAAAAGATTTATTTAGTTAATAATAACGACAGTAGGAATATTAAACTTAGTGAAAAAACATTGAAATTTAAGACTAATTTAATTCAAGATCAAAAAAGAAGGTTGGATGAAAAATCTTTGGATTGTGAAATTATTGATATTGGTAACCTTATAACAATTGAGAATAGTTATTTTTTATATCCTTGTATTGGAGAAAACTTAGATTTTTTAACTTCTCAAGGAATAAATAATATAAAATTTCTTTATCGTAATTTAGACCGAAGTTCTTGGAAATATTGCAATAAAGGTTTTTTTAATTTCAAAAAGTATATACCAACTATAATTAAAGAATTTTTTTAAAGAACTATTGTAAATTATCAAAATTATGAGATAACAATAATATGAATAACCCGCAAGTTCTTGAAATTATTGAAAATCTTAAAGGCAGAAGGAATTATGAAGAAAAGAAAGCTTCAAAATTAGGTTTCAACTCTCTTTACGCATACATTGAAAATAAAATATTAAAAGAGAAAGAAGCTGAAGCAGCAAAAATTCTTGAACAATCAGCCCCCGAAGAAGAAGTGATTGAAGCAAAAAAACCAGAGAAAAAGAAAAGCTGCTCTTGTTGTTAATTAATTATTTTTTGAACATTTCTTTGAACAATATCTCACTTTATCCCAGTTTAATTTCCATTTTTTTCTCCAAGTAAAAGGTCTCTTGCATACAGGGCAAATTTTTGTGGGTAAATTTTCTTTTCTCACTATGCAGTATTTTGTTTAATAAATTTTTCTGCCTCAGCTAAAATTAATTTTTTTCTATCAGGTTTCATTTTATCGAAAATTCTAACCATCATAGAAAGTCTAGGATTTTTTAAAAAGAAGGCTCTATTTCTGTTTATGAATCTCCAATAAAGACCATCCATAGTATTGCACCATTCTCCTTTTTTAAAATCCATCATTTTCATGAAATAAGCGGAGCCGCAAATATATGGTTTTGTTGCAAAGATTCCTCCATCACTGAAAAGCCCCATTCCGTAAACATTCGGGACCATTACCCAGTCAGAGGAATCCACAAACATTTCCATAAACCATTTGTAAACATACGTTGGCTTAACTTCACATAAATTCATTATGTTTGATAAGATCATTAACCTTTCAATATGATGTGACCAACCATAATTCACTGCATTTTTAATAGCATAATCTAAAGGTGGTAATCCTGTTGTTCCTTCGTACCATGAGTTTTTCATTTTTCTATTTTGTTTAAAAAAATTTCTAGTTTCCATTTCTTTTGAATAGCTTTGATATATTCCTCTCATAAATTCTCTCCACCCGATTACTTGACGAATATAACCCTCTAAGGAATTTAATCTTATTTTATTTTTGTTGTGAAAATCTAAAACTTTTTTAATTATAAATTCTGGAGTGATAAGACCTAAATTGATGTAAGGACTTAAAGCACTATGAAATAATATATTGTCTTTCTGATCAACTGCATCTTCATAATCCCCAAATAAATTTGATTTCTCTTTAATAAAAAAATTTAATAATTTAATTACATCATCATATTCCGTGGCAAACCAAAAATCATTCGTATTACCTGGATGACTTTTAAAATTTTTATCAATTGAAATTTTTAGTTTTTTCGTATGAACAGTCTCAGTAATTTTAGGAAATTTGGGTATAGATATATTTTTTGGAAGTTTATTTCGATTTTCTTCGTCAAAACTCCATTTGCCTCCTTCTGGATTACCATCTTTTTTCATGAGTATATCCAAATCTCTTCTAGTCTCTTTATAAAAAACTGCCATAAAAGGTTTTTTTGATTTCGATAAATAGTTTTTAAATTTTTCTCTAGAATTTAAAAACATTGGTGTTTGAATAATATTCCATTTAATTTTTTCCTTTTTTAAAAAATTGGTAATTTTATTTTCAAAAAACTTATCCTCAATTTCGAAACTTGAAATTTCTTTAATTTTTTTTGCTTTAATTATTTTTTTTAATTTTTCTGTGTAATCCAGCTTGAAAGATTTATCCTCGATCGAAGAATATTCTAATTTAAATTTATTTTTTTTTAGTCTATCTGCGTGAGATCGCATGCAAGATAAGAACAATAATATCTTTTGTTTATGATGCTTTTCGTACGTACAAAGCTGATAATCTTCAGCCATAAAGAAAAAGTGGTCTTTTCTGTACTTTTCTAGATATTTCTCTGAGAAAAGCTGATTTCCAAGTAGAAAAAATAATTTCATTAACTATATATAACTCTTTAAAAATTTATGTCAGAAAAATATTTAGTAGTAGGTGCGACAGGATCTATCGGATCTAATTTGGCCGAACAGTTATACGCAGCCGGCAAAGAAGTACATTTAATCGGTAGGGATGAAGAAAGAACAAAATCTTTGTCTGAAAAACTAAATTGCAAATATACAGTCTCTAATGTTTTAGAAAATGGTTTTGTTGAAAAGATTAAGTCCGAAATAGATGATATCAAAGGTATAGCTTATTGTGTTGGTTCAATTGATTTAAAGCCTTTGAGAATGGTTTCAGAACAAGATTTTACAAAATGTATGAAACTAAATTTATATTCCGCAGTAGATTTAATTAAAGGTTATCAAGAAAGTTTAAAAAAAAATAAAGGATCGATTGTTTTGTTTTCAACTGTTGCTGCTCAAAGGGGTTTTACAAATCATGCAATTATAGCTTCAACTAAAGCAGCTGTTGAAGGATTAACTGTTTCTTTAGCAGCAGAATTTGCTCCTAATATAAGAGTAAATTGCATTGCTCCAAGTTTAACTAATTCAAAAATTGCAGAGCCAATGCTTAAAAATAAAGTTTTAGCTGATGGTATAGCAAAAGCCCATCCATTAAAAAGACTTGGGGAAGGTAAAGACTCAGCTTCGCTTGCAAAATTTCTAATAACTGAAGACAGTTCTTGGGTTACAGGACAAATTATTGCTGTCGATGGTGGTAGATCAAAACTTTCATAGAGTGAAGAAATTATTATTTCTTTTATCCTTAATATTATTCTCAACTAATTCATTTAGTAAAAATTTTAATTTTAATAAAATTATTGAATTAGAAACACCTTGGGGTTCGTCGTTCATTAATGATAATGAAATGATTATTACCGAGAAAGGTGGCAAAATAAAACTTGTTAATATTTCAACAAGAGAGATGAGTGAAATTGGCCATAACTTAAATTTTGTAGAATATGGACAGGGAGGATTATTGGATATTCTGTATCATGAAGATTACATTTACATCTCATACACAGAAAATAGAAATAATTGGAAGACTAGTACTTCAATTGCGCGTGCAAAATTTAATAAAAACAAATTAAATTTTAAAAATATTTTTCAAGCCAATCCACCAATTGACTCGCCTTATCATTTTGGTTCAAGACTGGTAATTAAAGACAATTATATATTTGCTTCTGCAGGTGAAAGAGGCGGGGGAATGATTGCTCAAGATGGAAATAAACATCCAGGAAGTATAATTAGGATTTATCTAGATGGTGGCATTCCAAAAGACAATCCTCGTTTTGAGGGGAAATCAGACTGGCTACCTGAAATATATCAAATTGGTGTAAGAAATCCTCAAGGTTTAACTTTATCACCTTTTGATGGAAAAATTTATATGAGTAATCATGGTGCAAAAGGAGGCGATTGGTTTGGTGAAGCAAAGAAAGGTGAAAATTATGGTTGGAAAATTCTTGGATGGGGTGGCACAAATTATTCAGGTATACCAATAGGGCCAAAATGGAAACCTGGCTTTACAAAAGCCATTCAATATTGGGTTCCATCTATAGCCACAAGTGCAATCACAATTTACAAAGGGAATGAATTTAAAGAATGGAATGGTCATGCATTAATTACTTCTCTTAAAGATAAGTCTTTAAGAAAATTAGAGTTTAATGATTTATCAAACGTAAAAGAGGAAATAATATTTAAAGATAAAATTGGAAGAATCAGAGACATACAAATTCATCCTATAAATGGTAAACTATATTTTTTAAATGAAGATGGATTGTGGTTGATGGAAAATTCTATTTAGTATCAAAAAGCTCTTTAAATAATTTAAATTCACCAATTTTAAAAGTAATTGCATCATCTTTTTTAAATCCAAATTTTTCTGCATTTTGCTTAAACCTTAAAGGGGGCTCTAATATTGGTTCAAGTGATAAGACGAAAGTTCCCCAATGCATTCCAATTACTTTTTTACTTTTTAAATCTTTAGCAAGTCCAAGGGCTTCTTCGGGGTTAGTGTGGTAAGCAGAAGAATCTTTAATTGATGCCATAGGATAAAAATTATATGCGCCAATGTTAATAAATGTTAAATCAATTGGACCGTACTTATCTCCCAATTCTTTATATATTTTTCCAATACCAGTATCACATGAAAATAATATTTTTTTTCCTTTGTATTCAATCAAATAGCTACCCCATAAAGTTTTGTTAGTATCCGTTAAACTCCTTTTTGACCAGTGGACTGATGGCAAAAAAGTAATATTTAAATTCTGATTTATTCTTATTTGATCATACCAATCCATTTCATTTACATCTTTAAATCTATTAATTTTAAAATATTTTTTTAGTCCTAAAGGTACTAAAACTTTAGAATCTTTATAAGGAAATCTCATTATTGTTTTCATGTCTTGATGATCATAGTGATTGTGAGTTAGTAGAAAAATATCTGTTCTTGGTATCTCATTAAGTTTTAATGCTGGTTCGGTAAATCTCTTTGGCCCAAAAAATAAAGGTCCTGCATTTTTTGAAAAAACTGGATCTGTTATTATTGTTATTTCCCCTAATTTTAATAAAAATGTTGCATGACCTATCCACGCTACATAATCTTCTTTTTGGAAATTATTTAAATCCAATAAAACTTTTTCTTTTTTAATGATATTACTTTCAGGAAAAGTCATATCTAATTTTTTTTTTTCTTGGTTAAAGACCTTAAACGACCAATTGAAATTCATATCAATCACCTTTGATCCTTCAGGATTACGAAATGTGCCATTTGCTAAATGATGATATTTTTTTTTCATATCCAATTAATAATTTTTTGAAATAATATCTTGAATTGTATTACTTATAACTATTGTTCCAGCTTTGTTAGGATGTATGCCATCTTGTTGATTTAGATTTGGATCAAGAGCAACACCCTCTAGCAAAAATGGAATTAAAGGTAAATTATATTTTTTTGACAATTTAGGATAAATAGCATCAAAATTTTTTTTATATTTAGTTCCATGAGATGTTGGCGCAACCATCCCGGCTATTATAATTTTTATTTTTTTACTATTAGCAATTTTAATTATTTCTTCTAAATTTCTTTCAGTTTCATCTGGTTGAATTCCTCTAAGCATATCATTTGCCCCAAGACCAAGGATGATTAGATCAATACCAGGTTCTGATAAACTCCATTCTGCTCTATTCAATCCACCAGATGAAGTACTTCCTGACACACTTCCATTTATTACCTTAATATTTAAACCACTCCTAACGAGATTACTTTCTAAAACCAAAGATAAGTGTTGTTCTTTAGGTAGACCATAACCCGCCATTAAACTATCGCCGAATAATATAACCTTTTCTATTGCACTTGCATTTATGTGCACTAGAAAGAATAACAATATTTTTATAAATAAACTTTTATTCATGAACACACTTCTTAAATTAAAAAAAATAAATCTCAAATACCAAACTGGGAAGGACAATATCAATGTTTTAAAAAATATTGATTTAACTATAAAAAAAAAAGAAACTGTATCTGTGGTTGGAGAAAGTGGGTCAGGAAAAACAAGCTTGATTATGCTTATTGGTGGACTAGAACGTCCAACCTCAGGGAAAATTATATTTCAAGACAGGGAAATAACAAATCTTAATGAAGACGAAGTATCTGAAATTAGAAAGAAAAATATAGGAATTATATTTCAATCTTTCTATTTAATTCCAAATTATACAGCTGTTGAAAATGTAGCTTTAACACTAGAACTTAATAAATTTAAAAATCCTGAAAAAGCAGCAAAAAGTTTATTAGATCGATTTGGTCTAAAACATAGATTCAATAATCTTCCAAGTCAATTATCAGGTGGAGAACAACAACGTGTGGCTATTGCAAGAGCTATTGCAATGAAACCAGATTTGATTTTAGCTGATGAACCAACTGGTAACCTAGATACCGAAAACTCAATAATGATCTCTGAAATTTTATTTAAATACGTCAAAGAAGAAGGGTCTTCTTTAATAATGGTGACACATGATCCAAAATTAGCAGACAAAGCAAAACGAAAAATTAAAATCAAAGATGGAAAAATTAAATAATTCTTCGGAGTTAAGTTTAATATTCAAATATGCTTTGAAGGATTTAAGCAGAAATTATAAAAAAATTTCAAGCATTATTGTAACGCTGTTTATAAGTCTTTTCATTTTAAGTGCCATCTTTACAATTGAAGATAGTTTAAAAAAAGAGCTTAATGATAATGCAAAAGTTCTTTTGGGTGGAGATCTCGAAATCGATTATAACCGTAATCAGGGGGATCTTAATTTAGTCAATAAAGTAATGGAATTTTCAACTGTCTCACAAATGATAGAGTTCAGTACAATGCTTTCTACGACAGGCAGAGAAAAAAATAAATCATTATTTACAAGAATTAAAACAGTTGATGAAAAATATCCATTATACGGTGAAGTTGTTTATGAGCCAGAAGATGCTTATGAAAGGATGCAAAAGGAACCCAGGACAATTTTGATTAATGAAAGTTTATCAAAAACATTAAAGATAAAAATAAATGACAAAGTTAAGGTACAGGATCAAAGTTTCATAGTTGTTGGAATTATAAAATCTGTACCTGATGTCAGTGGGTTTGTAGCTTTTGGAGATTGGGCATTAGCAGGAAAACAAACTTTGGAGATACTAAAACTAAATGGAATAGGTAGTTTTTTAAATTATGAATATAAAGTAAAGTTTAAACCAAGTGATGATCCAGAAAAAATAGAAAGCAAGATCAAAGATATTTTTAAAGATGACAAAAAAGTAAAACTTAGATTTCCAGAAAATTCAGCTAGTGGCTTAAAAAGGATAATTAATAATTTTTCCCAATTTCTCTCTTTAGTTTCAATTAGTGCAATGTTAATTGCTGGAATAGGTATCGCTAATACATTGTTGTCATTTATAAACCAGAACAATATGTCTATTGCTGTAAGAAAAGCTGTAGGATTTTATTCAGGTAATATAAAAACACTTTATTATCTTCAATTATTAATATTATTATTTATTATTACTGTAATTTCTTATTGCTCAAGTTTTTTAATTGTACCAATTGCTGATAAATATTTATCTGATGGGTTGGGATTAAATGTTGATCCAAAATTCTCTTTAATTAATTTTATAAAAATATTTATTGTAGGTTTTTTAGTTCTTATAATTTTTTCAATACCAACAATAAGTTCAATTGATCAAGTTAGAGCATCAAACCTATTTAGAAATGTATTCCAAAACCTGCAATTTTATTACTCAAAAAAGTCAATTATTTTAAGTTTTATTTTGTTATCATTTTTAGTTTTATTGTTTACATTGGGATCCGAAAGACCTTCATATAGCTTGGGTTATTTTCTTGCTTTTTTTGTGTGTCT
Organism: uncultured Pelagibacteraceae bacterium; assembly: GCA_902613065.1. Taxonomy (GTDB): domain Bacteria; phylum Pseudomonadota; class Alphaproteobacteria; order Pelagibacterales; family Pelagibacteraceae; genus Pelagibacter. The sequence continues at coordinate 4,599 of CACMFU010000001.1, read as the reverse complement.
AATTGTATTTTTTTTACTTTCAAAAGTTATAATTTATTTACTGAAAAAGTTTAATTTTAGTTCAAATATTTCATTAAAAGTATCAATAAAAAATATAACTCAAACAAAAAGTATCACGCCTATTACAATTATGTCGTTAGGTTTGGGTGTAACTTTATTATTAACTTTAGCCTTAGTTGGAACAAATTTTAAAAGAGAAATTGCAAGATCTATTCCAGATATTGCCCCTGATTATTTTTTTGTTGGAATCCAAAAAGGTGAAAAGGAAAAATTTGAACAAGGTGTTTACAAAATGAACCCTGATGCGAACATTGAAATAGTGCCTATGGTTTCCTCCGGAATACTAAAAATTAATGGTGTGAATCCAAATAGCTATATTAAACCAGATAATGATAGTTATTGGGTAATTGGAAGTGAAAGAAGATCTTCTTGGGTTGAAAATATTCCTAAAGATAACCCAATTTTAAAAGGAGAATGGTGGGATTTATCTAAACCTAACCAACTTCAGATATCACTTGATTCAAAAGTGGCTAAAGATTTTAATATAGAGTTGGGAGATATTTTTACTTTAAACATTTATGGTCGAGAAATTGATGGAGAAATAGTTAATTTTAGAGAAGTTGATTATCGTGATCTAAGTATTAATTTTGCAATGTTATTTAATCCACAATTTGCAATAAAAATTCCACATGAATATTTAGCAACTGCTAAGTTTAAAAATCCAGATAATTTTGATGAAACCAAAATGTTAGAAGTATTACCAAGTTTGTCTATGATAAAAATTGCTGATTACTTAAACAAAGTAACATCAGTTTTAAATAAAGTTTTCATAGCTGTAACTCTAATTTCTGGTGTAACAATTGTCATTGGATTGATTGTTATCTCAAGTGCTATAATGGTTCAAGGAAAAGTAAAAGAGTACCAAAATCTTGTATTTAAAATTTTAGGTTTTTCAAAAAAAGAAATTATATTTTCCTCTTTAATAGAATTTATAATTATTTTTATGTCGGTAATATTAATTGCAATCTTTTTTGCAGTGATTGGTTCAAAATTTATTATGGAAAATATCTTTGAATTAGTTTGGCAATTTGATTTTCAAGTTTTAATTTATCTTGGTGTTTCTATAGGTGCAGTAACCTTGATATTAATTATGCTAACTAATCTTAAGTACTTAAATCCCAAGGTTTATCCACTTATAAGAAATCAGTAATAATTTGTTTAATTTAATATTTTAAATATATTCAATATTAAAATGGATAATCAAGAAAAAGCAAAAAAATTTTTCTTAGAAGGAATAAATTTATTTATTAAGAAAGAATTTGATAAAGCAATCATTGAATTTAAAAAATCATTGGAATTACAACCAAAAAGAGGATCCATAATTCTGAATTTGTCAAAAACATACTTTAAAGTAAAAAATTATAAGAAAGCAAAAGACCACCTGGAAAAATTAATATCTTTTAGTGTTTCATTAGAAGAAAAAAAAGAAGCACTGTTATTGCTTTATGAAGTATATATAAATTTAGACGACATTAATGGAATTCAGAAATTAAAGAAAATTTCATCTTCAGAGGATTATTTTGATGATTTTACAAAAATGAAATTAAACCTTTATTACCCTAAATTATTTGATTCTGTAGATCAGATTAAAAATTTTAGGGAAGGTTATTCAGAAAATATTAAAAAAATTTTATATGAAGAAAATTTAAACACTTTAAATCTGGAAAAAAATCCATTAGTACCTCCAAATTTTTGGTTATCATATGATGGTGAGGATAATTTGGAAATTAATAAAAAATTTACGAAATTATTTAAAAAAATATATCCAGAACTGAACCAACTTGATCTTAAAGATAGAGTAAGAAATAAAAAAATTAAAATAGGTTTTATTTCAGAATTTTTTACAAATCATACTATTTTAAAGTTATTTGAGGGTATTATTTATAAATTAGATAAATCAAAATTTGATGTTTATATATTTTATTCAGATAAGACGCTACCAGGAACAAGATATGAAGAATTGAAAAGAAACTCTATGATGTATGATTACGAAAACGTTTTTTTACCTGAGAATTTTTACCAAAAAGTTAATTTAATTAAAGAAAAATGCTTAGATATATTATTTTACACAGACATACACATGTCTCAAAATCTATATTATTTGACATTAATTAGACTAGCAAAAATTCAAATGACTTCATGGGGCCACCCAGAAACAACTGGAAACTCAAAAATTGATTATTTTTTATCATCGAAATTTCTAGAAATTGAAGATTGTCAAAAGAGATATAGTGAAAAAGTTTTGCTATCTAATTATCTACCAATGTATTTTTACAAACCAAAAGTTATAAACCAACTGAGAGAAGACTTAATGGTCAAAAAAAATATTTATTCTTGCCCCCAAAATCTAATAAAAATGCATCCTTCTTTCGATTTAGCAATAAATAAAATTCTTAAAAAAGACAAAAAAGCAGAAATTTATTTTATTAAAGACTCAAACGAAGAATTAACAAAAAAATTTTTCTATAGATTAAAAAAAACAGTAACAACGAATATTGATCGTATTTATTTTAAAGAAAAGTTAACAGTTGAACAGTTTATAAATGACTGTGGAAAATCCTCAGTATTATTAGATCCATTTATTTTTGGAGCGGGAAATAGCTTTCATGAATCTATGTATTATGGAACTCCAACAGTTACAATGCCTACAAAATATTTAAAAAGTAGAATTGTTACAGGTGCTTATAATCAAATGGAAATTGAGAACCCACCAATAGCAAAAGAAGTTGACGAGTATGTTGATTTGTGTGTTGAATTTGCGAATAATATAAATCTTGATTTAAAAAAATATTACAGTGAGCAAGCTAATAAAAATCTCTTCGAAAATGAAAAAGTAATTCAAGATTTAGAATTAAAATTTGAAAGTATTGTGAATAATTAATTATTTTAAGTTCCTTTTAAAACATTCAATTGTATTTTTTAACAAACATGCAATAGTCATAGGTCCAACTCCACCCGGAACTGGAGTTATAGCTTTTGCGACTTTTGATACTTCATCGAAAGCAACATCTCCTACTAAACCATTTTCAGTTTTGTTAATTCCTACATCAATTACAATAGCATCTTTTTTAACCCAATCACCCTTTACAAGTTCTGGAATGCCGACAGCCGCAACAATAATATCTCCTTTTAAACATTCTCCCTTAAGATCTTTTGTTTTTGAATGTGTAATTGTAACTGTACAATTTTCTTTTAACAGCAATTGTGTCATCGGCTTACCATTTAAATTTGATCTTCCTACAATAACAGCCTTTTTTCCATTAAGGTTTGGTTCAATTTTTTTTATTAATAAATAACAACCTAAAGGAGTGCATGGTATAGAGCTTTCATAACCTGATGAAAGATTACCAACATTCATTGGATGAAAGCCATCAACATCTTTCTCCGGTATAATAGCCTCTATTACTTTTTGTTTATCTATATGTTTTGGAAGTGGCAACTGAACTAAAATTCCTGAAACAGAATCGTCTTTGTTAAGTTCCTCAATTTTTTTTAATACTTCAATTTCTTCAACACTATCAGGATATCTGATCACCTCTGATTTAAGACCTACTTCGTTCGCAGATTTTTCTTTATTTTTAACATAAATTTGACTAGGCGCTAAATCCCCTATCAATATAACTGTTAAACCTGGTACTTTATTATGCTTATCTTTTAAAGCTAAGACTTCTTTTTTTAGCTCTTCTCTTAGATCAGCGGCAGTCTTTTTTCCATCAATTAAAATCATTTATTAAAATATAAGTGGTGCAACGTAAAGCTTCATACACATTTCTATAAACCATATCAACAAAAGAAGTACGATAGGTGAAATATCAAAAGCCCCTAGGTTAGGTAAAAATCTTCTAATTCTCATTAGAATCGGTTCTGTCATCTTATAAGTGAAATCTAATATTAAATATACAAACCGATTACTGGTATTTAAAACATTAAAAGCAACTAACCAGCTTATTACGACATTAGCGATTACAACATATGAGTAAAGTTTTAAAATTTGAAGTGCTAAATAAAATATAGCAATCATTTTTTTTCAACATAAATGGACTGACTAGGAAATGCAAAGGCAGCTCCTTTACTTTCAACAATTTTTTTTATTTCAAGTGCCAAGTTTTCTTTAACTTGTAAATAATTAGTCCAGCTATTTGTTTTTGTAAAACATCTAACATACATATCAATTGAACTATCTGAAAACTTATCTATTCTAACAGCAACTCCCACAGACTGGTCATAATCTTCACCTTTATTAATGTGGTCTTCAATATTATCTCTTATTGTTTTTAATTGTTCAACAGTGGTGTCATATTGAAGAGTTATTATCCAACTAATAGCCCAATTAGTTTTTCTGGTATTATTAATCACTGCATTTTCTGCAAACTGAAAGTTAGGAATAATTGCTAATGACTTATCAAATTTTCTTATAACCGTTGATCTAAATCCGATGTTTTCAACAACTCCTTCAATAACCCCATCAACCTTGATCCAATCACCAATTCTAAATCTTTTTTCAACCAAAACTAAAATTCCAGAGATTAAATTTTTAAA